>NZ_LT934425.1:3776702-4406153 GCF_900232105.1 Candidatus Kuenenia stuttgartiensis
AATAAATTTGAACAATCAGGCAGTTCGATTACCCACTACATTGCGGATTGGTCGCAGTGGAAGAAGAATTGAAAGTCATTCGACGGCATCTATACTGTCATCTTGGAAGGTACCGTACAGGGTAACATTATAAAAACAAGCTACCGTATTAGTGGGGGTGGGTCTACTGTGAAACTAACGTGCAAATTTAAAATGAACGGAACCTCCTCCGGAAGCGGCTCGGTTAAAATGAAAGTTAGTGGAAACTTAAGCTGTAAATTGCGGGCAAAAATGGAGCTTGAACCTGCGTCAAATAAATATTCCAAAAGCCGTTATGAACTTATTTCAATAGATAACGATTTTTCAAAAGATATTCTTCCAGATGGGTCTCTGCCCGATATCATACTGGAATTAGAAACACTCATGATGAATACCACAGAGGATTCGAATATTAATATGAGATGATATACTGCAAAGACCCACAATAAATGAACCAGAGATTCTCAGCTTAAGTGAAATTATTGGCGCCACACCTTTCGCCATTCATTCGCCATCCATCTTTTGGAATCAGGTTATGACATTAGTACTATTCAAGAATTGCTGGGACACAAGGATGTTAAAACTACTATGATTTACACGCATGTGCTGAATTACTGTTCAAAAGGAGTGCGAAGTCCAATTGATGAACCAAAAGCGGGGTCTTTATACTGATCAGTCTAATTATTGTTGGGCGCCAGAAAATAAACAGCAGGAATAGTCCTGCCTCTACGGGTGCATTCCCGATTTTTTGCAAAAAAACAATAAGTAGGGGTTAACAGTAACGTAGAGACAGGTTTCAAACCTGTCTTTTACCGCTTGAAAATGACAGAAACAACCCTGACAGGGTTCCAAACCCTGTCAGGGTTAATCAAGCAAGATGTTTGCGATACAATACCTGTTCGCCAACAGGTAGGTGCGAATATTTGCAAAAAATCAGGAATACACCTGCCTCCACTTATGAAAACGGGAAGGAGCACATTATGAAAGCATATGTACTGAATGAAGCAGGGGCCGTTGAAAATCTGGTTCTGAGAGAAGTCGAGAAGCCTGAGATCAAGGCAGACGAAGTGTTGGTTGAAACGAAAGCAATCAGCATTAACCCGGTAGATGTAAAAGTGAGACGGATGGATGAAACCATAACTACGATTATGGGTACGGAAGATCGTCCGGTCATCCTTGGCTGGGATATTGCCGGAATCGTTGTTGCGGTCGGCGAAGAGGTCAGCGGATTTGAGGTTGGCGACAAGGTGTTCGGCATGGTTAATTTTCCAGGCCAGGGCAAAGCCTATGCCGAGTACGTTGCATCACCGGCCTACCACATCGCTGTTATGCCGGAAAAGGTAACATTCGAAGAAGCTGCGGCAACCACACTGGCCGCACTGACCGCACTGCAGGTGTTACGGCCTCGTGTCAAAAAGGGTGACCGCATTCTAATCCACGCCGGTTCTGGTGGTGTTGGACATTTCGCAATTCAGATGGCCAAGGGACTCGACGCATATGTGATTGCCACCTCCTCTGCCAGGAACCGCGATTTCATCATGTCACTCGGCGCAGATGAGCACATTGACTACCGTGAGCAGAAGTTCGAAGAGGTCCTGTCGAATATAGACTTCGTCCTTGACGGCATTGGTGGTGAGGTCCTTGAGAACTCTCTTAAAGTCGTCAAAGGCGGTGGCAAAATCGTCTCCTTGCCCACCCATCAATTCCCGGAAGATATTCAGTTAGAGGCGGACCAACGCAAGATCAAACTGGAGTTCATCCTTGTCCAGTCGAGCGGTGAAGACATGAATACCCTGAAAGCTATGCTCGAAAACGACGAACTGAAACCTCACGTTTCAAAAATCTTCCCGTTTGAGAATATGGCGGATGCCCATGTACAAATTGAATCCGGTCGAACTTTGGGCAAAGTGATTGTTAAGCTATAAGAAGACTTCGTACAATACCGCGCCGAACAATCTATGTCCCCCGCTGGCGGGGGTGCAGGGGCATAAGCGCTAACTTGTTTTAGGTATGCTCGAAGTATTTTGATATCTGTGTTTTTCGGATTCTTGTATTTTCTGCTAAAGAACAAGCAATGTCATTCCAGCACTTAAGAACTTCCTGTAATGATAACGCTGGTTCTATAGCCCGTTTTACTTGATTAAGCATAAAAGCAAATTCACGCCATTTGCTTTTAGTCTTCTTGCTTGACAATGAAGTATCCCCAGGGGGAAAAAGACGTAGCAAAATCTATTAGTTTTTCTGTCAAAAGAGCAACGAATAGTTTGCCATAAAGCCAAGCTTTTGAGCTATCATCATCGTATTTAGGTAAGTGTCCAAATTGTGCTATTTGTTTAAATCTTTTAAAGACCAGTTCAATTTGCCATCGAACTCGATACCATTCTAAGATATCAAAAGCGGTAAATTGATTTTCAGGAAACGTTGTGAATACTATTACGTACTTGGCATAAATAAGGGTCTCCGGTTTTAGTTCAATGCCCTTTTTGCTTGCATGTCTTTTAAGTTTTTTATGAGCTATTTTAATGGCTTCTTCTGTTTTGCGTATTATACAAAGACGACCTTTGACATATTCAGTATTATCAACGTTTGGAATAAAAACGTTCCATGATTTTATAGCAAGGGGTCTTTTTAAATATTGGATTTCTTTCAATAAAGGAAAGGGTTTCTTTTCTTCGCCGAATATCCGTAGAGATTGCGAATTAACTCTAACGCTAAGATAAGCGCCTTTCCTTGTTGCATGATGAATTCCTTGGCCAGTACAGTAACCTCTGTCAGCTATAATATAATCATCTTTTTTCATCGGAAACTGCCGAAAAGATTCTCCTGTGCCTTCTCCTTCAGTTCCCGTAAGTTTAAAGAAATCGCAAGATAATGAAGGAACCTCAATACTATAATGAATGCGCCAAAGACTTCCTGTTTTCCCAGGTTCCTTTACTGTTGTTGCATCAAATAAGCGAAGATGAAAATTATTCCGTTTATTAATTTGGAGGCCACGCTCACGGAATAAAGATAAACATAATTTATATAGCCATTCTTTGCTCTTTTTTAATCGCTTTAATAAGGCAACATCGGATAAATCTGCTAAGTTAGCACGCTTGGCTAGAACTACTGTTTCACGCAATGAATAGCCACATCCTAAATGAATTAATAATGTTCGAAGAAGCTTTTCTTCAGATTTATCCTTGCGCAAGCCTTTTAAAGCATTTGTATCAACGGCTAAACTTTTCCAATCGTTTGGGAAGAAAGTTCTTAGAAGATCCCAATCTTCTCTCATCATGGCTTTATCCTCCTATAGAGTGATTAGCGGGATAATTAACATAAAAATACCATGATGAATAAAATTTGTCAATAAAACAAGTTAGCGCTTGTGGGGTGCAGGGGGTGGACTGGATTTCTCCATCGATTCAACTACCCCTTTATTATGAAAACAAATTTGACCCTCTTTCCCACGCTCCGCAGACTGGTCAAATGTACAATTTTATCCTGTTTTGTAACATGCATTTCCACGCAGAGCGTAGGACTATGAAAAGAAAAACTTATGACTATTCATGTTATAAACCTCTCAGATTTCCTCCGCAGACAATTCCACCCCCTTAATCCCCCGCCAGCGGGGGACAGGCTTGCCACATCCCTTGCGGCTTTCATGCCCTTGTGGGGTCGATCCAGGCAAATGTGCATTCCAGGTTTTTTGTGACTTCTGCCATGTTTTAATGAAACGTACAGTAGTATTAACCCCTGGCAGCGTTGTTTTGCTCCAATCACACATACGGTCACAAAAAATCGGGAATGCGCCTTATTGCCGGGTGCATTCCTGATTTTTTGTAAATATTCGCACATGCCTGTTGGTTGACAGATATTGTATAGCAAACATCTTGTTTAATTAACCCTGTCAGGGTTGTTTCTGTCATTTTCAAGCGGTAAAAGACAAGTTTGAAACCTGTCTCTACGTTACTGTTAACCCCTACTGATTGTTTTTTTGCAAAAAATCGGGAATGCTCCCCGCAGAAATACACCCGATGAATCAAATATCTGAATGCGATGATTGTCGGTATCGGCAACTATTATGTTGCCGGCGCTGTCCGTCGCAACACCACTAGGAAGTCTAAATTCTCCATCAACAAGGCTAAGGAAGCCGAATTTAAACAGAAACTGGTATTCCATATCCCCTCCGCCGTTACTGGATAGTAACTCATTGGTTTTTGTCTTTGCGGTTATGGAATCAGCCTCAGACGTGTTGCTTTTTCCATAAGGGGTTATTCCTCTACCGCGCCGGTAGTTTGCCGGTCTTTTCCCTTTGCCTTTTATGCCATTCCTCTCCAACACAGGGTGTTGCGAAGCTGCTTTCAATGCGGTGTGATCCCCTCTTCTTTTCTCCATCAATTGATGAAACAATTCCACCATGGCCGGCGGCTCCTCCTGATTGCGGTTATATTCACTGTGATTTTCAGAAAGGCCGTCAGGGATAGCAGCCGATACATATTTGCCTGACGTCTCATGCCCGTAGAAAAAACTATCAGATAAAAATACTATCACCAAAAGAACTAACATGGGTATTCCGATAAGCCGTTTGTTTTCCCTCATTATTACAGCCTCCTTTTTATTAAATCAGCGTGCATCTTTCATTACGTTTTTATTAAAAAAACATTACATAAATCCTGCAAAACACGACAGAGCCGTGTTGTCTGGTTCAGGGATAACGTAACCAGCGTCAAATGCTTGCTGTTGACTATTACCGCGTGACAGGCAAGCACAGAATTTACTTTTTATATTTACTGCTCACCTTTAAAGCTTACGCTGCCATTTGTGTTGAGGGTTGTTTTTACCGGGTCTTTAATCTTTATGCGGAAATTTGTTTTAATATCTCCTTTTATAGTATTTCCGTTAGAAGTCCCTGTGATTGTCATTTTTTTGATGCTTATCGAGAAATCAGAGTCGTTTAGGCCTATTAAATAAAAATTTTTCATAATCCCATCTATAACTTCCTGCTTGTCTGTTTTGATTTTGAAAGTATTATTTCCCGTGTCTTCCCACTCACTCTTAATACCCAGGGCTTCTCCTGTAAATTCTCCGCTACGCGAAAGCGTCCATGTATCCTCTGCTATTTTAATCTTGTCCGCCTTAATGGTTACTTTGTAAACACCCGGCACAACTGCCCCAAATAAAGATGTTTGACACAGAGCCAAGCATAGTAACGGGATTAACGGTAAAACCCTAAAACAGCTTTTAAAACAACTCCCTCTCTTCTTTAACTTCATTCAACTCTCCTTATAAATAAAATATAGATGTCCTGTATGACAAAAAAATGAATAAACAATCGATAGCGTGGCGGGGAATAACAACCTGAAATGTATTTTGGAAAAGAAACAGAAATACCTTTCTTAAAAAAGAAATATTTTGCACTGTATATTAAAAATAAGCCTCTGCCAATACCCTATTTTGGGTGTATATAATGTACTCCAAAAACTGGACAGCACCGGACAGAACTTCTGGCTAAACATATCGTGGCGCCCACGTGGCGTGCAGTGTCGGACTTTGGCGGAACGACGCTTCGTCTTCAAAAACAATCAGCGCTTTTTCTTCAGCGGCTTTTTTTTTAATGTGGGGTAAGTGTACCGGGTCCACTTGTTACGAGCGACAGGATCGGCCTTTACTAATCGATAGGTTGGGCGCTGGAAAGAAATTCCAATCTGCTTCAAGAGCTTCCGCACATGCCCCGGATGATATTCGAGGCCAAACTCATTTTCGATTGTCTTTGCAATGATTACGGATGTCCATACCCCAGTATCATAGCCATAAGCAATGGGGCCGCTCTCAACAATATCAAGGAGCCTTTCTTTTTCATCCAGACTTAGTCCGGCTGGTCGCCCGCAGCGGTGTCCCTCTAATAAGCCGTCAATTCCGTATTGATTCCACGTGCGAATCCATGCTGGAACATTGGTGCGGTTTACTTTTAAAGTCTCCGCAACGTCTCCGGGTGGGCGGCCTTCCAGGTTAAGAATAACCGCATGCAATCGCGTTGCCATTCGATACGCAGAATCTTCCTGAGCTGATTTTTTCAACGCGACTAACTTCTTAATCGTTTGCCGATTCCCCTTTGCTTTCAAGGCTTGCATAAGGCCTCCGTTTTGTAATGTATTATTATTTATACGCACAAGAGGCCATAATGTAACCTTTTTTATTTCGTTGTCAATATTCATTTCCATACAAGCACCGTGAAATATGGCTTACGAAGAAATGATGTATATTTAATTATGCGCAGTTATATAGTGTAGTGTGCGTGACAAAAGGTTTGCTTCCTTATAACCCCACGCGCCCCTTTCCTGTAATGAAGCATAAATTGACCGGCTCCTAAATTTCGTTTCATGTGCACAGAATGGCAACTGGGAGCATTCTTGATTTTTTGTAACAGTTTAGATTTTTGAAAAATAAAAATGCTCGTTCCCAAGCTCCGCAGACTGGGTCAAATGGGCAATTTTATCCTATTTTACGACAGGCATTCTCCACTTTAATGGGAAAACAGCACTAAATAGGGTCGAAAACAGGCATAATGCGAAGAGTTGTCCCCACTTTTGAGACAATAAAGTTCATTTGACCCAGTCTGTCCGGCTTGGGAACGTAATTGCGTTGGAAGCTCTAGCTTCCATTTAGCCGGCAAGCGAAGCTTCGTGTATTATTCGATTCAAAAGAGGTTTCCAAATATCTTGGGTAACATACTGAAAAGCCTCCAAGCTGACATTATGGGTTCATTCCCTTTTCCATTCGAAGCGGGAGCTTCTCAAACAATCCCGTTCTCAAGCCGGAGCTTGGGAACGGGCGGTTTTTTTCATAGGACTAAAGTATTACAATTCTTTGTAAAAAAACAAAATGTGTGAAGATATACAAAAAATCGGGAATGCACCCATGGCAACTCCGTTTTTTTCTTTGTGTAATTTATATACCTTCTGATATTTTGAAAGGTGAAACAGTTGCCATTTTCAGAATACTAAACTGTTGCAAAAAATGTAATTGTAATAAGAATCCTTTGTCGGAAAATCATGTGAAGCAACGGGAATATTTTTGTGGATTAACCTTGCACAAAACGCTTTAATAATAATGCTCCACATAAAAATTTGACTACAAGTTTGTTTTTGGAAATTCCGGCAAGAACGATGTATGTGACACTGTAAGGGGTGAAGCATTTGAAATAGTCAAATACTGCTCAAGGATCCACATCCTTCGTCCCTGCTTTGTCAAAGCATAAATTGTTACAAGAGCCGTGACTGTTTCGACGGAGGAAAAAAAGTTATAACACACACCTTTAAAGAAATAGTATTCTCCATCATTAAGGAATCTATCGTATGGAACAAAATTTACAGAACCTGCTGAACCGAATACAAAAAGAAGGTATTGATAAAGCGGATAAAGAGGCAATGAGGATCATCTCAGACGCCAGAGAAAAAGCTGCCGGGATAGTAAAAGAAGCGGAAATGAAGGCAAAAGAAATGCTTGAAAAGGCGGAGCTTGACGCCAGGTTGTTTGCCGAGCATGGCGCCAAAACTATAGCACATGCGGGAAGAGATGTTCTAATAACCGTAGGCAAAGGCATTGATACCCTGTTTAGAGAAATAGCCTTTCATTCTGTAGGCGAGGCGCTTTCACCTGATACCCTTATTCAGATGATGATAAAGCTGGCGTCTGCATATGCAGAAAAGGGGTTTGCGGAAGGCAGGATCAATATGCTGCTTAGTCCGGAAGATCAAAAAACGGTGGTAAAATTGTTTATGGAAAAATACCGGGAACAGTTTCGGGAAGGAATAGAAATACATGTTGATGATAAAATAATCAAAGGATTTAAAGTGTCGATGAAATCTGACGCCGTATTTCACGATTTTACACAGGAAGCGATTGCTGATGCTATTTGTTATTTTCTAAAACCACACCTTGCCGGGATTATTCACCGCGTTGCAAATGACATTGCGAAGGAGGATTGAATGGCCTATTATTATCTGGTCGCAAGCCTTATTCCGCTTACTTTAGAGGGTGATGTTTCATTCACCCCCAGGGAATTCTTTGAGTCATGCAAAAATATGCTTGCTTCTCAGGACAGGAAGGATCTCGAATACGTTATAGACGGGCGGCCAGAATCCGCACGGCATGCATTTGTCAGGAAATGGCTTTACGCTGAAAATCAGTTGAAAAATGCCCTTGCTGCGGCTAGATCTGCAAGATTAAATATCGATTCACATCAGTTCCTGCGGGGAGATAAGAAGATTGACATAAATGCTGCGAAGATTGTTGCAGAGGCGCTCAGCAAACACAATCCCCTCGATAAAGAACGTGCTTTGGACAAATATCGATGGAAACTCCTTGATGATATGGCAAGGGCTGATTTTTTCGGCATGTCATCCATTTTTTCTTATGTGATTAAGCTGAAATTGATAATGAGGTGGAAATCATTGAATGATGAAAAGGGGCGTGAAGTGTTGGAAAAACTCATTGTGACTAATTCCGGGGAAATATGCTATGGGATGTAAATGCGGAAGCATTGAAAGTGCAAATTGCCACTGCGGAAGAATTGTAGGCATAAACGGCAATATGATAACCGTAGAATTTTATGGAATGTTAAGGCAGAATGAACTGGCTTACATTATGCTGGAAGATGTACGTCTGAAGGCGGAGGTTATACGGATAAGGGGCCGTTATGCCGACGTGCAGATACTGGAAGATCCGAGATGGTTGAAAGTAGGGGGGCATGTTGATTTTTCAGGAGAACTACTGGCGGCAGAGCTGGGACCCGGTTTGCTTACACAAATTTTTGACGGTCTTCAAAATCCTCTTCCTGAACTTGCAAGAGAGTGCGGTTTCTTTTTAAAACGTGGGGTATACATGGACGCCATTCCGAGGGATAAGGAATGGAAATTTACACCTGTCGTAAAAAAAGGAGATGTGCTAAGAGCCGGCGACTCCATTGGCACTGTGCCTGAAGGGATTTTTTCTCACCGCATCATGGTGCCTTTTTCGCTCCGCGGCAGATATTGCGTTGAATGGGTCGCGGGGCATGGCTCATACCGGGTGGATGAGACAATAGCGGAGCTAAAGGATAGTAAAGGAGCGCTCGTAAAGGTGACTATGGTTCAGAAGTGGCCGGTTAAAGTACCCCTGAAATGTTACAGTGAACGGCTGATGCCTACGGAAACCCTTATGACAAAGATCAGAATTCTTGACACGTTTTTTCCGGCGGCAAAGGGGGGGACGTTTTGTGTTCCAGGTCCTTTTGGCGCGGGCAAGACGGTGTTGCAGCAGCTTATAAGCAGAAATGCGGATGCTGATATTGTTGTTGTCGCCGCATGCGGAGAAAGGGCTGGGGAAGTGGTGGAAACGCTTCGTGAATTTCCGCGGATTACCGACCCACGAACAGGAAAAAGTCTTATGGAACGAACGGTGATTATTTGCAACACCAGTTCAATGCCTGTGGCAGCCCGCGAGGCTTCTGTATATACTGGGGTGACGCTGGCGGAATATTACCGGCAGATGGGATTGCACGTATTGCTGCTGGCGGATTCCACATCACGGTGGGCGCAGGCGCTTCGGGAAGTATCGGGGCGTATGGAAGAAATACCGGGCGATGAAGCATACCCCGCCTATCTTGAGTCTGTTATTGCCGCATTTTATGAACGCGCGGCGATAGTGAGACTGCATGACGGATCTGTGGGGTCTGTTACCATAGGCGGCACTGTCAGCCCCGCCGGCGGAAATTTTGACGAGCCGGTTACGCAGGCAACTCTCAAAGTAGTCGGTGCATTTCATGGGTTGTCAAAAGAACGTTCAGATGCGAGAAGATACCCCTCCATTCATCCCCTTGAAAGCTGGAGCAAGTACAATGGTATTGTTCAGGCGGAATACCTGCTGTTGGCGCTAAAAATCCTCAGAGACGGCAATGATATTGCACAGATGATGAAGGTGGTGGGCGAAGAAGGCACGTCTATTGATGACTTTATCACTTACCTGAAAAGCGAGTACCTTGACGCTGCCTACATGCAGCAAAATGCGTTTCATGTCGTGGACGTGGCATCTTCGGGCGAAAGGCAAAAATATACATTTGGCAAGATGGTAAAAATACTTGGCGCGAAAATGTCGTTTGCCGGCAAAGATGCAGCGAGGGCTTTTTTCCATACGCTGACACAAAAAACAAGAGATTGGAATTATACCGCCATGGAGTCTGATGAATTTCAGGCGATCGAAACGGAATTGGACAAAATGCTCGGGGGGGAAAGTGCGCAGGATATACAATAAAATTGAACAAATTGTCGGGAACGTTATCACTGTTATTGCCGAAGACGTTTCCTATGGAGAACTGGCAAAAATAACAACAGCGGAAGGTAGTTCCATTGCCCAGGTTATCAGGCTTGAAGGTGACAGGGTGTCACTGCAAGTCCTTGCGGGAACTAGGGGAATGTCCACAAACGCCGAGATTAATTTTCTGGGACATTCGATGAAAACGCCGTTTTCTAAATTCCTGCTCGGACGTATCTTTACCGGAAGTGGAGAACCGCGCGATAAGGGACCGGCAATTACTGAAAATCTGATTGATATCGGCGGGCCTTCGGTAAACCCTGTTAAACGTATAATTCCTGAAAATATGATACAAACAGGAATCCCAATGATTGACGTATTTAATACCCTTGTGGAATCACAAAAACTCCCGATATTTTCCATTGCCGGAGAACCATACAATCCCCTGCTGGCGAGGATTGCGCTGCAGGCAAAAGTGGATATCATCATACTTGGCGGAATGGGGCTTAAATATGATGATTATCTTTTTTTCAGAGATATTCTGGAGAAAAGCGGCGCTATAACAAGGTCGATACTTTTTATTCACACGGCGGCTGATCCCACGGTTGAGTGTATTCTTGTGCCGGATTTGTGCCTTGCGGTTGCAGAACAGTTTGCCTTGCAGGGGAAACGGGTGCTGGTCTTACTGACTGACATGACAAATTTTGCCGATTCTATTAAAGAAATCGCAAATACGATGGAACAGATACCTTCAAACCGGGGCTACCCAGGCGACCTGTACAGTCAGCTTGCATCGCGATACGAGAAGGCGGTCAATTTCGAGGGCGCAGGGTCTATCACCATCCTTGCCGTGACGACAATGCCGGGCGACGATGTTACGCATCCGATACCGGACAATACCGGCTACATTACCGAAGGGCAGTTTTATCTGAAGAACGGAAGGATAGAGCCTTTTGGTTCGCTGAGCCGCCTCAAACAACATGTTAATAACAAAACACGCGAAGACCATCGCGCCATTATGGACTCCATGATACAGATATATGCCAGGTATAAAGAAAGTATCGAAAAACAGTCCATGGGATTCCGGATGAGCGCATGGGACAACAAGTTGTTGAAATATGGCGAACGTTTTGAACGCGAAATGATGGATTTGAATGTCAATATCCCTTTGGAACAAGCCCTTAACCTTGGGTGGCAAATACTTGCAGATTGCTTTCAGCCTGCTGAAACGGGTATTACAACAAGGTTGATTGAAAAATTCTGGCCGGCTGCCGCACGCATTGGTGCTTCATAATATTATCGTAACTTCTCAATAAACTGAGATTAACAACCCCTTTACCCCTTATATTATGTGGGATACTGTACAGCCGGCAATAGGCAAAATTACAGATTGTTGATTGAGGACGGGTGCATTCTCGATTTTTTGTATATCTTCACACATTTTGTTTTTTTACAAAGAATTGTAATACTTTAGTCCTATGAAAAAAACCGCTCGTTCCCAAGCTCCGGCTTGGGAACGGGTTTGTTTGAGAAGCTCCAGCTTCGAATGGAAAAGGGAATGAACCCATGATGTTAGTTTGGAGGCTTTTCAGTATGTTATCCAAGATATTTGGAAACCTCTTTTGAATCGAATAATACACGAAGCTTCGCTTGCCGGCTAAATGGAAGCTAGAGCTTCCAACGCAATTACGTTCCCAAGCCGGAGCTTGGGAACGAGCATTTTTGTTTTTCAAAAATCTAAACTGTTACAAAAAATCAGGAATGCTCCCTTTCCTATTGAGTACTGAGTACTGAGGACAAATGTTTTATTCCTGTTATATAACAAGGTACACGTGAATATCTTTTTGAAAAGCCAAACTAATACAAATTGTTACAGACTAACAATAAATAATTATGTCGAAGGTTAAATTTACAAAAAATGAACTCAAAGCCCAGCGTGACGCCTTACGTCGTTATAAACGTTATCTCCCTACACTGGAGCTGAAGAAAATGCAGCTTCAGATTGAAGTCAGGAAGATAGATCATCTTATAGCGGAACAGAAAAAAGAGGAGAAACGTATATGGGATGATGACCTTGACGCATGGATATGTTTGTTTGCAGAAGATATTGATATCGGCTTTTATATCAGAGTTAAGGAAGTGAAATGCAGCATTGGCAATATTGCCGGGGTTAGTATTCCGGTATTTGACAAAGTGGAATACGAGCGCAACCCTGTAGATTTTTATGCCACTCCCCCATGGGTTGACGATGGGATTGATGTGCTGGAGCGTTTGATAAAACTTCGTATAGAGATGAATATTTATGAACGGCAAAAGGAACTACTGTCGGATGAGCTTCGCGTGACCTCGCAGCGTGTGAATCTGTTTGAAAAGGTGAAAATCCCTGAATGTATAGAAAATATAAGAAAAATCAGAATTTATCTTGCGGACGAACAAACAGCGGCCGTGGTTAGGGCAAAAATGGCGAAACGCAAATTTCAGAATGTAAGGACGGGTGCATGATAACACCAATGAAGAAGATTACACTCTTATGCCTGAAGGATGACCAGGAAATGGTGCTGAATGCATTATATGAATTGGGTGTATTGCACGTCACTCATATGAAACAGCCTGTTTGTCGTGAACTGAAAAAGGAAAAGGAATATTACGGGAGGCTGCAGAGGGCGATCGGCATGATACCTTTGAATACAGAGGATAGACCGTCCGGCGATGCGGCACAAAGTACGCTTGAAAAAGTTGAGAAACTTGTTCAACGCCGTAAAGAACAGGAAGAGGTATGTGAAAAATTGAACTACGAAAAACAACGGGTGCAGCCCTATGGGAATTTTGACCCTGCGCTTGTTGCTTCACTGACAAAAGAGGGAATAAACATTCGTCTTTTTCGTTCCCCCTCTCACCAGCCTGTTATAGCGCCAGAGGATACATTCTTATTCATTGTTAATAAAGATAAGAATTTTGTTTATTTTGTAATTGCCGGAGATGGTGATTTCCGGTGCGATTATGAAGAATTTCATGTCACCGGGAAATCTCTGGCAGAAGTAGAGGCGGCTCTTATTAACGCCGAAGAAGAGTTGAAATCAATTACCAGGGAATTTGAGCGATTGGGAGGCGAATGGCATGTAATGAACGAAGCTCTTCTGATGACGAAAGAAAAGATACACCTTTTGGAAGTAAAGGCAGGCATGGGAAGCGCGGAAGATATTGTCTATCTTCAGGGGTTTTGTCCCGCAGACAAGGTGGCGGAAATCCTGAAAGCTCCTGCGCTGCAAGGCTGTGGTTCCGTTATTGCCGATCCGTCAGCGGAGGATGACGTGCCTACCCTTATACGGAATCCAAAGTGGGTGGAGCCTGTCAGGACAATATTCGACATGATTAATATACTGCCAGGTTATAGGGAAAAGGATATAAGCGGCGTCTTTCTGATCTTTATCAGTGTATTTTCCGCGCTATTGATAGGCGACGCCGGATACGGCGCCCTTTTTCTGGTTATAACCATTGTAGCAAGAAGGATTTTTTCTAAAGCGCCGCCTGCCCCGTTTTTCCTGTTGGGTATTCTCAGCGTATGCACGATAGTATGGGGGATTCTGACGGGAAATTATTTTGGCGCAAGCAATATTCCCGCCTCATTAAAAATGTTGCATATAGAGTGGCTTAATAATGAAAAGAATATAATGCACCTCTGTTTTATGATTGGAGCTATCCACCTGACAGTTGCGCATGCATGGAATGCAATGAGAATAATGAATAGTCCGAGGGCTATTGCACAGATTGGATGGATAGGTATGACATGGTTGATGTATATCACTGCACGCACAATGATCCTTGATACAGCGTTTCCCGCGTGGGGTTACTATTTGCTGTTTGCCTCATTAGGTTGCGTGGTTCTCTTTACCACTTCTCCAAAAAAAATAAAAAAAGACTGGCCTGACCTTATGATGTTTCCTCTTAATGTAATCAGTAACTTCGTTGATGTTATCTCTTACATCCGTCTTTTTGCCGTTGGCAGCGCTTCGCTCGCCGTAGCAATGAGTTTTAACGAAATGGCATTGGGAAAGGGAATCAGCAGCGTTTTTGCAGGATTCATCGCGGCATTGATTCTTTTCCTGGGACACGGGCTTAATGTTGCACTTATGGCGCTGGGCATCCTGGTGCATGGCGTGCGGTTGAATACGTTAGAATTTTCCGGCCATGTGGGAGTGCAATGGAAAGGTATTCCCTATACCCCGTTTTCAAGAAAACAAAGAAGATAAAATCATGGAGCTTTTATAAACAGACAAGAAAGGAGTGCTTATGGCAATGGATTCGAATACAGTTATTTCTATTGGTAGATTGGGTGCGATGGTGGCGCTTGTTATGGCGGCGATAGGGTCATGCCTTGGGACGGGAGCGGCAGGGGCAGCAGCTATCGGTGGATGGAAAAAGTGCTATGCCCAGAATAAGTCTGCTCCGTTTATGCTGGTTGCATTTGTGGGGGCGCCATTATCCCAGACTATTTACGGCATGATTTTGATGGGAAATATAATGAAGGCCGCTGTCACAGGTGCGGCATTTCCAGTCTTGCTGGGGGCTGGGTTTCTGGGAGGTTTTGCAATGGGGCTTTCTGCATGGATGCAGGGGCGTGCAGGTGCAGGGGCATCCGACGCACTGGCGGAGACAGGGCAGGGATTCGGTAACTATCTTATGGCCCTCGGGGTCATTGAGACAGTTGCCTTGTTTGTTCTGGTTTTTATAGGTAAAACGCTTGTTTAAGTAGTCAGAAGAGAAACTATGGAAGAATCACAGTAAATCCAAAGATACTTGGTGGAAAGCCAATCATTAAAGGAACAAGGATTACGGTAGAGTTTATCCTTGATCTATATAACTGCGCAATATTAAACAGACATTATGGACTGCAGAACTGCGCCACTAAAGGGATGATCAACTCTGGATTATTTTGCATGGTATCGAAAGTGTGAGTTAGTGCGGCGCAGAGGTCGGTTTCTGTTTCATGATACCGATTATGAGTTGCTTGTTTGCGTGTATATTTCCAGAGCTTTTCCTGCGCGTTAAAGTCTGGAGAATAAGGTGGCAAATTAAACACTTCCGTGTATTTCCGGTTTTTAGAGAACCATTCGTACGTGGTGGGATGCTTGTGGTATGACGCATTATCCTGGATAAAGTAAATGCGGTGGCCTCGCCTGAAAAAAAACTTTGTCATATCCTCCAGGAACTCAACGTAGGTTTCATGATTGAATTGGGCTTCCCTGCGGCGGAATAAAGATTGTCCGGTAAGCACAGCAACCGCCCCGAATATTTTCTGGGTATTGCGTTGCCCACCGGACAAAACTTCTGGCTGAACATGTCGTGGCGCCCACGTGGCATGGAGTGTGGGACTTTGGCGGAACGACGCTTCGTCTTCAAAAACAATCAGCGCTTTTTCTTCAGCGGCTTTTTTTTAATGTGGGGTAAGTGTACCGGGTCCACTTGTTACGAGCGACAGGATCGGCCTTTACTAATCGATAGGTTGGGCGCTGGAAAGAAATTCCAATCTGCTTCAAGAGCTTCCGCACATGTCCCGGATGATATTCGAGGCCAAACTCATTTTCGATTGTCTTTGCAATGATTACGGATGTCCACACCCCAGTATCATAGCCATAAGCGATGGGGCCGCTCTCAATAATATCAAGGAGTCTTTCTTTTTCATCCAGACTTAGTCCGGCTGGTCGCCCGCAGCGGTGTCCCTGTAATAAGCCGTCAATTCCGTATTGATTCCACGCGCGAATCCATGCTGGAACATTGGTGCGGTTTACTTTTAAAATCTCCGCAACGTCTCCGGGTGGGCGGCCTTCCAGGTTAAGAATAACCGCATGCAATCGCGTTGCCATTCGATACGCAGAATCTTCCTGAGCTGATTTTTTCAACGCGACTAACTTCTTAATCGTTTGCCGATTCCCCTTTGCTTTCAAGGCTTGCATAAGGCCTCCGTTTTGTAATGTATTATTATTTATACGCACAAGAGGCCATAATGTAACCCTTTTTTATTTCGTTGTCAATATTCATTTCCATGCAAGCACCGTGAAATATGGCTTACGAAGAAATGATGTCTGTTTAATTATGCGCAGTTATATATTAGCATCCGATGTGTCCGAAGAAGAAATATTGAAGGATTATCCCCATTTAACCGTTGAGGATATTCACGCCTGCTTATGCTATGCAGCCCGGTCTTGTAAAAATGAAATTTACCTGGAGTTGGAAACTAACCAATGAAATTCTGTGAAATAAGGATTCTCACAGATGAAAATATTTCCCCAAAGGTACTTCCTTTTTTAAGAGAGCGAGGCATTGACGTAATCGATACAAAAGAGCAGAGCTGGCATGGCAAGTATGTTACGATAAGGGGTGCATTCCCGATTTTTTGTAAAAAGCTTATTAATTTATGGTAACATTTCAGTCTTTTGAAAAACGTATTACCTATAAGCTCCGTAGGAGCAGCCTGTTTGTAGCAAAATAGGATATTATAACAGATCGTAGAGACAGGTTTGAAACCTGTCTCTACAATTAGGAGCGACCTGTCTCTTGTAAATCCATATTAAACAGGTTTGCCTGAATACGGACAGGCCGCTCCTATGGAGCTATTTATCCTATTGAATTTTATTGCGCTACAAACAGACCGCCCCTAACGGGGCTACATGGTATTTTTTCTATCCCATGAATTTTTCAAAAATCTAAACTGTTACAAAGTGTTACAAATTCTGTTGTTATTCCAAAAGTTGTATGACTGCGTTTTTATCGGATACGGGTTTTTTACAGGAATAATTCTCGCACATATAGACGGTTGACCGGCCTTCTATGGGAATTAGTTCTTTTGTATAAGGTGCTATTTCCTCAATAAATATGCCGTTTGAGGGGTGAAGAAGCAATACTTTGTTTGGTAAAAAACGGCTTCTTATTTCCCTGAGAATATCTTTTGTATCATTCCCTTCACGTTCTCCCGCAACGATAATTTCTTTTGTGGGACCTAATGCAAAGTCAAGGGCGCACATGAATTGTGTATATCCGGAAGGATACTGGAGGATGGTGCCGGAAAATGTCTTTATAAGATTATCCGCTAACGCTTCATAAGAAGGGTTTCCGGTAATCCTTCCTAATCGCAATAGATTGAGCAATGCGATAGAATTTCCCGAGGGAGTAGCGCCATCATAAATATCTTTAGTTTGTGTGAAGAGTTTTTCGTTTGACTTGCCGCTTAAGAAAAACCCGCCTTCATTTTCATCTAAAAAGTTTTTGATCATTTCTTCATTAATCTGTAAAGCTGCCTGAAGATATTTTTCCTGAAAAGTCGCTTCATAAAGGTCGATTAACCCGTTCACGAAAAATGCGTAATCGTCAAGAAACCCCGCTATTGCGGATTCTCCCTGGCAATAACGCCGGAGTAATATCTTGTTTTCCTGCAATAGCGTATTCAGTATAAAGTCGGCGGCGCACATTGCGACGTTTGTGTATTTTGGTTCATCCATAGCCTGTGCGCCCCTGGATAAGGCGGAAATCATAAGACCATTCCATGAGGTGATAATCTTCGTGTCTTTATGGGGCTTAATACGTTTTTCCCGTATTGAAAGTAGTTTTTTGCGGCTATTGGCAAGCCGTTTTTCAAGGGCATCCGGCGACATATTTTCCAGTTTAGCTGCAATATGCAGTGGTTTGTCTGCGTGCAATATATTTTTATCTTCAAAATTGCCAATGTCCGACACGTCATAAAAATCACAAAAGATGTTTCCATCCTTTTCCCCGAGGGCTTCTTTGATTTCTTCCGGTTTCCATACGTAAAATTTCCCCTCAATGCCCTCGCTGTCGGCATCTTCTGCGGAATAAAAACCGCCTTCGGGCGACGTCATGTCGCGTAATACATAATCAAAAATATCCTTTGCTATTGCTGAATAAAGATCTTTTTTGGTCGCCTGATAGGTTTCGATATACGAAATGGCAAGTAATGCCTGGTCATACAGCATTTTTTCGAAATGAGGCGTTAACCAGTATTCATCGGTGGAATACCTGTGAAACCCGCCGCCTAAATGGTCATGGATGCCGCCTCTTGCCATTAATTCAAGAGACTTCTCAACCATTTCCAGGGCGAATGCGTTGTTGCTGCGTTTCCACCACCTGAGGAGAAATGTGAAATTATGTGGTGTGGGGAATTTTGGTGATGTTCCGAAACCGCCGTACAGAGAATCAAAACGGTCACTCAATTGTTCATAGGCTGTTTTTAGTGTCCGGACGTCGGGTTTTTCTTCGCCTTTTGAAGCTGTTTCGGTATCTATGAGCTTTGTTACCTGCAAGCTGGAAGCAATGATGCTTTCCTTGTTTGTATTCCATAAATTGGCAATTTGCGTCAGTAGAGCGATTAAACCCGGATTGCCTAAACGTTCGGTTTTTGGGAAATATGTGCCCGCGTAAAAAGGTTTCCCCTCAGAGGTAAGAAAGAGCGTGAGAGGCCAGCCGCCGCTACCGGTCATCGCCTGGCAAACGGTCATATAAACGTTATCAATATCGGGGCGTTCTTCTCTATCCACCTTTATTGCAACGTAATATTCGTTTAATATTTTGGCTACCTCTTCGTCCTCAAAAGATTCGGTCTCCATTACGTGACACCAGTGGCAGGTAGAATATCCAATAGAAAGAAAAATTACTTTACTTTCCGCTTTCGCCTTTTCAAAGGCTTCTTTGCCCCATGGATACCAATCCACAGGATTGTAAGCATGTTGTTGCAGGTAAGGGCTTTTCTCATGTATAAGATGGTTTGGTTTATTTGTTTTCATTTTCAGTAATTGGTAGTTGTCGAATATGAATACGGTAGTCAGTATCAGCTGAAACGAGTATTCGATTTTCTTTAGTAGCTCGCCGAAGGATAGTAACGTCATCGGCAAATGATAATCCATATTCACGTACAATGGATAGTATCATACCCTGCATTGCGGAGTCCATCGGCAAGTAAAGGCGAAAGGGCATTTTCGATCAGAAAATTCATTTTGTTAGTACCAAAGGAATTTCGCGCTCTCTCACGGGTGCATTCCCGATTTTTTGTATATCTTCACACATTTTGTTTTTTTACAAAGAATTGTAATACTTTAGTCCTATGAAAAAAACCGCTCGTTCCCAAGCTCCGGCTTGGGAACGGGATTGTTTGAGAAGCTCCAGCTTCGAATGGAAAAGGGAATGAACCCATGATGTCAGCTTGGAGGCTTTTCAGTATGTTACCCAAGATATTTAGAAACATCTTTTGAATCGAATAATACACGAAGCTTCGCTTGCCGGCTAAATGGAAGCTAGAGCTTCCAACGCAATTACGTTCCCAAGCCGGAGCTTGGGAACGAGCATTTTTGTTTTCCAAAAATCTAAACTGTTACAAAAAATCAGGAATGCTCCCCTCTCTCACTGCTTCAGAGGCATACCGCAATGATTCCTTAATATCCTCATGTTCCAGGTCTGGAAAAAGCCTTTAATATTTCTTCTTCAGACATACCATCAGCAACCATACCAACAATTGTTGCAACAGGTATACGAAGCCCCCGAATACAAGGAATGCCGCCCATCTGGTTTGGATTAATAGTAATGCGGGTAAATTTCATTTATTAACCTCCCATAATGATTGTAGTAAAAAATCTCGTCTGATCTTCATTGTAAACATAAACTGCATAAATATACATTGTTTTCTCATTTTTGTTATTTGAAAAAATTACTTATTAAAATGGCAACAATATTGTTATACTTTTTCTCCACAACTCCTTTTGGTGTAAAGATCGTCATAATTATTATTTAGAGATAAGGTTACGGTAATAATGGATAGTGAATATCTTGTCGTTTTTGCGATTGAAAAACAGCGATTTGCGGTAAGGCATACAGCGTTGGAGCGGATCATTCGTGCTGTTGCAATTACCCCGTTGCCTGCTGTCCCTGAGATTATTTCAGAGGTGATTAATGTGCAGGGAAAGATACTGCCGATAATAAATATAAGAAAGAGATTGCGCTTAAAAGAAAAGGAACCACAGTTCACAGATTAAAAAAATAGTAGGAACACAGAGCACTGTGCCCCTACAATTGACCAATGACTAAAACAATGAACGATCGAGAGACAATTCTTAAAGAAAGGGCGAAAATACTCGCGCGGGAGCCGGAAATCCGGCAGAGGGAAATACACTATGTATCCATAGTTGAATTTCTTATTGATCAGGACAGATATGGCATCCCGGCAGACTGTGTTTGTGAAGTGTATTTACTGAAAGGAATTACAACAATCCCTGGAGTGCCTGAATATGTAGTGGGAATTATTAATGTCCGAGGACAGATATTTTCTGTTATTGACATAAAGGCATTATTTAACATTCCAAAGGGAAAGGGTATCTCCCATTTAAACGAAGTAATAATTATTCATAATGAAACCATGGAGTTTGGCATTGTTGTCGATTCAATTGCGGGAATAAGGCACTGTAAATAAATAAAGGTATCAAGTAGATCAATTTCATGCTCTGGAAACATGCAATCAAGGCTTCAAAGTGAGACGTTAATTTATTTACAGCGCCTAACCTCCATTCCTTCTCACAAGATAACACCGGCGCCACTGACGATGACGGAATTTGTCCGAAAATACATAAAGGAATTACGAATAACCATTTAATTCTATTGGATGCGGAACAATTGTTGACAGACAATTCAATAGTTATAAATGACGAAAGTATAGCAACCATGAGGTAATGATTATTATGACAAATGAATATATTCCGGTAGCTTTAAACACAATACAGCCTAATACCTGTGCCGGATGCAATCTTTACATAAAAACTCACACAGACGAAGGTATCCGTTACGTACTGTATTGCAACAGTGAGAGCGCCCTTTATGAGCATAATATAAAAGAACTTCAGTATAATCAGATAAACTATCTTTTTATAAAACAATGTGAAGAGACGTTATATTTGAGGCATAGGGAGTCCCATTTAAAACTGATAATTCATGACCCTTCTCTTGACACGAAAACTAAATCGGAAATGGTTTATAATGTGGCAAAATCCATTATGTTTGACATATTTAACGACCCGCGTGCCGGAGATAATGTTGAAAGGTCAAAAAACTGGGTATCAGGCACAGTAGAATATGTGCTGAACAACAAAGACGCCACTTCAACCATGTTAAACATGGTATCGTATGATTATTATACCTATACTCATTGCGTTGACGTCTCTGTACTTGGTCTTTTATTTGCAAAATATTTAAGGCTTAATGAGAAAGAAATGAATGATTTTGGCACAGGATTGTTGCTTCATGATATAGGAAAGACACGGATTAACCTTGATATACTGAACAAAAATGGAAAACTGAGCGAGGTTGAGTACATTGAGATAAAGAAACATGTGGAATTTGGACATGAAATATTAAAGGGTTTGGGTGGTCTTCGGGAAGAATCGTTCTTTCCTATTTTGCAGCATCATGAAAAGCTTAATGGACAGGGTTATCCAATGGGTTTGAGGGGTGGCGAGATCCATGATTATGGAAAAATTGCAATGATAATAGATGTTTACGATGCGTTAACAACCAAAAGGCCGTATTCGGATGCGAGAAAACCATTCCCTGCGTTACAAATGATGAAAGAGCATATGAAGGGCCATTTTGACGAGGTATATTTTAGAAGCTTTGTCGCTTTTCTCGGGAGCAGGGGTGGGTAGTGCAATATGCCCCTTGGTGGACAAGCTGGAACCAAACAAGCACTAAATAAAAAATACGAAATTCGAAGTACGAAATACGAAACAAATCCGAATGACAAAGCATAAAACATACAACAATATGAAGCGCGAAATACGAAAGAGGAACCAGTAGAGTAGAAACAGACGACGAGAACTTAGGCAGAAGTTTGTTTTCTCTGTTTGCTGGCTGGTTTCCCGCCAGTGCCACCATATCTCCGCCATATACTTATCATCGTTCGACCGAGCTCACGACGAAGTCTGCCCCCTCTTCAAACCGTGCATGCGATTTTCCCGCACACGGCTTTCCGACAGTCTTCTTCTTATGCTTTCACAGGTTGTCTGGCAGGAACATATTTTGTCGGGTCTATTAGTCCATATCTATTTACTAATTCCTTAAACGCTCCCCGATTATAGAGCTTGCTCCTGCGCTGACTTTTCCTCTTATAATATCTCGGCAATCTCCTGTATCTGCATTCATGAAGGGTGAAATTGACATGGGTACTCTTGCACTTTGGACAAAAGCATGGCTTCTGTTTTGTCGCAATAAGCTTTTCATGTTCCAATGGGGAAGTTGGGGTGTATGATTGCAGCCCTTTGCTTAATTTCGGGGTATTTACTGAGTTGAAAAACAAAATTTATTTTAAACAGGTAAGGGCGGCGAATGAAGTTGTAGTATGGCCGCATGAGCAGGACATATGCCCAGACACTTTATACTTAGATTCTATAAAAATTAAAAAAATGCCAAACAAATCACTACAACGGACTGGCACAAAAAGCCGTACCAGTCGCTGAACTTTTATGTTGGTAGTGGAAAGTTTTTCTAACATCCCACACATTAATTTTTTCTGAATCTTCAACAGAACTGGCAAATGATTTTTTTATTTAATCAGGGGTGATTTTGACTTATATTAGGGCAAATAGAGTGATTACTAAATTTATTATGGAAGGATTATCATATGAACCGGTTTGTTACAGATACCAGAATTATCAAAGGGCATTTGGAGTTAAGCAATATCCCTTTTAGTGGTGATTTGGATGTAAAAGTGATAGTTATTCCAAAGGTCAAGTTAGAAAGGATGTCTTTTGAGAAAGTTCAACAGCTTACAAAATCTATAAAAGGAAATCTTTCTGATGACGTAATTGGAGAGAGAAAAGTCAGATGAATCTGTTTATTGATGCCAGCGCTCTTGTGAAGCTATATCATAAAGAAGATGGGAGTGAACAATTAACCGATTTCCTTAAGCAAAATGAAGATGACCTGGTGATTACAATTTCTGAACTGTCGAGAATAGAATTCCATTCTGCATTTCTGAAGCGAGTAAGAATGAAGGAAATTGATTTATCAACAGTTCAGCAAGCTTTTAAAGAGTTTGAAAATGATCTTACAATGATAAACGTTCTGGAAACAACATCAGAGGTAAAGAAGTTTGCGATTTCCTTACTGGATAACATTGCTCCGGCCAAAAATTTCCGAACCTTAGATGCGCTCCAATTAGCAACTGCCCTTACTGGTAACCAATTTTATCGTGTCTCTTATTTTATAGCCGCTGATCAAAGACTATTAAAAGTAGCGGCGGAATATTTTAACACCTTCAATCCGGTTGAGTTTAAGGAAGCAGATAATACGGAAAGTCAGTTTACAGAACCGGCAAAGAAGTTTTGGGATTCTATTCCGGAAAATATAAGGGAGGAATTGCTTGAGAATGTATGGTGCAGTAATTGTTCAGAGGTTACCACCGTCATAAATTTTAAAGGAACCATTGAAAGTGGTGATTTAATCCTTCGCGGCGAGTGTCGAAAGTGTAGTTATAAAGTTGCCAGATTAATAGAAGCGAATGAAAGTAAATGAGTTTGTTATAATAAAGTTCGTAGGTCAGGGTCAGGCATCACTGCTAACAGGCTGTTGGAATCGATGAAACCCGTTTTGGCAACAGATGAGAGTTCGGATCTTCCTCAGAAATTTTGTAGTTTTGTTTACAATGTGCCCGCTGTGGGTTTCACGGCTCAACAGCAGCGTTATAACGTGAATATATATTAATCCCAAGACCTTATAATTCATAATTACGTTATTTATAAAATAACACATTTCCTATAAATTAAAATGGTATGCCGTACAATCCAAAAAATGTGTACAAGGTATTTAAAAAGAGCTTGGAATGTGCCGGAATAGATGATTTCAGATTTCATGACCTGAGACATTGTTTTGCGTCATGGAACAGGCAGGCAGGAGTTGGTATATACACCATTGCTGAACTAATGGGATACAAGAACACAACGATGACGATGCGTTATGCTCATATTACTCCGGTACATCTTACAAAGGCTATTGGGTTGTTGGAAAAAAGCTATCATGAATCCAGCACGAATTTAGCACTCTCTCTCAGGGATGTTGTTCATCAGTGAGCATAGCTTATTATGTTGATGAGGGTTGTAAGCGTACATTAAAACTATGGTTCCAAATTTGTAACCAGAACCCCACGTTTTATACTTTCAATCCAGCCTTCTATTGGCAAAACAACAGGCAAATAAATTCCAAATTCCAAACGGAAATTTTGTGATTTGCGCATTGTAATTTTACCGCAGTACATGTCCCCATTATCCGCATAAACTCATGGGTTCAGGCTTCGTTGTGAGCTCAGCCGAACCGGTTGCAAACCCGAACCCACCGGGGTAGTTATTTTGCCATTAATTAACAGATACCATTCAAGTCATAAGTCATTGTGAATATTGGCTGGGGAACAGGGATTCGAACCCCGACAAAGTGATCCAGAGTCACTTGTGCTACCGTTACACTATTCCCCAGTGCGTTGGATGGGTATTTTGAGGAAATGAAAAGACAGTGGCAGGAATACACTGTCTTTAGCTAAAACGTCTTAATCACTCATACGGCAAATTACAAGTAGAGATATTACATAATCTTTAATGATGTGTCAAGCGCATTGATTCATAAAATGAAAACAGCCTTGTTGGATTTACGATTTTAAATCGTACCTCGTAAATCGTACTTCGTAACAGCCCAATTTCCGACAGGCAGTGCCTACCCTACATGTGAAATAAAAATGTCGCTGTAGTGTTATCAGGGTTTTTTCCCCACATGGATAGTCACAATCCCCAATGTCCTGGCATAGATTTTCACGTCAACAAGGCCGCATGCTTCCATCTGTACCTTTAGTCCGTATCTGTCCGGAAAATTCAGCACAGACGATGGTAAATAAGCATAGGCGTTGCACGTGCTTTTTGAGATGATTTTACCAATAAAAGGGAGTATCTTTTTGAAATAAAGATAATACATTTCCCGGAAAAAGGTGTTTGTTGGTTGTGAAAATTCAAGGATGACTACCCGCCCGCCCGGAGCGGTTATCCTTGCCATTTCACTGATTCCCGCTTTTAAATCGGAAACGTTTCTTATCCCGAATGCCACGGAGGATACCTGGAAGTAGTTGTCATGGAAAGGAAGGTGGAGGGTGTCCGCACATAAGATATTTATTTTATCTGATACATGTTTCTTTTTTAATTTTCTGTTTGCTATCTCAAGCATTTCTCGGCAAAAATCGCTTCCTGTCACCTTGCCGCGGTCATTCAGTTTTAAAGAATATTCGATTGCAAGGTCGCCGGTTCCGGTGCATACATCCAAAATTTGTGCGTCCGGCGTAACGTTGCTGACTCTAACGGCAAACTTCCGCCAACTCTTGTCGAAATTAAAACTTAATATCGTATTCAAAAGATCATAAACACCGGCGATGGAGCCAAACATACGCTGGATGTGTTCGCTTTTTTTGGTAAGTAATTCAGATTGAGAGACCATAGATTATGATAATTTAAAGGAACCACAGATTTCACAGACTTCGTCGTGAGCTCAGTCGAACGATTACACAGATTAAAAACAGGTTGGCACGGATAAACTTGTTTGTCCGTGTCCGGCTTGTAACTAAATGCTAACGAAATATAGCAAAATATAAGTCAAAATAAAACATTTAAATTATTTGGAAAGTTATTGAAATATGGGTACAATCCCTATTATTTTTCATAGAACTAAAGTGCTACAGTTTTTTTGTAATATGAATCCGAGTTTTTACATACGAAATATTCCCGTATATGGCGAGTTGATATTGGCGCCTATGGCCGGTTTTTCTGATATGCCGTACAGGCTTATATGCCGCAGGTTCGGCATGTCTATGAGCTATACGGAAGTCGTTTCCGTGTCTGGCATAGTGTGGAATAATAAAAAGACGTTTAAATTGCTTGATTTTAAAGAGGAAGAACGGCCTGTTACCTTCCAGGTGGTTGGCAATGATGAATGCCAGATTACAGAGGCCTGTAAGAAAATAGAGCAATTGGGGCCTGATATTATTGATATCAATATGGGATGTTCGGTATCGGATATTGCCGGAAAGGGTGCTGGGGCTGGGATGCTTAAACATCCATCAAAGATCTCAAAAATGTTTAATAATCTTACCGGGTCTTTATCAGTACCTGTGACTGGAAAAATTCGTCTTGGGTGGGATCACAAAACACGAAATTATATTGAAGTGGCCAGAATACTGGAAGAAAACGGAGCGTCTCTCATTGCGGTACATGGCCGTACAAGGTCTCAGTATTTTTCAGGCGCCGCCGATTGGGATGCGATTGCTGAAGTAAAACAGTCGGTAAAAATTCCAGTAATTGCGAATGGAGACGTGCGGTCTGTTGCAGACATAGCAGAAATAAAAAAACGTACGGCATGTGACGGGGTAATGATTGGAAGGGCGGCAATCGGGCATCCATGGATTTTCCGATATAAAGACAGAGAAAATATTTCGGGTAGCGAGAAAATTGAAATGATCCGGTATCACTTGGATTGTATGAAAGAATATTACGGCCATGCTATTGGGGTAGTACTTTTTCGAAAACATGCGGTGAAGTATATTGTGGGTCTGCCAAAAGCTACAGAATTACGCCCTTATATAGTAAGGAGTAAAAGCGCGGAAGATATCATTTCGTACATTGCCGCGCATCTGAACAGGTATTCGAAGTATGAAGCCGCGTGATTTAACGTTTAGTACCTTATCAGTAATTTCATTGCGCTTTTTGGCAAAATATTTAATAGTAAAATCAGAAATGCTAAATACGAATCCACCCCCTGCACCTCCGCCAGCGGGGGACATTCTCCCCATTTGGAGCTGGTAAGGGGGAGGACTCCAGAATTTATTTCGTATTTCGTACTTCGAATTTCGTATTTTTTATCTCGCGCTTGTTCGGTTCTGGCTATGCCAACAAGGTTTTTAAAGAAGGTTATTGATAATGAAAACAGGTGTTATACTCATTTCTCATGGTAGTAAAATAAGTAGTGGCAATGAAGGCTTGTTGAAAATAGCGGATATGCTTCGTGCAATGAATCGTTGGGACATGGTTGAACCGGCATTTTTGCAACTGGCAAAACCTGGATTGGATGAGGTGGTTGAAAAAACAGTGGCAAACGGAATGGGGCGGATTGTAGTAGCTCCGCTGCTTCTTTTTAAGGGGAATCATGTATTTAAAGACATTCCCGAAATGCTGGAAAAGGAGAGAGCGAAATATCCGAAGATGGAATTTATCTATACCAATAATATCGGAGCGGATGAACGAATTGCATTAATTGCGGCAGACCGTATTCATGAAAAACTGGTAGAGAGACAATTCGGTGAAAAAGGCCGGTTGGAACAGCCGCAATTAATTATCGATGAAAGTTTTGAGATCATCGATAAACTCGTTAATCTCGCGAATATACCTGAATTACAGAGACCTGTAATACAACGCGCAATTCATGCTACAGGCGATACGGAATATGCGTACAATTTACTATTTTCTTCCAATGCGGTTGAAGCTGGAGTAAAAGCCATAAAGGATGGGAAAAACATCATTACCGATGTAAATATGGTGAAAGCGGGGATCAGTAAAAAACCTGTTGAAAATTTTGGAGGAAAACTGGTCTGTAAGATTGACGATAACTTGGTTGCTGATGAGGCAAAACGATCGGGAAAAACCCGTGCGATGATTGCCATGCAGTTTTCACTTGATGAAATGCAGGGGGGTGTTGTGGTAATCGGCAACGCGCCAACCGCCTTGTTTGAACTTATTGATTTAATAAAAAAGGACAAGGCGAAACCGGCGCTGGTAATTGGTATCCCTGTAGGATTTGTAGGCGCGGTTGAAGCAAAGGCGGCATTAAAACAGATATCCATACCTTATATTACCAATGATAACCGTAAAGGCGGGAGCGCAGTGGCGGTGGCTATCATTAACGCTGTCATTGAATTGGCGAAGAAGGCACGGTAAATCATATAGCCAAAAGTATCCATTTCCCGAAAAATTTAATATAGCATATTAACATTGATTCGGATTTCACCATTAGATATTTTACCAAAAAGCACGCACTGACGAATGGAAGTGTGCGAAGAAATTGCTGATAAGGTACTAATTATTCGTTTTCCGGGGTAGGATATGAAATCTGGTTATACTACGGGAAGTTGTGCTACGGCGGCTGCTAAGGCAGCGGCTATAGGGCTGTGGAAGGGAAATATCCCTGATGAGATTGAGATTGACACGCCGGCGGGTACAAAACTCAAACTTAAAATTTATCATAAACAAGTATCTTCAATATCAGCGGAATGTGCTGTTCAAAAGGACGCGGGAGACGACCCTGACGTAACGAATGGCTGTTTTGTACATGCACGGGTAGAGCGAAGTTGTGCCCTAACAATAGAAATTGACGGCGGAGTTGGTGTTGGCCGTGTAACTAAGCCGGGATTACAGTCTCCTGTAGGGCAGGCGGCAATAAATCCCGTGCCTGGACGCATGATTGAGGATGCAGTACGTGAAGTGATTGGACGCCATAGTGGGGCAAAGGTAATTATTTCTGTTCCTGATGGTGAAAGACTCGCGGAAAAGACCTTTAATCCTAAACTAGGCATTGTAGGGGGTATTTCTATTCTCGGGACTACAGGCATTGTGCGTCCCATGTCAGACGAAGCACTAAAAACATCCCTTTTGTGTGGGCTTGATATTGCAAAAGGGTTAGGGTATAAAGAAGTTGTGTTAGTTCCGGGGAATCTGGGTGAACGTGCAGTGTCGGGTTATTTCTGCATTGCAAATGATCAGATTGTTCAAATGAGTAATCATGTTGGTTTTATGCTGAATGCGGTAAAAGACAGAGGCTTTGAACGTGTAATGCTTGCCGGACACCCCGGCAAACTCGCCAAGTTGCTCAGAGATGATTTTAATACGCACAGCTCCGTTTCACGTCCGGCAAACGATATTTTAATTGACCATGTAAAATCTGTATGCCGCACGCAGCAGATGCTTGATAAACTTAAAGAAGCTGCTACCGTAGAAGGGATCCTGGAATTATTGAGTCAAAATAACGCATTATATGTAATGGATAGTGTTGCTGATAAAATTGAAGAGAAGGTGCGTGTATATTTGCATCGCAAGGTATCTGCGGGTGTAGTATTGTTTGATATGAGGGGTTCTGTGGTGGGAAGATCGGAGAGCGCGGAAAAATGGCGGAAGAACTGAGAAATAGCGTTATTATAGTCGGTTGCGGACCAGGGCTAAAATCATATATTACCCCAAAGGCGTTATATAATATTAAAAAGGCGGATATTCTTGTTGGCAGCAGGCGGTTGCTAAAACTCTTTCCCGATACCGGTGCTAAAAGAATTATTATTGAAAAAAACTATAAACTTTTGTTGAAAAAAATAGCGCATTGGAGTTTTACCAGGCAAGTGGTTGTCCTCGTAAGCGGCGACCCCTGTTTTTTTAGTTACACGAAAATGATTGTAAAAAAATTCGGACGTGGTTCCTGTATTATTATTCCAGGGTTGAGCAGTATACAATTGGCGTTTGCCGCCATTGGCGAGAGCTGGGAAGATGCGGCATTTGTGAGTGTACATGGAAGAAGTTCAGGATATAAAGAACTTATTAAAAAAGTGAAAGATTACGATAAGGTAGCAGTTTTAACGGATAAAGTGAATACGCCTGCAAGGATTGCGTGCAAGCTGATGGATGCGGGAATTCTGAAAAGGCGGATGTTTATTTGCGAGAATCTTTCCCTCTCCAATGAGACAATTCATGAAAAAACGATACAATCCGCAATGAATCTTAGCACAAATGGGGCTTCTGTAGTAATTATTAAAAAAACAGGTAGTTGAGCAAATATTCACAGATTATTATGGCAATAAAATAGATACTCGAATTAGTGGATTTTAGTTATAGTTACTTATTTGAAGGGGGGGGTAAATTATGAACACAGAATTTACCGCTGTTATAAAGCAAGAAGGCGATTGGTGGATTGGATGGGTAGGGGAAATACCAGGGATAAACTGCCAGGAACATACCCATGAAGAATTAATTGAAAGTCTTAGAGTTACCCTAAAAGAAGCTATAGAATTTAATTAAAGTAAAATAAAACCCTGACGAGCAAATATTTTTCTGGAGTAGAGATCGGCTTTGTTCTTTTGATCGGCTTACACGCGAAGAAGCGGATCGTATGAAACAGTTTTTTTATGAACTATACAACGAAAAAAATTAGATTGGATATTGGATTTTCTTAATCTTGGAGGAAAGATGTTCAATACTTTAGAAGGCATTGTGCATGAAGGAAAGATCAAGTTATTGGAGCCAACGGTTTTGTGTGAGGGAACACATGTATTAGTAACTGTACTCCAAAATGAAGAAACACAATTCTGGACAGAAGTGAGTCAAAACTCTCTCGACAAGGTGTGGAATAACCCAGAGGATGATATTTATGCCGAATTACTCCAAAAATGACGTTGTTTTAGTGCAATATCCATTTTCGGGTGTATCGGTGCAAAAAGTACGTCCTGCGGTTGTCGTCAATGCTCCCCATGTTTCACATGATTTACTGGTTGTTCCTCTAACCAGTAAGACGACTTCTCTTTTAAAAGGAGAATTTGTGCTCACCGATTGGACATTAGCAGGACTCAATGTTGTAACAGCAGTTAAACGTGGAATATATACAGTGCATCAATCCTTAATCATCAAAAGACTTGGCAAACTGAGTCATGCAGATAGTCAGAAAATAGAGGTAGCCTTAAAAGAATGGCTCGGTATGTCATGAACAAGCCCAACCCAGCGCTGGAGCGTACTGTGAACCCCGTGTTTTTCCCCACCAGTTGAGTTAGTTTCAAGTGCATCATTTTTACGAACAGCTAGGTGGGGTTCACAGCCGCGCAGCTTGGTCGTTAGCCCGAGAAAATTATAATGGCAAAAAGAAATGAATCTATATTAAAATTGCTAACTCAAGTTCCATGGTGGATAAGCGTAGTTCTTTCGGCAACTGCTTTTTTTGTGCTTAAATTCATTGTGCCGGCAATTAATTTTCAAAGCTGGGTTCTCAAGGGCGTTGCTGGTGCAGCGCCGACAATAGCATATTTTGTAGCAATCATCTTTCTCGTTCATGCTCCTATCTCATATTTTAATTCATCAAGAAAAAGGAAATTACTGGACAAACAAAAAGACATTGATTCAATTAAATCTTTGTCATGGAAGCAGTTTGAAGAGTTGATAGCAGAAGCCTATCGTCGCAAAGGTTACTCTGTAGTCGAAAACTATGACATTGGCCCTGATGGTGGAATCGATTTAGTTTTGAAAAAAGATGGCAATATGTTTTTAGTCCAGTGTAAACAGTGGAGAAGTTACAAAGTAGATGTTCGTGTTGTTCGGGAAATGTATGGTGTAATGACCGCTAAACATGCTGCAGGTGTTATTATAGTTACCTCTGGCTTATTTACTCAAGAAGCTAAAAACTTTGCAGTAGATAAGCCTATTTATTTAGTAGAAGGAAGTCAGGTTGTTAATTTGATAAGGAGTGTTCAGACAAAGCTAACTTATTCCCCTGATGAAATCAATAAACCACGGACAACTGCAAATCTCTGTCCAGTCTGCGGAGGCGAACTTGTAATGCGGGTAGCTCAGCATGGGAAAAACGCAGGAAATAAATTTTGGGGTTGTTCTAATTTTCCAAAGTGTAAATTCTCTAAAGCATATACGGGCTAACAAATCACTCGTGCGTACAGGTTATCACCTGCCCCACAGTTAAGGCGTTAACTATGTTATGGCATTTATAAAAAAATGAAGACAGGTAATTTTTATGGCATCGGGCTTGGCCCTGGAGATCCGGAACTGTTGACAATCAAGGCAGTAAATACCATACGCAATGCGGATTGTATTTTTGTGCCTAAATCCGATACAAAAGAGGAAAGTCTGGCGTTACAGATAGTAGAGGATTATGTAGGGCTGAAAAAAATTGTGACACAGATTTATCCCATGACAAAAGAGAAAAATATTCTTGATGCGGCATGGAAAAAATCGGCGGAAGAAGTGCGTGATGAAGTTTTGAAAGGACATGATGTAGTATATTTAACGCTTGGGGATCCGATGACATTCAGCACTTACATTTATCTGTTGCGTCATCTTGGTGCACTCCTGCCAAATGAGGTTATTCACACAATTCCCGGTATTACCTCTTATAACGCTGCGGCTTGTTTCGGAAACTTTCCCCTGCTGACCGGCGATGAGAAGCTGGCCGTAATACCTGTGCCGGAGGATGTTGCCTCGTTAAGGCCTGTTTTGGAATTGTTCGACACCGTAGTTTTGATGAAGGTTGCAAAGAAACTGGATGAAGTTTTATTCTTGCTGGATGATATGGGACTTACCGGAAATGGCCTTTTTGCCTCGTATATCGGACAAAAAAATGCCTTTGTAACCTGCGATCTCTTGTCACTAAAAGGAAGCGGCAGAGGGTACTTGTCGGTTATGATAGTAAGGAAAAACAGCAATACCTCTATCGGTTGATAGATAGAAAAGGGCAACTATTGAGCGTAATCTATTAAACTCCCGAAGCACAACTCGTTTGCGGGTTTAGGTTTGTAACCGTTCGGCTGAGCTCACGACGAAGCCTGAACTCATGAGTTTATACGGATAATGAGTCCATGTCCTGCTGTTAAATTCCAATGCCCAAATCACAAAATCCCTGCTCTGAATTTATTTGTCATTTGTCGGGAGCATTCCCGATTTTTTGTAAAAATGTCATTAGCAGGGGGGAGGGGAATAATAGTAACTCAAGCTTCCAGCTTGAGGGTAAAACACCACAAGCAGTATGCTTGTGGTACAATGTACAATTAGTTAACCAAAAATCGGGAATGCTCCTGTTCAAACCATGTCCCCCGCTGGCGGGGGTGCAGGGGGTGGACTGGATTTCTCCATCGATTCAACTATCAATTCCGGAGGCTGCCATGATACAAAGAAATTGTGTTGTTTTTACAGTATCAGCAATTCTTTTTCTGATAGTATTTTCCATCCCATCGTTGATAGCAAGCCATGAAAACTCAAATAAACAATCATTCAAAAGCTCAATTCCGCAATCTACAATCCAAAACTTGTCCTCGACTTCGACCGGGGATCCGAAATTAGACTCGGCGGCATTTGCCCAGAAAACAAAGAAACTTCAAATACCCTTCTTAGCCAATAACGGCCAGGTAGATGAACAGGTGAAATTCTATGCCAATACTTTTGGCGGAACTGTGTTCGTAACGAAGGACGGTGAGATTGTGTATTCCTTGCCGAATAATAGTTCAGATGTAGAGACGCAATGCCTTGCGTCTTCAATGCGTTCGCCCAATGGGATACACAATGCAAAATGCAAAATACAAAATACACGAAACATGTCAAATACCACAAATCGTTTATCGTGCATCTTGCATCATGAATCAAACATCCCATATTGCACCAATTGTCTTTTAGCATGCCTTGCTAAACATACCGGACGAGACACCCAGGGAGTTGCCATTAAAGAGACGCTTGTAGGCGGCAGAGTTCAGGAGATAACTGGAAATGAAAAGGCTGTAACAAAGGTGAGCTATTTTAAAGGAACCGACAAATCTCAATGGAAAACCAATATTTCAGCATATGATGTAGTATCGCTTGGAGAAGTCTACGACGGTATAGAACTCAAATTAAAGGCGTATGGAAATAATGTAGAGAAGCTTTTTTGTGTAAAACCAGACGCAAACCCCGAACAAATACAGGTAAAGCTCAGTGGTGTAATAGATTTGCGGGTAAATAACGAAGGACAGCTTGTGGCAGAGACAAAGCTTGGGGCGGTAAAGTTTACAAAACCCGTGGCATATCAGGAAATAAACGGCAGACGAGTGGACGTGGAATGTAAATATACGATTGCGGATTGTGGAATGCAGAATGCGGAATGTAAAACAAATCTGAAATCCGAAACCCGAAACTTGTCCTCGACTGAGATCGGGGATCCGCAATTAGAATACGGCTTCACCGTAGCAAGCTACGACTGCACAAAAGACCTCATCATCGACCCCCTGCTGGCATCCACGTACGTGGGCGGGTCTAGTAGTGGTGATTTTGGTAATTCTCTCGCCCTCGACACAAGCGGGAACGTATATGTGACGGGGTGGACTTATTCATCAGACTTTCCGACGACGAGCGGGGCTTATGATACCTCTTTTAATGGTTATATGGATGTCTTTGTCTCGAAGCTGAATAGTGGATTAACTAGTTTGCTGGCATCCACGTATCTGGGAGGGTCTGGTGGTGAGTCGGGGTATTCTCTTACCCTCGACACAAGCGGGAACGTATATGTGATGGGGTATACTGGTTCAACAGACTTTCCGACCACGAGCGGTGCTTATGATACCTCCTATAATGGTGGTAATTATTATGGTGATGTCTTTGTCTCGAAGCTGGACAGTGGATTAACGAGCCTGCTAGCATCCACGTACCTGGGCGGGTCTAATGATGATATTGGTAATTCTCTCGCCCTTGACACAAGCGGGAATGTATATGTGACAGGGAATACTTCTTCATCAGACTTTCCTACCACGAGCGGGGCACATGATACCTCTCTTAATGGTGGTTATTATGATGTCTTTGTCTCGAAGCTGGACGGTGGACTGACGAGACTGCTGGCATCCACGTACCTGGGCGGGTCTGCTGATGATTATGGTAAATCTCTTGCCCTCGACACAAGCGGGAACGTATATGTGACGGGGAATACTCCTTCAACAGACTTTCCGACTACGAACGGGGCATACGATACCTCTTTTAATAGCGGCAGTGCCGTCTTTATCTCGAAGCTGGACGGTGGATTAACGAGCCTGCTGGCATCCACTTTCTTGGGCGGGTTTGGTGATGATCGGGGTTATTCTCTCAGCCTCGACACAAGCGGGAACGTATATGTGACGGGGCTTGCTGGGCCAAACTTTCCGACCACGAGCGGGGCATATGATACCACTTTTAATGGTGGTTATGCTGCCTTTGTTTCGAAGCTGGATGGTGGATTAACGAGCCTGCTTGCTTCCACGTTCCTGGGCGGATCTAGTGAGGCTTGGGGTTATTCTCTCTCCCTCGACACAAGCGGGCGTGTATATGTGACGGGGTTTACTACGTCAACAGACTTTCCGACCACGAGCGGGGCATATGATACATCCTTTAATGGTGGTTATGATGTCTTTGTCTCGAAGCTGAACAATGGATTAACGGGCCTGCTGGCATCCACGTACCTTGGTGGGTCTGATTATGATTTTGGTAATTCTCTTATCCTCGACACAAGCGGGCATGTATATGTGACGGGGTCTACTGGATCAACAGGCTTTCCGACGACGAGTAGTGCATATGATACCTCTCATAATGGTGGAAGTTATAATGTCTTTGTCTCGAAGCTGGACGGTAATCTTTCTGCCTCTGCTGCAACCACACCTACCCCTTCGCCCACGCCTTCACCTGCACCAACACCGTCTCCAACAACAAGCCCAGAGGAAGAAAACCTCCTGGAAAAATACGCGCCGATTTTGTATATGCACTCTAAGGAGCGATTACATCCTACAAATGTTAAAGTAATGTTGGAAAATTCAGAACTATACGAAAAAATATGTAAAAAAGAAAAAAAAGATGGTACGTGTAAAAAATATAAAGGAGAACAAGTAGATACAAAAGATAAAAAACTTACTACAGATTTGTTAATGAATGATTACAATATGGATGATTACAATGATGATAACTATTATTATCTTCAGCTAAAAAAGAAGGCAGAGAAGAAGGCAAAAAAGGAGGAATGGAAAGAACGACAAACTGTTTATGGCCGTAAATTTATTAGCGAAGAGGATAAAACAAAAACAGTGCTTCAATATTGGTTTTTTTATGTTTACAATGATTGGAGCGGCTCTTATGAAGGCGGTAATAAGCACGAAGGGGACTGGGAAATGATCCAGATTATTTTAGACAGCAATAAGCAGCCATGGAAAATTACCTATTCTTTTCATCGTGGCGGGCAAACATTCTTATGGGATGACAAAGAGGTAAGCAAAAGCGATGATGGAAATCACCCTTTGGTATATATGACTTTGGGGGGGCACGGGTGTTGGAACAAACCTGGAAATCACAAGTGGTATCAAGAACCTGCAACGTGCATGGATTGTACTGATGAGACAGCTGATAATGGTGACGTATTACATCCGGATACTATGTCTAATGCTGAAATTGATGAAATAAAAACGAGTACAAAAAAATATGCTTATGTAATTGAAGACATGACTGATTGGACAGAGGAAAATCAAGATTGGATATATTGGAAAGGGTACTGGGGAAAGCAGACTAAAAAGAAAATGAATAACAAAAGAGATTACGATATTATATACGGGTATAATTCCGGTCCCTCAAGTCCGCCCTACATTGATTACATAGATGATGAAATAGGTGGTCGTTGGGAAAAACCAATATTGTGGGCAACAAGTCCTAAGCCATCAGATTATGAAATTTGTGCTTCTTCCAATATCAAAATTATTGCCCATGATATAGAGGGTAATGTTTCGAACCTTTTGGATAATTGTTCGTTTGATACTTCTTGTGGTGGATGCGCAACCATTAAAATATTGTATTCAGAAAAGGACCAGATATTTGAAGTCTATTCCCTCGACGGCGAAGAAGTAACCCTGAAAATCAGCAGATACAACAGGAATACAAAGGAAGTGTGCGAAGTGGAATTTGACTGGCTTGAAATTCCCAGGAACGGCAAGGCAACACTTAGATTTTCTCCAGATGAAAACCCAAATCTTGAAATGGAAATTGACCACGACCTTAATGGAATTTTTGATTATCGTGTATCGCCAAATTATGTATAGTTCAGATAAATAATAACCAGAAATTTAAATTAACAGGTCTAATGCCTTTATTAACACGTGTTTTCCCTTTACAGTCAGGAAAAGGAAGATTGAAGGGTAAACGTTACGGCATTGCTTTTTGTTTGTCATTTTTAATACTTATCGGGAGCATTCCCGATTTTTTGTAAAAATGTCATTAGCAGGGGGGAGGGGAAGAATAGTAACTCAAGCTTCCAGCTTGAGGGTAAAACACCACAAGCAGGATGCTTGTGGTACAATGTACAATTAGTTAACCAAAAATCGGGAATGCTCCTGTTCAAACCATGTCCCCCGCTGGCGGGGGTGCAGGGGGCATAAGCGCTAACTTGTTTTAGGTATGCTCGAAGTATTTTGATATCTGTGTTTTTCGGATTCTTGTATTTTCTGCTAAAGAACAAGCAATGTCATTCCAGCACTTAAGAACTTCCTGTAATGATAACGCTGGTTCTATAGCCCGTTTTACTTGATTAAGCATAAAAGCAAATTCACGCCATTTGCTTTTAGTCTTCTTGCTTGACAATGAAGTATCCCCAGGGGGAAAAAGACGTAGCAAAATCTATTAGTTTTTCTGTCAAAAGAGCAACGAATAGTTTGCCATAAAGCCAAGCTTTTGAGCTATCATCATCGTATTTAGGTAAGTGTCCAAATTGTGCTATTTGTTTAAATCTTTTAAAGACCAGTTCAATTTGCCATCGAACTCGATACCATTCTAAGATATCAAAAGCGGTAAATTGATTTTCAGGAAACGTTGTGAATACTATTACGTACTTGGCATAAATAAGGGTCTCCGGTTTTAGTTCAATGCCCTTTTTGCTTGCATGTCTTTTAAGTTTTTTATGAGCTATTTTAATGGCTTCTTCTGTTTTGTGTATTATACAAAGACGACCTTTGACATATTCAGTATTATCAACGTTTGGAATAAAAACGTTCCATGATTTTATAGCAAGGGGTCTTTTTAAATATTGGATTTCTTTCAATAAAGGAAAGGGTTTCTTTTCTTCGCCGAATATCCGTAGAGATTGCGAATTAACTCTAACGCTAAGATAAGCGCCTTTCCTTGTTGCATGATGAATTCCTTGGCCAGTACAGTAACCTCTGTCAGCTATAATATAATCATCTTTTTTCATCGGAAACTGCCGAAAAGATTCTCCTGTGCCTTCTCCTTCAGTTCCCGTAAGTTTAAAGAAATCGCAAGATAATGAAGGAACCTCAATACTATAATGAATGCGCCAAAGACTTCCTGTTTTCCCAGGTTCCTTTACTGTTGTTGCATCAAATAAGCGAAGATGAAAATTATTCCGTTTATTAATTTGGAGGCCACGCTCACGGAATAAAGATAAACATAATTTATATAGCCATTCTTTGCTCTTTTTTAATCGCTTTAATAAGGCAACATCGGATAAATCTGCTAAGTTAGCACGCTTGGCTAGAACTACTGTTTCACGCAATGAATAGCCACATCCTAAATGAATTAATAATGTTCGAAGAAGCTTTTCTTCAGATTTATCCTTGCGCAAGCCTTTTAAAGCATTTGTATCAACGGCTAAACTTTTCCAATCGTTTGGGAAGAAAGTTCTTAGAAGATCCCAATCTTCTCTCATCATGGCTTTATCCTCCTATAGAGTGATTAGCGGGATAATTAACATAAAAATACCATGATGAATAAAATTTGTCAATAAAACAAGTTAGCGCTTATGGGTGCAGGGGGTGGACTGGATTTCTCCATCGATACAACTACCAATTCCGGAGGCTGCCATGATACAAAGAAATTGTGTTGTTTTTACAGTATCAGCAATTCTTTTTCTGATAGTATTTTCCATCCCATCGTTGATAGCAAGCCATGAAAACTCAAATAAACAATCATTCAAAAGCTCAATTCCGCAATCTACAATCCAAAACTTGTCCTCGACTTCGACCGGGGATCCGAAATTAGACTCGGCGGCATTTGCCCAGAAAACAAAGAAGCTTCAAATACCCTTTATAGCCAACAACGGACAGGTAGATGAACAGGTGAAATTCTATGCCAATACATTTGGCGGGACGGTGTTCGTGACAAAAGACGGCGAGATTGTGTATGCGTTGCCGAATAATAGTTCAGAGTCGGGAGTTCGATGTTCGAAGAATCAAGAGGCAAAATGCATGATTCAGGGTCCACGAAACATGTCAAATACCACAAATCGTTTATCGTGCATCTTGCATCATGAAGCAAACATCCCATATTGTACCAATTGTCTTTTAGCTGGCATTGCTAAGAATATCGGTCAAGACACCCAGGGAGTTGCCATTAAAGAGACGCTTGTAGGTGGCAGAGTTCATGAGATAACTGGAAATGAAAAGGCTGTAACAAAGGTGAGCTATTTTAAGGGAAATGACACATCTCAATGGAAAACCAATATTTCAGCATATGATGTAGTATCGCTTGGTGAAGTCTACGACGGTATAGAACTCAAATTAAAGGCGTATGGAAATAATGTCGAGAAGCTTTTTTGTGTAAAACCAGATGCAAACCCCGATCAAATACAGGTAAAGCTCAGTGGTGCAAAAGATTTGCGTGTAAATGACGAAGGGCAGCTTGAAGCAGAAACGGAATTGGGGATGGTTAAGTTTACAAAACCCATAGCATATCAGGAAATCGATGGGAATCGGGTGGCGGTAGATGTTGAATACGACATTCAGAATCCAGAAGTCGGGAGACGGAATCAAAAAATTCCAAATTGGAAATCAGCAAGCTACAATAAAACACGGACAAAAAAGTTTGTCCATTCCACCCATAAACACAATCCAAATTCTGAAATCCAAAATCCAAAATTGGAGTACGGCTTCAAAGTCGCCTCTTACGACAAAACATATGAACTAATCATCGACCCCCTACTAGCCTCCACATACCTAGGCGGGTCTGATAATGATTATGTTTATTCCCTTGCCCTCGATACGAGCGGGAATGTATATGTGACGGGGTATACCAAGTCATCAAACTTTCCTACGACGAGCGGGGCATATGATACCTCTTTTACTGGTGGTAATTATCAGGAACATGTCTTTGTCTCGAAGCTGGACGGTGGATTAACGAGCCTGCTGGCATCCACGTTCCTGGGCGGGTCTGATTATAATTGTGGTTATTCTCTAGCCCTCGACACAAGCGGGAATGTATATGTGACGGGGAAGACCGGGTCATCAGACTTTCCTACGACGAGCGGGGCATATGATACCTCTTTTACTGGTGGTAATTATCAGGAACATGTCTTTGTCTCGAAGCTGGACGGTGGATTAACGAGCCTGCTGGCATCCACGTTCCTGGGAGGGTCTGGTCAGGATTATGGTTATTCCCTCGCCCTCGACACGAGCGGGAATGTATATGTGACGGGGTATACTATGTCATCAGACTTTCCGACGACGAGTGGGGCATATGATACCTCTCAAACTGGTTCTTCTGATGTCTTTGTCTCGAAGCTGAACAGTGGATTAACGAGCCTGCTGGCATCCACGTACCTGGGCGGGTCTAGTGATGATTATGGTTATTCCCTCGCCCTCGATACGAGCGGGAATGTATATGTGACGGGGTATACTAAGTCATCAGACTTTCCGACGATGAGTGGGGCATATGATACATCTTTGAGTCAAACTGGTTCTCATGATGTCTTTGTCTCGAAGCTGAACAGTGGATTAACGAGCCTGCTGGCATCCACGTACCTGGGCGAGCCTGGTTATAATGAGGGTCGTTCTCTTGCCCTCGACACGAGCGGGAATGTATATGTGACGGGGTATACTATGTCACCACTCTTTCCGACTACGAGCGGGGCATATGACACCTCTTATAATTATGGTTATGATGTCTTTGTATCTAAGCTGGACGGTGGATTAACGAGCCTGCTGGCATCCACGTATCTGGGCGGGCTTAGTGATGATTATGGTTATTCCCTCGCCCTCGACACGAACGGGAATGTGTATGTGACGGGGCAAACTGAGTCATCACGCTTTCCGACTACGAGGGGTGCATATGATACTTCCGATAGTGATGATTCTGATGTCTTTGTCTCGAAGCTGAACAGTGGATTAACGAGCCTGCTGGCATCCACGTACCTGGGCGGGTCTAATGATGATGAGGGTTATTCTCTCGTCCTAGACACAAGCGGGAATGTATATGTAACGGGTTGGACTAGCGGAGGAGGCTTTCCGACTACGAGTGGGGCATATGATACCTCTTATTATTATGGTTATGATGTCTTTGTATCTAAGCTGGACGGCAATCTTTCTGCCACATCAGCAACACCAACACCAACACCAACACCAACACCAACACCAACACCAACTCCAACTACGTGTACTGACAGCTACGAGCCTAACAACAGTACGTCTGAAGCTTACGGACCTTTGCGTTCTGGATCGAGTTACAGTGGCAAGATTTGCTCGGATAGTGACGTGGATTGGTTTAAGGTGAATATAACAATCGAAGGTACAATATCACTGTCCTTAACGGTTCCGTCTTCCAATGATTATGAATTAGAGCTGTATGATGCTTCTTATGCGAAAATCGTCAGTTCTACTAATGGGAGTGGTGTGAGCGAGTCGATTGACTACGATGCCACTTCAACGGGAAATTACTATATCAAGATATACGGATTCAGTGGCTCATCGAATACTACAAATTCATATACACTCACCTATACGTATACGTCTAAGACAACACCAACCCCTACAACAACGCTTACTCCAGGTGGTCACACTGCTGCCTTATCTGTAAGTCCGTCAGAAGTATCTCTATATGATTCTGTTGTAGTAACAGTCGTGGATTGGGATTTAAATACAACCAGTAGCTATGCCGATACTGGAAATGTGAGAATTAAATCAAATTCAGATACAACAGGCTTCTATCTTGGGTTAATGGAAATGAATGTGAACTCTGGCAGTTTTAAGGGTACATTCGTGACGGGCGATACGACAGACTTGTCTGCATCTCCTCGAAAAATAGGTGTTGGAGTAAATGATACTATAACTGTGTCTTAGGCACTGTAAATAAATAAAGGTATCAAGTAGATCAATTTCATGCTCTGGAAACATGCAATCAAGGCTTCAAAGTGAGACGTTAATTTATTTACAGCGCCTTACTCAGATAATCTAGATGCTGATGGTAATAGCACAACAATAACAAATACGGTTTCAGTAACGGGTACAACTGGAACACCAACCCCTACAACAACGACAGAACCAAAGGTTGCGGCAGGGGATTCACACACCCTTGCCCTAAAGTATGACGGCACAGTCTGGACATGGGGACATAATGGGGATGGGCAATTAGGGGATGGAACATTTACCAACAGGACTACTCCTGTTCAGGTAAACGACCTCAGTGACGTCATTGCCATTGATGGTGGACAGCATCATCACAGCCTTGCAGTAAAATCGGATGGTACCGTATGGGCGTGGGGGCATAATGATGATGGTCATCTGGGAGATAGAACGTACACAAACAGAAGTTCCCCCGTGAAGGTAACTGATCTCAGTGGTGCTATCGCAGTTGCTGGTGGAGATTCACACAGTCTAGCCTTGAAATCAGATGGTACCGTATGGGCGTGGGGAGCGAACTGGTATGGACAATTAGGAGATGGTACAACCGCAGACAGCACTACACCTGTTCAGGTAAGTAACCTCAGCGATGTTATTGCCATTGCTGGGGGTGATAATCACAGCCTTGCTTTAAAGTACGATGGTACTGTCTGGGCATGGGGTGAAAATGCTTATGGTAAATTGGGAGACGAGACAGAAACGAATAGAACTGCACCCGTGCAGGTAGGCAGCCTCAGCAATGTTAATGCCATAGCAGTTGGCGACCAGCACAGTCTGGCACTAAAATCAGACGGCACGGTCTGGGCATGGGGAAATAACGAAGGCGGTCAATTGGGAGACGGAACAACTACAAATAGAAATACACCCATACAAGTGAATTTCTACGGCCAGTATATTACTACGATCGCGGCTGGATATAAGCATAACCTTGCTGTGGATTCAGAAGGTTATGCTTGGGCGTGGGGGTATGGTTGGGATGGTCAGTTGGGAGACGGGGCTAACGCAGATAGCTACATTCCTGTGCAAGTGATAGGACTTCGCTTTGTTACGGCCATTGTAGCTGGCGATTGGCATAGCATTGCCGTGAAGTCAGACGGCACGGTCTGGGCATGGGGGTATAATGGGGATGGTGAACTGGGAGACGGTACAACCTCAAGCAGAAGCACCCCGGCTCAGGTTGATATTAATTTAGGTCAGGCATCAGATTGTGGCGAGACTAATATAATGAGCTGGTCTGCCGCCAAATTGAAAATTAAAAGAAAGAAAAGTAAAGATATAACCATAACAGCCGCTCAAGGTGATGTGATAGAAGATGATAATACCATTTTTAAATGTCCCGTTGAAGGCCTGACGGTTACTGCAGTTGTTGATAGTAAAACTGAAGGAAAGAAGCTCATATCGGTTTCACCAACAAGCGCTGTAACTGATGAAAACGGTGATGTGACGTTCACGATAAAAGCCAAGAATAAAAAGGGAAATGCAAAGGTCTATTTTTCAATAGAAGAATGGGGTGAGTGGGTAACTACGGAATTATCAGTAAAGGTAAGGTAACTAATCCATGATATTTGTAATACATATCGGATATAATTTTGACGTAGGAAAATTTTCTGCTATCGAGTGCAGTGAAATGAGGGAAGGATAAGGGAAATTTATTCGCACAGGTTTCATGGTATTTTTTAACTTGTCAATTCATCTTAAAAAAGAAGGGGAAAAAGCCATGAAAAGAATTGCTTATAAAATGGTGGGTGAATTAGGGGACACTTCCCATATTTCTTGATTGATCTGGTGGAATAATAAGGGAAGTGTCCCTATATTTCTCGGAGAGGGCGAAATCTGTAATCGTATAAGTAGAAAGAGAAAAACGGTAGAACTATGCGGTGTCGTCGGAGTTAAGAGTGACGGTATGACTGTAAAAGGTATATAAATGAACTTGGGATGTCTAATTATTCAGGTTGATGACCGTAACGCAACAAGGAATTGTTACGGCTAATAGGGATAACTTCAGTATTGAGACACTTCCCGTATTTCAGAAGTTAATCTGGGAAGTGTCCCTCTATTCCCCCTCTATTCCCTATAGTTAAAGGGAATATTAAGTGAACTTCGGCGGGAATAAATTATTGGAGAATTAGGGACACAGCCCATATTTCTTACTTTATTTGGTGGGGAAATAAGGGATATTTCCTATATTTCTATATTTTAGAATAAATGTTTAAGGCTGATCTGCAGCAAACAAAGGGAAAATCCATAAACCACATACATAACAGGAGGCTATAATGCTAATAAAACATCCTTTAAAGAAAAGGCTTATTAAATCTGTTTTGTTATTAATGGGACTGGTAATAGCGCTAACCCTTTACCCATTGACCAAAAACAACTCAAACCTTGCTAATGATCAGGATATAGTCAGCAATTCAAATATCCTATACCTCTCAACTATCAATCCTGGTAAGGATTGGCAGACTACCATAAGCATTACAAACTCAGAATGTAAATGCAAACAGAGAAGGGTTAACGCAACGCTTACCGCATACGACAAAGATGGTTTATCCCTTGAGGTTATTAAAAACGTTATTAGGCTTAGAGCAAATAAAACAAAGACCTTTCATTCTCAAACATTACCCACCGATGCTGAATCCTTAAGGGTTGAGTCAAATGGCAGCATTATATGCAATGCAATTTTCAAAACACGTGATGGCACAAAATCAGAGGTAGTCCCTGCCATCAAAGAATCATCCAGACAGCTCGATTTCCCGGCGCTGCTCAGTTACGATGACCTCTATATATACAAGACCATTACCCTTTTAAACCCAAACACAAACCCCGCAAGTATTGATATTGTAGCCTTGGATAAGGACGGATATGAGATAGACCTTAATGATTTACCATCCCTTTCGTCAATGGAAAGCAAAACCTTCTCCCTCGTGGATATCTTTGACCCAAGAATATTAAAAGACCTGTCAACGGTGAGGGTCAATTCAGATAGTAATATTATTGGACTTCAGCTTGTGGACTATCCCGCGGTTGACCTTGTTGGGCTTCCGGCCCTGACCACCACCAGCAAGGGCTGGACGTTTCCAATAGCAACCAAAGGAGAAAACTTCGATTTGTGGACAAAAGTGGGTATTTTAAATCCTTGTAATAACATAGCCAATGTTATCATTGAGGCATTTGATACCAGCAGTAACTCACTGGGGATTATCCATAGTCAAACCATTTTGCCGGGTGTAACCTATGTTATCAATACCGCTAATATTGATACTATCGAGGGAGATGCCATACCTTCAAATACCGCTATTCTCAAGATCACTTCTACCCAGTCTGTAATTGGGTATGAAGTCATTGGTGTTCTAAATGGCAGCGGTCTTTCAGCAGTTATGGGGATTCCTGACGAAGACCAAACTTCGGTGGGATTTGAGCTAATCGGTTCAATGGACGGAGAGGTGCTTAATACCTATTCAATGATGCGGATGGGCGATGGGAGCGTGAAGTCAACGGTTGGGAGTTTGGGGAGTGAAGAATGGAGAAAAAATGTAAACATAATACCCGACACCTCAGAAATAATCTCTGCACCAACAGCAGTCAGTGAAATAAATGAAAATGAATGTGTTCCTCCAAAACAACTTAATTCAAAATACTGGCTGGGATTTCCACTTAAATACCCGCCTTCTAAAAACTGGACTCCATACACTGCCAATATAACCAGTGTTTTTGACCATGCTATGAAAACACTGGATGGAAAGAATCATGTGGTGGCATATACGGGGGAAGGAGGTTCTAAGAAAGCAGATGGTACATGTGATAAAAATGGTAATGGATGCGGTTATAAGAAAAGCGATGAAAGCCCATTTATTATAAACAATCATTATGTAGGCGTTAAATCGTCCGGCAGCGCAACGGTTTTACAGTACGATGATCATCGGGGATACGATTACCCTGTTAGAGAAGAGCGTGTCTATGCTGCGGCTGATGGATGTGTTCATAAGGCACAATGGGATAAGGAAAATGGTGTGGAAAATGGTGGTGGTTATTATATAAAGATAAAGCATAACACAAGCAATGGTGTCTACTATACTAGTTATCTCCATTTAAAAAAAGATTCTTTTCGGGTGGGTAAGGGTGACACTGTGACGGCAGGACAATGGATTGCCGTATCAGGTAATACAAGTACAAGTACAAGTGGCGAAACATTCCCCTATCACCTTCATTTCGAAGTGAGAAAAACTTATGATCTACAAGGGAATGTTGTTGACCCCTATGGCTGGCATCCATCGGTAAAAACTGATGATCCATACACAGGAAAAAAGAAAGAAACCCTTTGGGAGGCGGCAACTGAACTTCCACAAATTACCTCAATAAGTCCTTCAAGTGAAGGTGCTGGCACTTCAGTAACGATAACGGGCAAGAGATTTGGTGCTGGAGCAGGTACGGTAAAATTTGGTACGGTAAAAGCCGAGGTCACTTCATGGGGTGATACTGAAATAGTTGCGACTGTGCCTGATGGTAATGGAGAAGTATATGTAAGGGTGACAACTGCCGGAGAAGAAACAGCAGTAACAAGCACAGGAGATGATGATGAAGAGAAATATGTATTTACATACACATCATCACCAACTACTTGTATTGCGACAGTTTCTTCAGGTCAGTGGAAGGGAGAATACTACAACAACAAGGATTTAAGCGGCAGTCCAGTCATGACAAGGGACGATGGAAGCGGGAATCTCAATTTCGACTGGGGTAGTGGTAGTCCAAATAGCTCTAGCCCTTGTGTCATAGGCACTGATGATTTTTCCGTTCGCTGGACGAGGACGGTTTCTTTCGATGCAAACACCTATCGTTTCAAGGTAACGTGTGACGATGGTTTCAGACTTTACATAGATGGCATTTCGAAGCTTGAGAAATGGATCGATCAAGGCTCAACAGAGTACACGGTGGATGTATCACTTTCGTCAGGGAAACACACTATAAAACTGGAGTACTATGAGGCTGGCGGGGGCGCAGTTGCGAAACTATCATGGGAGGTGGCATCATCTACAATTTCCGTTACTTCTTTTAAAATCAACAACGATGCATCCAGCACAACGAGTCGGACGGTAACGCTGAATAATATGGCAACGGGTAGTCCTACACAATATATGGCAAGTGAATCATCCAGTTTTAGCGACGCCAGTTGGCAGACGTACTCAGTGAGTCCAAGCTTTAGGCGCTGTAAATAAATTAACGTCTCACTTTGAAGCCTTGATTGCATGTTTCCAGAGCATGAAATTGATCTACTTGATACCTTTATTTATTTACAGTGCCTTACCTTGAGTTCAGGTAATGGAAATAAGACCGTATACTTTAAGGTTAAAAACAGTGCTAATACTGAATCATCAGTGGTGAGTGACAGTATTACCCTGAGTGAGTCTACTTCCTGCACTGCGGCAGTTTCTTCAGGTCAGTGGAAGGGGGAATACTACAACAATAAGAATTTAAGCGGCAGTCCAGTCATGACAAGAGACGATGGAAGCAGGAATCTCAATTTCGATTGGGGCAGCGGAAGTCCAAGCAGTTCGTGTGGTATAAATAGTGACGATTTCTCAGTTCGCTGGACGAGGACGGTTTCTTTCGATGCCAACACCTATCGCTTCACGGTAACGTGTGATGATGGTTTCAGACTTTACATAGATGGCATTTCGAAGCTTGAGAAATGGATCGATCAAGGCTCAACAGAGTACACGGTGGATGTATCACTTTCGTCAGGAGATCACACTATAAAACTGGAGTACTATGAGGCTGGCGGGGGCGCAGTTGCCAAACTATCCTGGGAGAAAGTATCCAGCAATTCCTGCACAGCCACAGTCTCTTCAGACCGATGGAAGGGAGAATATTACAACAACAAGGATTTAAGCGGCAGTCCAGTCATGACAAGAGACGATGGAAGCGGGAATCTCAATTTCGACTGGGGTAGCGGAAGTCCAAGCAGTTCGTGTGGTATAAATAGTGACGATTTCTCAGTTCGCTGGACGAGGACGGTTTCTTTCGATGCCAACACCTATCGCTTCACGGTAACGTGTGATGATGGTTTCAGACTTTACATAGATGGCATTTCGAAGCTTGAGAAATGGATCGATCAAGGCTCAACAGAGTACACGGTGGATGTATCACTTTCGTCAGGGAATTACACCATAAAAATGGAGTACTATGAAGCTGATGGGGGCGCTGTCGCGAAACTATCATGGGAGGTGGCATCATCTGGTAGTGTGCCTGGCAGCATTACCGACCTTACAGCAACGCCTGAGTGTGATGGCACTGCGTCTCAGGTACGGCTGAACTGGTCTGCGGCAAGTAACGCAACCTCGTATGACGTCTACCGCAACGGCAGTTTGTATTACAGTGGGGTATCAGGGACACAATTCATAAATAGTTCCAATATTACAACTGGAATGTCTTATTCTTACTACGTTCAGGCCAAGAACTCTTATGGTTTTACTAACTCCAATACTGTTTCTGCAACGGCAATAACTTGTGTCAGCAATATGCCTGGCAGCATTACTGACCTTACGGCCACAGCTGAGTGTGATGGTACAACTTCTCAGATACGGCTGAACTGGTCTGCGGCAAGTAACGCAACCTCGTATGATGTCTACCGCAACGGCAGTTTGTATTACAGTGGGGTATCAGGGACACAATTCATAAATAGTTCCAATATTACAACTGGAATATCTTATTCTTACTACGTTCAGGCCAAGAACTCTTATGGTTCTACCAACTCCAATACTGTTTCTGCAACGGCAATAACTTGTGTCAGCAATATGCCTGGCAGCATTACTGACCTTACGGCCACAGCTGAGTGTGATGGCACAACTTCTCAGATACGGCTGAATTGGTCTGCTGCAAGCAATGCAACCTCGTATGATGTCTACCGCAACGGCAGTTTGTATTACAGTGGGGTATCAGTGACACAGTTCATCAATAGTTCCAATATTACAACGGGAACGTCTTATTCTTACCATGTCCAGGCCAAGAACTCTTATGGTTCTACTAACTCCAATACTGTTTCGGCAACGGCGAAAACTTGCGGCGGGTCTACCAGTCAATCAGAGCGCATTACTAACGGCAGCTTTTCTTCCGGTACAAGCGGATGGACGCTATCGAGTGATTTTTGGGCAGGCACAAATCTTTCTAACTATCGCACCTCACCGGGCTATGCAGCGGGAGGCGTAGACAGTAGTGGAACGCCAAAAAACAATGCGTATGGTTCCATGTACCAAGCAGTAACTATCCCATCCAATGCAACTTCGGCCACTATCAGTTTTTGGTATAACATAACAACATCAAATGAATCAGGATATGATGCGCTCTACACAGTTATCAAAAATTCTTCGGGGAGTCATTTAGCAACAGTTGCTACCTTCAGCAATGCCGATAAAGGAACATTAGGAAGTTACAGCAAAAAAAGCCTTGATGTAACCTCATACAAAGGGCAGACCGTCACAATATATTTTCTGGCAATGACTGATTCTGCTAATACTACGGTATTCAGAATTGACGATGTCAGCCTTATGTCTGATGGAAATTAAGAAATTTTCCTTTTTTTAAGCTGAATACAATTTGTACGTTTTGTAAAAACGAAACATTTGTGAATGAACAAAAGGGGTCAAATGAACAAAAGGGGTTACACCTTGATTAGTGATTTAATTTCTTCTAATCGTTTATTAATTTCATTTTCTTCAGATATCTTTGATTTCATAATAGTTACTCGCCAACTTATGGAAGAATAACCAAGACCAAACAAATTCCCGATTTCCTGGTTATTAAAAATATTCCTTCGCTCATTTTCTCGTGATAAGATGTGATAGTAAGCCACTTCAAATTCTATGCGCCATTGTCTTGTCATGTCAGACAAGATAGCAAAATTACCTTCTATTGCCAACAGCATAATCACTAATCAAGGTGTGACCCCTTTTGCGCCTCCCGAACAGTACGATTGGTATGCTCCTGGAGTTGGCTTCATCAGACAAATCATTAAAGAAACGCGAGAAATGATAATAAACAAGTCAGGGTATCTCCGTGGAGGCTCTGAAGAAATAACTGTGCAATTGGAATCATTCAAAAAATGATGCGAAGCCAAGAGACCGTCAGGATAGAGGAAGGAATTGGTATATTGGTTTTAATTTCTCAACCTTATATAAATTTTATCAAGGTAATTTTAGTATAAAGATATACAGGCGATCACCATGATTACAAAACAAGACTATATTTTATATTTGTTGATCTTGCTTGTCCTTTTTGAAGGTTGTGCAAAAAGATATCCTCTTGGCACGAAAGAAGAACAATGGCAAGCCTTGAGCCCACAACAGCAGGCGGAACATACTACAAAGCAATAGGGTGCATTCCCGATTTTTTGTGACTTCCGCCATGTTTTAATAAAACGTACAGTAGTGTTAACCCTGACAGGGTTTCAAACCCTGTCAGGGTTGTTTTGCCCCGACTCCATGAACGCTTACAAAAAATCGGGAATGCTCCCAAGCAATATCAGATAGACGAAGAAAGAAGAAAAAGGCAGGAAGAATACCGGCAGCAAAAAGAAAGAGAAGATGCAGAGGCGATAAGATTAGAAAAGGAACGCATTTTACAGCTTTATAGGAATGCGCGTTACGGCGATATTATTCAGGTGAACATATCTGGAGGCAGCATTGCCTTTATCGGAGAAAGAAAAGGTTACGAACCTTTGTCCTTCGATCTGGTGAGAGGCGAGAGGAAAAGGATTCCATTCTATCACCACGATAAACAAATAACCTATCAAACAGACATCTGGGTAGCGTATGACAACAACGCCTTTTATTTTGATGTTGGAGATGACCAGAAATATGAACAGAGTACAGATAAGATAGTTATTTTAGATAATGGACGCTGGGATGAAGGGAAGACATATCGCCCAAAAACACTCGATAAGAGCACCTATAGTCAGGCGCATGGCATAAAGGTTTTTATACGGTATAAACTATTGCCCGGTATGCAACGAAAAGGGGCGTATCATTATTACCCGCCTCAATGAAGTGAGTTAATTTCTAAATTATCTTATAACTGTTGTACGGTATTTGTGCTAAATTTGCGCTAAAATCAATCCAAAAGGATAGAATTAATTGAAATGAATAGAATTGATATAACTCCAACAATCCCTGAATTTTCAAGGTAAAACAGGAAACCAGCCCAATATCAAGGACTTAAGAATTTTCAATATTTCACATTTGTAACCTGAACCCATGAGTTTATACGGATAATGAGTCCATGTACTGCTGTTAAATTCCAATGCCCAAATCACAAAATCCCTGCTCGGAATTTATTTGTCATTTGTTCTGCCAATAGAAGGCTGGATTAAAAGTATGAAACGTTTGGTTCAGGGTTATGATAGTAAGGAAAAACAGCAATACTTCTATTGGTTGATAGAAAAGGGAATCATTGTTTCCTTAACAAGCGATTATTTCTTCATGTGTTTTTTCAATTCGTTTACGTATTGCGGCAACTGTCTGTACAAATGCTTTTTCTTGCGTGCTTTTGCCTTTGATAATGCATAAGAGGCAAGTATTGGCGTTGCAATTGTTGCGTCACAATAGACAACTACGTGGTTCTTTATCTCTTCTATCCGCATTTTGCCCCACGAAATAGCTTCACTAGGCGTTGCCCCGGAAAGCCCTCCCCATTGAGGCGCATCGGTGGTAATCTGAATAAAGTAGTCGTGCCCCCCCTTATTTATATCGAGTATTTGAGCAAGGGTCGGCTGGGTTTGCATATAGAAGTTTTTTGGCGAGCCGCCTCCAATGCTTACTACACCATTTAATGTGCTGTTAAATACTATAGCAGTGGATTGAATAACATCAATATCGGTATCGATTACAAGGTTGTTTCCTTGTAATTTCAGATACGACAAATTCATGCCGATGGATGAATCTCCGGGCGATGAAACGAAGACAGGTACATTATACTTTGCTGCCTGCGCGACAAAACTCAATTGCGGTGACGACGTTTCGGAGAGAACCGCCTTCCCTAGCAGATAATGAAAATCAGCAGTAGAAATAGGTTCAGTATTTGAAATCCCCTTTGTTACGTCCTGGATAAATTTGTCGGTCTTCAGGAGCAGTTCATCGGTGATAAAAATATCATAAATTCGTTCAATACCAGCATGATATAATTCGGTATCATCCACCCGGAAATCTCCCTGATGAATGGGCAAGTTTAAGGCAAAGTGGAGATCGTGGTAGAGATTGGCGCCGGTAGAGATAATAAAATCAACAAATCCTTTTTCCATAAGGCTTATGAGAGTTCCGCCCATGCCAGTGGGGGTCATTGCGCCGGAGAGCGTTACGCCGACGGTAACATCTTTGCTAAGCATATGGCAGTAAAGCTTGCAGGCCTCTGCGAGTCTTCCTCCATTAAATGCCCCCGAATGGCTAAATACGTCAACGAGATCACTAACGCTCATCCCCTTCTTCAAAAATTGCGGAAGTATTTGCGGTTTGCATAAATATTTTCTTTGTAATTGACACTGGTTCGTTCGTTTTGTTTTATCAGGCATCGTTGAAGACTCTTTATTTTTGTTAAGGTTTCTTATGAAAAATATTTACAATAAACTATCGTACCTAATCCGTAACAATATAGTTTTTTGAAAAAGTAGGGGCGTAAGCGCGATAAAATATATATCACAGTGCCAGTTGAGTCAATTGAATAATAAAAAATGTGGTAACTCTTTGGTTTTTTGAAAAAGGCTTCATCTTTTATGATTACAACAACGGGAGAGAGCACAGGATTTCTTTTTGTATATTTTCGGTAGTAATAGATTCCAGACAGATTTTCGGAAAACAGGTTTTTCTTACTTCATCAGAACAAGGGCTGCATGATGTTGGGCGGTAACATATGTTAACTGATTTTCCGCGAGGACCCCATACGGCAGGATCGGTAGGGCCAAATATTGACAGCGTAGAAATTCCCATTGCTGCGGCCAGGTGGGTAATGCCGGAATCATTGCCAATAAAGAGGTCGCACTGTTGTAATATTGCGGCGAGTTTTGGCAGTGGTTGATTATCGATTACGCAGATATTTTTTTTGGGTAAATTACCGGCATTTTTGGTGACCACGGTATCTGCCGGCCCCTTTATAATAAAAATTTGTGCGTTAAGACGCTCTATTAACCAATGAATTATTGAAGAGTAGTTTATGAAGGGCCATGATTTATGGATACTGCCGCTTCCGGGATGGATTGCTATTGTTTTTTGTCCGGCATTGGGGGCGTTATCTCGAAAAAAATCCTTTCCGGCTTTCAGGTCTTCCTCATTCAGGTAGATAATTGGCGAAGTGTTTGAATATGGTATTTCCAGTAATTTCAGGAAATTCAGAAAATGATTACTGATATGAACTGGTTCTGAATTATTGGGGAAAGGATTATAGCAAAGAACCTTTCGTGCCCCGGATTTTTTAAGATTTTCGGAGAAAATGGTATCCTTGTCAGAAACAAACGCAATGATTAAATCAAATTTAGAAAATCTTTTTGTTAACGTATCAGGGAGTAACGCGTTTTTTCTGAATAATGATGAAACATCTGACTGATCAAATCTGCTCAAGGCATTGGCATAGAAACGGCCATGAACGATTTCCAGATATGAGGGATAGCCCATAATTTCAATGTATGCGTTTGGAAAGTATTCTCGCAAAGCATGCAGGGCGGGTAAGGTAATAATAAGATCGCCGATAGCGCAAGGGCGTAGGATGAGTATGTGTTTTTCTGGCGGCAATTTCTTTGCAATTTTTGACAAAATATTAAACGATGAAATACGAAACACTCAATTTAATCCTCCCCCTTTTGGGGGTAAGGGGGAGGATTTTTGGGGTTTGTTTCGTGTTTCGTTCGTACTTCGAATTTCGTTTTTTTTATTTCGTGCTTGTTTGGTTCTGGCTATGCCAGCTTAAGAAACAAAGTGAAACAATTTTAATTTATTCAGAGTCACATCCCTTCTCTTCCCTCTTCTTCTTTATCATTTCAGAAACCTTTTCTACAAACTTGGGGTCTCCATCTTTTTCTGCTCGTTTTCTGGCTTCTTCTTTGATTTTTTTCACATCGAGGATGTCACCCATGCACTCTTCGGCAGAACTGCACCACTCAACACAGGTGGGCACCTTGTCTTTAAATATGGTAGTTCCGCATTTCGGGCAATCTGCCTTTTCCTCGTCACTCCACATTTCAACATCACAGCCGCAATTATCACATTTCCGGTCGATTGGTGTAGGGGTAGCGTTTCTTATACTACCGGGGCATTTAACTTTAGCCATTCCGTTTCTCCTTATATTAAGGGGTAATGCTTTTTCTTTATTAAGCACCTTCATTATGTATCTTTATCTAAAATAAAATCCTATGTGAATTTGCTTCGCAGGTCAAGAATTTTCTCAATCGCAAGCCGATAAAGATCAGAGATGAGGTGCATTCCCATATTCTAACAAAAGAATAACAGAAAATTTCATAGAGCGGTAAAGCCGCAATCAAAATGTTACGGATTTTGTAATTTGGGCATTGGAATTTTACCGCATTACTTGACCTCAAAATAATCTTGACATTAAATATATCAATATGTTAGCTTTTTGTGGTTCATAAACATAGGTGGGGAGAAATATGTATTTTTACTATAACATAAGGTGCTCTTAGGGTTTAGTATTGTATAAAAAGATTAATTTGTTACCCTAAAACTAACGGTTTTAGGGTTTTTTTTTTGCCTATAGAATTATATGGTTGGGGGTATAGCCAATGATTATTGTGATGAAGGCTGAGTCGACAAAAGAAGATGTTGCTCATGTCCTTAAAGAAATTGAGAAGACCGGCTTAAAAGGCGTTCTTTTGCAGGGAACAAACAGGAATGTGATTGCGGTAATTGGTGATGAACGCATTTTGCCGCAGGATTTTTGGGATGTATTGCCAGGGGTGGAAAAGAGCGTTCCTATATTAGCGCCTTATAAGCTGGCAAGCAGGGAAGGGAAGGATTTTAATACGATAATACATCTGCCAAATGGCAAAACTATCGGGGGGGAAAAGATTGCGGTAATAGCAGGTCCGTGTGCGATAGAGAGCAAGGAGCAGATCGTTGAGATTGCAAAGAGAGTGAAAGATGCAGGCGCTACCGCAATACGGGGAGGTGCTTTTAAACCCAGAAGCAATCCGTACACGTTCCAGGGCCTTATGGAGGAGGGCTTGATACACATGGCCCATGCCCGTGATGTTACGGGGTTGCCAATAGTTACAGAAATTCTGACCCCTGAGCATGTTAAATTAGTGAGCAAATATAGTGACATATTGCAAGTCGGAACCCGCAATATGCAAAATTTCCTGCTTTTGCGGGCAGTAGGTGAGTCCGGAAAGCCGGTAATCTTAAAACGAGGTATGTCGGCGACTCATGATGAATTTCTGCTTGCAGCGGAATATATATTATCACAAAATAATCCTAACGTGATTTTGTGTGAAAGGGGGATTAGAACATTTGAGACGTTTACGCGCTTCACCTTGTCGTTGAGCATTGTGCCGGTACTGAAAGAAATGACACATTTACCTGTTATTGTTGATCCCAGCCATGGTACTGGAAAACGCTCTCTTGTGAACCCCATGTCGAAGGGGGCCATTGCGGTTGGCGCAGATGGTTTAATTATAGAAACACACCCGGACCCTGAAAAATCGTTTGTGGACGGACCTCAAACAATTGATCTTGATGCTTTTGCGCAACTGATGGAGGAATTGAAACCTGTTGCCAGGGCAGTAGGAAGAGAGATATAAAGTAATAGTCAGACCTTGTTGTTATTTATTATCCATTTTTTTTAAAAGGAACCTTAGTATGGAATATATTGAAAAAGTAATAGAACAACTCTCAAATGAAACATTGCACAGTTTGAAAGAAATGCACAAAGTGAAAGATAGCAATGAACGAAAAACTCAAGCCGAGATAGTTCATCTGCTCTGCCAATCGATGAGTTCGCTCATATCCAGCACGGCATCAATGATGTCCGAAGTTCATGATTTCAATGATGAAGACGAAGATTTTGAGGATGAAGATGAAGATTTTGAAGATGAGGATGAAGATAAGTTTTAATCGTACTACGTATGCAAATGCAGTGTAAGAGATTAAAGACATCATAATCACAGTAAGTCTGTGATATTTTACATGGCGGGGGATTACCAGATTTCTTATGCGCAGACGAGATAAAGAGATTACGGATCGAAAAGAAATTGATGAAATATTGACAAAGGTAAAAACAGGCAGACTAGGTACATGTTGCCGGGAAATCCCTTATATCACACCGATGAATTTTACTTATGACAGTGAAGCGCTGAAAATATTTCTTCACTGTGCAAACGAAGGGAAAAAACTGGAGAATATCCGTATTAACCGGAATGTTTGCTTTGAAGTTGATGATGTAGCAGAGATCATTGTGAAACAACCAACGTGTGCTTCTTCTGTTGCGTATCGCTCAGTAGTTTTATTTGGCACAATAAAGGAAGTAACTGACCATGAAGAAAAGAATTATGCCTTACAGAAACTTGCTGAAAAATACGCCCCACAGAATCCTAAAACCCCATTCACTGACGCAGCGCTGAGCAGGACCAATGTACTCGAAATACAGATCAATGAAATGACTGCGAAGAGAAGTCCTGCCAGACCCGCGCATGCCGATCCTGCAAAAAAGTAAATAATTTAATATTGAGGAAAGATTATTATGGAGATTATTGTTTCAAAAAGATTACAGTCTATTGGCGCTTATGCGTTTGCAGAGGTAGATAAGGAAGTTGAAAAGTTGAGAGCAATGGGAGTTACCCCGATTGATTTTGGAGTAGGAGACCCGACCGTTCCCACTCCTGAGATCATTCGCAAGGCGACGCAGGAGGGGATCACGAAGCGTAAGTCGTCAGGATACCCAAGCTATATTGGTACCGCCGAGTTTAGGCAAACAATCGCACAATGGACAAAGAAAAGATTCGGAGTCACGTTAGACCCTTCCACAGAGATTTCTTCCACAATTGGATCAAAAGAGGGGATTTTTAACTTTCATGAAGGGTTCATTGATCCCGGCGACTATGTAATAATTCCTACTCCCGGATATCCCCCATACACACGAGGAACATTGTTTGCCGAGGGTACGCCCTATTATGTGCCGCTTCTGAAAGAAAATAATTTTCTTATGGACTTGAAATCGATCCCGGAAGAGGTATGCAAAAGGGCGAAGATTTTATGGCTTAATTACCCGAACAGCCCGACAGGGGCCGTTGCGCCGTTGTCTTATTTAAAAGAAGCAGTGGAATTTGGCAAAAGGCATAACATTATTGTTGCATCGGATGAGGCATACAGTGAGATATATTTTAATGAACCGCCGCACAGTATTCTTGAAGTGGCAAAAGAGGGGGTCATTGTTTTTAATTCGTTGTCTAAGAGAAGCGCAATGACGTGTTACCGCATCGGCTGGGTTGCAGGAGACAAAAAGATTGTTGATGTTTTTAAAAAGGTGAAAACGAATATTGATTCAGGGACGCCCACCTTTATACAGGATGGCGCAATCGCTGCATTGAGTGACGAAACACACGTCGGGGAAATGCGGGCTGATTATAAACTGAAGAGAGACCTGCTCGTTACCGCATTCAAAAAAATCAATCTTCCCGATTGCACCCCTGAGGCTACCATCTATTTATGGCAGAAAGTGCCTCAGGGAATGAGTTCGGTGGAATTTGCTAAAAAGCTTCTTTCTCCAGACATCGCCATAGTAACTACGCCGGGAGGATGGATCAGTGATAAAACAGAAAGCGGTATAAATCCAGGTGAGGGATATGTCCGATTCGCGTTGGTTCCCGGTATCGAAGATACAAAAAAGGCTGCAAAGCGGATAGAGGAACAACTATCAAAAATTATATGATGATAGGGAAATTAGTGACACAATGCCTGGCGGGTTCAGGTTTGCAATCTGAATACATAGTTTAATGTTGTTTGAGATATATCCGGAAAATTATGAAAAAACGATTATTTAGCGGAATCCAGCCGAGCGGGGAAGTTCATATAGGAAACTATCTGGGTGCAATAAAGAATTGGGTAGGGATGATTGATCGATACGATTGTATTTTCTGTATTGTCGATTACCATGCGATAACGGTCGAATACGACCCTAAAGAAATGCAAAACCGAATTATTAACGCTGCGGCAGTTAATATTGCAGCCGGACTTGACCCAAATAAATGCATCCTCTTTGTGCAATCTCATGTACCGGAACACACGGAACTTGCCTGGATACTGAATACTGTGACGCCTATGGGTCACCTGGAAAGAATGACTCAGTTCAAAGATAAGGCAAAGCAGCACAGGGATAATATTAATGCTGGTTTATTTACCTACCCCGTCTTGCAGGCGGCAGATATATTGGTTTATAAGGCGGAAGCGGTGCCTATTGGTGAAGACCAGGTACAGCATATAGAATTGGCAAGAGAGATTGCCCGAAAGTTTAATTCGCGGTACGGAGAAATATTTCCTGACCCGAAAGAAATACTTTCAGATGCCCCAAGGATTATGGGCATTGATGGGAAGACAAAGATGAGCAAAAGTAGGGATAATTATATCTCGTTGGTAGAATCTTCTGAGTCTATATGGAAAAAATTGTCTACAGCGGTAACGGATGAGAATCGGAAGAGACGGACAGACCCGGGGAATCCTGAAATATGCAACCTTTTTACTTTACATAAGCATTATTCTTCCATTGAACAAATAGAACGAATCAACAGGGAATGCCGTACTGCGGAGATAGGTTGTGTTGAATGCAAAAAAATATTGTATGAAAATATCATAAAAGCATTATCTCCCATACGGGAAAAATATGAAGAGTTAATAAAAGATAAGCATTCTATAATTGATATATTGCACGAAGGTGCAAAAAAGTGTAAGAACATGGCGGAGATTACCATGGCAGAAGTACGAAGACAAATGGGACTGACTTAGATAATGAGCAACTAAAAGCAATCGGCAGTCCACAGTCTGCAATTTGCCGACCGCCGACTGTATATTGAAGACTGTAGAAGAGACCAGTAAATATTTTGCCAATAAATGCAAAGAAATTACTGATAAGGTACTAAGAAGCGAAACATATTTACCGCCTTGTGGCACACCTCAGACTCCATTCCCACTTATTTTAGCGAACATAAGCGTTTTTCCAGAATTATAGAAAAAGAAAAGATGTCAGACCAATTCAAGAAAACAATAGTTTCTTTATTAGCAGCAAAAACAAATCTTTCCGAAGACGAAATAGATAAATACATTGAAATACCTCCTGACCCAAAGATGGGGGATTATGCATTTCCCTGCTTCAGTCTTTCAAAAATGCTGAAAAAACCTCCCGCGAAGATTGCTTCAGAATTAGCCGACCTCCTGCATCCTGTTAGCCCGATAAATAAGATAGAAGCAACAGGCCCCTATCTGAATTTGTTTTTAGACAAGGCAATATTCTCTGCGGTTGTTTTAAAGAAAATTGTGAATGAAGGTGACACATATGGCTGCGATACCATTGGCAAGGGGAAAACCGTTGTTATTGATTACTCCTCCCCAAACATCGCAAAACACCTTGCCGTCCATCATCTTCGCTCGGCATTAATTGGAAATGCACTGTATAATATTTACGGGAATTTAGGGTACAAATGCATAGGGATCAACCATCTTGGTGATTGGGGGACGCAGTTTGGTCAATTGATTGTTGCATATAGAAAATGGGGAGAAAAGGATCTCGAACAACATACCATTACCGACTTAAACAAACTCTACGTTACCTTTCATCGTGAAGCGGAAAAGGATAATCATCTGGAGGACGAAGCGAGGGAATGGTTTAAAAAACTGGAGGCAGGAGACGCAGAGGCGATGGAGTTATGGGAACGTTTCAAGGATATCAGCCTTAAAGAGTTTCAAAGGATATATAAGATGCTAGGGATTCATTTTGACGCCTTTGTTGGCGAGAGTTTTTACAATACAATGGTTGAGGATACAGTATCGGGGATTAAGAAGAAAGGGTTAGCCTGTATCAGCGAGCAGGCATTAATCGTAAATCTCGAGGCGTATAATATGCCGCCATGTTTGCTTAGAAAAAAGGACGGTACAACACTTTATGCAACACGCGACATTGCAGCGGCAGAGTACCGGAAATCTGTATATGATTTTGAAAAAATGATTTATGTAGTTGGTTCTGAACAAAAACTTCACTTTTGTCAGATATTTAAGGTTTTGGAGTTAATGGGATATGACTGGGCAAGCCAGTGTGTCCATGTGGATTTCGGCCTTATGAAATTTAAAGAGGGCAAGATGTCCACCCGCAAGGGGCGGGTCATATTGTTGGAAGACTTATTAATTGAGGCAGTAGACCGTATCAAAAGGATTATTGAAGAAAAGAATCCTTTGCTAAAGGACAAGGAAATGGTTGCAAGGGATGTGGGTATTGGGGCGGTTATATTTGCTGATTTAAGCACAAAACGAAACAAGGATGTAATATTTGATTGGGATACCGTATTAAATTTTGAAGGAGAGACGGGACCTTATGTGCAGTATACTCACGCCCGTCTTTGCAGCATTTTGAGGAAATATGGAAAAGATGTAACTACGGACATTGATTATCCATTATTAAATGAAGATGATGCCATTCATCTTATAAAGAATCTATGGCAATATCCCTTTGTAGTACTAAAAGCGGCACAGTTTTATGAGCCGTCATTAGTGAGTAATTATCTTATTGATATTTGTGCCGGTGTAAATAAGTTCTATAATGCTCACAGGGTATTATCCGAAGATGAAGGGCTTACAAAAGCAAGAATACTTCTGGTAGATGCCGCCAGGCAAATCATAAAAAATGGTTTAAAAATCCTTGGCATGCAGGCGCCTGTGGAAATGTAAACAAGGGGAGCATTCACAAATATTTGTAGATTCCTCATTCTTGTTCCCAAGCGCCGGCTTGGGAACACAATTGTAGTAATATTTTAGTTTTTTGAAGAAAAATCGTAACTATTCAGCGTAAACGATACACGGCTCGTTCCCGAACAGATACTTCACTATGTTCAGTACAAGGTTTGGGAACGAGTTGCGCTCTGATCTCCGGTAGTTTAATAAATTACGCTGAATAGTTACTAAAAATCTGCCTAAATTTAATATTTTTAGTTAACCAATGAACAAACCCACCCCTGCCTCTCCCAAGAGGGGAATTTGATAAGTCCCCTCTTGGGAGGGGATTGAGGGGTGGGTAAAAATGAATGTCGTTGGGTTTTTGTTGTCTTTTAAAATCCAACCTAATTAATCTTATGACCGAAGAACGAACAAGAAAAATCTTATCACTCCTTGAAAAGGCGTACCCGGACCCCAAACTCATTCTTCGATATAAAAATCCCCTGGAATTGCTGATAGCGACGATATTGGCAGCTCAATGTACAGATGAACGGGTAAACAAGGTGACGGAAATTTTGTTCACAAAATACAAATCGGCGAAAGAATATGCTTTTGCACAGCAGGATGTTTTTGAACAGGAAATACGGCCGACCGGTTTTTACAGGAACAAGGCGAAAAACATTATTGCGTGCGCGAAGGCATTAGAGGAAAGGTTTCATGGCAAGGTGCCGGAAACTATGGAAGAACTTTTGACGCTTCCTGGGGTAGGAAGAAAGACGGCAAGTGTGCTGCTTGGTAACGTCTTTGGCAAGCAGGCGATAGCGGTGGATACGCATGTATTCCGTGTTTCGCACCGGTTAGATTTTGCCAAATTCAATAATCCAGATAAGGTGGAAATCGAATTGTGCAGGATTATCCCGCAAAAGAAATGGACACAGTCCTGCCTTGTCATGGGGACACATGGTAGGCTAACCTGTATTGCCAGAAAACCGTTGTGCAAAGAGTGCGTCGTAGAGAAATTATGCAATTCAAAAGATAAAATAGTATAGGCTTTAGTTTTTAAAGGGATTCCATGGCGGGAAGTTCGATGATAAAAGTAGTGCCCTTTCCCACCTCACTTTGTACGTATATTTTACCGTTATGCGGTTTAATATAGTCAAAAGCATTTATTTTTATAAAAACCTGTTTTTTTCTTGCATTTGAAGTGTTTCTGGAGTATTAAATTCTGCATGAATCCATTTCTCAGTGAAAAAACCCGAATAGAACTTAAAAAAGTACATAAGAAAGAGCCTCATAGACATCATGCCGACCGAATCAAAGCGATACTTCTTCTTGATTCAGGATGGAGTTATGAAGAAGTAGCAGAAGCGCTCTTGTTAGACGATCAAACAATCAGGAATTACGAAAAACTATACAAAGATAAAGGTTTTTGACGGGATTTTATCTGACAATTATATTGGCTGTATGCCAAAACCCACCTGCGAACAAGAAGAACAATTAAAAGATCATATCAGGAAAAAACAACTATAGCGTGGCAAAATAAATTGTTGAATATGTAAAACAAACATTCAATAAAATCTATACACCCGAAGGAGATAAGATACTTTTTATGGATGGAGTGCATCCACAGCACAATTCTACGTCTGCATATTGCTGGATAGAGAAAGGCAAAAAGAAGGAAATACCCTCTAATACCGGCAGGAAAAGAATAAATTTAAACGGTGCTATTGACATAGAAACCTTTGAAGTAACAATCCGGGAAGATGAAAGCATCAATGCTCAATCAACAATAAAGCTTTTCCATGAAATAGAGTCAAGGTATGCTCAAGCCGGTACTATTTACATAATCTCTGATAATGCTAAATATTACAGGTCTAAGTTGGTCAAAGAATACCTTGCAAATTCGAGAGTAAAGAATCCACCCGCGGAGCAGGTGGCTTTGGGATAACCCCTATAAGGGGATGAAAATGCCTTCCTTCCAAAGGAAGCAAGGTTGAGTTGTCCCCATTTTAAATTTACCGTTGTGACTCTTCTTGGCGCTCTTTCTGCTCTTGATATTTCACATATTTACGTATCTTTTCCGTATCCAAACCAACGGTATCGACACAGTAACCTCTCGACCAGAAATGATTACCCCAATAAGGTTTTTGCTTCAAATGTCGAAACTTATTGAAAACTCGAATAGCTGTTCTGCCTTTGATTATACCTACAAAATCGGATATCGATATCTTGGGTACTACCATGACAAGCAGATGAACATGGTCAATTTGTACATTTAACTCAACAACTTCACAGCCTTTTTGTTCAGAAAATGCTCTGATACACTTACCTACTTCTTCTGCTACTTGACCAGTAAGTATTCTTAGACGATATTTTGGTGTCCAAAGAATATGATATTGACAATGCCATATCGTATGCGATAATTTGCGAAATCGACTCATTTGTTACTCCTTTGTTGATGTTGTGGGGACAACTCAACTTAGATTGTAACAATGAGTCGTTTTACTGGCAAAGCCTTTAAACTCTGACCACGCCCACAGGGCGTGGTTTTCCACATTATTAATAAAGATCAAATTTCTCCCTTCCTATTCACCTAATCTAAACCTCATTGAAAGATTATGGAAATTCTTTTGCAAAAAAATATTGTATAATAAGTATTATGATACTTATGGGAAGTTTAAAAACAAATGTTTAAGTTTTTTCAAAAATATTAACGAGTATATGTTTTGCTGAGCTTGTCGAAGCAGATGAATTGCTTACTCTTTTAACTTAAAATTTTCGAATTATTGGCGAGCAAATTTTAAAAAACTAAAGTGTTACGATTTGTTTGACTATACACGAATGGAAGGCCTTGATGTGATTGAGAATTGGGGACAGAATTAAAGCCCCAATGTTAGTTCCAAGATGGTGGGATAAGGGTGTGAGCAGTACCCTATATTTTTGTTGACATGGAGGACAGAATAGTGGTATCTTGTGCCTATGACTAATACACAACCGCCCACTATTAAAAAGTATGTTTCTTCGTTAGCATCAATTGTTCGAAGTAGGGCACAAAATTCGCTTGGTAGCGTCTTATCTCGTGTCCGTTCAAGCCATGAGGCAGTCTTTATCTTTGATAATAATGATGAATTTCTCGGACTGATATCTCCTTTCAAGACACTTTATTCCAGCAATTTTCCTTATACCACAAAAGTATCATCTATAGTTTTTAAACCACCTGCCATTACAGAAGAAACGCCAGTCTATCAAGTTGCAGAATATATGCTATCTACAAAGATATATATATTGCCGGTACTTAGTAAAGATGGAGACTTACAGAGTGTGATTTATGGAAAAGATATATTGCAGGGAATTATTAAAGATCCTGGCTTGTTAGTGTTTGTAAGTGGCAAAGTAAAACCGCATATCCCAATAACAGCCCCGATTACTGCCTCGGTGAAAGATGTATTCTATGACCTTAAAGAAAAAGGTGTTTCAAGAATGGTGATAGTTAATGCTGAAGGATCCCTTGCAGGAATCGTCACCAGAAGCGATCTCATGCAGGCACTTATCAAGCCTACAGCAAAGATGAGATTTCCTAAGGAAGGAACGCATGTTGGCTTTTATTCATTGGCAGGAGAAAAGAAATTCAGAAAGAGCGACCCTATCCGTAAGTACTATACGGTACTGGTTGACTCTTTGCCCGACGATACATCAAGAACAGAAATTGTTTCGCATCTTATCACCTCTCCACATGATAGTATTATTCTGGTAGATAAGCATAATAAACCTACTGGTTTTCTCTCGACACGCGACATCCTGCGAGCAGTTGTGCTTTTGCGTCCAGAAGAAGATATTCCGCTTATTATTATCAAGAAACCAGGCGATTCTGTAAGTAATAAAGAGTTAGAACAAGCGACAAGACATTTGGAGTTATTTGGCAGGAAGTTAAAAAAACGGATGAAAATTAAAAAAATCGAAGTCACCTCCGAAGAGCCTAAAAACCCAAAAGGTCATACGATGATGTTTAATATCACCGTTATCGTTACTCCTATTGCTGGAAAAGCAATTGTTGCCGCTACCAAACAGAGAAGGTTTATCGATGGAATACAAGAGGCTACAACATTAATTGAGAAACAACGCAGGCGAAGTGGACTTTCAAAAAAGGACACACGGAAATCATAAAAAACAAATTTCCAGCCTGAAATGATTAGCATACATTGGAATTGGGGACGTTCGTGAGAGAGACGGTATGGAGGGTACTGGTCAATTCTGCTACTGACTTTGCTTTCGGATAATGTTATATTTCCCTTATGACAAGACCTCTAAGAATACAATATCCTGGAGCTTGGGATCGTATCATGAACAGAGGAAGACGAAGGGGAAACATTTTCTCGACAAATGAAGACTATACATTAAAATAGTCGCATATTGTTTAATACCAAACCATTATCACCTTTTACTACAAACACCCGAAGGAAATCTTTCACGAAAAGGCTATAGAAATTCAACAGGTTGATAAATATGACCTGGCGAGACCGTTGATATACTGGCGGGATTTCCGAAATGACGTGCAATCACTTCACCCAACGCATTACTGTATTCGATATTGTGCGACAGATATCGCTGTAAATAAAGATTTCCTTCCTGTAATCCCGGCCACTCTCCATATGTCCCTCCGTTTACACTGTTTCCAATTACGAACCAAGTCGAAACATTGCCGTGATCGGTTCCAAGGCTTGCGTTGTTTTTAGGAGTGCGCTAAACTCAGCCATTGTCAAGATCAATACATTATTCATCAATGTTGTACCTAAATCAGTGTACAGAGCAACAACCCCGTTTTGCTAATTCAGAGAGAAGTTCGGAATGGGTTCCCTCCACACCGCCTTGATTGACATGGGTATCCCAACCATGACTATCAACTGTGGCAACTTGCAATCCCATACCCTATTTTGTCAGTTGCGCTACTTACTTGTCGGAGTTATTTACCAAACGTTGAAGCGGGATACTCAGCCCCATTTGCAGGAATACACCCAAAGAAAAACAAAAAGAAAGGGGGCAAATCTTTATTATTGACATATTTGCTTCAACTCTTTCAATAATCTGAGAAATACGTTTGTCATCTTTCAGTTTTTCTCGTAATCGTTTTCTCCCTTGGGTTACAGTTAGCTTTTAAAGGGATTCCATGGCGGGAAGTTCAATGACAAAAGTAGTGCCCTTTCCCACTTCACTTTGCACGTATATTTTACCGTTATGCTGTTTAATAATACTATGTGCTATGGAAAGGCCAAGCCCCGTGCCTTTCTTCTTTTTGTTTGCTCTGTTGGTATAAAACGGTTCGAAAATTTTAGAAAGATTCTCTTTGGGAATTCCTGGCCCCGTGTCTGATATATAGGTCTTTACTACATTATTCTGAGCCTCTGTTTTAATAGTGAGGCATTTATCATATGCCGATACTTCCATTGCAGCGCAGGCATTTTCGATTATATTAAGCAATACCCTGCGTATTTGATATTTATCGACAAAAACAAATGGCAAAACGTCTCCAGGTAAAATAATAATTTTAATGTTTGCGTGGTCAAACTGATATATTTTCTGCTTTATGATAACTTCGATGATTTCATTAATATTTATTTGTTCCTTGGATAGTGTATAATTTCCCGTAAACGTGAGGAGGCTTTTTACAACGTCCTGTATTTGTTCTGTTTCTTTCTGTATTCTTTGGAGGTATTTTAGCGATTTTTCACTAGTTGCAGGGTCATTTAAGACAAGTTCTGTGCAAAGTTGAATGCCCGCAAGGGGGTTATTCAATTCATGTGCGGCGCCTGCTACCAGATTACTCACCGCAAAAAGCCTTTCTGACTGGACTACCTGATTTGTTAATTGATGTTCGCGTGTAACGTCTCTTAGTACGATAACGATCCCTATATTATTGCCAATAAAAGATCGTGCCAGCCTTTTCCTTTTCCTTCTATCTCCGATAACATGTATATTTTCATCAATGAACTGATTAACCGAAGATGCAATAACATTAAAATGTTTTTCAAAATCGTCATTAATAGTAATTTCATAGGATACGGAGAGTTGTTTTTCTTCAAACAATGTTCTGTAAATATCTTTTATATCGATAGTATTTATTCTGATTATTGACCCATCGCTGTTTCTCACCAAATTCAACTGGCTAAGTATTGCATTTGCGGCCTTATTTACCGTGTTTATTTTCCCATACATATCCATAAAAACAATGCCGTCAACTATGCCATCTATCAAGGAAAGTAATTTTAATTCTTCCACATCCATGCGATGATTGCAAAGGTTTAAATGGTATTTTATTAGGGTATCTGCAAAGGCCGTTGGAATGGTTTTTTCATCCGCCGGTTTTATGATATAGTCATTCGCCCCCGCTTTCATCAGTTCAATTGCCCTTAGCTCTGAACCCTGCGTGACAATAATTGTTATAAATATTTCATGGATGCTCTCTTTTGATTTTCTGATTATTTCAGAGACATCTGATTCCGGCAAATGATCATCCAAAAACATGATGGATAGTTTTTCATTCTTCAATTGATGAATGGCATCCTGGCCATTTCCGGCAATAATCACATCATAGCCTTCCCCGAGAAGATACGTTTCCAACATTTGTGTGAAAGATTGTTCACTGGCGGCAATCAAGATTTTTATCCTGTTTGCGGTAATATTCGCGGGCGTTGACTCTGGCTTGTTTTGTAACAGATATAATAAATCTTCCAATGCAAATGACGGATGAATTGAAAGATATGCGCCAACACAATTGGCTAACAGGGATATCATACAATTTTTCTGCGAATCAGTGACTAAAATTACGGGAACGTTATTGCAATTTGCCAAAAGAGATGACTTCATTAGTTTACATACTTGAAAACCATCCAAAATGGGTAGCTCTGTATCTAAAAATGCAAAAAGAGGGGGCTGGGTATTGAGATGTTTTAAGGCATCTTCTCCATTTAACACCGTTATTATATTTACAAAACCATGCTGTTTTAAGTAGCAAATTATATGTTCATATTTATCTAATTTATTGGAGGCAAACAATAGGGTTCCATTCATGTGTTTTTATTACTCCAAAACCATAGAATAAAAAAAGGAAAATGGGTGATGCAATACGGGTAATCCTAACATGGACAAGCCAGAACCAAACAAGCATGAAATACAAAAGAGGAACCATAGATTACACAGATTAAAAAATCGCAGGAACACGGAGCATTGTGTCCCTGCAACAAACGTAAGGTTAAAATCCCGGTCTGCATTTCCCCTTCTGTCCAGTTCCAGGTTAGGGTATGGATACCATATTTGTGATGTCAAAGCCAATATTTTTTTTGAAATGTACCGTGTTTAAGAAGGGTGTGTTTTAGCGTAAAACCCCTTTTCTTAGTTTATAGTGAAAAGGGGAAAGGAAATACGAAGGGAAAAACGGTTATAAGACAAAATAGAATGCAAGAAGAATCAATGCACAGCCTAGAAAATATTGTGAAATATCGTAAATGATATTTTTCTTTTTTACGCCGATAATGTCTTTGTTTGTTTCAATAACCTGTTTGAAGATATTTTGCAGTTCAGCGCCGGTAGCATCGTGTTGGTAGGAGCCTCCAGCCATTTCTGCTATTTCTCTTAATAATTTCGGATCGGGTTTTGTGTAAATAATCTCTCCATCTTCTGTGCGTTCATAACCACTTTTATTCCCCAATCTATCCCGTTTTGGTATGGAGGTGGAATTATTTGGATCCCCAATGCCAATGATGTAAGTGGAAATATCGTTCTTTTCCAATAACAATCGTATTGCTTCCACTACCTGACTCCTTCTGAGAAGCTGCTCTTCTCCATCGGTAAGAAGGATTATTATTTTTTTCCCTGCTTCATTACTGAAGGTTTCCATGGCAGCAATTAAGGCGTTCCCGATATTTGTGCCGTAAGGTACAAATCTTACATAATGTTCGTTTACCATATTTAATATTCTAAGGAATACCATTTCATAGTCTTTTGTTGGATAAGGGAGGAGGGAAAAGGCTCGTGCGGCGAAAACAACTAAACCAACACGGTCGTCTTCAAGTCCTCTCACCAGGTTGGCAATCTCCATTTTGGCACATTCAAGCCGGTTGGGTTTTACATCCTCCGCAAGCATACTCATTGAGACGTCAAGTACAAATACTATCTCAAGCCCTTCTTTTTCATATTGTTCTTCCGTAGTTTGCCATTTAGGCTGCAAAAGTGTAAGCCCTAAAATACAGCAGGCGGCGCTTATGCTGGTTCCTTTGATGAGGTTTCTGTATGTTGAGGGTATTTTGCTGAATTTTTGTATGTATGTTTTCTGCCCAAATGTTTTTAGCCAGGCTCCCTTCCGCCAGTAAAGAATAAAGTAGAAAACAAGGATCAGGCAGGAAAGTGAAAATACAAGGGGGGTATATTTTTCGTGAATAAAAGATAACATTATTGATTTATTATTCGATAAGTTTTGAGAAAAGAAATAGTTTCAGGTATTTACACGGTAATATTATAAACACGATGGATTTCTTATGCGCTACCAGCGGATTTTCTGTTCTCCGCTGTATCGATATTTGGTACCCCATGGAATAAGTTTCAGGGACTCTATCCGGTCTTCGCGTTCTTCCTGTTTATGAGAAAACATGGTATTGAATTGCATCTCGCCCAATCTCATTCGTTCGAGATTTTTTTTTGCCTGGAAATCGGCGGGGTCAATTTTCAGGGCTTCAACGTATTGCATTGCCGCAGTGGAGAAATCCATATCTTCCGCAATAATATTTGCATTATTGTAAATTGCCCTTGCCTTTAATACAGGGTCTTTTGTTTCCATAGTTTTCCGGTACTCATCTGAGGCCTTTTTATTTTCCATGAGCAAAGAATATAGTACGCCTTTGTTATATGTTATTAAAGGGTCTTTTTCTGATAGTTTGCGGATAAAAGGATTCTCTTCCAGCTTACGAATTGTGGAAAATGCATGCTGGTATCTGCCCATTTTTATATTTTCGTCCAAATTCGTAATAATGGTGTTTATCTTTAAATTTGTATAACCGTAGAATGTGAGAATGCATGCAAGCACTACGAAGGTTATTTTGGGAAGCAATTTATAGAACATAGGCATCTCCTTTTTAATTTAACGTTTAGGAATTTCAATATTTTTAATTAAGCAATGAACAAACCCACCCCTCAAACCCCTCCCAAAAGGGGACTTATCAAATTCCCCTCTTGGGAGGGGTTTGGGGCGGGTAAAAATGAATGCCGTTGGTTTTTTATCTTTTACAACTCAACCTGATTCAAGGGATTCTTATCCAGAAGTTTTCAATGAAAACAGTTGTTAACAGAAAAAACAAACCTGCTATAATAGGGAATATATAAAGGTCCTTTTTTTTAAAAACATTTTCTACCACAATTTCATCTTTTTCAATCCTGTCAATTTCATCATAGAATTTTGCAACCTCTTCAAAATTATCGGCATGATAATATTTTCCTCCGGTTGACTCTATTGCTTCCTGTAATTCCTGGATGTGTTGAGCGGCGATATCAGGGTCTATGCCATAGACGTCTGATGCTTTTACTGCCACAACATACGCCTTTATTCCCATTCTTTGCAGAAGCCGTAAGGGTCTGTCCGGTGAAATGCCAATATTGTAAATGCCATCAGTGAAGAGAATTATTAGTTTATTTTTCAGTAAGTCTCTTTTCTTCATCTCTTTTACAAATGAAACAGCGTAATCATCGAGATACTGCTTGTTAATGCTGTTTCTTAATTCTGTGAAGGTAAATCTGCTTCCCATTTCTTTTTCAAACAATGCGGTAATGGAGGTAAAGATACCCTCTCCTATTGAAGTTTGGTATCCCATTTGGGATGAGTGTACACGTTCCAAAGATTTTTCAAGCAACTCCGTTTCCATCGTGGGCATTGTAATGAGAGCCGCATCAGTGCCGAAAATAGATAATCCAATAATATCGTTTGATCTTTTCTTTATAAAGGCAGCAACAACTTCCTTTATGGTCTCTATGGCAGTTCCGGTTGTGCTGAATGAAGTATCAATACAGAGGAGTATTTCACGTCCTTTTAAAGATATCTTTTCTTTATGATAGGCGGATTGCGGATATGTTAACGCCAATATTAAAAAAAATACCGCGCAAAAAAAGACCGGTTTAAAAAGGCCTGCGATAACCTTCCTGAACCCATGCAGTTCTTTTACATGATAGAGGCTTGAATAACCGATATATTTTTTTTCTTTCCAAAAAAAATAGAGCAAGCCAAAAGGGATAATAAGGAAAAGGAACCATGGATTCGCTAATGTCATTTATTTATACCTGTTAACCGCACAACATCTTCCAAACAGTCTTTCGTTCTCTTAAATGTCTCTTCGTGTATCTGTTTTTCAAAAATAAGTGAATCTAATAATCGAAAGGATTCACGAGCTACGGTCGTTGCGTCCTCAGAGAGTTTGTTTTGTCCGTTATTTTCAAAAAAACGGGAAGTTGTCAACGATTGTGCGAGTTCGTTTGAGATACCGGTAAAAGTGCCCAAATATGTCCTTAATGCTTTGCTGGCTAATTGAGCGTTTTCTTTATTTAGTGCGTCGTTGTCAGTGTATTCAAGTTTTAACATAACAGCTTTTAATTTTTCTAAGGCAATATGAGGGGTGATAGTGGTGGTTATTGGCTTTTTCTCAGCTTGTTTTTGCATGGATGCCCTTATGGTAAGCATACCAAACAGAAGCAACAAAAGAATTCCTCCGCCAAAGGGCATGTATCCATAGAAAAAAACATGCTCTTTTGAATAAGGCACCGGGCCTTTTAATCCTTCCAGCGGGACATCAACCGATTTAAGGAGTGTGTTGATAAGAATAGGAATTGGTGTAGTATGGGCTTCTTTTGTAACGATAGAAGAATCGTTGCCTCTGATTGCCGCGCTTTGTGAATCCGGTTCCTTGTAATACAATACAGATATTCCCGGGATTTCAGGATTCCGCTCTTTCCCCCCCAGTTCATATATTGCGAGGGTATAATCTATAACGGTTTTTGTCAATTCCCCTTCGGTTTGTGTCGAGGACTCTTTTTTTAATACTTCAAAAGGGGGGAACTGTATTTTATCCATGGTATCCCACAGGAGTTTTATATCATTTTCATATCTGATGGTTAGTGTATAGTGAATGCGGTCGCCGATACATATAACATCCTTGTCGATTTTCCCTTCAACGAGGATGGGTGTTCTTTTTACCGCGATAGGGGCGGAACTGGCAGCCCCTTCCTTAGAATCAACGGTATTAATATAGGAAAGCTTGAAGGAGGGTATTGAGTATATACCCTCCTTAATATTTGGCGGCAGTGAAAGTGCGTAAGTAACAACCGCAAAATCATGCATGTTATCAAATATCTGGCGTTCACTGATGATTATTCCCTCTATCACAAATGGGCTAAGGTCAACATTGGCAAGACTCTCCAGATCTACGGTTATACCCAGCATCCATAACACCTGTACGGTGAGATGTAACGTTTTTCCGGGAATGATCCGGTAATCATCGATAAAAGTCCATATTTCAAGCGGCCTGTCTGTAAGCAGAAACTCTTTTTTTAATGCTGACTCCGACTCCGACTCCGACTCTGATTTTGCTGTTGCGGCAATGGACGTTTCATTTTCCTGTGTTTCCTGGCCATGTACCGGGGTAAAACAATATCCCCACGAAAACATGCCAATGAATGTAAATAAAGCAAAAAGATGTCTCATTTTTTAATTCTCCCTCCTCTACGGATGCGTTTGTCAAAAAACTCTGATATTTTTTTTATCCATATACCTTCATCTTCATCTGTCTGTATCGTTATACCGCTTATGGTTAATTTTCTCAGTAAGGCATAAAAAGGTGCAGGCACATTAAGAGCCTCTGTAGTGCTTATTGTTTTATTGCAATGGGTTTCAACATCACGAATCGTTAGATATCCCCTCGCTTTTGGGATGCAGGACTCTCTTTTATCGGAAACAATAACAGGAATAACCTCATGCCGGTAGGAGAGTGTCTTTAGTGAACGTTCGTAATTATGTGGGGCGAAAAAATCGGATAGGATAAAAATGAGAGAAGGAGACTGCACTTTTTTATGTAAAAAAGTCAATGCGGCGTTAATGTCAGTAAAATGAGAGGACGGTTCATCCGTTAAAACCTTTTTCATATTCTTAAAAGCTTCATTTTCGCCCGTTTTAGGCGGTATGTATTGCTCAACTCTATCGGTAAATGCGAGAAAACCAATTTCATTGCCCGTTTCTGATGCCGCATAAACAAGGAGAGAAAGCAATTTAGCTACAATATCTTCTTTTGTATGATAAAAAGAGCCAAATTTTTCAGAACGGCTCTTGTCGATAATGAAAAAAATAGTCGCACGTTTATCCACTAATTTCAGACGTACGTGTAAACGGCCTATTCGGGAAGTGGTTTTCCAGTCAACAGACCTTAAATCATCGCCGGTCTGATATTGCCGAAGCTCATCCAGTTCCAGACCGTGCGTTGAGTTTATATAGCTGGCGAATGATCCGCCAAAGAGATTACCTATTAACCGCTGTAAATAAAGGCGTACACGTTTTTTTTTCAATGAATTTATTCCAGAATAGGAACCCGGTGAAGAATTTTTGTGATAATATCATCTGAATCGTAGCCTTCCACCTCCGCCTCATGCGTAAGGATGATTCTGTGCCGCAAAACGGGATAGGCCATTTTCTGAACATGCTCAGGCAGAATCGTATCGTCTCCCTGGATATAAGCATAAACACGCGATGCCTTTGTGAGTGCAATAGTTGCTCTGGGTGAGGCGCCGTACATGACAAGGTCTTCCAGTATGCCGTCATTTTCTTCCGGCCTTGTTGCCCTTACAAGCCGTGCGATGTATTGTATTATAGAGGGCGCATCATTTGGCGGTAGCCATTCTGCTATAGTAGTTCTCAATGCAAGTATTTCCTCAGGTTTAAAAATAACCGCGAGTGGAGTTTCTGTGCCAGAGGCATGTTTTTCTGTTATCTCTATTTCATCATTATAAGAAGGGTATCTGATTTTTATTTTGAACATAAAACGGTCTATTTCTGCTTCCGGCAATAAATAGGTACCTGATATTTCGATGGGATTTTGAGTCGCAAGCACCAGGAATAATTTTTCCAGGTGATGGGTTTCCCTGCCGATGGTTACCTGTTTTTCCTGCATAGCTTCTAATAAGGCGCTTTGTACTTTTGCCGGTGCGCGGTTAATCTCGTCTGCAAGAAGAATGTTTGTAAAAACAGGGCCTTTTTGAATCCTGCTTTTTTTCGTTTCAGGGAGCCACATTTCAAATCCGGTAATATCGGCGGGAATAAGGTCCGGCGTGAATTGTACCCGATGGAATTTTGCATCGAGTATGCTTGCTACGGTTTTTACCGTCATTGTTTTTCCAAGTCCAGGATAACCTTCCAGTAAGATATGCCCATCTGACAGTAGGGCGATTATAATTGTTTCGATCATTTCTTCCTGTCCTACAATGACCTTTCCGATCTCTTGTTTTATTTTTTCCACCTTCTCTTTAATCGGGCATCTGTTATTTTTTGTTTTTGTTTGAGCTTTCACCGTATTTAAATTCCTTCCTTTTGGAGAAACTGCTTTGAGTAATGCTAAATAATTTAGTATTATTGCATTAATTGCTAAGGTGAGTGTATGTTTCTTCGAAGATTATATAAATTCTCTTACTTATTTACAAATAATAATTTTAGTGTATAAAAGCAGTCTAATCATGACGGTAATTACTGCCAACAATATAAGGGCGCAAAAAAATTATTGACAGTCAATTTTAAAAGATGTATATATTCGACACTTTATGGCACTTTACGTAATCTCTTCATATTAATATTTACTGTATAATAAATGTTTATTGTTAGTTTAATTAACCTATTCTAGTGAAAGGGGTTTGGGATGTCGTTTTCAAAACCAAATGCGTCGGCAGCAACTCGTACAAAAAATAGAACACCTAATGACAGGAATGCTTCCAGCGGGATGTGTTCTGTTTGTGTAGATGATTGTCCTGGTATTTGCGAAATAGGAAAATCAGCATTTCGATCTGTTGAAAATTTGTATCCACAGCCATTTGGGGTCATTACAGCAGGTGCGGACAAGGAATATCCTGTAGATTTTAGTCACTTAAACATAATGGGAACTGCGGTTGGCGCTGTTGGTATTGCCCCTGATAGCGATAAGGCTATTTTTGATAATGTTAATACAGAAACAAGGCTTGGCAAGGATAAGGGCATTAAGTTGAAGATGCCGATAATGATTCCCGGACTCGGTTCAACAAAAGTTGCAAAGACGCATTGGGATGGTTTAGCGATAGGTTCAGCGATTTCAGGAACTGCACTAACGATAGGTGAAAACGTAGGCGGCATGGATGAACAATCCAAAATATCAAATGGCAAAATAACCCATTGTCCCGATCTTGAATACAGGGTGAAAACCTACCAGAGTTGGCAGCAAGACGGTTATGGTTTGATAGTAATGCAGGAAAATGTTGAAGACAGCCGGTTAGGCATACTGGAATATGGGGTTGAAAAATTAGGCGTTCAGGCGGTGGAAATGAAGTGGGGGCAGGGTGCAAAGGACATTGGCGGCGAGGTTAAGATTAATAATCTGGAAAAGGCGAAGATGTTGCGCGACCGCGGGTATATCGTATTGCCTGACCCGTATGACAAAGAAGTTACCGGTAGTTTTGGAAAGTCATTCAAGGAATTTGAACGGCACTCCAGAGTTGGAATGGTGAATGAAGACGATTTTGTAAAAAGGGTAAAGGCATTAAGGAATGCCGGTGCAAAATATGTATTTTTGAAAACAGGCGCATATCGTCCTGCAGATCTGGCAAGGGCGGTTTGGTATTGTTCCATTGCAGGAGTTGATGTTTTAACCGTTGACGGGGCAGGCGGCGGCACCGGCATGAGTCCGTGGCACATGATGAACGAGTGGGGTGTTCCGACGTTATACATTTCCGCCCTTACATATAATTATGTGCATCAACTGGCATCAAAGGGGCATTATGTACCTGATATAATCCTTGCGGGTGGGTTTGCGTTTGAGGACGACATTTTCAAGGCATTTGCACTTGGTGCGCCATATGTGAAAGCAGTCGGCATGGCGCGTTCACCTCTTTGTGCATCGCATGTAGGTACAGTGGTAGCCAACCAGATAAAAGAGGGTAAAATTGATAAATTCATTGCTGACTATGGCAGTAATGTAGAAGAGATATTTGTGTTGGCTTCAAAGGTTAAAAGATTATTTGGTACTGGTAAGAAAGAAGTCCCGCCAAATGCTTTAGGGCTGTATTCTTATTATCAACGTTTATCACAGGGATTACGTCAGTTAATGTGCGGATCCAGGAAGTTTGCCCTGGAATATATCACAAGGGACGACATCGTTACCCTGACGCGTGACGCCGCTGATGTTACAGGGATCACCTATATCATGGATGCCGATAAAGCGGAAGCGCAGAAAATTCTTTCAGGAAAAGGATCAAAATCCAAGACGAAACCAGTTGCAAAAGCGAAAACCGTTACTAAGGAAAAAGCCGTAAAAAAAGCAGCACCATCAAAAACAAAACCCGCAGCAAAAGCAGCGAGTGCCGTAATGCCTAAAGCAAAGACAGCGGTAAAGAAAAAAGGGGGGAAATAACCAGGTCTTTGATGGAATATTGCAATGGTTTTGTAATATAAGCAAAACAGAGCAGTCAAAAAACATCCTTATAATAACGATAAAACAGTCATTTATAAATAAAAGGGTTTTTCAGTTTTTTCAGACAACTGAAAAACCCTTTTTGAGTATAGTCAAATAAATCTATTTTTCTAAAGACATTACAAGCAGGGAGGTGAAACATTTGTTTGTTTACCGTATAACTCATTCAACAGACCGAAGTTGGCACATGTACAGTATTTTACGTCTCTTCTTATATGCAGGCAAATACTTCGCCCCTGCTTTTTAAAAAGCCAAATTACCGCTAAATTTTTAAAATCAGATTTGGCTGACTATAGATAAGTATGGATTTATTATATATATAAGCAAGTTATGCCCAATTGTAAAACTACGACTACTAAAAACAAACCACAATGACCATTACAGGACAAATAAAAAAAATCACTCTTGAAATTTTAGCGAGCCGGCCAGACGGAATAAGACATTCTGAATTGGGTAGAGCCACACGGACAAACAATCCTTCGTTCAAACCCAACACAATTAACGGAGCGACTTGGGACCTGGACGCAACTTACCCGAAAGAAATTTACAAACCAGACAGAGGCGTTTTCCGCCTAATAAAATTTATTTCATTTTGTTACAAATCTATCCAATGAAACTAATACATCTGAAGCGTCAAGGTTTCCCTTTATTCCTAAGTCCAAAAAAAGATTCATTGTTTCAATCTGGCTCAAATTAAGTAATCGAGCAGCTTCCCTCAGTGTTATCTTGCCTTGCTTATAAAGATTTCCTGTATACGTCTCAAAACCTATTCTTATAAGCTTTCTCCTCGCAGTGGATTCCTCTATCCTCTCTTCTTTTTCAACAAGCTCAATAGCATCCATCATATCTTTAGGTATCCTTATGGATTTTGTTTTCATCATTTTCTCCAATTTTTTAATATTGCCTTTATGGCATTATATTCTTCATTGCTAACAAACGATGATAAACAATCCAATTTATTTTGTGCCTCTTTTATTGTTAATGTGTCTTTTTTCAACAATAAAGCAATAAAAACCGCAGGGGTTATGTATGGGATATCAAGAAACGTAATCTCTTAATAAACCTTTTATCATCGCTACATATTGCTTCGTATCCTCCTTGTTGAAATATTGAAAAAATCGCATCTTCACCCTTTTTAGAGGACAAAGTCATAGTATTTAATTTTATCAGCTTATTTTCTATGTTTTCTTTAATAATTAAAGCATCAATATGTTCCTGGGGATTATAAATAATTTCTTCTTTAACCAGTTGTGGTATTGTAACTGCAAAGTTCTTACATACAACTTCTTTTAATTTTGATTTAGTTAATTTAATAAGGCAATCGGCATCCATTAATAGTTTCATGTGCTACATTGTAATAATTATATTGCATACTGTCAAATTATGTTATGCGCACGGCCGTACGTCTCTACAGGAGGGGATTGAGGGGTGGGTAAAAATGAATGCTGTTGGGTTTGTGGTAACATTTTAGTCTTTTGAAAAACGTATTACCTATAAGCTCCGTAGGAGCAGCCTGTTTGTAGCAAAATAGGATATTATAACAGATATTAGCTCCGTTAGGAGCGACCTGTCTCTTGTAAATCCATATTAAACAGGTCTGCCTGAATATGGACAGGCCGCTCCTACGGAGCTATTTACCTTATTGAATTTTATTGCGCTACAAACAGACCGCCCCTGACGGGGCTACATGGTATTTTTCCTATCCCGGGAATTTTTCAAAAAACTAAAGTGTTACGGTTTGTGTCTTTTATAACCAGAAACCTGTTTGAAGCCTGTCTGCGTGCGGCATGCACAGGCAGGCCAACGATTTCTCAAACAACTATTCATGATAATCAGTAAAACACTGAAAGTATAATACGGCATAATTTAATTTGACAATGTCGTCCCTCAAAAGTATAATCCCACCGAAATGAAATAAGACGTGTTCTTTTTTATAAATAATTGTTTGGTTGCAGGTATTCTTAACAAGCTGCTTGTTAAGAATAAAAGGGAATCCACGCCTCATTTAGTTGAGGATTGGAGCGGACCCGCCGCTGTAACCGGGGACGAACATCATGAAAAGCCACTGGAAAGCCGCAGCTTTCCGGGAAGGTGTGATTAGTAGAATGATCCGGGAGCCAGAAGACCTGCCTGCAATCGCTTCACGATGTCTTCGATGGTAAAGAGGGTGAAGGGTATATATATAATATCAATGCTTGTATTGTATGGGCAGGTTTCAAAACCCGCTCGTACCGATAAAAATAGAAAACCCATATCTTCCGTATCGAGGATATGGGTTTTTTTGTTATTGTTTAAGCATCAGGAATTCATTCTCTTTGTAAGGAGTGTATATGTAGTTAATTGTTTAATGAAAAAATAAATTACCCATTACAGGTGTCCCAATATACCCATTGGGACGAAAAGGGAATCCCAACTCCAACTCATTGTGTCAGAAATGAGGAGTAAAGGGAACGGTACCGCCGCTGTATCCGGTGACGAACGTTGCAAATGCCACTGGTGAACCGCTTCATTAGTTTATACCAATGAGACGGCTTTCCGGGAAGGCGCAATAAGTAGGACGACCCGCTAGTCAGAAGACCTGCCTGTAATGTTTTGCCGAAAACTTCTTCGTCGTAAAGGAGGTGAAGTGTGACGTATGTACTTTAAAGCCCGTCTCTTCCCTGTACGAAGAAACGGGCTTTTTTGTTTTAATCGCCATTGCAAGATGGCGCCGTACAAGCGGAGTTTGTCCGCGCCACCCAACCATATCAATATTAAAAAGCTATATTAAACGTTTAGAGATTTCAAACTGTTCATGTAACGACAAGGCACGCTTTGCCGCTACATTGTTGAAAATCGCCGAAGTCCTTATTAAGAATAGATACTTTAAAAACGCTCGTTCCCAGGCTTCGCAGACTGGGACAAATGAACCTTGTTGTCTCAAAAGTGGGGGCAACTTATCACATTTTGCCTATTTTATGCTTAATTTATTACTGTTTTTCTATTAAAGAGGGAAATTCATATCGTGAAATAGGATAGAATTGCCCATTTGACCCAGTCTGTCCGGCTTGGGAACGTAATTGCATTGGAAGCTCCGCTTCCATGGGGAAAGAAGACTACAAATGAAGTGTTTGCTAATTATGTCAATGATTATTGCTGCGCCTATCTTTTATAGTCATGCCGAACCACTAGAAGCAATAGAATCGATTTCAACGTCAGAAGAAAAAGAAGAAGCAGACGGGATAGATATTTTCGATTGGCCGAAAAAGCAGGATAATCAAGCCGCACAGGAAAAGCGTGTTATCCGCCTTTCCGAAGAGGAAGAAACACAAAAACCTGTAGAAGAAACATATCCCACTGAAGAAAAACGATTTCAAATAGGGGTAAGTAGTACGGCTATTGTTCAACAGATTTTAAGTGGCGGTGAGAAACGGGCGTTTTTTCCGGAAGGCTCGCTGGATTTATTTTGTCTCTACAAACCCTCAGATCTCACAACATTATTTCTGGATTTAGAGGCGATTGGAGGAAACGGGCCTGATGAACATGCCGACAGTCTTTCCGGTCTCAATGATGATGCTGGTGCATTCCGGTACAATAACGGTACTGATCGCTTATCCATTCGGGAGATGTGGTTTGAGACAAAATTGTTCGGACAACAGGTAGCTCTTGTGGCAGGAAAGATAGACTTGACAAACTACTTTGACAGCAATGCCGTAGCCAATGATGAGACAACCATGTTTATAACCAGCGCCTTTGTAAATAATCTTGCATTAGAAGCGCCGCATAACGGACCTGGCGCAGTATCTATCTACGAAATGGAAAACGGCTTGAATTTCCGGTTAGGACTGCAAAGTGCAGATAGTGACAATATGGGACTGGGGATAGGAAAGGGCTTCTACGGAATAGGAGAGGTTGGTTTACACGCCGATAGCCTTTTTGGAAGAGAAGGCAATTATCGCCTTTGGTTTAAAATCAATGGAGACCGGTTCCCATGCGCGAAAAAGACAGCGCAGCTTTTGCCTTTGGTTATTCAAAAGCAGATGATGGGATTAAAGAATCTGCAACCGAGATATACTACCGTTTTGTCCTTAACAGGCACATTGCCATTACGCCACTATTTCAGGCCGTTTTAACCCCGACGGATTAATGGATACTGCTGTTGTGACCTTATTTGGCATACGAACACAAATCGAGTTTTAGTGTCTTTTCAGTAACTTCTTTGCACACTTCCATTCGTCAGTGCGTGCTTTTTGGCAAAATATTTAACTGTTCCTTCTGCTGTAGGCTTGTAGTTGGCAATTGGCAGTCGGCAATTAACAATTGTGAAATTGCCTACTGAGGACTGAGGATTGCCGATTGAGGGCTGAGGGCTGGCAAATGAGCATTTTTACCTTATAACAAAGAAAGGGGGGAAATTCATGTATTAATACTTAAAAATAATAATCTGTATTTATGTGCAAGACGCCAGGGAATCCCATCTCGTTATTTCTGAGCAACGGGAGCTGCCCCGCAACTGTAATCGGAGACGAAATCTGCATAATGCCACTGAAAAGCCGTTTAAAGTAATGAACGGCTTTTCGGGAAGGCGCGGAAAGTAGGATGACCCGAAAGCCAGGAGACCTGTCTTGCACAACTTCTCATACTATTTTTTTCGAGGGAAAAAGGAGAACACGAGTGAAGCACTTGCTAATCATAGTAACAGGTATTTTAGCGCTTGCCTTTTATCAATACCCCGGCGTATCGGCAGCAGGGGAATCAATTCCTGTTTTAAAAGAAGAACAGGAAACAAATGACAGAATACTTACCAAATGGGCGGAAAGGCCGGATAATCAGGCTGCACAAGAAAAGCTTATTATCCGTATCCCGGGAAAGGAAGAGATACCTGAAGTAATAGAAGAAGCATATCCTGCCGATGAATTCAAATCAATTGAAACGATTCAAAAACAACCGGACAATGTGAAAAATATCCCGGAGGAGCCTGAGGTATACCCTTTGCCGTTTGAAGAAAAAATACCGCTATCCCATACCACAATACCTTCGCCGGAAACTCCGAAAGACCCACCGCCAAAGGATGGAAAAGACAGGCAATGTGAAGATGCTAACGATACGGAAGATACCGTAATAACACCGACACGGACGAAACAGTTGTCTAAGAATGTTGGCAGTTCTTTATCAATCATTACACAAAAAGACATTGAGAATAGCAAAGCGCCGCTGTTGCTTGATGTTTTACGTCAGGCGCCGGGGATTGAAGTTACAAGAACTCAGGGGATAGGCGGGACTACAAGCTTGTTCATAAGGGGGGCGTCAGCCGCACATACCCTAGTATTTGTTGATGGTGTCCAAATGAATAGTCCCACATCCGGGGCATTTAATTTTGCGAATCTTTCCACAGACAACATTGAGAGAGTAGAAATTCTGCGCGGACCTCAAAGCACCCTGTATGGCTCTGAAGCGATTGGCGGTGTTGTTAATATTATTACAAAAAAAGGGGCAGGCGATAACAAAGTTAACCTGGGAACCGAGTACGGGATGCGCGATACCTATAGGGAAACTGTTAACGTTTCAGGAGGAAAGGAGAATTTTGATTATTCAGTGGGAGGTTCCTACCTGAAAACCCTCGGAATATCCGCTGCCAGCAGTGGAAGTGAAAAGGACGGTTACAAGAATCTTACCGGTTCTGCACGGCTGGGATGGAATTTCCTGGATAACGGGAGGGTTGATACAACTATAAGGGGGTCTCACTCGGATTTTGAATATGATGCGTTTGTATATGGTGTTGGTGCGGTTGACGACCCTGACAGACGCCAAACTACAGACGAGGTTCTTTTCTCTGCGAAGGCCAGCAAGACTTTTTTTGATATATGGACTCCCTCATTTCTCATCTCAGTTAACGATACAGAACTAAAAGGCTTTGATCCCACGGATGAGTCGGGCAGATTTCGCATTCCTACAAGGGTCTGGCGGGCAGAACATCAATCAGACTTTTTACTCTTTGACGTAAATACGATAACACTCGGTTACGAATATGAAGTGTTGGAAGGTAAAAACGAGGGTAAGTATGACGGGCAAACCTACCGGAACAATGCGGTTTTTCTGCAAAACCAAATAGAATTGTTTGAGTCGTTGCACTGGACAATTGGATTACGCCACGACGACTTTAGCACATTCGGATCTCATCTTACGTATAGAACAACGGCGTCTTATAACATGGAGGAAATTGGCGCCAGACTACATGGTTCATGGGGAAAGGGATTTCGGGCGCCAAGTTTGAATGAACTGATTTACCCATACTACGGGAATCCGCACCTGCGTCCGGAAGAAAGCAAGGGATGGGATTTCGGTGTTGAAAAAGAGATTCTCAAAGACACACTAACCATCGACGTCACCTACTTTGAAAATAACTTTAAAAACCTTATCACTGCCACTGTGCAGCCCGATGGCAGCTACCTGGCAGAAAACGCAGCCAGGGCAGAGTCTCAGGGCATCGAAACCATTCTAACCTATAAACCATTTACTATACTTTCATTCACCGGAACGTACACGTATACAGATACCAGGGACAGAGAAAAAGATCAGCAACTACCCCGCAGACCGGAAAACCGGGCAACGCTTGGGATTAACACCAATCCCATTGAGAAATTAAATATCAACGTAACAGGGATAATGGTAAGGGACAGAATAGACAGCAATGGAACGAAAATGGACAACTACTGGACGGTCAATCAGGCGACTCGCTATGACGTCACAAAGTTTATGGCTGCTTATGTCAGGTTCGAAAACCTTTTTGATTATGACTACGAAGAGGTAACTGGCTTTGGTTCCCTCGGTTTTACAGCGTACGGGGGAGTGGAATTCAAGTTTTAAAATACGGGAATGTAAAAAGAACCGTTTGTTTAATGGATATTAAGATAAGGAGGAGCAGCAACTATGAAACACTTAAGTAGAATGTTAGGAATGTTTGTTGTTTTTGTGCTTTTACCCGCAACGCTTGGCGCTAACCAGAGCATAACGGTAGAAATTGATTATGGAGGGTTACAGCAAAGCCGTAAAGTAGAAACAAAATGGAAACAGGGCATTACTGTATTAGAAGCGCTTCAATCTGTTGCAAAGATTGAAACAAAACAATCTGGCGAATTCATTTTTGTTAATTCTATTGACGGTGTTGAAGGGCAAAGGGGGGATATGGCGTGGTATTACGACATTAATGGTAAACGCGCAACATCTCTTGCCTATAAACGTATTCTCAATGAAGGAGATCGTATGAGATGGGAATATACTAAAGATGTTTGTTCTCCGCGAAGGAGTGAACAATGAAAAAATGTGTGATGATAATCGTATTTACCGTGTTTGTTCTCTATCTTCCTTTTTCTCTCGCGGAAGAAACCAAACCGGTAAAATACACTTTTCTTGTAGGAAACTACCTTACGCCTACGGTCGTTAAAGTGATAAAAGGCATCTGGACAAAATATCCATCTTTGAAAAGCCGGGTAAATTTTGAACTCATTAGTAAGACTGATTTGGATGCTGACTTTGATCCTCATGAGATAGAGGATTCCGACGTCATTGTTATTGACATCATGGGTATACGGATTTCAACTTCAACACAATCGGGTTTTGATGGTGAGGTAATACGGAATGCTATTTCCAATGGAGCGCGTATATTGCCAATTAACAAATCGGCAGGATTAGATAAGGAGTACATTGAACTGGGGTTTACTTATGATGAAGAGTTTCGTTCGTATTTTGATTGCGGAGGGATTGAGAATTTTCAGAATATGGTACTATTCTCCCTGGCAAAATATGTCAATATTTCTGAAATTAAACCGGCGTCACCCATGAAACGGCTGAAAAAAGGTTACTACCACCGCCACATTTCGCAGGAGATGTATTTTGAAGCGTTTGAGGAATACGAAAGTTGGTATATGAAGTCTGGCTATTTTAAGGAAAATGCGCCATGGATCGCAGTTCTGACGTACTCCTCCTTTTGCGAACAAAACCAAAATGGAGTAGAAGATGACATAATTCGCAAACTTGAAGAAAAAGGATTTAATGCATTTGTAGCGTTCGGTTACCCTGAGGGGGCTGTCGCTGAAAAACTATTAGTCGATGACAGAGGGAATTCAAGGGTTTCCGGTATACTTTCTTTTTTATTTCGTTTTTCAGATTTTAAGGCGACGGATTCGCTAGAGAAATGCGGAGTACCGGTAATCAACCTGATTACCGTTTATGGAAAAGACGGAAAAACGTGGGAGAACGATCCGGAAGGTTTAAGTTCCCTGGAAGTAAGCTGGCAGTTAGCCATCCCAGAAATTGCCGGTCTTATCCAACCTACGGTCGTTTCATATCGTATTCGTGAAAAAGACGATGAAACGGGATTTTTTATCGAGCAACGAAAATCCATACCTGAGCGTATTAATCGGGCTGTCGACCGTATAAAAGCATGGATCAATTTACAAAGAAAAAATAACTCCGATAAAAAGGTGGCGATATTCTACTGGAACTATCCGCCGGGAAAACAGCATATCGGCGCCAGTTATCTTAACGTCTTTGCCAGTATTGAAAATGTCTTAAAGATGATGAAGGAAAATGGATATGATGTAGGCAATGAAACAATTGATAAAGAAATACTCCTTGAAAATTCTCTGAGATTCGGGAGAAACGTGGGAAATTGGGCGACAGGCGAACTTGATGAGATGGTAAAAAACGGGAAATGTGTATTGCTGCCACTGGAGGAGTATCAAAGATGGGCGAGGAATTTACCTGCGGATTTTATAAAAGACGTCAATAAGGATTGGGGAACAGTTGAAGAATCCAATGTGATGATGTGGACTGACCCGAAGCAAGAGAAAAAATATATGGTTATTCCTGCAATACAACGTGGAAACGTTGTTATCCTCCCGCAGCCGGTAAGAGGCTGGCTGCAAGATAAAGAAACCATGTATCATAGCAAAGATCTGTCGCCTCACCATCAGTATTTAGGGGCATATTTATGGCTGAAGTATGGCTTTGGCGCAGATGCGGTAATTCATTTCGGCACACACGGCACACATGAATGGCTGCCTGGGAAAAGCAACGGACTTTCAGGTGATGACCCGCCGGAGGTGTTGATTCAGGATTTGCCGGTCATTTATCCTTACATTGTAGACGATGTTGGTGAAGGGCTTGTGGCTAAACGACGGGGATCAGCCGTCGTCATAGACCATATGATTCCACCTTTAAAAAAAGGCGGACTCTATCATGAATATGCAGAGCTTGAAGAACTGATCGGCGACCACGACCTGGCTCTTGAACAGGATGCCGCACTTGCAAGGCAATACATGGAAAATATCATAAAAAAGATTAAAGAGCTGGGAATCGAGAAAGACATAGAAATTGGTGAGTGCCTGAATATTGATACCCATAGCGATGTCCAGCATAAGTTTGATCATGAAGTCATTCATAAAATAGGGGAGTATCTTCAGGAACTGAAGCAGCTTAATATGCCTTACGGATTGCATACATTCGGCAATGCGCCTGATGAATCGCTTCGTTCGTCTACCATTCAGGCGATAAAAGAAGTTGTCAAAGACATTCCTGCCGCTGAACTGGACAAAAATATTCAGGAAGGGGCAAGGCGGGAATTGTCCAGTATGATCAAGTCCATGAATGGGCAATATATACCAACAGGAACGGGAAATGACCCCGTAAGGAATCCGGGTTCTCTACCAACAGGGAAAAACTTTTATGCCTTTAATCCGGATAAAATTCCAAAAAAAGAGGCGTGGCAGGTGGGCGTTAAACTGACTCAGGAGCTACTCGATAATTATAGGGCAAAAAATGACGGGAAATACCCCGAAAAACTTTCATTTGTTATCTGGGGTACGGAAACGATACGCCATGAAGGAGTACTGGAATCTCAGATACTCTATTTGTTAGGAGTTGAGCCTATCTGGAATGAATGGGGGAAGGTGACAGGCATTAAAATCATTCCTAAAGAAAGGCTGGGCCGTCCGAGAATTGATATAGTCGTTTCTTCTGCCGCAGAAGAGATGTTTGGACAGTTGACCCAATACATCGACCAGGCCGTTCAAATGGTAAAGATGCTTGATGAGGAAGATAATTGGGTTCGGCAACATATCGGGGAATTAACTAAAAAATTAATTAAACAAGGCTTGCCTCAAAAGAAGGCCGAACAATACGCGGCTATTAGAATCTTTGATGAAGCCCCTGGTCGTTATGATTTGAATGTTTCAAGAATCGTGAGCGCAAGTGGAAGTTGGGAAGATGATTCTGTAGTAGCGGATGAATATCTGAAACGGATGAGTTGTGGGTATGGGAACGGTTTATGGGGAGAACCGATGGAAGATGTCTACAAAATGGTGTTAAGCGGAACAAGGATGGTTGTTCACAGCCGTTCTACCAATCTGTACGGAACTGTTGATAATGATGACTTTTTCATGTACGCAGGAGGACTTACCGCTGCAATCAGGGAACTGGATGGAAAGTCACCTGAATTGGTCGTTACCAATATGATGAATCCGGCCAAACCGGAAATGACCCCGATCGACAGGATGATGGGTATGGAGTTACGCTCACGCTATTGGAATCCGGAATGGATTGAAGGAATGAAGAAGGACGGTTTTGAAGGGGCAAACAAGATGGCTGAATTTATTGAAAACATGTGGGGCTGGCAGGTCACCGTCCCAGAGACAATAGACGCTGCCCGTTGGGAAGAGACGTTCGAGGTCTATGTCGAAGACAAATACGGAATGGATTTAAAGGAATTTTTCAACAAGAAAAACCCATACGCTTATCAGGCTTTAACAGCCAGAATGCTGGAGACGATACGAAAGGGATACTGGCAGCCGACGGAAAAAGTCAAACAAACCCTGGCGAAGGAATATGTAAAAACAGTAATAGAACACGGTGTAGCCTGCTGTGAGCACACATGCAATAATTCAGCCTTCCAGCAATATGCAACGGATATTTTGAATACCCCTGGTCTCGCAAATCCTGATGCCATGATTCAGTATGCAGAAGTCTTAAAAACAGCTACCGGTAAGTCACTAAACGAAAGAAAGGCAGAGATGGGCAGGATTGCGTCTATGCCAAAACCTGTCCCCGGAAGTATTGAACAGAAAAAGAATACTGGACAAACACAGGAGAAAGAAAATATTGAAAAAACCGATGAATGGAAATTGGAAAACGATGTTTTTGAAAATACCGAAATAGTTAAAGGGATGGAGATAGCAGAGGTAAAAACGAACGAAGACAAAATAATCCTTAATCAATCAAACAGGCTTTGGGTTGGTATTGCAGTTGTATTGGGAGGCATCGGTTTTTTCGTTTATGGATGGACAAGGAAAAGATTTTAACAAAAGGATTAAAAATATGAACCCTATCGACCTATCTATCTGCGGGTTCAAGTTTGTAACTTGAACCCAACGTTTTATATTGTAGATTTAACCATCGATTGTATATGGCGCTACTATCAATATTAAATTATGGGTTCAGGTTGGAAACCTGAACCCGCCAGGATCTGAATCGACCTGGGATGTATTTCAGGAGAAAATATGAAACTAATTAATCTATTGCAAAGTATTCTTTCTGTGATTTCATCAGCGATGCTCTATCCCGTCATGATTCTATTGATCGTTCTTTTTGTATGGATGATCATAACCACAGGAGAATTTTTTTCGGAATACCGGAAGAGAAAGAAACATACCCTTAAACGGGAAATGAAAGAATTAATTGAATCACTCATCGAATCATTATCTCAAAAAAAACCGGAGATATCCCCTTTTTTAAAAAGAGAAATGCCTGCTTACTTCAGGGAATTTCTAGGGGAATTTATCGATGAGTTAAAGGGGGATAAGGATGCCAGGGGAATTCGTATTGAATATCTGCTGCAAAGCAAGGAACAAAAAATGGCCAGGAGTTTAGATAAACTACGGCTCATGGTCCGTATAGGCCCCACCCTTGGATTAATGGGAACCATAATTCCTATGGGTCCTGCCCTGTCCGCTTTGTCAAAGGGCGACCTTGAAATGTTATCAAGCAATATCATTATTGCCTTTACCACAACCGTAGTGGGATTAGCGATTGGGATTACTGCCTATTTTCTTTCGATGATGAAAAACAGGTGGATTCATGAGGATATAAAAAACATTGAGTATTTTACTGAAGGTATTATGAAAAATAAGGAGGAGCCAACCACTGGTGGTTTTGGAGGATAAACAGAAGGAATAGCGAAGGTTTCCCCCTTTTTTTGTCCCGCCTCGGTGAGCTGTTATAGAAATGAAATATCTGAAAAAAAGACGTATGGTTATAGGAAAGGAAGCAGACCTCCATCAGGAAGACCCCATGTCAGGCGTGGCAAGTCTGTTTGATGTGGGATTAGTATTTATTGTAGGCCTTATCGGCGCCTTAATCAGCGCTTACAGCCTGCTTGATTTCCTCCAGCCCAAAACAGAAATCACGATGGTCAGGAAAAACGACAATGGCCAGGTAGAGATTGTTACAAAAAAGGGTAAACAGGTAAAAATTGAAAAAGTTACCGGTAAGCAATTACAAGGAGAAGGTGCCCGGCTCGGGATAGCATATCGGTTAAAAGATGGAAAAGTAATCTATGTGCCAGAGGGGTCTGAATAGGTAGCACTTTACTTTTCAAAAATCTAAACTGTTACGGATTTTGTGATTTGGGCATTGGAATTTTACCGCAGTACATGGTCCCATTATCCGCATAAACTCATGGGTTCAGGTTTACAAACCTGAACCCGTCGGGAGTCGTGTAATGTTTACACTGAATAGTTAGCTTATATCTTTTCTTTGCACCCTCTACCGCCTCAGCGATAAATCTTGTATTTTCTCCCAACTCAAACAAAGAATATACAACCACTATCATATAAATATTCATCGGAAAGGCAGACAATCTCAAGACCAAGATTCAATAAGTGTTCTTTTAATAGCTGCCCGTCCGCGTGCAGCCCGATATTTCCATTAAAAAATATGCTTTTCCCCAACACTCCTGCTGCGCCTCCGATAAAGCCGTTTTTATGATTCCGTATGCGTATTTCTTCGGGGTTAAAATAAAAACAGGAAAATCCCTTTCCCAACAATACCTTTTCTATTCCCCTGTCAGAGGTGACATAGTTGTTTCCGTACAAATGGACAAGGCTGCATCGTGTATAGGCCTGAGGCAATTGAATAAACTCTTTCTCTCTGTTTATTTCTAAAATTATCGGGTCAGTATATCCATGTTTGTGAAATAAGAAATCAGGCGTACCAAGGCAGTTATATTGGACGCTGTTGCCGGGATCATTTCCTACATCCATTTTTCCTTTTAGATAGGCAATACTATGGCGCTCTAAAAATTCGAATAACCCAACTGGTGCATTTGGAGCAACCACAAGGTGGTCGTTATCCTGGTAAAGGAAAATATCCGGATGCCCCGAAATGGAATCGTACGTCAGTCCGTTCGTTTGAAACGCAAAGACGCCTTCAACGTATCCCTTTAACGTGGAGATCACCCTTTTCGACGATCTGGAATCAATTATCGCAAACATCTATTTGATACCGAGAAAAAGTATGGTTACCTGTGAACTGAACAGTATACCCCCTTGATTGTAATTGCGCCTTGTTGGCCTGCTTGTACCCTATGGCATAATGTATCTGCTTATCGGAAACAGATATCCTGATGTTACTTGATGTATTTTCTTTCAATTTGGCATGAATGATCTCTTCCCATATCTTTGTCATAACCATTTCCTTAAAAGCAGGGTGAAATGGCCCGTCTATCAGGGATTTTCCGGCAACGAGTTCATCGGACGGATGCAGTCCCATCCGTATGACGGATACGTTGTTACTTTCAAATATACGCACAAGATCCTTTGTCCACACTACCGCCTGTTCAAGTGATAACGGAATATACTTCCCCTCCCGATACCGCTTTTCCAGGGCGGTTCCCTTCACAATAATTGCAGGATAAATTCTCGTATTACGGGCGCCGAATGAAACGATATCGTTGGCGGTTTGAATGGATCGTTTGTAACTGTCTTCCGGCAGGCCTATCATCATCTGAAGACCAAGTTCGAAACCATATGTGCGGATCATCCGGGAGGCATTTTGAATATCTTCGCGGGTATGCCCGCGTCCTGATTGATTTAAGACCTTCTGGCTGGTTGACTGCGCACCCAGCTCAATGGTAGTTACGCCGTATTTCTTCAGCAATTCAAGGATGGTTTCATTGATATAGTCGGGTCTGGTTGACAATCTGATGCCCGATACCTTCCCGTTTTTTACAAACCCGTAGGCCTCTTTCAAATACTGTTCCTGAAGATCAACAGGTATCCCCGTAAAACTTCCGCCAAAAAAGGCGATGTTTATGATTCTGTTTTCGGGTATTGTTTCAAGGTATTGCGCGACAATATGCCGAATCTCTTTTGGCTGCGGGATGGAATACGTTCCGCTTATTTTCGCCTGATTGCAGAAGACACATTGGTGTGGGCAGGCAAGCTCCGGGATGAATATAGGTATATTAGAATATTTTTTCACGATAACCTCGCAAAAGTGTATCATAATGTTTACCATACCATTATTTAATAGTATAGGAATTTTCATTTTTTAATGTATGTTTGCGGGCAAGTGTTGTTGTAACATATTTATTTGTTAGCGGATATGATAGCCGCCACATGTAGTGGCGAGGCGTGCCTTGCTACGACATTAAATGTTTAGCGATTTCAATATTTTAAGTTAAGCAATGAATAAACCCACCCCTCAATCCCCTTCTGTTAAGGGTTGACAAAATTGTGGATGAAGGAATGTTTGCGCTTACAGGCAAAAAAACCACTAAAGACGCCTGACGCTGTTTTTTTATACACCGGGGAGGGTGTTGTACTTATGTTTATACACATCTTTTTCGTTTCCCTAGAGTCATTGTGGCGAGGGAGAAGATACATTAAGAAATTTAGCTGGGCACAGAAACACTGAATAATTATAATCATCTCTTTTGAGTAAATACAAACTGTATTACAAGGAGATGACGGATGAATAAAGGAATACCAGAGTGATTATGCGGAAGGCCGTTTATCCACGACGCCCTTCAGGCAATCATGGAGGAAGTTCAAGGCGGGTATAGTTTATCGAGGATGGAAATAGCCAGACGTGTTTGTAGTCGGTTAAATTGGGGCAATGCGTTAGGGGGCAGCCGCAATTAATGAGTTGTCGGGTAGGGCTATTACGGTTGCATTGTTTAGGCTTGATAGAATTACCACCGCCGCTGACGCGCAATGGGAATGGCCAAGGACTGGTGCGGCAAAAAGCAAAGCTTCCGCTGCTAAGCGTATTGGAGACGGACATTCAAAGCCTGACGGATTGGTTTTTTTCAACCACGTGACTCTTGCTGTTACGCCAGAGCGTCTTTGTCTGGGCGTGTTAGACGCAGAACTGTGGGTGCGCGACTTTGAAGACCGCGATAAAAATGACAAGCGAAAACAAAAGCCTATCGGGGAAAAGGAAAGTTATCGTTGGCTGGAAGGTTGCCGTAGAGTCTGTGAGTTAAGCGAACAACTCACCCGGCACAATGCTCGTAAGCATTTCAGATCGGGAAGGTGATATCTACGAATGGCAGATAGAGATATATTTTAAAGTATTAAAGAGCGGTTGCAAGATAGAAGAGCGCCAATTGGAGACAGCGGAGCGTATCAAGCCGTGTATTGCTCTTTATATGATAGTGGCATGGCGGGTATTGTTTGTTACCATGTTTGGAAGGGAATGCCCGGATTTGCCGTGTACAGCGCTTTTCTAGGATGATGAATGGAAACTCGAATCGCCTTAAACGCCAATACCTACAAGGCTTTCACGGTAATTAATATTGGTTATTATAGTTTATAATAAGTAAATAAACTGAATCATTTTGTACACATTGTATTGTTTTTGCCAAAAGAGGAAACACGGGCGAAACAATTATTTTCCCCAAACTATTTTCAAACTGGTTTTTTATGATTGAAAAAAAAACAGACTTAATAACCACGTGTTTTTTTCAGAATTTATTGGAATATAGCGAAATTAGCCATTTTATAACTACCAGGATGGATGGTTATAGTCATAATCCTTATAATTATCTAAACCTAGGGTTTCACGTAGGCGATGATTCAAATACTGTTGTAGAAAATAGAAAACGGCTGGCAAATTCAATGGGCATTCCGCTGGAAAATTTTACCACATCACAACAGATACATACGGATAATATCGAGATTATATTGGAGAACCGCCGTGGTTGTGGGGCTAATGATTATAAAACGGCAGTAGCTGCGACGGATGCAATGGTAACTTCTGTTCAAAATATTTGCCTTATGGTGCTCGTAGCAGATTGTGTGCCTGTTCTTTTTTTTGATGTGAAGAAAAAAATAATTGGGTCTGTACATGCGGGGTGGAAGGGAACTGTTCATCGGATATCGCAAAAAACAGTGATGTTGATGAAAGATAAATTTGGGAGTTCGGGGGATGATATCCTTGTAGGTATTGGCCCTTCAATAGGGCCGTGTTGCTACAAGGTAGATATAGCGACAATCGTTAAGAGTAATAACGATTTAAAAGAGAAAAGTGATATAGTTTTACATGAAAAACATGATGGCAAAGGGCATTTTGATTTATGGACAACGAACAAATTACAGCTTATAAAAATGGGTATTCCGGAGAAAAATATAGAAATAGCTGAAAGGTGTACTTCCTGTAATAATGCCCTTTTTTATTCATATCGAAAAGAAAATGGGAGAACAGGAAGATTTGGTGTGGGGATCATGCTCAGGAGTAAATAACACTCCGGGCCTTTTTCTCACCCACGCCATAGCAAGATATGCGGTATTGCACTACCTTAAATATTTACCAAAAACAACCTCTAATTTCTTTTTCGTCTCTTCTGGAACAATGTCCTTATTGGTAATAATAGCATCCTTTGCCGCAGTAGCGCAAATACATGTCCTACTTTGCTTAATTTTGGGAATAGCTATTTTGAGTATTTTTTTTGCCATTTCCGCATTTTTGTTAAGATTTGAGATAACCATTTCTAATGTAACGTGATCTTCTTCCTCATGCCAGCAATCATAATCTGTAGCCATTGCAAGTGTACTGTAACATATTTCAGCTTCTCTGGCTAATTTCGCCTCTTGGAGATTAGTCATGCCTATAACGCTTACACCCCATTGGCGATACACATGTGATTCTGCGCGTGTAGAAAAAAGGGGTCCTTCCATGCATAAATACGTGCCACCTTTATGTACACGGGCGTTCACGGATTTTGCTGATTCATGTAATAGTGTGGCAAGGTTATTGCAAACAGGATCGGCGAAGCTTACATGGCCTACAATGCCATTGCCAAAGAAAGTATTTATTCTACCACGGGTTCTGTCAAAAAACTGGTCAGGGATGACGATATCTAAAGGCTTTATTTCTTCTTTCATACTTCCTACAGCGCTTACGGCAATAATATGCCCAACGCCCAGCCTTTTCATTCCATAGATATTCGCCCTAAAATTGAGTTCAGAAGGCAATATAGTATGTCCCTTTCCATGTCGTGGTAAAAAAGCGACCCTTTTTCCTTCTAAAATTCCTAAAGTAAAATTATCGGAGGGTTTGCCGAATGGAGTATCGATAGACAAAGATTCTACGTCGGTGATGCCTTCGATATCGTAAAGTCCACTCCCACCAATTATTCCAATCGTTTGTTCCTGCATTTAATATTTCTCCTTGTACATTATCTGTGTAAAGTAAAAGTGAGATTATGCTAAAATTATGTTGCCGGTGTCAATACATAAAATTTAGGAATAATTATTCTGCGTCGAATATTTTTGGCATAAATCTGACATAAATAAAGATCCTCTTTTCTTTGAAGGCTATCATTACATTATTGAGTTATTTTTAGGGGACAAATTACTAAAATACTATCGATGCGTAAGAATAGCGCGGCATGATTCATTTGCGTTAAATAAAACAGTAGAAAACACTTGAAAACCAAATATGAAATCAATTAAACTATAAAAGTTTTTGCGCCTCATTGCACTGGCAAGCGGTAAAATTGGGTAACTACATCTTTATGATACGTTATTTTTTGAAAAATAACCCTTGGAGGATTAAATATTAATAGCATACCTATTATTTAATTTTTTTATAATCGTAACATTTTTATTAGTAATGTATTAAGTTAATTCTTTGCTTTCAAAATAAAATAGAAAATATGGTTAAAGTAACATTACCTGACGGAACTAAAAAGGATTTCGAAGATAATATAACTATTGGTGAGGTCGCAAGTAACATAAACAGCAAGATGGGAGGGATCGCATTGGCTGCGAGGGCGGACGGAGTTCTGGTAGACCTTAATTATCCTATAAAAGATGATATTTCTCTTTCTGTTATTACGGAAGAAACACAGGAGGGACTGGAAATAATACGCCACAGTACAGCGCATATTATGGCGCAGGCGGTTTGCAGACTTTTTCCTGGGGTAAAGCTTGGGATAGGTCCTACTATCGAAAACGGATTTTATTATGACTTTGACTGTCCTAACCATTTTACCACAGAAGATCTGAAAAAGATCGAAGATGAAATGTTAAAAATCATAAAGGAAGATATTCGTTTTGAGAGAACAGATATGCCCCGGGAGTTAGCAGTAAAAGAAATGGAAAAAAGCGGACAACCGTATAAAGTGGAACTCATAAGAGACATTGAAGACGATACCGTTTCTTTCTACCGCCAAAATGAATTTATTGACCTATGTCGTGGACCTCATATTCAAAAGACGGGCAGGGTGAAATCTTTTAAACTCCTCAGTGTTGCAGGCGCTTATTGGCGTGGGAAAGAAACGAATTCTATGTTACAGCGTATTTATGGCACAGCGTTCTTTACCAATGAGGATCTTAAAAAATACTTAAAGATGCTGGAGGAGGCTGAAAAGCGTGACCACCGGAAAATTGGCAAAGATTTGGATCTTTTCAGCTTTCATGAAGACGGCGGAGCTGGGCTTGCGTTCTGGCACCCTAAGGGCGCTAGAATGAGAAGCATCATTGAGGATTTTTGGAGACAAGAACATTTCAGGAGAGGGTACGAAATACTTTACAGTCCGCACATAGCAAAGATCAATCTGTGGAAGACGAGCGGCCATTGGGATTTTTACCGGGAGAGCATGTATTCACCTATCGATGTTGATGGACACGAATACATATTGAAACCAATGAATTGCCCTTTTGCAGTGCTTATATATAAAACAAAGCTGCACAGTTATCGCGATTTACCGTTACGATGGGGTGAATTGGGGACGGTATACCGGTATGAAAGATCCGGTGTATTGCATGGTTTATTACGTGTGCGGGGTTTTACCCAGGATGATGCGCACATATTTTGTACCCCTGATCAGTTAGAACAGGAAATTTTAGAGGTAATTAAGCTGGCGCAATTTATGCTGTCGAGTTTTGGGTTTAATGAGTATGAGATCGAATTGAGTGTTCGCGGAAAAGGTGAAAAAGAAAAGTATATCGGCAGGGATGATGTGTGGGATCATGCAGAAGATGCGTTAAAAATTGCGCTTGAGAAAACAGGGTTACATTACACGCGTATGGAAGGAGAGGCGAAATTTTATGGTCCTGCAATCGACATAAAGGTAAAGGATGCTATCGGAAGAGGATGGCAAGGCCCTACGATACAGGTAGACTTTAATCTTCCGGAAAGATTTGACGTCAATTATGTGGGTTCCGATGGTTATCATCACAGGGTTGTGATGATCCATCGTACGGTCATGGGTGCGATGGAACGATTTATTGGATGCTTAATTGAACATTTTGCAGGAGATTTTCCTCTGTGGATTGCGCCTATACAAATGAGAATATTATCGATAACAGACGCACAAATAGATTATGCGAAGAAATTGCAAACTGAGTTGCTTTTAAAGAATTTTAGGGTAGAATGCGATATTGGCAACAACAAAATTGGTTATAAAATCAGAGAAGGCACGTTACAAAAAATTCCTTACTTATTGATTGTTGGCAATAAAGAAATGGAAGAAGGATTAGTAGCTGTTCGTAGCAGGAAGAATGGGGATGAAGGGGCGCTTCCTGTTCGGGACTTTATTAGCAAAGTTGAGGAGGAGGTACGGGGGAAAAAGTAATCTTAATTATGGAGGAGAACATATATTTCACAGATATTAAGGATTAACGAGCGCATCCGTGTTCAAAAAGTGAGGCTGATTGACGAAAATAGTGAGCAAGTTGGGATAGTCAGCATAGATGAAGCGCTTGGACGGGCAAAAAGTGTGGAGATGGACTTGGTAGAGGTTGCTCCTGAAGCAGACCCTCCTGTTTGCCGGCTCATGAATTACGGCAAGTTTAAATATAAGCAAAAGAAGAAGAAAACGCAAAAACAGCGAGTGGTTCAGTTGAAGGAATTAAGAATCAGGCCCAAAACAGGTGGACACGATATACAGACAAAAATCCGGCAGGCACGTAAATTTTTAGAAAATAAAGATCGGGTGCTTGTAATGATGCTTTTTAAAGGGCGTGAACGGGCTCATTCCGATATGGGTGATAGTGTTTTAAATCAATTTGCCGTAGAACTGGAAGATATTGCCAAGGTAGAGAAAGACCGCATTTCTGATGACAGAAGGATGGGGATTATTTTATCTCCAAAGTAAAATAAAAAATGGTATATACTGCGAGGGTTCACAAATAGGGAGCTCCCGATTTGCATATTTGGCTTAACATTGACAGGTTGCTACGCGCAGGCAGATGCATATTTTATACGAGGAAACATCTTGTCCGTAGCTACAACTGTATTTTTTTGTGATTTTTCAAAAAACTAAAGTGTTAAAAAAACTTTAATAGAGAAGAATGGGATTTTTAGTATTTGATAGAGGAAAGCACACATGCCAAAATTAAAACCACACAAAGGCCTTAAAAAAAGAGTGAAAATTACCGCAAATGGTAAAGTAATGAGGTCAAAAGCCGGGAAGAGTCACTTAATGTCTGGAAAATCGGGAAGAAGAAAACAACGGCTTAGAAAGAAGATTGAAGTATCTCCGGGTTTTAGCAAGAATATAAAGAGAGCAATGTTAGAAGAATAAATTACGCGTTTTATTGTTTTTTTTGAAAGAGAAGTAATATGAGAGCTACAAATGGAAGTGCAAAAAAAAGATCCAGAAAGAGGCTGTTAAAAAAGACAAAGGGATACTGGGGCGGCAGAGGTAATTTATATAAAAAAGCCATCGAGACGTATATTCGCGCGATGGCATACTCTTTCAGGGATAGAAAAGTAAGGAAGCGGGAGTTTCGGAGTCTTTGGATTACAAGAATTAATGCGGCTGTCCGTGAGCATGGGATTTCATACAGCCGTTTTATCCGTGGGCTAACGGTTGCTAAATTGGATATAAACAGGAAGATGTTGGCGGAGATGGCGGTTAATGATAAACCTGCCTTTGCTAATTTAGTGGAGATGGTAAAAGGAAAAGTAGGGGCGTCTCTATAATTTCACCATACATTCACGGTTTAAAACCTCCCATTATAACTCCAGGAAACATTTCTTCCATAATACAACAGAAATTAGTATAAATAAGGCACGCTTATTCCTTGCAAAATACAATGAATGGGCGTGCCTGTGTTTTTTATAAACATTAGGAAATTATTCATTATGCCGGAAAAAATACAAGATGCCCAAAAAATGTTTCATAATGAAGTTGGCAAGATAAAAACACGGCAAGAGGCAGAGCAGCTTAGTGTGAAATATATTGGCAGGACCGGAATAGTCAGTGAATTAATGAAAGTCATACCAAAACTACCTGTGGATAAACGTGCCTCTTATGGAAAACAGGTTAATGCTCTAAAAGATGAAATGTGCAGGACGCTTACCGATTTAATAAACAGCTTGTCTTTGGATAAAAAACCTGCAAACAAGAAAGAGTTTTTTGATGTTACATTGCCGGGAAAGCCAGCGGATGCAGGCAAAAAACACCCTATCACCCAAACTATCGATGATATCAAGGACGTTTTTGCCAGATTGGGGTTTGAGGTCGCTTACGGACCTGAAGTTGAGTTGGAGTATTATAACTTTGATGCACTGAACATTCCTTCCGACCATCCTTCCAGAACGGATTTTGATACGTTCTATATAAAGGAAGATGTATTGTTGCGGAGTCAAACATCCACCGTTCAAATTCGCATTATGGAGAAGCAAAAACCGCCGGTTCGTATCATTGCGCCTGGCGTCGTTTACCGACCGGACACGGTAGATGCGCGTCATTCCTTTATGTTTCACCAGGTGGAAGGCTTGTTGGTGGATGAAAACGTAAGCTTTGCCGACCTGAAAGGCACGCTGAATCAATTTATAAAATCTTATTTTGGGCAGAATGTTCAAATGAGGCTCCGCCCTTCATTCTTTCCTTTTACGGAACCTAGCGCCGAGGTGGATATTTCCTGTTCTCTATGCAATGGCAAAGGATGCAGCGTATGCTCATATAGCGGATGGGTGGAAATCTTAGGGGCAGGAATGGTTGACCCTAATGTGTTTGAGGCCGTTCATTATGATGCAGAAAAATATACGGGTTTTGCGTTTGGATTGGGAGTGGAAAGAGTCGCCATGTTAAAGTATGGCATAAATGATATTCGTTTATTTTATGAAAATGATATACGTTTTCTTTCTCAATTTTGAATAGGATTTATACCTTTTTATAAGATTAAAATGAGAAAAGAGTGTTATGAAGATTAGCTATAGTTGGTTAAAAGAGTACGTTTGCTTTGATTTGTCTCCCAAAATGCTCGCAGATAAATTGACCAGCGCCGGATTGGTGGCGGCAGGCATTGAACCTTTTGGGGATGACTACTGCATTGACCTGGAAGTTACTGCTAATCGTTCTGATTGCATGGGAATTATCGGCATTGCAAGAGAAGTGGCAGCTATTACAAAAGGAAGCCTGCAACTGCCATGCACGGATATTTCCCGTGAAGGTGATGGTGATATCTCTCAAAATGTTAAAGTAGATGTTAAAGAGCCGTTGCTGTGTTCACAGTATACAGCTCGTGTGATACGTAATATAATGGTGAAACCGTCTCCGGAGTGGTTGCAGAAAAGACTGAAATGCATTGGGCTTCGTCCTGTTAATAATATTGTGGATATAACAAACTATGTAATGATGGAGTCGGGACAGCCCCTTCACGCATTTGATTTGGATAAGGTGTCAGGCGGACAAATACAAGTAAGGAAGGCGGAGAGCGGGGAAGAGATCGTTGCAATCAATGGCGCCAGACGTGTACTCTTTCATGACATGCTTATTATTGCTGATGAAAAGAGGCCGATCGCAATAGCCGGCGTAATTGGGGGAAAGGAAACGGAGGTAACAGATGTTACAAGAAATATTCTTATTGAATGCGCCCGATTTGAGCCGAGACAGGTGCGGCGTACTTCCAAATCGTTGGGAATTGTTTCTGATTCTTCCTGTCGTTTTGAAAGAGGTGTTGACCCATTGGGCTTAGATTTTGCGTCAAAAAGGGCAGCAAAACTAATCATTGAGCATGCAGGCGGTGAAATGTGCAAAGGTATTATAGACGTTAGTGCAAATCGAATTGAAGCGAAAAAGGTAGTGCTTCGTATAGAAAGAGTAAAAAAGATTTTGGGAGTGGATATAAACAGAGATGTAATACTGGATATTCTAAGGAGTTTGCAGTTTAAAATTCTTAATTGTGCTGATACCTTTATTGATGTTGAAATTCCAGGTTTTCGTGGTGATGTGTCACGTGAAATTGATCTTATAGAAGAAGTGAGCAGGATTTATGACTATAATAATATTCCAGCCAAAACATCAATAGGCATTCGCGGCAGTAAAAAGAGTAAATACGAGATTGTAGAAAATCTTATTCGCAATAATTTAACAGGATTAGGATTTTATGAGACGAAGACCTTTAGTATCGTTAATCATGCTTTTTTGAAGGGAGTGAATCTCTGGTCGGGTGAAGATGTTGTTGAAATAGCAAATCCTTTGCGACAGGAGGAAAGTATCTTACGTACCTCGTTATTGCCCAGCCTGGCAAAAGTCAAGATACATAATGCAAATCATGCGTGCGAGAAGGTAAAACTCTTTGAAATAGCAAAAATTTATCTTAAAGGAGAAAAATTACCACACGAAAAGGTCGGTTTGTCACTATTAGATTCCGCAGGGTTTTTTGAGGGAAAAGGGATTGTTCAATCACTTTTAAAAAATCTTAAAATACATGAAAAATGTGAGTGGGTAGCGTTCCATGAGAAAACGAGGTTATTTAATAATGAAAAGGCAGCGAAAATTTTAATGGACGGCAAAACCCTTGGCTATATTGGCGAGGCAAGTAAGGAATTGGGCTTCAAAACGTTGTGTACTCTGATAGAGCTGGACGTAGATGCCTTAGTTGAAAAAGCTCATTTTGATAAAAAATATTGCGAACCTTCTCCTTATCCAATGGTTAAGAGGGATTTTGCGATAGTTGTTGATGAAGAAAAAACGTGGGCGTCCATAGAAGATTGTATTAATGGCGCAAATATTTCCATCGTAAAAGAAGTAAATTATTTTGATATATACAGGGGAAAACAAATTCCCGAAGGAAAAAAAAGCATTGCATTTAATCTCTGTTTCCAATCTTACGAAAGAACTCTAAAGAGCGAAGAGGTTGATGATGCGTCGGCTGTAATACTTGACGCTTTGTATAAAAAATTAGGGGCTGAATTGCGCACACAGTAAAATGTACGCAGGGAAGAACTGCTAAATTGATAAAAAGTCAAGCACAGTAGCTTATACTTTGTGTTGACTTTTAAGTTTCGCTTTGCTAAAAGGTAGAAACTGTATAATAACTTGCTAAGCGTAATAGGATAGACCGTCGTCATGCCTACAATCTCGATGTTCTATGGCATTCTTATCCGGGTGTTTTCTATGATATGGATAAGCACAACGTGCCGCATATTCATGCCGAATATCAGGGACAAGTAGCGGTCTATTCGATTCATGATGGAACGGTCTTGGCTGGTGAGCTTCCGCCATAGAAGCACAAGTTAGTCGTCGCATGGATTGAAATACATCAGGATGATTTACTTGCTGACTGGCAATTGGCAGTAAATGGTAAAAAACCGTTTCCAATTCGAGGACTTGACCAATGAACATTGTAGAAATTGTTCCCAATGACAATTACACGCTGTACGTCAAAGTAGAAAATGGAAGAGCAGGTTTATTTGACGTAAAACCTTACTTGGAATCAGAGGCCTTCGCGCCACTAAACGACAGAGTTGAATTCGAACGAGTTCACAACAGTGGGTACTTTGTCGAATGGGACTGCGGAGCGGACCTTTCTGCCGATACGATACAGGCGCGATGGAAAACATTGTCAACCGAAAACGCCCAATAAGGCGCTACACCAGCCGGCGCCAAAAAGCGGCGCGGTTGAGCTCAGGCGTTAAACTGCTGAAAATATGGGAATACGTTGATGCCTCCAAAGGTAAGGGAACTGATTGCTGAATTAGAAAAGGAAGGCTTCGTAAATAGAGGTGGTAAAGGCAGCCATAGGAGTTTTGTCCACTCAAAAGTGCCTAAACCTATTACAATTTCAGGCAAACCTGGTGACGATGCAAAGCAATATCAGGTGCGAGCAGTACGCTTGGCACTGGAGGAGTTAAAAAAATGAAAGACAGCGCAAAATACGCGAAAATCGTCGAATGGTCCGAAGAAGATCAGTGTTATATAGGGAGTGCGCCGGGACTGATTTATGGAGGTTGTCACGGCGATGACGAGCAACGGGTCTTTGAAGAACTTTGTCAGATTGTTGAGGAAGCCATCGAACTGTATCGGAAAGAAGGAATACTTTTGCCTCCTGCTACTTCCAGCCGTGACTTCGCAAACCGTATGCAAAGCATCGCATAACACGGCGCTCCACCGGAAGGCGGCGAAGTAGTTGCTGGTGAGCTTTGACATTAGGAGTTTTTCGTATAATGACGGTGCAACATAACACGGGTGGGTACATTCCCGATTTTTTGTAAAAAAGCAATTAAGGGGTAATAGTAACTCAAGCTTCCGGCTCGAGTTACAAATATCACAAGCAGGATGCTTGTGGTACAGTACTAGTGTGCCGACAGGCAGGTGTAAAGAGTTACAAAAAATCGGGAATGTTCCTGTTTTGAGAATTGCAAAGCAATGAATAAAGCCTGTTTGTCCCGTAATGCGCCACATATAAAAACACATATTCTCTGATAAATATCCTTAAATCCCATCCCTCATAATGATTCTTTTCAAATGCTTCTAGTAATTTTTCTGAATCTTCAATACCAAGTCCTTCGTCAACCGTGTAATAATAATTTAACGCAAGATCCCATTCAGGATTCTTATAGTAGGTAACGCCAAAGGTATTATTTTCTTTGGTTACTGGCGCATACTTGCAGAGATCAAATGTGCCGAATCCTATCGAATGTACAAATTCTTTATTTTCCTCCAAAAATTGTATTGTTTGTTGTGCGTCTTCATAGGACTCTCCCGGAAAACCGAAAAAGCCCATTACATGATTCCATATGCCGGCATTAGAAGAGATTTTAAGCATTTTGCGCATAATATTTGTAGTTGTTGACTTATCCATTCGTTTTAATATCCGTTCACTTCCTGACTCAAAGCCTAAATGCAAATACTTGCAACCGGCATTTGCAGCAGTTTCCCAGATTTCTTCATTTGTTAAACTATTTTCAAATCTTAAATGGGTCATCCATGCAATGTTCATGTTGTTTTTTATCAATGCATAAGAGAGTTTTTTAAATAAAGCCGGAGGGTATGATTCGTCGGGAAAGTGAAAATTATGCGTGTGATACTTGTTTTGAAGATAATGGATATCATTAATAATCTGGCTGATCTTTTTTGCCCTGTAGCCGGCGGTATACCCCTCTCCATGATCACAGAATTTACAACGCCCCCAATAACAGCCCCTTGTGGCAACGTAAGGGAGGATTAATTCTGGGACAAAATATTTTTCTAATGGCAAACCATCGAAATCAGGAACAAGCAGTCTTGTTACATCTTCTGCCATTATTAATGGAGAAGTATGTATGCCTGACGCATCTCTGAATATTACGTTTGGAACGGTTGCAAGATTTCGTGTAGTACCGAGTGTCTCAACAAGCTTAAGCAACGCGGTTTCTCCTTCAAAGACTATGGCACTATCGAAAACAGCAAACAGATCAGGCTTTTCCGGCAATATGTCACGAAGCCGCGTTATCGTATTTCCGCCGATGGTGATGTGAATATGTGGAAAATCTTCTTTGATAAGTGAACAAAAAGTCAATGAAGATATAAGCTGTTGCTTGAGAACGATTGAAATTCCAATAATGTCCGGATTTTCTGCGTGTATAGACGGTTGCAAAATCTGCTTATAAACATCCCTGTAAACGTTTACCTGAGCATCTTTTATTGCTTTCAGAAGCTCTGAGGATATAAAAGTGTTATAGGGCAGTGTTGTTTCCATTGGTGGCAGGCGAATAATTGCAGGGGCGTATACAAGTGAGATGAAGGAAGTTACTTCGTGGAAAATATTGATAGCCCATTCAAGTTTTTTTACATCAAAAAAATCCGGGGAAGTTACGATCTTTTTTGCTTCTTCAGCATGTTGCGACAATTCTTTAATACGGGCTTTTGTACAACCGGTTAATGCCTGTTTAATTGATCTGTCATTATCATCCAATCCTAACAGCGCCGATTTATTTTTCAATCTTTCTAATTGTTTCGGCGCCTTTTCAAAAATAAGTTGAAGACCGTTACTGCTGAAAAACCAATCATACATCTCAAGATTTACATCTTTTTGAACGACAAGATGGCCTGCAGACCGCAAGACAGCAGTAAGAGAGGGAAGGCTTAAATATGGTTCAGAAGGAAACCAATCCGGTGGAAACACCAACATTATTTTCTTTGTGCGATGACAGGCATTTTTATCGCCCATGGTATATAATGACATTTTATGCAAGAGGTATCGTTAAACGCATCTGTTTTTAGAGAAATCTAATATAACATCTTAATAGCGGTATGGTGGGTGGCACTGCCAAACTTGTTTGTCAGTGAAATTCCGCAGGAGACGGAATTCAGGCAATATACTTATAATGCAAGGTCTAAGGACATCCGTTTCTGCGATAGCACTCGTCTTTGAGTACTGCTATATAGGGTAAATTTCTATATTTGTTATTATAATCGAGGCCATAACCAACAACGAAATCATCTCCCACATTAAAACAACAATAATCAGGTTTAATTTTATTTTGACGTCTTCCGCTACGGCTTAAAAGCACACAGCTTTTCAAGGAAGCAGGGGCATATTTTTTAATATCTGCTAAAACTTTTTTCAACGTATTTCCCGTATCAACAATGTCATCTATTACTAAAACATGTTTGCCTTCAATATCAATTTTAAAATTATGTATAATATTGACCTCCCCTTTCGATATAGTCGAATCACCATAACTTGAGGCGTCTATGGTGTCCAATCTTATTGAAAAAGGAATATGGCGAATCAAATCTGCAAGAAATACGAGACTTCCGTTAAGTATTGCAATAATCGTCCATTCTTTATTTTGATAAGTATTAATCAAAGTATTTGATAATTCGACTAATTTCTCCTTAATTTGTTTCTCGCTGATTACGACCCGTGCAACATCCTTTTCCACGTCATTTATCCTCCACACACTCGTTGAATAAACAGATAATTAAATAAACGGTTTATAAATGTAATACTATCGTATTATTCTGTAAAAAATTCTTTTTTGTAGGGGGTTTTGCATCTCCTCCTTGTGAAGGAGGGTAAAGAGGAGTGGTTCTCTTTCGTTGCGATTTTGCTGTGCTGTGAGATTAATCTCGATTCCTTCTTTCCTGAGTAAACTGTTGTAAAATAAACCTTTCACTTGTTGCCTCTTCAACCATTCCAAGTTTATCATAAATTACATGCAGAACACTATGTGCTTTTTCTGCTTTCGGATTCAGCATTATTGTTTTTTTTAACGCAGCAATTGCTTCATCATACATATTATTTTTGTAATAGCAGACGCCCAGGAAATAGTGTCCGTCTTCCAGTTCCGGATTAAGCGCTATTGCTTTTTTACATGCCAAAAGAGCTTCATCATGATTTTCCATCAGACTATAGGCAACCGATAAGTAAAGGTGTGCCTCCGCTTCTTTTTTGACGTCTTTTTTAGAGGAAAATAAATCAATAGCCGTTTTATATTCTTGTATCGCCTCCATGGTCATTTGCTTTGCCATATATGCAAACGCAATGTTATAGCGGACCTTTGGCTCTTCAGGATTAAGTTCAATAGCGCGTTTTAGTTCTGTTAGCGACTCGTCTATCATCCCTTTTGTGTAATAGGCTACGCCTAAACCATAATGGGCATCATAGTGATTCTTATTTATTTCCAATGCCTTTTTAAATGCGTCAATTGCTTCATCGTATTTTTTTTGTTCAAAAAAAGAAAGCCCTTTTTTATTAAACGAGTCAGCTTTATTGCCGCAACCGATAATTAAAATACAAAAGAGTAATGATAGGTATGATAATTTACGTATAAACATGATGTGGTTTTAGGGTGCCAGAGAATAGGGGACGTTTTAAAAAACAGCATATAAAAGTTTTTTATAGAAAAAAATATTCTAACCTCAAGACGCTATATTTTAAAGGATATATTTTTTATTGTGAAAACTAGCAAGAAAAAATAAATCTACGATTGATTAGAGAGAAGAAGAAATCCATGTTATTTACAAAACAATGCACATACAATAAACACATTTGGAGAGGTAATTGTATGAAGAGATAGGAAGGGGTGTATTGTCTTACAAATAAGGTATTAACGAGAAGAAACCATACAAAGGGTGAGGAAAGTTACTGACATATTATCCACAATTGATTTCCCGCTTTGAGAGGGTAGAGAACAGGAACTGTGCGCGGGATAATTTGCGGAGCGACTTGGAGGGGTAAATGGATATCGCGAAGGCAAAGCAGCGATAATATGATGTACTGATACGACTTATGGAACCTCAAATACAACGGCGATAAAAAAGTGTGGTGAGGAAGTGAGAGAAAAAAAATTATTTCCATCTTTTTGAAGTAGCGGGCATTTTGTTTAACTATGTGATACCTGCAAGGGTTGCATTCGTTTCAGTGGTATGCCAAAAATTTTGGGTAAAAAAAGCACCGGTTTTTTTTTGACACATAAAAACTCTTTTGATACTATCTCAATCCTTCGCGTACGATTGCGTATTCACAATCCAACCAAAACAAGCAACAAGAAATTAGGAATCACAATGGAACCTTGTTCAAAAATATGGGATGATATTCTTGAGAATGTCAGAGAGAAATTAGGCCCATTACGATTCAATCTGTGGTTCAAAAATACCCGTCTTGAGTCAATAGGTGATGCTTACGCAAGCATTGCCGTTCCTAACGTATTTACCCAGATGTGGCTGCAGGAGAATTTTTCCGGTTTGTTGAAAGAGGACATAGGGCGGTTTCTGAAGAGGAGCGACCTTGATGTACGGTTTATACTGGACAACAAGCAGGAGAAAGAGATCGTATTGCCGGAAAAGCCTGATGTTGTTGATGAGAAGGGTGCGTATACGGGGAGGAAAGCACTGGGGTTAAACAAGGGTTTGTTGCTGGAGGATTTTGTGATAGGCCCCAATAACCGGCTTGCATATACGGCGGCCCTTGAAATGATAAAGGAGGAGTATCCGCCCTTTAATCCCCTTTTTATTCATGGGAATGTAGGGGTGGGGAAGACACATCTGCTTGTGGGGATATGGAATCGGGTCAGGAAAGAGCAGACGGTGAATGCGGTGTATATGTCTGCGGAGAAGTGGACGAATGAGTTTATCTATGCATTGCAGAAAGGGAAGATGGAGTCATTTAGGCAGAGATACAGGAATGTGGACGTATTTCTGATAGATGACGTTCATTTTTTATCCAACAAGCAGGGAGTGCAGGAGGAGTTTTTGCATACGTTTAATGCGTTGTATGATTCGTCAAAGAGGATAATATTTGCGAGCGATGCCCATCCGAAGCAGATAAGCCAGTTGAAGGAGAATTTGGCGAGCCGGTTTATGTCGGGTATGGTGGCGCGCATAGAGAGGCCGGAGTATGCGACGAGGTTGTTGATATTAAGGACGAAGGCATCGAAGTACGATGTGTATTTTCCGGAGGAGGCGCTGGAGTATATTGCGGAGAAGTTTGATGATAGTGTAAGAGAGGTGGAGAGCGCCTTGGTGACGTTGACGGCGCATGCCAGGTTTAATGACAGAAAGATAGACATTGCGTTTGTCAAAGATGTGTTGAAGGAGTTCTTTTACGGCGACGACAAGGTAGTAAAGGTGGAGGAGATAGAGGGTGCGGTGTTGCGGCATTTTAACATAAGCCGCAGTGACCTTCATTCGAGCCGGAAGGCGAAGACGGTATCGTTTCCGCGTCAGATATGCATGTATTTAATAAAAAATCAGTTGGATTGGTCGTATCAGCAAATAGGGAATTATTTTGGCAACAAGAAACATACGACAGTGATATTTGCGATAAAAAAAATAAACGAAGAATTGAAAAAAGATGACCAGTTTAAATCGTTCCTCGATATACTTATGGAAAAAATTAAAAAAAGTCGTAAATAGACCCTGAGAATGGCGCATGATGTCGAATTAAAAAACAGTGTTAAGCACATTAAAGATGTAATTATTCCTGTAAATTAGATATTTATGAGTTTAGGCGAGATAAAGAAAAAATTAGAAGAAGACGGCGTGGATGGGTTTTTAGTCACGAATGAGATAAATATCAGATACATTACGAATTTTAAAGGTTCTGATAGTGCTCTTTTAATAACACCGGGAAGCGACTATTTATTCACTGATTCCAGGTATATAGAACAAGCACACCAGGATAATCCGGAAATAAAAATAGTAGAAAGAAAGATATCATTGACAAATTCGATATGTGGAAAGATTAAACAACTTAAAATAAAAAAACTTCTCGTCGAGTCTTTATATATTTCAGTAGACCAGTTTAATGAGATTAAACAAAGAATAAATAACATTTGTATGCTTACGGTAAAAGGAATAGTAGAGAATTATAGAAAGCAGAAAACAAAGGATGAATTAGAAAAAATACAGAAGGCTATAGGGATAGCGGAAAAAGCATATACAAATGTTCAAAGCAAAATAAAATATGGCATTACTGAAAAAGATATAGCGGATATTTTAGAATATGAATTGAGGAAACAGGGCGCGGAAAAAAGTTCATTTGATATCATATGTGCCGTTGGTAAACATGCATCAAAGCCGCACGCACGCCCTTCAACAACCATGATTCAAAGAGGGGATACCGTTTTAATTGATTGGGGAGCAAGATTTCAGGATTATAATTCTGACTTGACAAGACTTAAGACCATGGATAGAATATCCCCGAAATTCCGAAGGATATATCAAATAGTGCTTGATGCACAATACCTTGCAATTGGAAGCATAAGGCCTGGCGTAATAGCAAAGAAAATAGATGCCGTTGCAAGGGGTTATATTGAGAAAAAAGGATTTGGAAAGTATTTTGGTCACGGTTTGGGTCACGGAGTAGGGCTAGAAGTTCATGAAGCGCCATTTATTAATAGGAAAAGCAATGAAATATTAAAAGAAGGCATGGTTTTTACTGTAGAGCCAGGCATCTATATTCCCCAATGGGGAGGTGTTAGAATAGAAGATTTGGTATTGGTTACCTCGACGGGATGTGAGGTGTTGAGTAAACTGCCTAAAAAGTTATCGGATATTGACGAATGATTTAACGTGTTCATTGCGGAAATTCTGCAAGACCCTTTTTAACAATAGCCTATATTTATTATAGAAAAGCTATTCATTCAGTAGCCCATCGTTTAATCAATCCTTTATCTCTTCACGTAAGCCCGAAATTTATTTTTTACACATGAAACAATTCGTAATAAGAGATGCTATTTTCGCTTTACTATTTGATAATTACTAAATTTTATATAGGGAAAAATAATGGACATTATAGAGAAAGTAAAGCAATTGATAAAAATTATGGATGAGAGCGAGTTGTCTGAGCTCGAAATTCAAGAGGAAGCGACAAAAATAAAAATAAAAAAGGGGATCTCCGGGTATTCACAAACTATTTCTCACCAGACAATTCCACCATTATATCCGGCGCAAGCCCAACAGATAGAACAGCCATTCGCAATTTCCCGGGAAAATGAAAGCTCTTCTGAGATTTATTCGCCCATGGTGGGAACATTTTACCGTTCTACTGCTCCAGGCGAGAGTCCTTGTGTTGGAATTGGTGATTTCGTAAATGAAGAAACCGTTGTTTGTATCATAGAAGCAATGAAAATTATGAATGAAGTAAAAGCGGAAATGGTAGGTGAAATTATTGAAATATATGTACAAGATGGGGAGGCCGTTGAGTATGGGCAACCGCTCTTTCGCGTCCGACAGACAAAGAAAGCGACGATATAAGTGGACTCGAATCATTTCAAATAATTAAGGAAGAAGGAAATATGTTTTCCCGGATAATGGTTGCAAATAGAGGTGAAATTGCTTTGAGAATCATTAGGGCATGCCGCGAAATGGGGATAGAGACTGTCGCTGTTTGCTCAAAATCGGATGCAAATGCCACTTATTTAAAGCTAGCCGATATCGTAGTGTGTATTGGACCTGCTGATGCGGAAGGTAGTTATTTAAATATTCCGAGCATCATCAGCGCTGCAGAGATCACGGATATAGAAGCAATCCATCCTGGGTATGGTTTTTTATCGGAAGTGAGTCATTTTGCGGAAGTTTGTGAATCGTCAAATATCGTATTTATTGGCCCGAAATCTGATGCATTGAGGAAGCTTGGCAATAAGACTGAAGCAAGGAAAATTGCAATAGAAAACAAGGTCCCTGTTGTTCCCGGAAGTTTGTCTGTAATAAAAAGTCAGCAGGAAGCGTTAAGCGTTGCACATGAAATAGGTTTTCCCGTAATCATTAAAGCTTCTTTAGGGGGCGGTGGACGGGGAATGCGGGTAGCTCATAATGATATAAGCCTCATTAATTCATTGACTATTGCCCAAAGAGAGGCTAAGGCTGCATTCAAGGATTCGTCTATTTATATAGAAAAATATATTGAAGATGCACGTCACATTGAGGTGCAAATAGTTGGAGATAATTACGGGAATATTATACATTTGGGCGAAAGGGACTGCACCATGCAGCGAAGACACCAAAAACTAATCGAAGAGTCCCCTGCACCATACATTACCGATCGGGCGCGGGAAGATATTTGTAAGGCTGCCATAAAAATGGCAAAATCCATTAATTATACAAATGCCGGAACTGTTGAATTTTTATTAGATAAGGAAAATAATTATTATTTCATAGAGGTGAATACACGTTTGCAGGTAGAACATCCGGTTACGGAAATGGTGACGGGAATAGATTTAGTGAAATTACAAATAAAGATTGCCAGTGGAGAGAGATTAAATATTAAACAGAAAAAAATTCGCAGTCAGGGGGTTGCTATAGAATGCAGGATCAATGCAGAAGATCCTTATAATGATTTTCGGCCGCAACCGGGGAAGATCACAAATTATCATCCTCCAGGAGGGAGAGGGGTTAGGGTGGATTCTCACATTCACTCCGGCTATGAAATCCCGCCGTACTATGATTCATTAATCGCTAAGTTGATTGTACATCAAAACACACGTGAGGAAGCAATTGCCTGTATGCGTAGGGCATTGAGTGAATACGTTATCGAAGGAGTGAAAACTACCATTCCGTTACAATTGGATTTAATAACACATCCTCAATTTGCAAATGGGAATATAAATACAAATTTTGTCGATAATCTTATGGCAAAAACTTAAATGGTAATTTTATTGATTTGGAAAACAATTTTTAGTTGACACAATAAAAAAACCATGCTAGTGTATGCATCTACGTCCGATTATTCATTTCAAAAATTGCGATATGATGGCTTACTAAGCATAAGGGGTGTAATTATTTGAGATAAGGCTTGGAAATGTTTTTCAGCAAGCACCGCAATTCTATGCATCATTAAACTTCATATATACTTAGTTTCTCGATCTAATTCTTCATAAGTGGTAAAATTAATGGGTTTGGCAGATGTACTAAAGATAAATTATCATTAAAAAGGTTTGTGGTGATGCTATACGAGTATCGATTGTTGTGATTGGGTTAAGTTTTATTGTTTTAGGAGTTTCATATTTTTTAAGATTTTAATAGTTTAAGGTTATTTTTTGATTATGTGAAAGGAGCATTTAGATGTTAAGAGGAAGAGTTTACAAGTCATTATTTGGTGGTTTGGTAATTTCATTTTGTTCTATTTCATTTGCAGTATCTGCGAAAGCAGCTGAGCCTAAATTTGTTAGTAATGCCGGCTGTAAGTGTCACATGTCTAAGGGATGTTATGAAGGGGAAGAATACAAAGAGAGATTGCATTCAAATACTTGGGAAAAAAGGTTGCAGGGGACAGCGGACGAAGATAATCCTGAATGTTTGAAGTGTCATGCAACGGCTGTGGGAGCGAAAATTAAGAAAAAATTTGGGGATAAAAAATATTTGCCAAATGTGCAGTGTGAGGCGTGCCACGGTGCCGGAGAAGAATATGAAAAGGTGAAGAAAAACTATCAGGGAAAGGGAAAGGACGCCTTTAAAGAATTGTTAAAGAAAGACCCTCTTCTTGCAAGAAAAGCACAATATGACGCCGGCTTGATTGTTGCGGGCATAAATGGACCTGCTACGGTGAAAGAACAATGTCTGCAATGCCACTGGGAGAGCGCTGATGCTAAGAACAAGTGTCCTAAAACAGATAAAGTGATGGATTATAAAGAATATTTTAAGAAGGATGACCACCGCGACGAAGATGATATTGACCTTGTAATTAAGAAGCTCTCTGATGCAGATAAGAAGAAATGGGCGGACATCTTGCCTAAAGACGATATGCTTTATTTGCCCTATAAGAAAAAACATTGATGGGTTTTGAGTTGTTACTTGAGTTATTATATCCCGATGGGTACCCCCAGTGTGGGAAAGGGACAGGAAGAGAAAGATTATGAAATTAAAACAATTACTACGATTTATTAGACCGGGGTGTTTTTTCTTTATTGCTCTTGTTTCTGTAATAGGATTATGTTCTCGGGCCGCAGTACTGATTGCGGCCGAGAACGAAACATGTTATGGTTGTCATGCAGATCCGGAAAAAATAGAAAAGACCGAGAAGGCTAGGATTGACCCGGTTACGGGTGAAATTGAAGTTGTTTCTTTGATGATTGATAGGGAGGTTTTTGATAAAACTGCACATGGTGGAACAGACTTTTCCTGTACAGATTGCCATGCTTCATTGGAAGAGGCCGAAGATGATGACATTGCGGAAAATGGGCACAAACCTAATCTTACGCCTGTTGACTGTATAACATTTTGTCATGACGACCCTGCTGCGGAATATTATGAAAGTAAGCATGTTAAGTTGATGAAGGAGAATGATAAGGACGTACCTACGTGCAAGCATTGTCATGGAGGGGTTACTTATCATTTTTCTATATACGGAGAAAAAGCCCCGATGAATGTTCTTAGGGAAACTGACCCGCTACACAGAAAGTTGACAATAGATACATGTGGTTCTTGTCATGAAGAGCATCTTGCCAGCTATAGGAATAACGCACATGGTCAGGTTACTGCGCTTGGACATACCGCAACGGATGTGCCTGTATGCTTTGATTGTCATGGAAAACACACTATTCTCAACTCGTCAGAACCTGAGTCTATGGTTGGACAAGACAACATAATTAAAACATGCGGTAGTTGTCACGCAAATGCAAATGCAAGCTTCGTGAAACATGTTGAACATCCTCAGATAAAAAATTTAAATTATTACAAGACCTTGCTTGCTGCAGCAAAAAATTATCGCAAAGATCCTGAAGCGTTGAAGAAAGTAGTTAAAAATCCCCAAACAATCCTATGTATTGTGTTTGTGGCGTATATTGGTATTCTAGCTTTAACATTTACCAAGTTTGGGCTCCATTCATTGTTAGGCTGGTTTGCTACAGTTCGTGACGAGTTTAGGAGAAAGGGGCATTCCGATGAAGAGCAACACTAATTATTTAAGATTTACGCTGTTTCATAGATTCTGTCATTTTTTAACGATTATTAGTTTTTTTGGGCTAGTCTTGACTGGCTTACCACTCGCCTTTAGCGGTTATGATTGGGGGAGGTGGTTGTACGAGTTGTTTGGCGGATATCCTACGGCAGGATATATTCACAGGGTCAGCGCCTTAATCACTTTCTTTGCTGGTTTTTTACATTTCGCGTGGCTGTTTTTCAATGTATCTATTAAAAAGAAGAAAGGTTTTTTTTGGGGACCTAATTCAATGCTTTTGCAACCAAGAGATCTTTTTGATGTAATAGCAGACATCAAATGGTTTATTGGTATTGGCAAAAGGCCGAATTTTGATAGATGGATTTATTGGGAAAAGTTTGAATATCTCTCTTTGATGTGGGGAACTATTGTTATGGCCGCTACCGGCTTAATTCTTTGGTTTCCTGTTCAGTTTACAAAAATTATTCCCGTTTCGGTTGCCAGCATCTTCGATATCCCCGGTATTGCGTTGATTATCCATCGATATGAAGCAATACTGGCGGCTGTTTTTATTTTCACAATTCATTTCATTCACACGCACTTACTGCCTGAAAAAATGCCAGTAGATGAATCGATATTTACAGGGAGAATAACGGAGGCTGAGTTTAAACATGAGCGCCTTGGTGAATATGAAAGGCTAAAAAATCAAAGACAGTTGGATAGTTTTAAGGTAGCGCCTCCATCTCTTTTCGCAAAATTTTTATCAAGGCTGATTGCTGTACCACTTTTGATCACTGGGTTAATATTGGTGAGTCTGATGGTCTCTGCGCTTGTTGTTTGGGCGCTATAGTAGATAAAAATTTTGTAGCAGGCGGATGCTATACTGTTAAGTCCGAATCAATTAAATGCTTGATATATTTCAAGGTGGAATAATGACTTACAGGGTATTAATAGCTGATGATGAAGAACGCATGCGACGCGTGCTAACGATGATATTCGAGGAGATGAAAGATGTTAAAGTTGTTGCGGGAAACAGCTTTGAGGATGTCCTCCGCTATTTAGATAAAGAGAGGTTTCACCTTTTAATTACAGACCTAAAGGTTCCTGGCAGTAATAGTATCGATTTTATCAGGGCGGTGAAAAATAAGGTAGCGGATATCCCAATCATCGTGTTGACCGCTTATGGTTCTGTTGGTTTTGCCATTGACATTATGAAGGAAGGCGTCTTTGATTATCTGGTTGCGCCTTTCGATAACGATATTTTAGAATTGGCGGTAAAAAGAGCTTTAAAAGTAAGCTCATTGACTATTGAAAATAAAAACCTACGCAAGGCGTTAGAGTTGCAATATAACTTTGGGAATATTATCGGCAACTCTCCAAGTGTTGTTGAAACATTGCGGCTGGTAGGCGAAGTTACAAGAACCGACTCCACCGTTCTGGTCACTGGTGAAAGTGGTACAGGTAAAGAGCTGGTGTCAAGAGCGATACATTACAACAGCGATAGAAAGTGTGGTCCCTTTGTGGCGCTTAATTGTGCTGCAATTCCTGAGAATTTACTAGAAAGTGAATTGTTTGGCTACGAAAAAGGGGCATTTACAGGAGCTGAAAAGACTAAGAAGGGACGATTTGAGTTAGCCGCTGGCGGGACTTTTTTTTTGGATGAAATTTCCGAGATGTCTGCGGCAGTACAGGCAAAAGTTCTTAGAATAATTGAATCGAAAGAGCTGGAACGGCTTGGTGGTACGGATACGATAAAGGTTGATGTCCGGATTATATGTGCAACAAATAGAGACCTTGTACAGATGGTAAAAGAGGGAAAGTTTCGGGATGATCTCTATTACCGCATCAGCGTCTTTCCAATAATGCTGCCCGCTTTAAGGGAGAGAAGTGGGGATATTATCCCGCTGAGCAAACATTTTGTTAATCATTTTTCAGCAAAAATGGGCAAGACTCCGATTGTATTAAGTTCTGAAGTTGAAAAGATATTAATAAAGCACAAATGGGAAGGTAACATAAGAGAATTGCAAAACATTATTGAACGCGCAGTAATTTTGTGTAAAAACGGCGTTATAAGAACAGAGCATCTTCCTACTTCTATTGTGCATGGTTACACCCCTCCGGAATTAAATGAAAACATTTCACAAAATAATTCCGTTAATTTTGACATACCACCTAATGGCCTGTCGCTTGACGATCTGGAAAAACAATTAGTTGCGAAAGCATTAGAAAGAAGCAAAAACAACATCACAAAAGCCGCAAAACTTTTGGGATTAACACGAGGGACATTCCGCTATCGGTTGCAGAAATATGGAATATCAAATTAGCAAGACATTGCGCATTTAACATCAAAGTATGTCAAATTTGCAATAATAAGCTATGTAAAATGGCTGATAACTGCCGTTAAAAATGACTTGTGTTAAGAGCATCAAAGTGTCTGTGTGTACAAGTAATTGTTTCTTCATATATTATGGACAATGTACAAATTGTTCAGTTGTTGGTATGAATTGTGCTTAGTTCTTTTGTCGTGCAAATTTTAAATCAGTAGTTTTTTATAAAATTAAGGAGAGGGGGTGAAAGTGAAATGAAGAAAGGTATTATAGTTTTGCTGGGTATTTTTAGTATGTTATTTGCCGTAGTACATTCTAGTTATGCTTTGTGGGACAAGCCTTGTGGTAAGAGGCAGATTATGGAGGTTTACTACTGTAAGGATTGCAAAGAGGTCCGAGAGTTTGATGAATGTTCTGAGATTGGTTACATATGGGATTTCAAGGCACACAAAGACGCTGGTGATAAAAAACATACTAGTCTTCCTTCAGCATGGGGATGTCAGAAAATTGCTTATAGCTGTATAAACACTGCCTGTGAAGCATATGGCAAATGCATACCGCATCCTGGCATTTGCGAAATATGTATGGATGATATTACCAGCACTAAGGTATGGTCAAGAGTAACATTTAAATGCCCTAAATGTGGTACAGAATATGAAGAACCCGGCAAAAATTTTAAGGTGAAGGAAGGCTTACACCCTGCACAGTTGCAAACAGGTGGAGAATGTGAAGCTTGTGGCGGCGTTGAACTTGAAATCGTATGCGAGAAGTCCGGTACATGCCCACATGTTGAAAGATAATTCAGTAATAGATTTTATGATCATTTTTATGTGGTGATTAGGAGGAAAATGAATAAGATGATACGAAAGGGAATGATAGGAGCGGTGATGCTTGGAGCTGCGGTAGCGATAAGTGGCGGAGTAGCGACTGCGGGGTATATACAGGGTACGCATGTAAAGACGGATTTACCCGGGCCGTTTCACATAACGATGTCGCCGGATGGTAGTACGTTATTTATATCGAATCAATCTGGGCACAGTGTAACGTTTGTGGATGCAAGGACGCAGAAGGTAACGGGTGAGGTCGCTGTGAGGGTACAGCCTGAGGCTTCAGCGGTTACGCCTGACGGGGCATTTTTGTATGTATGTAATGCAGAGAGCGACAGTGTATCGGTAGTGGACATACAGAGGAAGCAGGAGATCAAGGAGATAAAGGTAGGTGACTGGCCGAGCGGGATCAAGATTTCGCCTGATGGCAAGACTGCCTATGTTGCATGTTCCGGTTGCATGTGGAACGCGATTGATGTAATTGATACGGGGAGGATGGAGAAGGTAAGGTCGATATATACTTCAGATTACGGTCCCAGGATGGTGGAGATATCTCCTGATGGGAAGACCCTTGTTGCGATACTTGACACGGTAGGATCGATCAACCGGAGCGTTGATTTTATTGACATTGCCAGTGGCAGGGTAGTAGAGAACAGGGTAATCCATGAGAGTTCCAACCTGAGGGATGTTGTATATACGCCGGATGGTAAATACATAGCTGTAACCCACCAGACGCCGAAGAACTGGTTGCCGGTATGTGAAGCGGAGAATGGTCAGGTATTTACGAACAACGTAACAATCATAGAGACCAAGGCCGGTGGTAAGGTAGCGAGATTACCGTTGGACGATCTCAACAATTACGATGGCAATCCGTATGGTATGGCGATGGACCCTAAGGGCAAGTATTTGTACATTGGGGTAAGAGGGATGCATCGTGTAACGATACTGGATATGGATAAGGTATTGGGTCTGGTGAGGAGCAGCACGCAGGAGGAGCTTGATTATCTGAGGGACGACCTTGGGTTGGTAAGAGATTATCTTGTTGCCAGGGTTCCTACGGGTCTGGGGCCAAGTTCGGTATGTTTATCACCTGACGGCAAATTTTGTTATGCGGCCAACTATTTTTCCAACAATGTAACCGTGATAAGGACTGCGGTTGATTAAGGATTGTATGGAGTGTGAGAGTTATTTATTTTTGGAAAACAAATGGCAAGAGAAATGAGATTAGGAGGAAAAGAAAGAATGAAGACAGGAGTAGTGAAAATAGGATTAGTTGCGGCCCTGGGGGTAGTGGGGCTGATATCGGCGGGCGGCGTATATGCCGGTCAGCCGCGGGTAATTTCCACGATCCAGACGGGAGCTACGTGGGAACCGCTGGGAAGGGAAGAACCTTTGACGGTGCCGGAAGTGCATTTCCGTGTAAAGCATTCACCTTTTAAGAGTGAGCTGGTAAGATACGGGCAGTTCCAGTTTAACGATGCAGCGTGGAGTTTGCAGGGATCATACTCATGCGCCAGTTGTCATTATGAGAGAGGCCAGACAACCGGTTTGATTTGGGATTTGGGAGATGAAGGATGGGGTAGCTGGAAGAACACGAAGTATATTCGTGGCGGCCGATATCTTCCTCCGTTCAGGCATGAGGGGTTCACTGGTCATCCTGATGAAATAGTAGGGGCAACCAGTTCACTTGACAGGGTATGTGGAAGGGATCCTGGATTTGTGTTCAGGAGTGAGAATTTTTCTCCGATGAGATTAGAGGCGCTCATTTGTTACATCAGGGCGTTGGAATTTACCGGGAGTCCATTCAGGAATGCGGATGGAAGTTTAACCGAAGCCCAGAAGAGGGGTCAGAAGATATTTGAGGATCCGAAGGTAGGATGTCTTGAGTGTCATCCTGGCGATCCGATGGATCCGAGGGCATTGTTCAGTGATGCACAGACGCATGATGTAGGAACCGGCAGGGTAGGTGTAAATGGTTTCAGGTCAACACCTGGGAAGGTATTTAACATATCGGCGTTAGAGGCAGGTGAGGATCCATATGGTGTTGAGAGCAACACACCAATCATTGGATTGGATCTTGTGAAGGAATTTGATACGCCGACATTGAGAGACATCTATGCATCAGGCACCTATTTCCATGATGGTGGTGCAAGGACATTGATGGACACCATAAACAACACGGTAAATGATAAGGACATGCATGGAAGGACGTCTCATTTAAAGCAGCAGGAGCTCCAGGATTTGGTGGAGTACCTGAAGGCGTTATAAGAGAGAAGTGTATGAATGTGTAGTATAAGCGATAAAAATTTAAGGACAATAAGTGAAAGGAGAAGGCCAATAGATGGGTAAGAGGAAATTAGGAGTGATAGCATCGGCGTTTGTAGCGGGTGCGTTGGTCTGTGGGAGTACCCTTGTGAATGCTGAGCCTGTAATGACAGGCGGCCCGGTGCAGGGGAAGGCCTTATGGACTGATTATAGTGGGATGTCAAAAGAGGTGCAGGGTCCTGTGAGTCAGATATTGTTTACGCAGTCGCCGAGGACAGCCAAAGGGGATCCGTACCAGAACTATCCGCACTATATACCGGAAGGAAGCCGGATAGTGTTATTTGATTTAAACACAAAGGAATTGAAGGTATTGACCAATGATTTTGCAACAGCCTTTGATCCATGCACCTATTGGGACGGCAAGAAATTTGCGTTTGCCGGGGTACACAAGAAAGGCGGCGGGTGCCAGATATGGGAAATGAACATAGATGGCAGTGGTTTAAGGCAGATGACTGATCTTAAGGGAACCTGCCGTTCACCGATTTATTATGCAGCGGGAAGTATTGAAGAAGGCGAAGGCCGTATCATATGGCGTGACCGGTATTTTGAAGGGGACTGGAAAGAGCATGGCATGGTAGAGAAGACGGGCATGATAATATTTTCAGGTTCACCGGAAGGCGTAATGGATGAGTTCCACAATCCATATGCGTATAATCTTTACCGTTTGGATACGCAGGGCGGTAAGATCATACAGAGAATCACCGGACACGTGCTATCTGGCATAGAGTTTCCGCACCTCAATACCACGATAGACCAGATCACCTACAATTTAAGTTCCAACTTTGATCCATGGTTAACTCCTGACGGAAACATCCTTTTCTCAAGCGTGCAGGCAAATGGCAGCAGGGCTGGCGGAGAAGGCAGGGTGATGATTTGTGTGGACAACTGGGATGGTGCGTATCCAAGGCCTATCTATGGAAACTGTGATGGGGAAATCGGTGGCACCAGCGGAAGGTCTCAGGCGAAGATCACCTTTGGAGACAGGAAGATTGTCTATGTTGAGTCTCCGTACATGAATTGGGGCGTAGGTCAGTTGGCAGCGGTGAGCTGGGATGCTCCGTTCAACAAGACGTATGAGAAGTTGACAGGAAAAGATGGTGGATTGTACAGGAGTCCATATCCGCTTCCGGACGACAGGATGTTGGTATCCTATGCAGAAAGAGGGGATTTTGGCATATACTGGTTTAATTTTAGCAAATGTGCTGCAGGGGACAAGGTATATGATGATCCTAACTGGAATGATCACCAGCCTGCGCCGGTTTATGTGAAGTACAAGCCAAGGTGGATTAACACCTTTACCGCCGGTAAGAACTTTGGTGTAACGGTCGTAACGTATCAGCCGTTTGATCAGGTGAAGGTGGAAGGATATCCGCATTCATGGGGAACATGGATATGCTTTGATACGACATTGTCAGATCAGCCTGTAGGTCCTTATCCGCATCAGAAGGCAAAAAACGTAAGCCATGGAGATATCAAGGCAGTAAGAATCATCCAGGGATATCAGTGTGTAGAACCGGATTCAACCCGTTTCAGGGTAGGGGCTGGAGCACATCTTCTTGGTGGAGAGAGATCAAGCAGCAATTCAGGTACAGCATTTCAGCAGAGGGGTATCATCGGGTATCAATATGTAGAGAGCGATGGTTCAACAGTTACATCCCAGCTTTCAGATGTTCCTTATTACATGCAGATATTGGATGATAAGGGTATGTCCGTACAGACTGCTTTAACCTGGGCATATTTAAGGCCATATCATGGCAGGATTTGTAGTGGATGTCACTATGGATCATATCGTGGAAGGGCGTTCAAGAACATCCATGCAAAGGCGTTGTACAACTGGTGGTATGATGACAGAAGCCACTATGATTCACCATTTGCGTTCAGGTATTTGAAGTTTGACAACGATGGGAATTACAAGGGCGTAAAACATGGAGAGGATGTAGTAGTACCATCTGACATTTACTATGGTGGTCCATCCGGAACGACATCACAGCCGGTGGAAGGATTGACGCTGGATAAGCAGAGGACGGTGGATTTCCGCAGGGACATTCAGCCGATACTTGATGCGAAGTGTGCGATGTGTCATGATTCGAACAATCCTCCGAACCTTGGTGGCGGATTGGAATTGGTAAGTGTAGATGGTATAGCAGCATACAGTCGTGCATACAACAGCTTGCTTGAGCCGCAGAGGGGGAAAGACCCGAACATTGGCGGAAAATATGTTAATCCGTCAGCAGCGATCAACAGTTTGTTGGTATGGAGGTTGTATGAAGCTGAGTTAAGCGCGAATGCTCCCAGGGAGAAGATATTCCCGATAGAGGGTCGTTTATTGCACAATAAATTCCTTACTCAGGATGAGAGATATGCGATAGTAGAGTGGATAGACCTGGGTGCGCAGTGGGATAACATTCCGGGACCAGATTTTTATCCTGGATATCTTGTAAAATAAGAGAGGTTATTAACAGCATTTTATATAGTTGTGGTAAGTAGTAAGAGGTAAAACAAGCGAAGAGCCGGGGAAAAGTGGCAAAACCACGTCCCGGCTCTTTGTGCTTCCAGAGAGATTTGCATGTTTACCGAATAAGCATGAAGCACAAATTCTCCAATTTTTAATGCATCTTTGCGGACAAGTGTTGTTTGTAACATATTTAGTTGCAATTGGATATTACAGCCGCCACATGTAGTGGCAAGGCGTGTATTGCTACTACATTAAATATTTGGGATTTTCAATATTTCTAGACCTAAAACAAGCGTGATTTAACAATCTACACACAATGGGATAATATTTTGGACTATTATGCGTCTCTAAATGTATTTTTTGTTTGTTTCGTCGCGAAAAAACCTTACTAAAAAGAAAAATATTGTAACACTTTAGTTCTTTGAAAAATTAACAAGCGATATTATAAGTTAAGCCGGAAGTGGTTTTTGTTAAAAGAGCTTTTTTGGCGTATGCCAGAAGGTTTTCCACGGGGTTGTCTCCTTGCAATTCTGCAGAGCGAAGCAACGTCATAAGGATAGCCTGGGTATTGGCGCCCTGAACAGAACGATTCTGTTGTGATACCTTTCGGGTCAATACTGGCTTTCGCATCTGTTGCTCGGCATGATTATTATAGGGACTCACACCTTCATGTTCCAGGAACGTAAAGAGTTCCTGTTTATGGCGCTTCAGGCGTTTGGTCAATCTTTGTACGTCTTTATCCTGACAAGGCGTTGCCAAAAACTGTTCAAGCCTGCGATACAATCTTTTTTTTAGCCGAAGAAAGCATACCAGGCTTATCTGGTTCTTTTTCTCTGATAACCGGATGGCATCCTTGAGCAACCGGGAGAGTTTTTTCCGGAAAGCTTTCCATGCGGCAGAATGGTTGTGGGCATCTACTTTCACGAGTTCCGTGAACAGATGATAGAAACACCGCTGCTTTGCCAGTGCGCTTATCTTGTTGTAAGCGCCCAGAAAGTCACAGATCAGGATACCACCAAATAGAATGCCCAAGAGTTTTTTTATGACAGGAGACCCCCGACTTGGTGTTATGAGATAGTAGCAGAGTTTTTGTGTTGTAAAACACCATAGCCAATGGGTTTTTCCATTCAACCTCCATCCGGTTTCATCTGCATGTAAGACAGCGCTTGCGGAGACTTTTTGGCCAATCTCGTTATACTGTGGCTCCAGGAGTGTTGCAAGGGATTTCCATGCCTGGGTTAGACCGCCGGCGCTTATTTGAAGGTTGAAAAATACGGAAAGCATCTTTACGATGTTGTTTACACTGATACCGATTAAGTAGTGAAGCCATGCGGTAAAGACAACAAGGCGCAATCCTAGTCGGGCGCCATGCAACGCATCTGTGACCTTGGGTTGAACTATCTTTTTGCAACAAGCACACCAGTAACCATGAACTGTATGTTCCGTCACAACAGGGTCAAGGCGTGGAATATCTTCGATGTATCGCTTATAAGTTCTTACCGGTTTTTGTAATGGCTGGTGGCAATCAGGGCAACTCTCCATGGAATGCGTTTGATAGGCAGTTACTGTTTCAGGTCGTTTCCGGCAAACTCCCTTATGTCCCTTTTTCCTGCCACAAGGCCGTTTTCTCTTTTTCTTTGTGGGCTTTAGATAGGGCGGTATCGAACCGGAAGGGGTAGTCGGACCCGGTTTATCGCAAAGCCGGTCATATTTTTCTGCTTTCTCCGCCAGTATCAGGATGGCTTGAATCGCATCCTCTCTGTCCATCTCCAAAATAGCTATGGCTTCATCCCTGGTCACAGTCAAGAAACCTCCGAAAGTTTTTTTGAAGAGGGTAGAGGTAGAGATCCTTAGGTTGGCCATGATACAGATAGCGATTGCCCCGTTTTGCGCTCCCTTTGGTTTTGCCAGCACGAATCCAATTGGCCGCCTGATAGCAGGTACCCTTAAACCGCGCGGTATCAACAAAGGTTTCGGCTAAATAAACGGGATGGCCGTAAACGGTATTCCAGTCATCTGACAGACGTCTGAGGGCAAGTGACAATACCTTGGATGCAAGGTGTTTGATCTTAACCCATGGTAGAATGAGAAATCGTACGTTATTTGCAATCAAATGTAAGTGTGTACGTTTAGTCGTCTCATCCCATTCAATGAAACGATCACGGTCTTTGACTTTCCATGCGGCGCTTGCCCACCCCAGGCAGGCAACAACCTGATTGCCTATACGTACGATGTGTCTGAGGTGTTCGCCAACAAGCCGGGGATTGCCGAGGTAGTGATAGTGTTGGAAGAGATACTCCCAGAGATATCTTTCCTGAGGGTCTTTTACCACATGGATTGTCAGGTTTTCATACTCTGTGATTTTACCTTCTAGTGGTCTCCTGACGAAAAGGGGTGTCTGGACAAAGACCTTGGGTTTCAGATTGTTTTTGGCCCGTATACGTGGAGGAAGCGTTATCAATCCCTGTTCTTCTAATCTCAAAAGGAGGTCTCGTGCTGCGTATTCTTTATGTTTGCCATTGGGCTGCACCCAGTTCCAATGCTTGCATAGTTCGCAGGAAATATAAGTCCGACCTCTGAGAAAATGCTGCTCGATGAGCGCCTTTATAAAGGCGATATCGTCCGCATGCAGTTTTCGTGAACGGTATTGGAATATGATAGGCTTCATAAACTGTTTCCCTTTATTGAAGCCTTTTATACCACAAAGGAAAAACAGACGCCAGCTTTTTTTACCTTTTTTCGCTATTAATTTTTCAAAGAACTAAAGTGTTACAAAATATTACTATTGATCGAGAAAACTACCATACTTTTGCAAGGTGATTACGTACCGCGCCCGCTCTTCTTCTGTTTTCTATTTCTTTTTTACTGTTAAACTACTATTCCATGCACAGTTTTAATCTTAGGATTCGTTCCTACGTTGCAAAAAAATCCTTTAACCAGTCATTATATCCGAGTATTCGATATACAATCTTACGCTCTGTCTTCACTATTTGGCAGGGAATCATTATCAGGGTATTGAGAAACCGCCGAAATTCCATCTTTAACACCTGCCATCCCCTTTCTAAATTTGGCATCAATAATCCAAACCATGCCTTGAAATTCCAGGCCTCGGTACGTTTCCCGGACGATTCTCAATATACAACACTTCCTTCGTGTTTGCCAATGACACAATAAATGGCGTATATCCCCATATCCCCTTGTGCGATATATTCATCCCCTCTTTACATTCTCCGTATGTCCCCACTATCGTTCCATCCACATCTATCAACGCTTCTTCCAATGCCTCTTTCCACCCTTCCTACCACACACGCTCTCATACCCTGTTGATAATCTCCATCAGCTCTCAATATCATTACGGTCAAACCGCCTTGTAAAATCTCTCGCCGTTGTAGGATCAGGTAGCTGGTAGGCTGGAGGCCATTAGCCTCCAACCCCCACTCGTCGCCAGATACTTTGGACAACGTGACAAAGCATCCTTTTTAAACCATACGTCTTTCTCGTAGTCAGCGACCCCGACGTGTTGCTCTATAACAGAGAAAAGTCAAACATCATGCTTTAGCACACGCCTTAAGAAATTCTCTTTCGAATGAGAGTAACCCCATTTTAAAGAATCGGTGAACAGGGAAACGCTTGTTGTCTGTTCTCCATTTTCTTGAGAACTTGAAACATCTCAGTCTCATGCGTACCCAACAGTCTAATGAGCGATATACCTTTTGTACATTGCCCAGCCGAAAATAGTTGACATGCCCACGAATTACAGGGTTTAATGTATCAACAATGGCTTGCAGATTGACGCCCTGTGTACGTCTGGTTGCTAAGCCCCACAATAAATGAACCTGGAATTCTCAGATTAAGTGGAATTAATATATTGAGGTAAAACGGATTTTAGCAGATAGACAGCATCTGGGAAAGAGGAGTTGGAATCTACCATGACGATGTCGATGGTATTAAAGTTTTTTTTACAACGGAAACACCTGGCGAGGTTCGTATTTGGGTTGGTGGCGGAATTAAATTCAGAACAGAGAGGGCAGAGGAAGCGGAAATAGCCTTCGGAGTATTTATGAGGTATGGAGAGGACATCAGCGATGAGTCGATCGATGGGGATATCGTTTCGTAATGAGCGCAAGAGTTGAGGGGAAAAGAGACGGGCCATGGTAGACCTCCTTAAAAAGATTGAATTTCAGCAAGAGCCTGATGGAAGATATCCTGGGTAATTTTCTGTGATTGTCTGATGGAAGCGTTAATCAGGCAGGCGGTGGAAATGGCGTTGATTTGCCTTGGGATGCCGGCGGAGAACTCATGGATCAGGTCTTTGACGTCTGAGTCAAAGATTTTATCGGATGCGCCGGAAGATTTCAGATGGAAGTCTATGTATGCAGCGGTTTGAGTTTTAGTAAGGGGATGAATGTGGTAATGTACCGAGATGCGTTGTGCGAAGTCGGCATGGATGTCTCTTTTGAGGATATATTTGAGGTGTTCCTGTCCCGAGAGGATGATTTTGAGATGAGTGGAAGAATCAAGCGGAGAGCTGACAAGGAGTCTGAGGTCTGTGATGGCGTCGGTTTTCAGGAGATGAGCCTCGTCGATAACGATAATGGGAGTGAGATTTGAGCGCAAGGATTTATCCATAATTTGGAGGAAGAGCCGGTCTTTGGTGTGTTTTGGTATTTCACCGAGCTGGGAGACGATTAAGGAGAGAAGGCTGGATGATTTTAGGTGGGTAAAATGGAGGTAGATGGGGAGAAACAGGTTTTGGGGGATTTGTGAGAGGAAGAGTTTGAGGAGTGTGGATTTTCCGACTCCCGTCTGTCCGTAGAGGACGGCGATAGAGCCTGAGTGTAAGAGGTATTGGAGTCGTGCAAGCCCCTGGGTAAAGCGTTCGTCTTTCATGATAAGGCTGGTGTTGATTCTTTCAGAGAACGGCTGAGTAGTCATGGAAAAATGAGAAGTAAACATGGTTAAGAGACCTCCTTTTTCGAGTAAGCGATTTGTAATTCACGAATGATATAGGGTAAGGTTTTCACGGAGGCATTTTGGAATGCCTCCGTGAGCAATGATTCGTTGAGAGCGGGGATACGGTTGTAGCATTTTTTAAGCGATTCGAGTTCATGAGAGCTGAAGGCGGAGAGAGAGCCTTTGTGTCCCATGAGGAGTGCGAGTTTCTGGACGAATGCCATGAATGGCCAGGGTCGTTCGGAGATGATTTGGTGGTAATCAATGCCTTTGGCCTGAGCCTGGAGAATGGATTTGTGTTTCTGAGTGATAAGGTCGAGGTAATTATGTTTTGGTTTTGAAGGTGAGGCGGCTGGAGTTTCAGCGCCCTGGTCGCGCAGGTAGAGATTTCCCGAGCCGAGGTATTCACCGTTTGCGGAATAGATCAAGACCTTTTTGAGATCGCCGTATGGGTCGTAACGGACTTCTACTTTATCGCCTCTGAGTTTGGGGTCAACACGGTAAAAGCGGTTATCAATGCGGACATCGGCAAAGGTTCTGTCAACGGTTCTGGGGATGCGTTTCATGAAGAAGGCAAGAGCGGCGTCCATATCGACGTGTCGGATGACGGTAAGCCCCTCGTCGTAGCGTTGTTTTGGAGATTGATTGGTTTCGGAGTGGATTCTTGCGTGATAGACAACGGCAAGGTAAGCGGAGAAGGCCTGGTTAATGGCATCAAGGGTGATAATGTCGCCGGAGCGGACTTCCGACTCGAACTATGTCTGGCTGGTGCCGAAGAAACGTTCGACCAGTCCGCCGGGAGCAGGGTCGCGTGGTGGTCTGTGGATGAGTTTAATGCCGAGGTTGTAACAGGCAGAGCGCAGGGCGTCAGAGTGGTAGACCTTGGCATTGTCGAGGTAGAGTTCTTTGGGCGAGCCGTGGATAGTCCAGGCCCTGATGAGAGAATCGATAAGGATATCGAGGGTTTGTTTGAGATAATACCGTCCTTCGACCACATAACGGCTGTAGCAGTCGATAAAGAGACAGAGGTTTGTGGGAAGCGCCTCGCCGTCAACGAGCACGAAAGGGCCTTCCTGGAAGTCGCCAATCCAGAGGTCGTGGGTATGCTCACGGCTAAGAGCGTATACGCACCTTTTGCTGTGAGACGCCGAGTTTGAGCCGGGTCGCCCCTGCGAGTCTGAGATGGCGGTAGAGGGTGGATTTGGGGATCGTTTTCCCATAGTATTTCTCAAGAAAGCGGTTGAGGCAATCGTCGCTGCGGCGTGGTTGTTCTTTTTTGAGTTCAACGGCTTTGTCGATAATTTCAGGAGAAAACCTTCTGGATGCGCCACGGTCGCTCCTCGCCTTTCTTGCAAGAGATTGAAATCCATCTTTGCGGTAGCGGTTGAGTTTTCTCCTGAGGGTAGAGATAGTGGGTCTTTTCCGCTTTCCGTTGGGGAATACGACCTCCTGAAGGCAGAGTTTTTTCAGAAAAAGGTTGGTCTGCTCCTTCTCAATCTCACCGAAGATGACAGGATGCAGAAGATTGCACCAGAATAAAGCCCATTTTTCGTCTTTCGATTTCATAATTCACCTCCTTTTTTAAGTGTGGAGGTGATTGTAACTCAAGACCAGCCGCTTTTTGTTGCCAGTTCGGGGAAAAATGAATGCCCAAAAATTCGGTGATATTCCGGCTCGGCGCTGAACAATTGAATCGATTGATCGAGGGAGGTTTTTCGTTGTTTGCTTTTATACTTTCCGTGGTAAATGGGAAACATTTGGCGAAAAACCGGAGAGTTGGGGTCGGCCTGCCTGATGAGGTCAAAGGCGTTGCGGAGTGTGTATTTCAGTGAGCCAAAGAAACGCAGCCACCTCCAAACGGTTGACCAGGCAAGCATGCGGTTGTCTATTTCCTGTGTTCGGGTAGTATATCCGATGGCAGAGGAGACACTCCGGTAGGTTTCTGTATCATCTTTGACATAAGCCTGACTGAAGGAGAGACAGTGATCCTTTACGTACCGCTTGTAAGGGAGCGCATACTCAGGATAGGAAGTAAACGTCTTCTTGCACAAGGAACATTTCCAACGTCCCAGGAAAGATTCTATCGTATGAACAAGGGAGTCGATAATAACGTGAAACAACCGATATCTGCATTCATGAAGGGTGAAATTGACATGGGTACTCTTGCACTTTGGACAAAAGCATGGCTTCTGTTTTGTCGCAATAAGCTTTTCATGCTTGTGGATTTTTTCTATAATATTCACGCACTGCCTCCTTTGTATAGGGGGGAAATGGGCAGGAGGATGAAGTTTCCCAACGTTCGGTCCTCCTGCCCTGAGTTTTTTATGTTCCGGAAAAATCTTACAAAACTTGTCCTCGTGAAAACGGGGAACTGGGAAGTAAACCGCCGTTAGGAAGTTTGGAAGTGGTTTTAACCCCTTCCAAACTATTTAATGAGGCTTTACTCCGCCTTACGGACGTAACTTCTTTCTAACGGGGTAAACGATGTATTTTTCTTAACGTGAACAAAAAATCAAGTGAAATACTTACGCAGGATAAAAAAAATGCGGGGTAGCTGGGTAAGATTTTTCAAATCATTTGCTGGGTATTAGACTCAAATATTCTGAGACTAATTGGGCATTTTTGGAGCATTTATTCTAAGACGTAGCAACTGGTATGGAACCGATGGTTTTCTGGGACAGAAGATAAGTCAGGGGCGGTGAGAAAGTCTTTCACAAAGCCTTGATCCCGATGGGTGAATGGTGCGGATGAGAACGATACCAAAACAATTGCGAAATACCACGGGCGTAGATAAACGTGAACGGTATAGTCATTTTCGTAAACAGCAGTAAGAGCGATTCCGTACTTGGAGGGGTATTCAAAACGTGAAAATGTAGATATTTTTGCGACCGGAGATATTTTGTCCTTGACAAAAGCCTTCTAATGAGTGAACCCACGAATGTAGTTTCCATCGCTATTACGTTCCCAAACAGATACTTCACTATGTTCAGTACAAGGTTTGAGAACGAGTTGTGCTTCGGTAGTTTAATAGATTACGCTGAATAGTTACGGAAATTGTGGGGTGGGTAAAAATTAATGCTGTTGCGTTTCTGTCTTTTAAAACGCAACCCAATTTAAATATGTTTCAAAAAACTAAATTGCTACAAAAATAATTATTTCTTTACTTTTTTATAAAGCGCAGATATAAGCAATTTATAATAAATCATACAAATAGTACTTTTTCGCTTCAATTTAGTCCGAAAATAGGTTTTTACCCTCCCTTGTGAGACTGTTTTAGGCTATGAAGGTTTCACCTGTAGTTTTCATTTCGACCAAAGGATAAATCCTGAAGAGTCCTCGCTCGTTCGGAGTTCCGAATGGCAGATTAAAGGGATGTTTCTTTCTCCTTTGTGACCGAAAGTAATGGATTTTTAGTAGAGAGAGAACTATTAATAGAACATTTCTGACATACCCATTATATAAACTGTCTGTACCTTTTATCATTTCTTTTACATATTTCACAGGGATAAACTGTTTTTACATGATTCAAGAGATTACATTAGAACATCTGGACGAGTTGGAAGAACTTGAAAATAAGAGTTTTGCCACAGATAGACTGTCGCGCAGGAATTTCCGGTATCTTCTGACAAAAGCAAATGCAATAACCCTTGCGGAGATAGTCGATAATGCCATTCGGGGCTACTCTATCATACTCTACAATACCGGTACATCATTAGCCAGGCTCTATTCGTTTGCAGTTGACCCTGATTTTAGAAATCAGGGCATTGGCAAACAACTTCTCGAGGCTTCAGAAAAAGCCGCAATTGATTACGATTGTATTTCCATGAGGCTTGAAGTGAGAGAAGACAATTATAACGCAATACAGTTTTACAAAAAAAACGGATATAAGCAAATAGGGGTTATTGACGATTATTATGAGGATCATATGGACGCTATTCGCTTTGAAAAGCTTTTAGCGCCACATCTTAAGCTGGAAATGGTACATGTTCCTTATTACAGGCAGACATTAGATTTTACTTGCGGCCCTTCAGTATTGATGATGGCAATGAAGGCGCTGGACACCTCTGTAGAGATAAACCGTCAAATGGAATTAAGGATTTGGCGTGAATCTACTACCATTTTTATGACGTCTGGGTATGGTGGTTGCGGGCCTTACGGCCTTGCACTAGCTGCCTTTCGAAGAGGTTTTGACGTTGAAGTGTATGTAAATGAAAGCAGTGCGTTTTTTATTGATTCGGTAAGAAGCCCGTATAAAAAAGAGGTGATACAACTTGTTCAGGAAGATCTTCTTGAAGAACTTAGTCAATTACCTATCGAATTAAAATATAAAACATTAAGCGTATCTGAAATTCAGGAAAAGTTTGATAAGGGTGGTATTCCTATTGTCCTGATAAGCTCTTATCGAATTTACCGTGAAAAATTTCCTCACTGGGTGGTAGTTACCGGCTTTGATGAAAAATATATTTATGTGCATGACCCATTTGTAGATGTAGAGGTTTATAAAACAGAAACAGACTGTATTAACATGCCCATTTTGAAAAAGGATTTTGAACGGATGGCAAAATATGGAAAATCAGGGCAAAAATCAGTAATCATTGTAAAAAAGAAGAAGGCAAACATCCTATCTTAATGGGAATATTCAGGAGACATGCCGTGAAACTATTATATTACCTTATTTTGGAATACTTATTACATTTCGATAAAAAATAATGGCAACTCATATTGTGTTAGTGGAAAATTATAAGGATTGGAATCCTCATTATTCTGATGCATTAGTAGTGACTGCAAAAGATTATGTAGCACACCAGGAATATTTGAAAATAAAAGATATAAAAATTGTTAATTTATGCCGTAGCTACCGGTACCTGAGTCTAGGGTATTATTGTTCGCTTCTTGCGGAAGCACGACGGCACAAAGTGATCCCCTCCGTAAAAACGATCAATGATCTGAGCAGTAAGTCAATTTATAGCCTCAACGTAGAAGACCTCGACGTATCCGTTCAAAAAAGCTTAAAGAAGAGAACGAAACACCTGGCGGAAACGGCGACGTCATTTGATTACATGATATATTTCGGGCAATGCGAAGAGAATGATTTGCAGGAACTCGCACGGCAATTATTCGACATGTTTCGCTGTCCGATCCTCAAAGTAGAGTTTCGTTTTCAGGGCAAGTGGAATATTTTTGCGATAAAACCTTCATACGTGCATAATCTTATCCAAGGGCAGGAAGCTATTTTTTTTCAGGCATTCAATGACTATTTAACAAAACGCTGGCAAACGCCTAAAGTAAAAAACAAAGAAAAGTATGACCTTGCAATTTTATATAATCCGACGGAACAATTACCTCCTTCCAACCAACGGTCTCTCCAAAAATTCATCAAGATTGGGAAAAAACTCGACGTTAACGTTGATTTAATTGAAAAAAAAGACTATTCAAAACTCGCGGAATATGATGCCCTGTTTATTCGTGAGACAACAAGGATTAATCATCATACGTTCCGATTTGCGAAAAAAGCGGAAAATGAAGGCATGGTCGTCATAGATGATCCCGATTCAATTGTGAAATGTACCAATAAGGTATATCTCTTTGAAATACTTTCCGCCAATAAAGTACCTGTCCCTAAAACGATATTGTTGCAGAAAAAAGATATTAATAGAATAATAAAAGCGCTCGAATTAAAGTTTTCTTATCCGATTGTTTTGAAAATACCTGATAGTTCATTTTCAAGGGGAGTAATAAAAGCAGATAACCTTGACGAATTAAAAGAAATAACAAGCCGCCTGTTTGAAGAATCCGATTTGATTCTGGCACAGGAATTTTTATATACCCCATTTGACTGGCGTATAGGCATTTTAAATCGTGTCCCGATATATGCCTGCCAGTATTTCATGTCGAAAAAGCACTGGCAAATCATACAACATGGCCCTGATGGCCGTTTTACCGGGGGAGACTTTAAAACATTTCATGTTGAAGACGTTCCGCAGGATGTTATTTACATTGCCGTAAAAGCTGCAAATCTCATCGGCAACGGATTGTATGGAGTGGATTTAAAGAAGACCGACAAGGGAGTGCTGGTGATGGAGATAAATGATAATCCTACCATTGACGTAGGTGTAGAAGATGGCTGTTTAGGCGATAAATTGTATCGGATTATTATTGAAGAATTCATTAGAAGACTGAGCATGAAAAACGGCGAAAAGCATGAAAAATAGGTATGCAAGCATAGTGGTGGGTGCAAGCAATAGGGCATAGGGCACTGCCCACAGATTTGAACTAGGGAAGGGGGGGGTATTTGGATAAAATTAAATATTCAAATCCACCGGGGCCACAAACTTTAGTGAGTTGATCAATGATATACTTCTGTCGGGTAGCATTTTCATTGGGACCTGAAATGTAAAAAGGTTTTCCATTTTGTCCAAATTCAATTTCTTCCGAACAGGTATTTGGGTCAACATCACCAAAAATCATACACGCCTTAATATATGCAGGATGAGGATTAAAGCCCAAATCTCTCGCATAGGAAACAGCACTTTCTACTAATTTTCTCACATAGGAAGGGTCTTTTTTCACAAACAATGATGCCTGGTAGCTGTCATGACCCTTAAGTTTGGCGTTATATTCAGTTTCCGGGGCGACAATATACATTGCGTTTTTTACTCCTAAGCAATATACATCAACTAAAAAAGCACTAGCGGCGATATTGCCGTTTGGCAGAACCCTGCTAAATAATATATTCGTGATACCCCTGTCTAAGGTCTCCTGCATCAGACACTCATACATAGGATATTTTGCAATCTTTTCCGCGTCGATTTTATTAAATAATACTTCTTTTTTTAATTTTGTTGTTTTTTTTGCAAGTATCAATTTTCTTTTCGCCTTCTTTTTTTCAACTTTCTTTTGCTGTTTTTTGTCTCTTTTGTGCATGTTAGTTCCTTAATTAATATACTATATATAGCGTTTCATTAAAATATCTACATTGATACCGTCATTGCGAGCGATAGCGAAGCAATCTTAAGTCTTTTGGGAACAAGAGATTGCTTCGTCGCTCCACTCCTCGCAATGACATTTTTTTACGCACACATTTTAACGAAACAAGGGACAATTAAATATTTTGTTAATACTTTATAAGCATCTTGAGTCTAATTATTTTATTCTTCTTCTCGCAAGTTCGCTTTCGTATTGTTTTCCCAGTATTGATGCATTTTCCCTCGCCCATTCGGTTAATTTTGTATTGCCCGCCGGAGGTGCATCAACGTAAAGCAAGTCATCCATAAGCCCTTCTATTTCATCTTTTGTTATCAAAACATCATGGACAAATTTCCCGATAATTAGTGCAAGGCAATATCCAATGAAGGGAGAAACTGAAATAAAAAGTCTCTTTTTACCAATGATGTCGCCAATTTCCGTAACCAAATCACGATAAGAAAATGTTTCAGGTCCGATGGCATTAATAATGGTATTTTCGCTCTTTTCACCTTGCTCCACCGCCAATATGGCAAAATCATTTACGTAAATTGGTTGTAAACGATAATTGCCCTCGCCGAATATACTAAAAAAGGGAAATTTTCGCAACGCCCACGCAATGTTGTTGATCAAAATGCCTTCCTTTCCGAACAAGACAGCCGGACGTAAAATAGCATACGAAATACCGGATTCTATAAGGTTTTTTTCGATTATTGCCTTATCCCTGAAATACTCATACGGTGAACTTTCGGAAGGGTTCGTTATACTCGTGTGTACTATTCTTTTTACTCCGGCTTTTTTAGCCGTTTCGAACAGGGCAAAAGTATTTTGTATCGCAGTGGAGTAACCAAAAGTCTTGTAATTAAAACGAACCCAATAGGTGTTGTAGAGCACTGAAACACCACTTAATGATTCCGCAAGTTTCTCTGGCTTGTCAAAATTAAAAGGATACGCCTTTACACTTTCACCAAAAGGGTTAGGGCGATGCAAGGAATTGGTGAGGGTAATGACATTACGCCCGCGGTCTAATAAGTTTCTTGCAATATATCTTCCGGAAAATCCGAATGCTCCGGTGACGGCATGTAATTCAGTACTCATACTGATTTGTTTAATATAGGGGTTATTGATAGGATAATGGCGGTTTTGTACTTAATGAATCGTTTCATTTGCAATGTCATTCAATGCAGAGATTAATATATCTATTTCTTCTTCCGTGTTAAAAAAACCAGGACTAATTCTTATTGTGCCATCGGGATACGTACCCATTTGCTGATGAACAAAAGGTGCGCAATGTAGTCCGGGTCGTACTGCAATAGTAAATGATTGATCTAATATTGCCCCTGCTTCTGCTGCAGTATATCCTTTTATGTTTATTGAAAGTATTCCTACTTTCCTTGATACATCTTTCGTCCCATATAAAATAAATCGTTCATCATTTTGAAGGGCATTGATTATTTTTTGAATTAATTTCCGTTCATGCGCCCTAATCGTGTGTGTACCCTTTGATACGACATATTCAATTCCAGCTTTCAGGCCAACGATACCAACGGTATTTGGGGTGCCGCTTTCCAGCCGGAACGGCATTTCTTCCGGTTGTGTTAATGATGCGGGTTCAAATCCAGTGCCTCCCTCTCTCCATGGACGAAGCTTAATACGTTCATGGATATAAAGACCGCCTGTTCCCGTTGGGCCAAAGGGCGCTTTATGTCCCGTAAACGCAAGCATATCAATATTGCATTCATTAACATCAATTTCACATACTCCGGTAGTTTGCGCTGCATCTACCATAAACACAATATCCCGTTCTTTTGCAATCAAACCAATTTCTTTTATCGGTTGAATTGTGCCAAGAACGTTTGTTGCATGGGTGAGAACGATTAAGCGGGTTTTGGGAGTAATGGCATTTTTTACGTCGTCAGGATTAATAAAACCATCAGAGGAATTTTTCACCTTTGTTACGGTTATTTTATTATCTTGTGCTAATCCGTTTAATGCGCGGGATACAGCGTTATGTTCAAGATAAGAAGTAATTGCATGATCGCCTGTTTTGAGTAACCCTTTTATGCCCATATTTATCGCATCAGTTGCATTGAAGGTAAATACAAACCTGTTTGGGTCCTTTATGGCAAGAAAATCCGCAATTATCTTTCTTGTATTCTCAATTTCACGTTCTACGGTGACTGCCATCCTGTGGCCGGAACGTCCGGGGTTAGCCCCCATTGTCCTGTAAAAGGTATCCATTGACGTATATACAATTTCTGGTTTCGGATAACTTGTTGCTGCATTATCTAAATAGATCATAATTAAATAGGTCCCCTAAGCTGGCGTAGCCAGAACCAAACAAGCATGAAATAAAAAATACGAGATTCGAAGTACTAAATACGAAACAAATCCGAATAACAAAGCATCAAATCCAAAATATACAATAATAATCGGTTTTACATCCCGATGTATTTTGCATAAATACCTTTTGCCGTTATTACATCATTTGTTCCGGCTATAATTGTCCTGCCGTCAGGGAAGGCCGTTAATTCATAATTATTTACCTTCAACCGTAGCAGATATTTATTAAAAGATACGTTTCCTGCTGTACTCAAACGCGAGGCAAGCGTTGACAAATCAATCGTTGAACCGTTTGCCGGTGCGATTTGCACTGCATTTCGTCCGCATAAAGAAGTGGTTGAAGAGTATTTTTCATTCCTTAAATATTCATATTGTTTGTTTTTACAGGCCTTACAATCATTTATTTCTCTGAGGTTGTTTATATTAAGCCTTGTTATCTCATTCTTCCACAAATCAAATTTGAGAAGCTGCCTGTTAATAGACGCGCCATTGCCAGTCAGGATTTTTAAAGCCTCGGCAACCTGAATCGAGGCGATCAAACTTGCGGCAGGCGATAGTATCCCTGCGGTATCACATGTTTCAGTATTGCCGAAAGGGGGAATGTCCTGCATGACACAGCGTAAACAGGGGGTTTCTCCGGGAACGATTGTCATCGTTAATCCCGTGCTGCCAATACATGCACCATAAATCCATGGAATGTCATTTTTCACACAATAATCGTTAATGAGAAACCGGGTTTCAAAATTATCGGTGCCGTCAATGATTATATTTGCATTGTGTAAGTTTGTATCGATATTGGAGGGATTAATATCCGTGACGGCTGCTTCTATTATTATGCCGGAGTTGATTTTTTGTAGTTTTTTTTGGGCGGCTATTGCTTTGGGTAGATTATTCCAGAGGTCTTCTTCATCAAATAATGTCTGGCGCTGCAAGTTGCTTTCTTCAATAAAATCCCGGTCGATTATTTTTACACGATTCACACCGCTGCGTACCAGGAGATTTGCAGAAGTGCAGCCCAATGCGCCGCAGCCAATAATGACGACTGTCGTATGGGCGAGTTTTCTTTGTCCTTCTTTTCCTATGGCAGAGAATAATTCCTGCCGGACATAACGGTCAGACATGTTAACTGTTATTTTTTAGAATACTTAAACACGATTTGTCACCGGATGCAATTGCCTTTTCTCTTTTATATGTTGAGCTGGGATTCAGTCCCTCGCAAAAACCGGAAATCCATGCATTAACAATATCGCACATCGTTAAAAAATCTGCGCCTGCATTTTTCCAGTATTTTTCATGCACACATTCCTCATGATCCCATGTGGTGCATTTCTCTGAATCTTCCACAACCTGAGCGCCTCTGTCGCAAGGCATCCCATCGCACAGGTAATCACCCAGTAATTCAAATGCCTTTGATGTACTTTTGCACTCGTTCGCAGATAACCCTTTACGGTTTACGGCCTCCTTACCACATTGAATGCCATGAGCATGCGCTGCTTCGGAGGCATTTTTCCCTGCAGCATCATATTTTGCACAAAAGGCAGCTATAATAGCTGCCTCCCGTGTTTCTCCCTCGATAATAATGCTTTGAATCCCCTGATGAATGGACTTGTTTGCCAGTAATTCTTCTAACGATTTAGTGCTGTCTGTTTGAGGGTATTTTTTATATACCTCTCCGAGCAATGCTTCTGCGTCAGCACCGTATCTTGCTTTGAATGCAGAGACAATATTATTTTCGCGTGCTTCAGAAGTCTTTATTTTTCCAAACATCCAATAGTGGATAGGTCCCAGGACCATGCTCATAATAGCGCTCCTTTTATTTATCAGTCTCTTCTGTATTGCGTTGCCTAATAGATAGTAACTTACGCCAGTTCTACGGATTCAATCTCAGGGATAATTTCCTTAAGTCTGGCTTCAACTCCATATTTCAATGTGGCAAGAGAGCTGGGGCATGAACCACATGCGCCTTTTAAACGCACTTTAACAATACCATCTTCATAATCAACAAGCTCAATATCTCCGCCGTCTGCTTGTAATGCCGGCCTAATGCCCTTAAGAGCCTCTTCTATTTTTTCCTTCATTATTCTTCCTCCTTAAAATTATGATTTATGTTTTTCGATAATTTCATTTAATTCCTTTATGATAACTTCCGGATCTACATTATGCATCGTTGCGCCAAATGCAATGTCTTCTGTTTTAGAACCGGGGCAGGTATAGCAGCCTGCGCCAAAATACTTTTTTACAACGGATTCTGTTTCGGGGTAATTTTGGATTACATCGCCTATGGAAGTCTTCTTTGTTATCTTAGGTTTTGTTTCCGGCATAGATAAAACCTTTCTTAAATAATACGTTTTAAAAGTAAAAGCTCTTACTGAGTACAACCACTTAAAAAAGCTTATTCAAAGCAGAAAGCATAGATGCGGGTTGTGATTCCATCCAAAAAATGATTACGGTTTTCAGGTTATCTGACAAATAAATATTTGTCAATTAAAAAAAACCAATATATTTCCTACTATCGCTGATGATTGAAAATAATGGTTGATTAATAGAGGGTTATTTTTTAAATTAACCTATTATGTTTACGGCATCTCACATTCCATTTATAATAAGCATCGTCTTGTACCTTATTTCATCGGTATGGTCGGTCGGTCACATTATAAAACCTGATTTATTTAACAAAAAAGTGGCCAGATGGGCAACGGTAATGGGCTTTTTAATCCATAGCGGGTATCTCATCTTTCTTGGCATTCGTTCTAACAACATTCCCATCACAAACGTTTATGAATCTTTTGTTTCATTGCTCTGGTGCGTCTTATTTGTCTTTATCAACATAGATTACCTCTATAAATTGCCTTCTCTGGATACCTTTCTCATGCCGCTCGTTACGGCGCTTTCTCTATGGGCGCTCTCTTTTGATAAAAGTGACATGTTGATTACGGTGAGTCTCCAGAAATTCTGGCTTGTTGCCCATATTATTCCTATTTTTATCGGCTATGCGGCTTTTACTATATCGTTTAGTTTGAGCGTAATGTATTTAACACAGCAGAGACAGCTAAAGCATAAAATATTTGGTCGTCTGTTTAACAAACTCCCTTCTTTGGAAGGTATTGATATGCTCATTTGGAAGACTATTTCTTTCGGTTTTCCATTACTTACTCTTGGTTTGGTATTTGGTACGTTCTGGGTAAAGACACAGGATATTTTGGGGGAAATGTGGTATTTGGATCCCAAAGTTATTCTTGGCCTTGCCACATGGCTTATTTATGCCGCCTTATTACACATGCGCCTGGTTGCTTCCTTTCACGGCACAAAGATAGCGTTATTAACGATTGCCGGTTTTTGTTTTGTTCTTTTTACCTTTATCGGAGCATTTTTTATCGGGTCAAAACACGCTTTTCAAAAACTGAGCACTAATGCGGCATATATCGAAATTTTAGCGGCGAATAAACAACAGTACCCTAAGCGGACATAGCTGATAAAAAATACGAAGCACGAAATACGAAAGAGGAACCACTGATTGCACGGATTGCATCGATTAAAAAAGTAGTCGGCAACCTACAATCTACAGTAGGCAAATTGCAGACTGAGGACTGAGCGAAAAATGGGAATCTTAGGATTTCCTACTTTTTAACGGTACAACCATGGCGGAAGTAGGAGTTATTATTATTTTGATTTGCAATAAGGATTAAATAAAATCATGAGTATTTTAGTGGTGGGACTAAATCATAAATCTGCTCCGGTTGATATCAGGGAAAAGCTTGCATTTAATAATAATTCTGTTTCAAACGCACTGTCTTTATTTTCCCAAAAATATCCTTCGTCAGAAGCAGTTATTTTATCCACCTGTAACCGCGTAGAAATGTACGCGTCGTCCGCTTCAGATGCGGTGAAATTGGAAGATATCCTCTCGTTCCTGGCGGAATTTCATAAAATCGAAGAAAATGAATTTTCCCAGTATATGTATCATTATAAAGACGACCGTGCGGTGATGCATCTCTTCCATGTGAGTTCCAGCATTGATTCTATGGTAATCGGTGAGTCGCAAATTCTTTCACAGGTTAAAGAGGCATACACACTCGCCAGCATGGAACAATCAACCGGAAAAATTCTCAATCAATTATTCCAACAGGCGTTAAATATTTCCAAAACGATACACACCAATACTTCCATAGGCCAGGGCAAGGTTTCCATAAGCTCTGTTGCTGTCGAATTTGCTGAAAAGATATTCCAGGATTTTGCCGGCAAAATGGTATTAGTGGTAGGGGCTGGTGAGATGTGTGAACTTTTGCTTAAACACCTTTATGAAGAGGGGGCGCGAACGATTATTGTAGCAAACCGTACCTTTGAACGCGCACAGGCAATTGCTGATGCATTTCAAGGTGAGGCGATTAAATATGAATTGCTCGGTGAATACCTTTCAAAGACTGATATTATTATTACTTCCACCTCAGCGCCGCATTACGTAATTCATAGCGATCAGGTGAAAGACGCAATTAAGCACCGCAGGGGGAATCCCATGTTCCTTATCGATATTGCCGTTCCCAGAGACATAGAACCGTCTGTTGGCAATATCGACAATGTGTATTTATATAATATTGATGACCTTCAATCCGTTGTAAACCAGAACCTTGACGACAGAACCCGCGAAATCGAAAAATGCCGGGCAATTATTGAAAAAGAAGTGGAACACTTCATGGCAAAGCTTGAACAAATAAAGATAGAACCTGCGATAACATTATTGAGAAACAGTTTTCACACCATCGGAAAAGATGAATTAAGCCGCTTGAAACCAAAACTGAGGAATATTAATGATGAAGAATGGAACCAGGTGGTTTACACTATGGAAAGAACCCTCAATAAACTCTTGCATCATCCTGCCAAGATAGCAAAGCAGGAAGCAAGTAACGGAGGAGGATACCGTTACGTAGAGACAATTAAAAAACTCTTTGGCGTCTTTCATCACCATTCATCAGAAGATTCAAACAAATAGCCCCGCCTCATAGTATCACCATGTAAAAATGTATTACCCTATGCAATTGTTCACCATGCCGGCGTATCATGCATATTCAACCGGGTCTTTGTATCCGGATTCTTCGAATGCCTTTCGTCTTAGATAACAGCTATTGCACACACCGCAAGCCTTATCAGTGTTTTTGTAACATGACCAGCTAAGATGGAGCGGCGCTTTCAATGATATACCCAATGTTACAATCTCTGCCTTCGTTTTAAAAATAAGTGGAGTCTCCACCGCTATGCGGGTTTCAGGTTTTGTTCCGGCGTCAATCAATTTGTTAAACACTTCGTAATAAAATGGTTTACAATCAGGGTATCCCGGGGTGTCGTGTGAAACGGCGCCGATAAATACCTTTTCAGCGCCGATAACCTCTGCCCATGAAACTGCTACGGAAAGAAAGAGGGTATTTCTGAATGGCACGTATGTTGTCGGAATTTCTTTGCTATCAGGCTCTGCCTCTTGAACAGGTATCATCGTATCCGTAAGGCTTGAACCACCAATTTTTTTAAGATAATCGATATTTGCAATAAGAATTTGTTCGGCAGGGACTTTGTAATATGCGGCTATTTCATGGAATGCCGAAAGTTCTTTTGATTCGGTTCTTTGTCCATAATTGATATGTAATAATGCGAGATCGTATGTTTCATTTGCGATTGCAGCGGTTACACAGCTATCCAAACCGCCGCTGGCAAGCACAATAGCAGTATCTTTTCCTTTCATTTTTTACACGCCCCTTGTTTCCGGCCCCCAAATATACTTATGCATCTGAAGCTGCAACCGCACGTTAATGTGATCCTCTAAAATCCATGAAGCAATTAAAGAAGGTTGAATCATTCCGTAAACAGGATTCATTAAGATATGGGCAATTTCGGTTAGATGATATTTACTGATCATTGATCTTGCCCATTCATAGTCGTTTCGTGAAGACAGGACAAATTTAACCTCATCCTTTTTTGTTAAATGCGATATATTGTGCCAGCACATTTTATGGCTCATACCGCTGTCTGGACACTTTACATCCAAAATCCTTATTGTACCTTCGGGCAAAACACTGACGTCATAACTGCCGTTTGTTTCAACAAGAACGGTATAATTCCTGTTAAGTAATTCACGTACCAACACAGGTGTATTGTGATTTGACAGAGGTTCTCCCCCGGTAACACACACTGATTTCAATCCGAATGAATCAATCTTGTCAATGATGGAAGAAATTGGCATTTCATTCCCTTCATCATAGGCATACTGCGTATCACAATAGCTGCAGCGCAAGTTGCATCCGGTTAACCTGACAAAAACAAACGGAAGGCCGGTAAAAGACGTCTCTCCCTGTATACTCCTGAATATTTCATTAATCAACATGCAATAATTTTATCAGCAAAAGAAATCCTTGCAAAGTAATTAATGGTATTGATACCTAAATCCTGCAAACGATTTTCGCAATGCGAAAATCAGTATTTTCCACTACCAAGATTGGCAAAAAGCGATAACAGATATCCGTTTTTTAGCAATTGTGGTAGCGCTATTGTACTACTTTAAACAAAAAGACATGGGAAATTGTCGGAAACGTGCTCTCTGATGCAATGAAAATCAAGATAGGGATGTACTGTCTCCATCTGCGGTATACTTACCACTCTCAAAAGACTAAAAAAACGAAATACAACGTCGGTTTTCTACTGAAAAACTACATCCAGTGACATGCGTTCCCACTTTTCCCATTCCTCCTGATGGAGAAATTTCTCCGGCAATTTTAATGTCATCTGCCGGCTTCTCTCCACCAGTTTCCCTGCCACACGGATTAACCACAGTCTCATCGTCTTTACTTCCCACTGTTGTATCACTCCACCACTGAGCAATCCCATCCACTTCAAAAGATTATACGCTAACACCGCACACTGAAATAGCGCAGCATTGGCCAAAAATTCACCCGTACGTATGTGCCCCGCATTCATCTGTCCTTTACTCTCTTCTATCAAAGTCTCGCAGGTAGCCCTCTTTCCATAACAACGATGCGCTTCCATCGGACTTAACCGCTCCGTTGTAACGTAACAAAAATACTCATACACGGACACTTCTACTAATTTCTTTTCTCTTTTGACCAATTGCCGCACTGCCACAAAACGTCTCGCACGATCCCACCCTGCACATCGATACCAAAATTCAGCCTGTTCCCATCCTGGCTCCCCTTTCACCTCATTCCATTTCTGCCCTTCAAGCAATCCTTCCAGATTCTTCAGCTTTACCTTAATCAGATATCCCGCCAATATTGACTCAAGGTATTCAAGTAATTCTCCGGTAAAAAAACCGCTGTCTCCCCGAAATACCACCCTTACCCCCTTATTCATGTACGCCATACATTCCTTCATGAACTCTACTACTCCGTTACTCGTGTAGGCGCTTCCACAGCGGAACCAACTATGTAATACCTCCTTTGTTTCTGCAATAAATGCCATTAAGGGATGATACGCCTTCTGCCCCTTCTTGTGCGGATTATATCCTACCTCTGCACCCTCCTGTTTCCCATATACACCATCTACGGTAGAATCAACATCTATCCATACTTCGCAAAGAGCACTCCTGAGTTTATGGCCTGATCTCACCGCACGCTTCCATATCTTTCCCCTAAACCGGTGGATCACCCCCGTCAGTTCCACTATATCTCCCTGACTCGCCAGCTTCATAATACGTCCTATCGTAGTATCTACAGGTACCTCTTTCCACCCGGACATCTTCTTCAATACCTCATCTGTACACACCTTCATCACCTCTACCATCGATGTCGCCCCTGCTATCAACCCTATCACTACCATTTGTACCGCATCGACAAACTGATACCGGGCATTTGCTCCACGATCCTTATGGACCGCTTCATGGACTCTCTCCCGGAACATCAGCTTACCCATAAAATTCAATACCGGTAAAAGCCCTGCATGTACCGTTAAGCCTTTCCCGCTCATCTCTGCCTTGATTTTCGGTTGTCTTTTGCTGTATTTTTTTGCTATATTCTTCATCGAAATGGTGAATCTCCTTTCAGGTGTTTTTTGTTATCAATATACCGCCGAATACCTTGGAAATCCTACCATTTCAATCCTATTCCTGCAACAAGGCTTTGCCTTGTTTGCAGGATTTAGGAGATACTATTTCATTTCGTATTCGGATGTTATTCAATGTACGATTTACGGCAGGGGATGTTACGGATATTCACATGAAGATTGAACTTATAGTAACAGGGAAAACGGAAGATGACTATCTGAAGAGGGGGATATCCGTTTATGCAAACAGGCTAAAGCATTATTGCGCATTTAATATTGCAGAAATTTCTTCAGTAAAACCTATTAGCAGCAAATCGTCTGAAGATGTGAAGGAAAGAGAAGCAGTTGCTCTTGAAAAATTGCTGGCGCCAACAGACTTTGTTGTACTGTTGGACGAAAAGGGCAGAGAACTGACTTCTGTTGAATTTGCTGATTTTTTACAGCAAAAGATGAATACGGGTGTAAGGGCAGTTAAATTTGTCTCCGGCGGGGCATACGGCATTGCAACACAGATAAAAAAAAGGGCAAATTTTACGTTATCATTATCACTGATGACGTTTTCTCATCAGATGGTGCGCCTGTTTTTCGTAGAGCAACTTTATAGGGCAATGACCATTATCAGGAATGAAAAATATCACCACGAATGATTGAGATATAGTCAAACAAGTCAGGTTTTTGAAACTTAAACCGGCAAATGCAGGCGATTCGCACTACATTTTTAGAAAATCAGAAGCTTTTGGCTATAGTACCTGGTGTAAAATAATTATTTCCCTTGCCCTTTTACGGCAAAAATAGTAATTGCTGTAACAATTTAGTTTTTTGAAAAAGTAGGGGCGAAGCATTTGCCAGTTTGGGGAAGAACGCATTTGTGAAATTTATAGCGAATGCTTCGCCCCTGCACTATACGGCAAACATCATTATTATTGGAATTTATCAAAGAACTAAAGGGGAGTATTCCCGAACTAAAGTGTTACGAAAGAAAAAAAATGTCTATTCTACATGCTGCATTCATGCTGCATTCAGCTTACAATATAACAAAGGTTAATGCGTGGCCATTCGTGGCTAACTATTGAGGACTGTATGGTATGAGGCTGGACAAAGGGCAGATTGAAGTAGTGGACGATAAGGTTGCGGAGATACTCCGTGGAAAAACAGGCATGGAGCGATTACAAATAGTTTGGGATTTATGGACGTATTTTCAAAAGAGTCTGAGGGCATATTTAAAAAACCTTCATCCTGAATGGACTGATGAAGAATTGCAAAAAGAGATTATAAGGCGGATGACCCGTGGAACAAACTAAACTTATGCGTTTGATTGTTCAGGTGTTGGAATCCCTGGAAATACCGTATATGATTACTGGTTCTCACGCATCTGCATATTATGGTGAACCCCGTTTTACCATGGATATTGATATTGTCGCAGACCTGAAAGAAGAACAGATTGATGGATTTATCACATTCTTTCAGTCTGATGAATTTTATTGTGATAAAGAAACGATAAGGACTGAAATAAAAAGGCGGGGACAGTTCAATATCATCCACTCTACTTCAGGGTTAAAAATTGACATTATTTTGACAAAAGAAACCACTTTTTCTAAAACTGAATTTTCCAGGAGAAAAAGGGAATCACTGTTTATTGATAAAAAAGCGAACTTTACAACACCGGAAGATGTAATTATAAAAAAAATGGAATTTTATAAAGAGGGCGGTTCTGAAAAACACCTCCGTGATATTACCGGGATTCTCAAAATATCAGGTGACGTACTAGACATGAACTACATCGCCCAATGGGCAGACAGATTAGGCATTCGTGTTATATGGGATGCAGTATTAAGGCGACTGAAGGAATAATTGGTTTGTTTGTGTAGAAATTCTTGCTTTGGACTCGGGTAAATACTGATGTTATTCCGTGTCCTATTGAAAGGAGAATTGCACAATGGCAACAGGCAGATGGGTTATAGACGATCGCACACTAAAAGGAGAAGAGCTTAAGGCATATTTGGAAGCATAGAAGTATGGGATGAAATGGAAATTGCACGACTTGGCTGGACAGGAGGAGACGATTACAACCTTGCCTACTTTCGGCACACCGGCAAATGGCAGGACTGTTTATCAGGGACACTGGACGAATGCCTTCAGGCGATAAAAGATAATGAGTTTGGGTTGTTTTGGATTTTTTAATTTGAATTGTCTGACCAACCCCAATGGATTTGACTGGTAATTAAGAAAAGGCTGAAATGATTGAAAAAGCCGAATATGAGGAGCTTGAAAGCCTGATTTAATCAAAGAATGATTCGGCTGAAGATAAAGCAGAAAATTAAAAAGAGTCTGGTAGGTGAATGCCATTATCTTGGCTATACCCAACCCATATCTGTCCGCGTCTCAATTACAAAAGTATGGAGGGGATATGTATGCCATGTGAACGGTTACTGTTTTTATTTCTAACGAGCATTTTCACTATAGAGTATTGATCGCTCAAATTCCTTGTTTAGCACGTGTCCTACTATAATCATAGCTGTTTTTGTTATAGCCTCGTCTTTTACTAATTTATCAATGTGCGATAAGCATGAGCGAACGATTTTTTGTTGTGGCCAGGATGCCTTGTAGACAACTGCGATAGGACATTCATTTCCATAATGAGGAATGAGAATTTTTACAATCTCAGATAATTTTTCAATGCTAAGAAAAATACACAGTGTAGGAGTAGAGGCCGCGAGTTTGCTGAGGTGTTCTTTTTCCGGCATGGGAGTGTTGCCTTCCATTCTTGTAATTACAATCGTTTGGGTAACTCCTGGAAGCGTCAATTCCTGTTTTAATGCGGCAGAAGCGGCAACGAAAGAACTCACTCCCGGAATAATTTCATATAAAATCCCTAGTTCATCAAGCACACGCATTTGTTCCTGTATAGCGCCGTAAATAGCGGGGTCGCCGGAATGCAGACGAACGAGGTCTTTGTTTGCTATTTTTGCCTCTTTGAATACCTTTGTCATATTTTCCAGATTCATTTTCGATGAATCGTATTTTTTTGCACCGGATGGCAGGGCGGAGAGCAATTCCTCGTTTACCAGTGATCCTGCGAAAATACAATATTCTGCGCATTTAAGCAGATTAAAACCTTTTACTGTTATAAGATCTTTGTCACCTGGTCCAGCGCCAACAAAATATACTTTCATGAAAAAACTCCGTTTATAATGGGGAGGGTTAAAGGTATATTAACGGTATTCTATCAGTTTCCGTCTTTCCAATGAATTGAGTTTATGATAACTTTTTTTGATTCCTCGCCCACGATCTTAAATTGGCTATCTTTTATTACATAGGTAGAGGCAGATTTACTGCTGTTTCTTACCGTAATAATCCAATACGCACCGTCTTTGCCAACGGATTCCACTCTTCCGTTTTTTAAAGTGATAGTAACACTTAGCACCGCTTCGCCTTCGCTACCCGAGATTTGTCTTACATTGCTTATGGTAAAAACGCTGGGCAATCCTGCTTTTAACCGGATCTGCTGAGATCCTACATCGATAAATTGTCCATTTGCAATAACTGGCATAGTAAACAATAAAAATAGAAACAAAATAATTTTGCAATTCATTTCCTGCTCCTTTTCTCTCTTTTCCCGAATATTTTGTTGTTTATACGGATATGATTTATTATTAAATTTTCCCTGTTATACCCATTTTCCCGTAAAGATTTCAAATAAATCCTTATTTTAAGCACCTGCCTTCTTCATATTTCCATTCTTCGGCATGATTACTTTCGGTATATATACTTACAAAAAAACGCATAAGCCAATTTATTAATTTTAAATCAGACTTATGCGTTTTATTTAACAGGAAAATGAAGTTGCAGGGGTTGTTTACTATTTCTTTCCTGAAGATTCGATCTCTATTTCGGCAAATTTCGCCCTTCCGCTTTTCAATTTTACGGTAGCTTTTGAATTTTTAAAATTTTTCTTTCCCGCCGTCAATTTATAAGTATCTTCTTTCAAATTATCAAATTTAAATTTACCGTTGCTGTCTGTATTAACCTCATCCTTCATCCCTGTATTTTTCCCTTTCAGTTGTACCTGGGCAGCCTGCATGTATGACATATAACATGATTGAAAATATACTACCGTGCCATAAATAGACCCCTTTTTACTGCAAGCATTCTCAACGCTATTTGTGAGTCCTTTTTCTCCATCCGTGCCTGCCTTGAGGGATAACACAAGCGATATAATCAATACACCAACCATAGGTAAAATAAACAAAAATTTACGTTTTTTCATAGAACTGTTCTCCTTTGCTTTATGTTAAAAAGATTGAATGTACAAATGGTAGAATAATTATGTTTAATTCGAAGGCTAATTTGAATTATCGGGCTATCGTCGAAACACCTTAATAAAAATCCGGCTTATTATATAAACCCTAATAGATAAGTCAAGACAAAAAAAAAGAGGTTAAAAGCGTTTTACCTGTAATTACCATTTCGAGGAATGAAGTATCGTGAAATCTTTGTCCGGATCAGGCTACGAGGGGGGGATTCTCGTTCTACGCTGAATGAACGCCGTCTAAGTGGTGATTTCATGACTATTTGTGACCAAAGAAACTATTGAATGCTTCATTCTTCTTCCGCTTTAAATGATTTCAGACTGTTGTAGATTCTCTCTTCAGTTTGAGCTTCCAGATCCATGTCTTTTTCTTTGTAAAGTAGCCATAAATTGTGGTGTGCGTCAATATCATCAGGGTCAATATCAATTGTTTTTGAAAATGCCGCAATTGCCTCATCGAGCCGCCCGAGTTTTTTATAGGTTTTCCCTAAATTGAAATAGGCATTCACGAAATCCGGGTCAATAATGACTGCTTGTTCCCAACAGGCAAGGGCAGAATTATACTTATTCTTTTTTGTATATGCATTTCCTAATTTGTAATATACCAATGAATTAACCGGGTGGCCTTCTACAATTTTTTCCCATGTTTTTATCGCTTTGTCGATGCTGCCTTTGGCTTCGTAAGCGTCCGCAAGATTATTCAATGTAGTATAATCATCAGGATTTGTTTCAAGCACCTTTGACCACATGGAAATAGCATTATCAATTTTTCCTTGATTATAAAGCGCAACGCCCAGATTAAAGTATGCGTCTGTGTTTGTTGGATTTATTTCTATAGTCTTTTTCCATGCACGGATAGATTTGTCTACATCACCAATTTCAGCGGCCAGTTCACCATAATTATAATACGCTTCTTCATACGAGGGGTCATCGGAAAAGGCGCTTTCATATGCGGATAAAGCTTTGTCAGGCATGTTAATTTTTGTATAGATTTCTCCAAGTTTAAAATGTGCGGGGGCAATGGCATTGCTTATTGCTATTGCCTTTTCAAGCGATGCTATGGCTTCTTTTGAGTTGCCTTCTTTACTTAAAATTAATCCAAGGTTATAGTGTGCTTCGGCAAAATCCGCTCTTAGTTTCAGAGCGGTTTCAAAAGCATCTTTTGCCTCGTTTAAATTATTATGTGCAAAGAGTGCAATACCCAGGTTGTTATAGGCGTCTGTGTAATTATTTTTTAATTTGACAGCAGTTTGGTGTGCAGAAATGGCCTTTTCAATTTCGTTCATCTCATAGTAAATAATACCTAAGTAATTGTGTGCTTCAGCATCCCTGGGATTCAAATCAAGTGTTTTTTGGAACTCTGTAAGCGCTTTTTCCGGCATGTTTTTTTTGTAAAATGCAAGTCCCATGCTAAAATGAAAATCAGGATTGTTTGAATCGAGCTTGATTGCTTTATTTAAATAGTCAAAGCTCTCATTGATTTTGTTTGTTTCAAGGTATAAAAGTGCCATAGTGTAGTATGCTTCCGCCATAGAAGGATTTAATTTCAGGCACTCTTTTAAAGCGGAAAATGCCTCTGTATATTCATTTTTCTTTTTGTATAAAAGACCCAGGTCGTTGTATGCCTCAGCTTTTCCTTTAAAGTTATATTTGTCGTAGTAAGAGATGGCATTATTTAGTTCATTCATTGCTTTACTAAATTGATTAATTTCTAAGTAAGCCTTGCCTAAATAATGGTGCAATTCTCCATCTTGCCGGATACCCTGCAATGCAAAATTAAATTCGTCAATGGCTTCCTCGGTCATGCCTTTTTTGAAATAGGTAATACCTAAAGTTTTATGTTCCTTTGCTGACAATGCGCCGGTCAATTTGTCGGTTATTGAACCGATATATCCGCCTTTTATGTTTTTTTTATCTTTAGTATCGTATGGAGAGCTGCATGCCATCGGGAAGAAAAGAAGAATGTAAGCTACCCAGAAATATTTCTTAATGATCATTGGTTTTTAAGTAAAAAATAAAATTAAGCCTTCAGCGACTTTTTTGGATGAAATATTTCAACGCAGGGGCGATCCGGCAGGGATTGAAGATCTTCAACCCCTCCTTTATCAGTTCCTTGCTCTAAATCTTACCAGTATTTACAAGGCATTCAAGGAAATTCATTTACTTTTTGCTTGTATCTGTTTTTGTTTCCTGTGACTTTCCGGATAAAATAAAAAGTAATGGTGGAATTGGAAACGGTAGTATAGTAAGATATTCTTACCATTTATCATATAATTTACAATTGGAGATACGGAAATATGAAGGTGTTGACAATATCATCCAAAGGGCAAATTGCAATACCAAAGGAGATAAGGGATTTTTTGCATATCAAAGAGGGCGACAGACTGGTTTATAAGATAGACAGGGGCAGGATTGTATTGGAGCCTGTAGTAAGCGTCCCACGTTCACAGTCGTACTTCTGGACACCCGAAGTACAGGAGAAGGTTAAAAATGCTGATGAGAATTTTAAGACGGGCAATTTCAAGACGTATAAGGTAGATAAATTTATAAAGGAATTAAAGGCGTGAGCGGGTATCTTATTGCCGTAGAACCCGAATTCTTCCCACAGTACGACAGTCTGCCTAAAGAGATAAAGAAGAAGTTTAAGAAACAATTAACCTGTCTGAAAGGCAATCCAAAGCACAATTCATTACAGATGCACAAACTTGAAGGTACGGACTTCTGGGAATTTTATGTTGATAAGGGCTATCGCTGTGTCTTTAAACTAGAGGGTAATGTTTTCAAGCTTTATTTTATAGGGACACATAAATTGATTGATAATTTTTAATAATTAAAGTTTGTCTTTTATCCTATGTATAGTGTAAAAAACAAAAAACTAAAGTGTTACAAAAACTTTGAAGGTCTCATTTAATTATATTGGCAAAAGGATGTTATGGATAATATCATTATTTTTGATACAACTTTGCGTGATGGGGAACAGTCGCCAGGCGCCAGCCTTGATATTGGGGAAAAGCTACAGATAGCACGACAGTTGGCATTGTTAAATGTTGATGTAATTGAAGCGGGCTTTCCGATTGCGTCTCCGGGCGATTTTCAGTCCGTGAGCAATATAGCAAAGGAAATTCGCGGTGTTTCCATTGCTGCACTTGCCCGCGCAATGGAAAAGGATATAGACAGTGCGGCAAAGGCATTGGAAAAAGCGGAAAAGCCTCGGATTCATATTTTTCTCGCCACTTCCGAGATTCACAGAAAATACAAATTGCTTAAAGCAAAAGATGAAATAATTAATTTGGCAGTGAAGGCTGTTGCTTATGCCCGAAAATTTGTTGAGGATATAGAGTTTTCTTCGGAGGATGCTTCCCGCACGGAGATGGATTTTCTTGCCCAGGTCGTTGAGTCTGTTATTGCAGCAGGCGCCACAACCGTTAATATTCCCGATACTGTTGGTTATGCAGTGCCCGAACATTATGCGTCAATAATTACCGGATTAAAAGAAAAGGTAAAGAATATCAGCAAAGCTGTTTTAAGCGTACATTGTCATAATGATCTTGGTTTGGCAGTGGCTAACTCATTGGCGGCGGTAAAAGCAGGCGCAAAACAAGTGGAATGCACCATGAATGGATTGGGGGAACGGGCGGGGAATGCCGCTTTGGAAGAGGTAGTTATGGCGATAAAAACACGTCAGGATTACTATCGCTGTTCAACTCGCATCAAAACAAGGGAATTAACAAATTCAAGCCGGCTTGTGAGTGTGTTAACGGGGATGCGTGTTCAGAGGAATAAGGCAATTGTAGGCGAAAATGCGTTTGCACATCAATCCGGCGTCCATCAGGATGGTGTGCTCAAGGAGAGAACCACATACGAAATTATGCATCCAGAAGACATTGGACTTCAGAAAACAAAAATCGTGTTAGGGAAATTATCAGGCAGGCACGCTTTTAAAGAAAGAATTAAGGAGTTAGGGTATGATTTGACGGAGATTGAATTTGAAAAGGCTTTTGAAGAATTCAAACGGCTTGCTGACAAGAAGAAGGAGATATTTGATGAAGAAATAGAAGCTATTATCGATACGGAAAAGATGGAAATTCCTCACATTTTCCAGTTAGAAAGTTTAAGCATTAGCTGCGGGCCAAATGTTGTGCCAACTGCAGGCGTTCGGATCAGATTGAGTGATGGAAGTGTTGCTGATAATGCGACAATAGGCGACGGCCCCATAGACGCGCTTTTTAAGGCTATCGATCTTGCTACCGGAATTTCAGGTAAGTTACTTGATTATCATATTCAGGCTATTACCAGTGGAAAGGACGCCATGGGCGAGGTTTACGTAAATGTTGATATACACGGGAAGAATGTGAAAGGCCGTGCGGTAAGTACTGACATCATTGAGGCGAGTGCAAAAGCCTATTTAAATGCATTAAATAAAGTGGCTGCAAAATAAACCCATGATCTGTGTACCAATAGTTGCAAATAATAATAACGATGCCATTCACGACATGGAATGTGCATCAAAAATTGCCGATGCTGTCGAGTTGCGTATTGATTACATTCATGATTTGAATTTACGGCAGATACTGGGAAAATGTACGAAGCCTGTTATCGTCACAAACCGTCCGGTTCGGGAAGGGGGAAAGTTCAGAGGAACTGAAGAAGAAAGACTACAATTGCTGAAACAGGCAATACAACTGCAAGCCGATTATGTAGATATAGAACATGACAGCATCCGGAACGTTAAAAAAAACGGAAATGCCCTGTTTGCCGCCAGCAAAACTAAAATAATTGTCTCTTATCATAATTTCAGGGAAACTCCTGAAAATCTTTCGGAAATATACAATACATTATTTCAGAGTGGTGCTGATATTGTAAAGATTGTTACTCATGCGAATTCGATAACCGATAATATTAAAATATACCAGCTTCTTCAGCAGTCAAAAATACCCATAATTTCATTTTGTATGGGCGAATACGGAATAATCAGTCGTATATTATATAAAATATTTGGCAGTTATTTGACTTTTGCATCACTTCAGAAAGGAAAAGAATCCGCCCCCGGCCAAATCAATATCGAAGAACTTTTAAATAGGTATAATATTAAAAACCAAAACAAGCATACCGCAGTGTATGGTTTAATTGGCAATCCTGTTTCTCACAGTATTAGTCCAGTGATTCATAATGCACTTTTTAAAGAAATAGGCATGAATTGTGTTTATGTTCCTTTTAAAGTGGATGAAATTGGCAGATTTATTTCTGAATTTAAAAAATTAAATATTTCAGGGTACAGCGTTACTATTCCTCATAAAGAATCGATAATAAATTATCTTGATGACGCGGATCCGATTGCCAAAAAAATTGGTGCGGTAAATACTGTGGTAAACAAAAATAACCGTTTGATAGGTTTTAATACTGATTTGGAAGCTGCCGTTACCGTGCTCGCAGAGGTTGCGAATGTATCTGGCCATACTGCAGCGGATGCTTGCTTTAAAAACAAGCATGTTACTATTATTGGAGCAGGGGGTGTTGCACGTGCGATTGCCTTTGGGTTAAAAATGTATGGCGCCGATATTACACTCGTTAGTAGAAATCACAATCGTATGCAATCACTTGCCGGCGAAGTTGGTTGTTCCTTTACCAATAAGAATGGTTTGCAAAATTTGGAAACGGACATATTCGTTAATGCAACACCGGTGGGTATGTATCCCTCAATAAATGAGACGCCCGTTGATAGAAAACTTTTGAAGCCGAATATGATTGTTTTTGACACTATTTATAATCCTCCCGAAACGAAATTAATAAAAGATGCAAAGGAAATAGGCTGTAAAACGGTGGGGGGGATGCCTATGTTTATTCGCCAGGCAGCAGCGCAGTTTAGATTGTGGACGGATACAGAACCACCTCTGAATATAATAGAAAATATTGCATACAATGCCTAGCAAATACGTTTTGATGTCGGGTTTTCTCATACTGAAGTAAGGGATATGGACGTTCGTTTAATGTTCATTGATAATAAACGTATTAATGAGGATCAGGATTGAACATTTTTTTAATTGGTTTTCGAGGCACCGGAAAAACTTCTGTAGGCAAAATACTCGCTCAACGATTAAATAGGAAATATATTGATGCGGATGAGTATTTGGAGCAAAAAGAAGGAAAAACCATAAAAGACATATTTGAAGAATGCGACGAAGGGAAATTCCGGGAAATAGAATCGGACGTAATTGCTGAGTTGTGTTTGCAAAATAACACGGTTATTGCTACCGGCGGGGGAGTGGTTATTAAAGAGGAAAATGTAAAGAGGATGAAAAAGTGCGGTGTTGCCATTCTTCTGGAAGCGGATGCTGATACTCTGTATAAACGAATAAAAGGAGACATTACCTCAACTACTAAAAGGCCTGGCCTGACAAATTATGGGGAATATCAGGAAATCCGGTATCTTTTGGGAAAAAGAAAACCATTATATGATAAGACGGCTGATTTTGTTGTAAACACCGGAAAGATGTCAATAGATGAAGCGGCAGGTAAAATAGCGTCTTTTATAGAAAATTATGTGATGGATTTTGATAAAGGGCAAGATCCTTCTCTGACAATGCAATAAATTGAAATTCATTGCAGGCACTGGTTCTCTAACACCTTTCCCGATGATTTGATATTAAAATGTACCGTATAAATTTTGTTTAATAGGAATTATGACCTGGTGCTGTTTATTTCCTTAACTAATTTTCTGATTAATTTTTCATAAGATTTAACAACGTTTTCTTTCGCATTTGTATCAATGCGTTTTAATGGGTTCTTTTCGATCAGTGCCAGGAGGGAATCGGTAGCATTTGAAATAGTAACGGCGGAAGTTTTATCAAATAATGGAGATTTTAATAGTTTCGATTCCGGCGACGTATCACTTGATATCCCATTTTTTTTCGTTGAAGACTTTTTGCCTGATGTAGATTTCTTGGGCTGCCTGCCTGATGCAGATGTGTTTTTTTTGTTCATATTTTCCTCTTTCCCGCCTCTGAAAATTTTTTATTTACTCATTTAACGCAAGGAATATCAATTTTTTTGTAGAGACGCATTGCATGCGTCTGGAAACTACTGCACGTAATGAAAATGTTGACACAACAGAGAGGCACATGCAATGCGTCTTTACATCAACATCAACAACAGTCATCATGCCGCTATAGCGGCATGATGACTGTTGTACAAAAGCAGCTTTTTGTAAAAAGAAAAACTCTGTACATATACATGTACAATGTATATGTATATAGATACTAACTACCAAAATCAACATATTTTTCATTTGGTTTTACTGAGGCATTACATACAATAAAAATATGCGCATTTTGTTATTTGAAGTTTTTAGCCCTTTTTTTAACAGAAAATAAAAATATGAAAATTCATCTATCTTTAATAAAAGTAGGCATTTCAGGAATATATCACACTCAATAATTCGCATCGCACGTAATTGACCGTAATTTTCATTTGTGTCTGTCTTTTGTATTCCTTCTGAAATGATGAAACATTGGGTGGGGATGCAATCATCTGTTTAATTTTTTTTAAATAAATAAGTAAAAATATGAAGCGTTTATGGAATGCCCTGATGTATTCTCTTTTTGGGTTAAAAGATACCTTCGTCATGGAACGTGCTTTTAGACAGGAGATAATTGCTACAAGTATATTGCTGCCTCTTGCGCTATACATAAAGGTTTCGCTCTGCTTAAAACTTCTGTTAATCGTTTGTAATATTACCGTGCTTATCGTCGAACTTTTGAACACTTCTTTGGAATTAATAGCCGATATTGTTTCTCCCGGATTTAATATTAAAGTAAAACATGCGAAAGACTGCGGGAGCGCCGCTGTTTTCCTGAGTCTGGTAAGTTGGTTTATTGTATGGATGGTTGCTTTTTCCCAATGGTTATGTGCTCTATAGCAGTAAACAGAAAGATATAAGCATGGAAACGTACATAAGAGGGAGAAATAACTATCAATACGTTTACGTTTTCGCCCACTTTATATACACACCGTTTATAGTAGTCCTTATTTAATTTAGTTGCTGTATCTATGAAAAGACATTATTTCAACAAAGCATTTGTTACGCCAATAATACTCATGTGGGTGTTTATGAGCGTGCCCAGGCTTTGGTATTTTTACCGGGGAGGGCTGCCGGCAGATACTACGATACTTACCGGCGGAGTCTATCCGTTTATTCTCGGCTTTATGCGAGACGGGGCTTTTGCCTGTTCTGTTCTTATCCCCGTACAGTTTTTATATCTGCTCAAAGTGGCAGATATAATGCCGGACAAGATAATAAAAATTTTCGGGATTTCATTAAAAGTATTTTTCTCCGTACTCCTTGCAATCATGATGGTCAACGTAGAGTTCTTCAGATATTTTGGCTTTCATTTCAATAGTACCCATTTTAGTTTCCTCAATTACACAGGCCATATTTCAAGCTCATTTTTTGAATTTTCTAATCCTTTATGCATGGCTTTTGAACTTCTTATTTTCCCTGGAATATTTCTTTTTTTTAGTTTGGTTATTTCAATAAAAAAATTTGAAAAGGTGTTTTTATCCCGTTACTCATTCTCAATCTCACTTTTTATTCTGCTTGCTGGAATAGTTGTTCAATATGTTCCGTTAAAAACGGCGCTCATTACCAATTTGACGGAAAACTATAACATCGCCTTTGTAAAACACCTGGTTTTTGGAGATGAAATAAAGAGCAGACATTCCAAGGATATTGAGAAAATATTGGATACACTTCCGCTTAACGATGACCGGATAAAGAATCAGCCATGGGTATATCCAGACCCCGATTATCCTCTATTAAAGGCAACCTTGCACCATTTATGTAAACTTGGGAAATTGCCGGAGGCAGTATGCAATGAAGACAAAGACGGCGACGGTTATGTCTTGAAAGATGATTGCAACGATTATGACCCTAATATTCATCCCGGAGCATATGATATTCCTAGAAATGGAATTGATGAAGATTGTTCCGGGTGTGACGCCGAACCGCCAAACATTATATTTGTTCATTGGGAAGGTGTGCGGGCAGTAAATGTAGATTGCATTGGTTATTCCGCGCCGTCCACCCCGAGGTTTTGCGACATTTGCACAGAGAATGGAGTACTCTTCACGAATGCTTATTGCAATGGCGTTCAGACAAGGTGGTCTCTCATTTCGGTATATTGTTCCATACTTCCCCGTCTTTCAACTGAATGGATATTCCAATATAACATTGATTTGAATTTGTTGTCTTTTCCTGAAATCCTGAGAAGAAGGGGATATGAAACGATTTATGTTCATGGAGGCAATATTGGGTTTTCAAACAAATTAAGCCGGTTTGCCGGATGGTTTGAAACCAGGTACGACCGTACAAATGCACCAATAAAAGATATGGAAATGTTTAACTGGGGGTTAAAAGACAGGGATTTATTTGAATTTGCGTACAGTGCTATGGAGAACCGTGAAGATCCAAGGCCTTTTTATATGACAATTGCGACACTTTCCATGCATCATCCTTTTAAATTGCCTGAAAAGGAATTTGAAATGAACGATCATAACGATGTGAAGAATCAATTATCAAATATTGCAATATATTCTGACGATGCACTGGGCGATTTCCTGGAAAAGGTATTATCAAGTGAAAAACTGGAAAATACCATCATTATTGTGACGAGCGACCACGGCATTAATTGGTTCTATCCCCACCCGGAAAGAGAACAAAACATATTATGGGAAGACCTCGTATGGATACCTATCGCTCTTATTGGGAAAAACTGGAATATTGATACCGGACAAAAAATCAGTGAAGTCAGACAATTGGCAGACATAGGGCCAACAATCCTTGACCGATTAGGCATAGAAATCCCAAATCCATTTATTGGACATTCTCTTCTGAGGCGTTTTAAGAATCGGGATGCGAGGGCATTTTTTGCGACGGCGAATGGTGGGGCATCAGCGGGAATCCGGTTTAAAAATCATAAATATTTTACTCACTTTGATTCAAAAAAAGAATATTTATATGATATTGAGAACGACAGGGAAGAAAAGTTTAATCTATGTGAGGATTCTCGTTACAAAGAACAGCTTGAATTGTACAACAGTATGGTATCAGATGTGTACTCGCAAAGTACGGAACTTATTAAAGATGACAGAATCTGGAATTGGGAGTATTGGATAGAATATTAAATAAAAAACGATACGTATGATAAATATAGTAGTTCTGATAGGTGCGCTACCGCTTGCAAACCAGAATCCCGCCCCCAGGGTATTCTGCCGGAGCAAAAGTTATGCGCATAATTCTGGTATTAATCGTGGATCCTATAATACTCCTTTAGGCGGGAAAAGTTTTTCAATCAAAGTTCTTATAAAGGCAAGTTCTTCCTTTTGTTTTTCAAGTGTTGATTCCATTATCGTTTGCTTCTTTTGCATCAACCATAACATTCTTAGAACAAATCCAAGAATTACAATGCTTATGGTAATAAAGAGGCCAAACATCCACTGGAGTATGTCAAACCTTTTGTCTACAGATGCGAATTTGGCGTTCATCTCAGAACGTAGGTCATCAAATCTCTTGTCGACAGCATCAAATCTTTTGTCGACAGATTCAAATCTCTTATCGACAGCATCAAATCTCTTATCGACAGCATCAAATTTTGTGTCAACAGATTCAAATCTTGTGTTCATTTCAGAACGCAGGCCTTCTAATTGTTTTTCTAAATTTTTTTGTCCGTATTCCAGTTGAGTAAGTCTTTCAATGATTTTCCTATCGGTAATCCTTGGAGCAACTTCAACCTCAGCAGCAATAACGTGCGCTGTCTTTAATAAAACTACTGATAAACATAAAAATATCGTCAATGTTCTATACATGACCGGATTCTATCATACCACAATGGATAAAGTCAAATGCCTGAACCATCGGAAAAGTTAATATTGCAATATTTTGGTACATTGTCAGATGATTCATTTAAGTGCCTCCAGCGACCTGCCCTTGGGTTTTCTCCAGGTCTTACGGGCGTCGTGCAGCACTCGCAACCAATGCTGGGATAATTCTTATTATGTAAAGGATGAATCGGTATGTCATTTTCAAGCAAGTAGGATTCTATTTGTTCATCCGACCAGTCAAAAAGCGGGTGGAGTGCATAACCCTCTATTCTCGGGTCCCGCAATAAAGGCTCTAATTTCGAGCGTTTTCCGCCTTCCGTTTGTCTCAGACCAACCATAGACAACATCAAACCATTGTTTTTCATGTAACTAAGATAGGGCGCCTCTTTTCTTAAACGACAACATTCTTTCTGTCCGTCAATATATTGATACAACTTCTTGCCGTACAGCTTTTCTTGTTGCTCTATAGTAAGATCAGGGTACAATGTGACCATGTTTAATTTGTATCGTGTAATGAATTCATCCCTGAGTTGTAATGTTTCTGCAAAATGGTATCCCGTATCGATAAATAAGATGTAATTTTCCAGGCCCAGGGAATAAAAATAGTGCATTAACACAGAAGCCGTCTTTTGCATACTGCTCAATAAAATTGCATCCATTCCGAAATTGTCAACTGCCCATTGTATTCTTTCCACGGCGGAAAAATTTCTAAGTTTTTGATTAACTGAGATAATATCCAGTTGCATTGTTTGTTCCATTCGTTTTGCATAACTCCCGGTATAATTACGTAAAAGTTGTTTTATCGTAAAATTAAAATTCCACAAAGATGCCTGTGGCAATCCTGTTATTATGGTTGAAAAATGAAAATTCCATCTCAGTTTATTAATCAATTAACAGTGAGTCAAGCAATAAGTAAGGTGTTTTGTAAAATCGTAAAGATTTTAACAAATTAAGGACTGCTTGCTCAAAAAGGTAAGATTGTAAATATGCAGCTATCGATATACAAGGGCTTATTGCCTGAACAGCAAAGATGATATTATGCATACAATAAATTGTCGTTGACTTTACATTTATTAGCCTGTACAATGCGAAAAATTATATTAGATACTTATTTTATAAGGAGTTACGATAGTTTTGGTTGGTTAGGATTTATATGTTTATAGGCATTGACATAGTTGAAATAAATCGTATAAAGAAGCTATGTATTTCCAACGAAAGATTTTTAAATAAAATTTATACGGTGAAAGAACTTGAGTATTGTTTACCGAAAAAGAACAGACATCAACATTTAGCGGCACGTTTTGCTACGAAAGAAGCTATGTTCAAAGCTTTAGGAACCGGATGGACTGGTAAAATAAAATGGACTGACGTCGAGTTGTTAAATGATGAAAAAGGGAAGCCATATCTGAATTTTTATGGAAATGTAAAAGAATTAGTTGAAGAGAAGAATATTAATACTGCCGAGGTCTCATTATCACATTGTAATGAATACGCTATTGCACAGGTGTTATTAGTGCCAGGAGCAGTATCTGCAGCATCATCAAAACTGTAAACGCTTATAAAAAGGGTAATTGCATGAAAAAGCTCGTACTTATCAACCCGCATCCAATGGGTAACGTTGGTGAGGAGAATGTGTCCGTATTAAACCAAATGCCGGTAAATCTTGGTTATTTGAAAGTGCTAACGCCCGGCAACTGGCAAGTCGATATCATTGATGAAACGCAGGAATATGCCATTGATGAAAATACAGGCGACATTACCTTTGGAGGCGCCGACCTGGTTGGGATTACCTCAGTAAGTTATCAGGCAGACCGTGCGTATAAAATAGCAACAGCCTGCAGAAAAAGAGGAATACCTGTAATTATGGGTGGCATTCATGCCACAAGCAATCCTGATGAGGCTGCAAAATATGTTGACAGTGTGGTGATCAGAGAGGGAATCACCCTTTGGTCAACCATTATTGATGATTTCGAAAAGGGTCGTCTCCGGAAAAGGTATGACGGCGGCCTTACCCCCATGGAAATCTACTGCAATTTAAGCCCTGATAGAAAGTTTTTGAAGGATAAATATAAATACCGGTATTCGGGGATTATTACCACCGCAGGGTGTCCGTTTGCCTGTGAATTTTGCTCCGTCCCACAATTTCAGGGTCAAAAATACAGGGAACGGCCTGTAGACGATATATTGAATGAATTTGAATCGATAAAGGGACAATACCGCGGTTTGATTCTAACGGATGAAAATTTTTACGGACATAGTAAGAAATCTAATGAACGGGTTCGCACTCTTTTTAAAGGTATGGTCGAGAGAGGTATCTATCAAAACTGGTTCGGCTTTACCTCCCTTAATATATATAAGGATGACGAAACGCTTGAGTATATGGCGAAGAGTGGATGCGTTGGCGTGCTGATTGGCATAGAATCCATTGAGGAAGAATCTCTCAAGTCCATGAACAAAAATGTGAATTTGAAAATATCCGTAGAAAATTATTATGAGGCAATCGCTAACATAAGAAAACATGGTCTTGCCGTGTGGGGAACTATGGTATTCGGAAATGACGCCGATACCTCTGGCACGTTTGAACGGGTAGCCGATTTTATCCTTGATTCGCATATCGATATTATGACTTGCGGCATACTCTGTCCGTTTATCAATACGCCGCTTTATCACCGCCTGAACAGAGAAAACAGGCTTTTTCGTACACATTTTCCTGAAGATTGGAAATATTACACGTCGCATCATTTGACGTATGTATTGAAAAAACTGACCCTCGATGAAATGATCGAGGGGTTCCAATACCTTTACGACAGGATTTTTGCCACAGAGGTGTTGCGGAAGAGATTCCACCGCGCTAAGGATGAGTTGAATAATAATATGAATGCCGCTATGTTTGCATTTCGCGTGAATCTTGACTGGCAAAATGTGTATCAGCATTTGATTCAAAATCTAAAAGATTTACAGACCTCTGGCGATTATGAGGCAGCCTTAAAATGCTACGTTGATACAGATAAGCAAGGCAAAGGGAAAAAATTAGCTTCAATTGAAGCAGCTCCTTAAAATGTAGTTCCTTTTTTTGCAGATTTAAAACAGGCATCGTTCAGGTCAACTTATTTACATATACTCGTGGATAGTTGACCTCTCTTATTTTTGAGAACTGAAAATGACAAAGGTCGTTATTACTGGATTAGGATTGGTCACTCCGGTTGGAACCGGTTTAAAAAAAAGCTGGGAATCTTTTGCACAAGGGCGTGATGGGGCTTGTGAAATGAAATCATTTGACACCTCCTTGTACAAGGTACACAGGTCGTGCGAGGTAAAGGATTTCTTCCTCGATGTCGAACTGGAAAACCAGATCAGCGAAAATACCCTTCACAAGTATGTTTATTATGCGGCAAGAGAGGCATTGCTGGAAAGCGGATTACATGGAGATAAGAAATCGGGTAGAGAACGGTTTGGTATTGCCATAGGAACGCTTGCTGCAGAGCTGACCCCTTTTGAGCGACTTTTAAGAAAAAACACTTCTTTAAAAAATAATGGATTCGACCACAAAGTAGCTGCGGTATACCCCCCCAATTCTATCACGAAGATGCTGGCAAATTATTTCAACTTTGAAGGGCAGTCAATGATATCCCTTAATGCCTGCTCTTCCGGGAATCATGCCATTGCCTGGGCGTATGACCGTCTGATTGACAATAAGCTTGATGTGGTAATGGTGGGAGGAGCCGATATGATTCCTCAAACGGAATTTACCCACTTTCATAATCTTAAGGCATTAACGCCTGATAAATGCCAGCCTTTTGACAAGAATCGTAAGGGGCTTATGATTGGAGAGGGCGCTGGTATATTGATTATGGAACGTTATGAATATGCAAAAAATCGCGGCGCTGCAATTATTGCCGAAATGGCGGGATATGGGCTGAGTTGCGACGGGTTTCACATGACTGCCCCGCATCCGGAAGGGGATGGGGCGGTAAAATCCATGAGTGATGCGCTTAAAATGGCGAGAATGAATCCGGAGGATATCGGATATATTAACGCTCACGGAACTGGTACGCCACATAATGATAGAACGGAGACTATTGCGATAAAAAGAGTTTTCGGTGAGCATGCTTACAAAATTCCGTGTAGTTCCACGAAGTCCATGATAGGACACCTCATGGGCGCCGCAAGCGCCGTGGAGTCTGTAATATGTTGTTTAGTATTGAGGCATGGTATAATTCCTCCAACAATCAATTACGAGACCCCTGACCCGGAATGCAATCTGGATGTAACGCCAAACAATGCCCGCGAGGCAAATGTATCCTGTATTGTTAATAATTCATTTGCCTTCGGGGGCAATAATGCAACTACTATTTTTAGAAAATTAGAGTAATTAACCAATAATAAGGGCATGAAAAAAAGGGTAGTGATAACAGGATTGGGGGCGGTATCGCCCCTTGGAAATACGAAAGAAGAATTCTGGAATGGACTTGTAGAAGGGAAATCAGGCATTGCCCCGATGACTTCACTTGATTTATCCTGTTATAAGTCCAAATTAGGCGGGGAAGTACGCGATCTCCTGCCGGAAATCCATTTGGGGAAAAAGGGGCTGCGTTATTTGAATAAAGGCACATACTTTCTCGGTTCTGCCGCTAAAATGGCACTTGATGATTCAAAATTACCTCAGGATGGTTCTCTGGAAGATACGATTGGCATTATTATCGGGTCATCTCTGGGAAATTTTTCTGAAACTACAGATTATTTTTATGAAATAATACGGAATAACCCGTCAGAATTGTCCCCTATGTGCAGTTACGATGTGGCATTAAACTCTTCTGTCAATTATGTGTCCGTTCTCTTTAAAGCAAAAGGGCCCGTTCGTACTATTTCTGCAGGATTTACGTCAAGCATCGATGCCATAGAAGATGCATACCGAATGATACGGAATGATAGGGCAAAAGTTATGATAACCGGTGGTGTTGAGCAGATTTCCATTGATTTGTATTTGATATTTTACCTCAGAAAATATCTTTCCGGTATCAATGGGGGGCAGGAAATTAGCGCTCCCTTCGATGCAAAACGAAACGGATTCATTATGGCAGAGGGTAGCTATGTAATCATCCTTGAAGAGCTTCAGCACGCATTGGAAAGGGGCGCCTCCATTTATGGTGAAATAAAAGGATTTGGGAATACCTATGTGGGTGCAAAAAATTATTCTCTCCTTGAAAGAGTAAGCAGTGTTGAAAAAGCCATGCAGGAAGCATTACAGCGAGCGGGGATAAAGAAGGAAGATTTAGATTGCATGAGCGTAAATGCGAATGGATGCAAAATACAGGACCCCATAGAGGCAAACGCCATACAATTTCTGTATGGTGAGGACGTAAAACATATCCCTATATCTGCAATAAAATCAAACGTGGGAGAGTCTTACGGTACGGCAGGCGCCGCACAACTAGTTTCAACGGCTATGTCTATTAATAACGGCGTTATACCCCACATCATCAATCACCAGGGAAAAGAGCCGGAAAATAACCTCAACCTCGTCCTCGGTAAACCACTTCGCAAACAAACCAACCATGCAATGATTAACAACATGGATTTTGAAGGTAATAATTCTTGTCTGGTCGTGAGCCGCTTCACTCAATAAAACACTGGAGAATGGCGATTATTATTAAATAGGGACACATCCCATTTAACCTACTATACAACTATTAAGTAATTGGGATGTGTTCCCATTTTCCCCCAGTTATCTTGAGGTAATTCAATATCTGGCCGCGTTCAATATCGGTGATTTTCTTGATGGTTTTGGTATCCACAACTATCTGATCGAAAACAATAAGGTCGGGAATGTATTTCCCCATCTTCACCGATTTATAGATCACATCAAAACGCGGTTGCTGGTTAACGGGAATCCCCCGTGGTCCTAACTCTACGACCAAAGCATTCTCGTATGGCTTTTCCAACAAACCATGTCCAAACGTATTCAGCACTTCCATAGCATCGCCAACTACCTGAAATACTTCCTCCTTCAGTATCAGACTACACATTGCGTCAGTCATTGGCGTCCTATGCTGGAAGAATTTTACGTTCGTGAGCTATTTCAAAACCATCAGGGACCGGCTTGAACAGTTTATCTGGCGAACGGTGACTGCTTTGGAAAGTGCGCAGTGTCTGAATGTCGATTGCGCCGGTTACGAAATAATCCTCTACTCCACCTTTTACTCGTACAATGTCGCGCATCCAGCTGTCCTTATGCGGAGCGCGGATTCGGCTATCGCCGTATTGGCGATCATTACACTGGATGATGTAGGAATGAATATCCAAAGCGGCAGACTCCACCAGAGCGTTGAAAGATTCCGTGTCCTGATTCCATTCAAGCACAAACAGGGCGTCCACTTTTCCGCGCAAGGCACTGCGGTAAGCGATATTTGTCAGCTCGCTACAGACAAGTAGCGCAAATTGAAAGTCGCCATGGTTGATGAGCGGTGGTGATGCCCCATAAGCGCTAACTTGTTTTATTGACAAATTTTATTCATCATGGTATTTTTATGTTAATTATCCCGCTAATCACTCTATAGGAGGATAAAGCCATGATGAGAGAAGATTGGGATCTTCTAAGAACTTTCTTCCCAAACGATTGGAAAAGTTTAGCCGTTGATACAAATGCTTTAAAAGGCTTGCGCAAGGATAAATCTGAAGAAAAGCTTCTTCGAACATTATTAATTCATTTAGGATGTGGCTATTCATTGCGTGAAACAGTAGTTCGAGCCAAGCGTGCTAACTTAGCAGATTTATCCGATGTTGCCTTATTAAAGCGATTAAAAAAGAGCAAAGAATGGCTATATAAATTATGTTTATCTTTATTCCGTGAGCGTGGCCTCCAAATTAATAAACGGAATAATTTTCATCTTCGCTTATTTGATGCAACAACAGTAAAGGAACCTGGGAAAACAGGAAGTCTTTGGCGCATTCATTATAGTATTGAGGTTCCTTCATTATCTTGCGATTTCTTTAAACTTACGGGAACTGAAGGAGAAGGCACAGGAGAATCTTTTCGGCAGTTTCCGATGAAAAAAGATGATTATATTATAGCTGACAGAGGTTACTGTACTGGCCAAGGAATTCATCATGCAACAAGGAAAGGCGCTTATCTTAGCGTTAGAGTTAATTCGCAATCTCTACGGATATTCGGCGAAGAAAAGAAACCCTTTCCTTTATTGAAAGAAATCCAATATTTAAAAAGACCCCTTGCTATAAAATCATGGAACGTTTTTATTCCAAACGTTGATAATACTGAATATGTCAAAGGTCGTCTTTGTATAATACACAAAACAGAAGAAGCCATTAAAATAGCTCATAAAAAACTTAAAAGACATGCAAGCAAAAAGGGCATTGAACTAAAACCGGAGACCCTTATTTATGCCAAGTACGTAATAGTATTCACAACGTTTCCTGAAAATCAATTTACCGCTTTTGATATCTTAGAATGGTATCGAGTTCGATGGCAAATTGAACTGGTCTTTAAAAGATTTAAACAAATAGCACAATTTGGACACTTACCTAAATACGATGATGATAGCTCAAAAGCTTGGCTTTATGGCAAACTATTCGTTGCTCTTTTGACAGAAAAACTAATAGATTTTGCTACGTCTTTTTCCCCCTGGGGATACTTCATTGTCAAGCAAGAAGACTAAAAGCAAATGGCGTGAATTTGCTTTTATGCTTAATCAAGTAAAACGGGCTATAGAACCAGCGTTATCATTACAGGAAGTTCTTAAGTGCTGGAATGACATTGCTTGTTCTTTAGCAGAAAATACAAGAATCCGAAAAACACAGATATCAAAATACTTCGAGCGCACCTAAAACAAGTTAGCGCTTATGGGGTGATGCCCACGGCTTTAGTTGAGGTCGAAGGGTTTTGCCGCTGACGCGATGCAATTCCTGTTCTTCGTGCAAAGCCGGATGCTGTTTGTCCTGCCGGTAAATCATGGTTGTTGGAAAACCGAACGCATCGTGTAACAGCGCCGCCCAAACCTGATTATGCACAGTGTTTTTCGGTGCATGCAGATATTCGATGCCACAAATAAGCGAAATCCTCTTGCCTTGCAGTTTGCGCACTATGGCGAGGAACCAGTGTATTGGTATGGAAAGTTCCGACAGAATGAGATAATCGAGGCGTTTTCGACATTGGATGACACTGTTCAGCAAATGATTGAGGCGATCTAAACGCGGAACGTCAGGATCGGGATGGCGACTGGCAGAGGCGATCCAGCTTTTTATATCCGTCTTCCAACTGGTTATCGCGATGAGTATGGGGTTTTGAGACCGTTCGCCATAAGGTATTTCTATCGGATACCCCGGCTTGGAGTTTTTGAAGATTGGCAAGTTGCCTTCTGGCCTAAATCCACGCAGCGCCAGCAGGCAGTCTGCTATTTCGGTGGAGCCTTCTTTTGAAAAGGGATCGGCATGTAGGATGTAGATGTCATGAATGCCTAAGGGCCTGGTCGGAAACAAGAGACCAGACGAGGTTTTCTCCGTGCTGGGCACTTTTGCCAGCCGCATGACAATGTGATATCCTTTAAGAATCGTATTCCCTAGCAAAGCTGAAACACCTGAACTATCAAAATTGCCGAGTTCTTTTCGGGCTATCGGGGAACGCGTCAGGCCGGACAATGCGGGTTGCTACGTCTTAGAATAAATGCTCCAAAAATGCCCAATTAGTCTCAGAATATTTGAGTCTAATACCCAGCAAATGATTTGAAAAATCTTACCCAGCTACCCCGCCTTTTTTTTATCCTGCGTAAGTATTTCACTTGATTTTTTGTTCACGTTAAGAAAAATACATCGTTTACCCCGTTAGAAAGAAGTTCCGTCCGTAAGGCGGAGTAAAGCCTCATTAAATAGTTTGGAAGAGGTTAAAACCACTTCCAAACTTCCTAACGGCGGTTTACTTCCCAGTTCCCCGTTTTCACGAGGACAAGTTTTGTAAGATTTTTCCGGAACATAAAAAACTCAGGGCAGGAGGACCGAACGTTGGGAAACTTCATCCTCCTGCCCATTTCCCCCCTATACAAAGGAGGCAGTGCGTGAATATTATAGAAAAAATCCACAAGCATGAAAAGCTTATTGCGACAAAACAGAAGCCATGCTTTTGTCCAAAGTGCAAGAGTACCCATGTCAATTTCACCCTTCATGAATGCAGATATCGGTTGTTTCACGTTATTATCGACTCCCTTGTTCATACGATAGAATCTTTCCTGGGACGTTGGAAATGTTCCTTGTGCAAGAAGACGTTTACTTCCTATCCTGAGTATGCGCTCCCTTACAAGCGGTACGTAAAGGATCACTGTCTCTCCTTCAGTCAGGCTTATGTCAAAGATGATACAGAAACCTACCGGAGTGTCTCCTCTGCCATCGGATATACTACCCGAACACAGGAAATAGACAACCGCATGCTTGCCTGGTCAACCGTTTGGAGGTGGCTGCGTTTCTTTGGCTCACTGAAATACACACTCCGCAACGCCTTTGACCTCATCAGGCAGGCCGACCCCAACTCTCCGGTTTTTCGCCAAATGTTTCCCATTTACCACGGAAAGTATAAAAGCAAACAACGAAAAACCTCCCTCGATCAATCGATTCAATTGTTCAGCGCCGAGCCGGAATATCACCGAATTTTTGGGCATTCATTTTTCCCCGAACTGGCAACAAAAAGCGGCTGGTCTTGAGTTACAATCACCTCCACACTTAAAAAAGGAGGTGAATTATGAAATCGAAAGACGAAAAATGGGCTTTATTCTGGTGCAATCTTCTGCATCCTGTCATCTTCGGTGAGATTGAGAAGGAGCAGACCAACCTTTTTCTGAAAAAACTCTGCCTTCAGGAGGTCGTATTCCCCAACGGAAAGCGGAAAAGACCCACTATCTCTACCCTCAGGAGAAAACTCAACCGCTACCGCAAAGATGGATTTCAATCTCTTGCAAGAAAGGCGAGGAGCGACCGTGGCGCATCCAGAAGGTTTTCTCCTGAAATTATCGACAAAGCCGTTGAACTCAAAAAAGAACAACCACGCCGCAGCGACGATTGCCTCAACCGCTTTCTTGAGAAATACTATGGGAAAACGATCCCCAAATCCACCCTCTACCGCCATCTCAGACTCGCAGGGGCGACCCGGCTCAAACTCGGCGTCTCACAGCAAAAGGTGCGTATACGCTCTTAGCCGTGAGCATACCCACGACCTCTGGATTGGCGACTTCCAGGAAGGCCCTTTCGTGCTCGTTGACGGCGAGGCGCTTCCCACAAACCTCTGTCTCTTTATCGACTGCTACAGCCGTTATGTGGTCGAAGGACGGTATTATCTCAAACAAACCCTCGATATCCTTATCGATTCTCTCATCAGGGCCTGGACTATCCACGGCTCGCCCAAAGAACTCTACCTCGACAATGCCAAGGTCTACCACTCTGACGCCCTGCGCTCTGCCTGTTACAACCTCGGCATTAAACTCATCCACAGACCACCACGCGACCCTGCTCCCGGCGGACTGGTCGAACGTTTCTTCGGCACCAGCCAGACACAGTTCGAGTCGGAAGTCCGCTCCGGCGACATTATCACCCTTGATGCCATTAACCAGGCCTTCTCCGCTTACCTTGCCGTTGTCTATCACGCAAGAATCCACTCCGAAACCAATCAATCTCCAAAACAACGCTACGACGAGGGGCTTACCGTCATCCGACACGTCGATATGGACGCCGCTCTTGCCTTCTTCATGAAACGCATCCCCAGAACCGTTGACAGAACCTTTGCCGATGTCCGCATTGATAACCGCTTTTACCGTGTTGACCCCAAACTCAGAGGCGATAAAGTAGAAGTCCGTTACGACCCATACGGCGATCTCAAAAAGGTCTTGATCTATTCCGCAAACGGTGAATACCTCGGCTCGGGAAATCTCTACCTGCGCGACCAGGGCGCTGAAACTCCAGCCGCCTCACCTTCAAAACCAAAACATAATTACCTCGACCTTATCACTCAGAAACACAAATCCATTCTCCAGGCTCAGGCCAAAGGCATTGATTACCACCAAATCATCTCCGAACGACCCTGGCCATTCATGGCATTCGTCCAGAAACTCGCACTCCTCATGGGACACAAAGGCTCTCTCTCCGCCTTCAGCTCTCATGAACTCGAATCGCTTAAAAAATGCTACAACCGTATCCCCGCTCTCAACGAATCATTGCTCACGGAGGCATTCCAAAATGCCTCCGTGAAAACCTTACCCTATATCATTCGTGAATTACAAATCGCTTACTCGAAAAAGGAGGTCTCTTAACCATGTTTACTTCTCATTTTTCCATGACTACTCAGCCGTTCTCTGAAAGAATCAACACCAGCCTTATCATGAAAGACGAACGCTTTACCCAGGGGCTTGCACGACTCCAATACCTCTTACACTCAGGCTCTATCGCCGTCCTCTACGGACAGACGGGAGTCGGAAAATCCACACTCCTCAAACTCTTCCTCTCACAAATCCCCCAAAACCTGTTTCTCCCCATCTACCTCCATTTTACCCACCTAAAATCATCCAGCCTTCTCTCCTTAATCGTCTCCCAGCTCGGTGAAATACCAAAACACACCAAAGACCGGCTCTTCCTCCAAATTATGGATAAATCCTTGCGCTCAAATCTCACTCCCATTATCGTTATCGACGAGGCTCATCTCCTGAAAACCGACGCCATCACAGACCTCAGACTCCTTGTCAGCTCTCCGCTTGATTCTTCCACTCATCTCAAAATCATCCTCTCGGGACAGGAACACCTCAAATATATCCTCAAAAGAGACATCCATGCCGACTTCGCACAACGCATCTCGGTACATTACCACATTCATCCCCTTACTAAAACTCAAACCGCTGCATACATAGACTTCCATCTGAAATCTTCCGGCGCATCCGATAAAATCTTTGACTCAGACGTCAAAGACCTGATCCATGAGTTCTCCGCCGGCATCCCAAGGCAAATCAACGCCATTTCCACCGCCTGCCTGATTAACGCTTCCATCAGACAATCACAGAAAATTACCCAGGATATCTTCCATCAGGCTCTTGCTGAAATTCAATCTTTTTAAGGAGGTCTACCATGGCCCGTCTCTTTTCCCCTCAACTCTTGCGCTCATTACGAAACGATATCCCCATCGATCGACTCATCGCTGATGTCCTCTCCATACCTCATAAATACTCCGAAGGCTATTTCCGCTTCCTCTGCCCTCTCTGTTCTGAATTTAATTCCGCCACCAACCCAAATACGAACCTCGCCAGGTGTTTCCGTTGTAAAAAAAACTTTAATACCATCGACATCGTCATGGTAGATTCCAACTCCTCTTTCCCAGATGCTGTCTATCTGCTAAAATCCGTTTTACCTCAATATATTAATTCCACTTAATCTGAGAATTCCAGGTTCATTTATTGTGGGGCTTAGCAATTACCCCTTTTCCCTTCGTGATGTATGTTCAAACGCATTAACCAGAGATGGTTTTACTTAATCTGTTTATCCATCTCCAACAAAGGACATTGTCAGTGCTTCGCTGAGAAATGGCAGTTGGCACGGAATAACACGCCACACTCATACACCCCAAAAGGTCGTCTGTACCTCGTAACTCCGTCATACCCCTCACGGGTATATGCTATCTTTCTACGCATACGGATTGCTCCATTGTGTGCGCATAGGCACAAACTTCTCTACGAGGATTAGGCTCGCAGAGGTGGTATTTTCAACCACTCAGGTATTCCATACTTCAAGGCACACACAACTCTATGTCTTCTAACCGCACATTCCCTGAAAGCACTATGATCCGAAACCGTTTCTCTATTTTCCGTTTCCTTTCACTATCTTAACCAGTAAATTCAGGCATTTCAACCTACTTTAACTCTCTCAGATTAAAAAATTACGCTTGTTTTAGGATTAGATCCATCCCATGAGGAGAATTATCAAATTCCCCTCATGAGAGGGATTGGGATGAGTAAAAATGAATGCCGTTGGGTTTTTGCCTTTTAAAAACTCAGCCTAATTTCAGAACCCAGGAAGTGCCTTTTTAGTCAAAAAGTATGTAAGCTATTGAATTGTGTAGAGATAGGTGTATATAGAGAGAAGGCATTGCCATACGTGGGTGGAAAATGATATGATCCCTTTTTTTCGGAGAAAGGGCGGGTACTCATGCCACAGTTAGTATTACCCCTATTTTCCCCTGACTGCAAACTGATAAATAATCAGGTAGGTTTTGAGAAAATAGGTAGCAAGATATATTATTTTCACGGAAGACTTCCTGTGTTTAGTCATGAGGAAGACGACCTGGAATCATTTCGGTTCATCACCAGTCAATTAGTAGTCGGCGGTAATGTCAAGCAACAACAAATAGTGAAGGCCTTCGGTGTTTCGGCAATAAGTGTTAAGCGTAGTGTAAAGCGGCTAAGAGAACATGGGCCTAAGGGATTTTTCCGTCAGTCAGCGCGAACAAGGTCAGCCCATGTGCTTACGCCAGAGGTAAAAGCGAAGGTGCAAAAGTGCCTGGAAAGAGGGCAGAGTGTTTCAGAAACAGGTAAGAAGTTCAATATCAAATCAAGTACGATTCACAAGGCAATCCAAAGCGGTCAGTTAGAGAAAAAAAAACGGCAGAAAGCGCTCCGGAGCAAAGAAACAAAAGTGAGCGTGCCGTAACCGATAGTCGTGCTGGTATGGGTCTTGGATGTACACGGGAACAAGAACGTGTAGAAGCCGCATTAGGTGGGCTTAATGAGGCAGTTCCGGCATTTGTTCCCGATCAGGACGTCAAATCGGCAGGGGTATTGTTTGCACTGCCGGCATTATTATTAAATGGTTTGCTAAAGTATGCAAACAACTATCTCTCATTTCCCAAAGGGTACTATGGATTACAATCGTTTCTGCTGCTACTGTCGTTTGCAGCCCTCTTAAGGATCAAATCACTGGAGGCAATTCGCTATTGTGAAGCTGGGGAATTGGGCAAGGCAATCGGGTTAGACCGTATACCTGAAATACGAACACTGCGCAAAAAAGTGAAATATATAACAAACCATGGCGAACCTGAGCAGTGGAGCAAAGAGTTATCAAAATACTGGATGGAAGAGGATCCGGAATTGGCCGGGATCCTTTACGTGGACGGCCATGTACGGGTATATAGCGGAAGCAAGACACCGTTACCGAAGCGGTATGTATCGAGGCAAAAGCTATGTTTAAGGGGTTTAACCGACTATTGGGTAAATGATGCAGTAGGTAAGCCATTTTTCGTGGTAAGCAAAGCGGTAAATTCCGGCTTGCTTTCGGTAATGAGAGAACAGATCATACCCCGGTTGCTCCGAGACATACCAAAGCAGCCTACCGGGGAAGAATTAAAAGCCAATCGTCATCTCTATCGCTTTGGTGTAGTATTTGACCGTGAGGGTTACAGTCCTGAGTTTTTCAAAGAAATGTGGGAGAAACGCATAGCGTGTTATACCTACAAAAAGTATGTAAATGATGTTTGGCCGGAATCAGAATTTATAGAGAAAGAGGTGGTTCTTAACAATGGCGAAGTGGTAAAGATGAAATTGGCGGAACGAGGAGTGTATTTCCGGAAGCAAGACCTTTGGGTGCGCGAGATACGCAAATTGACCGATACAGGTCATCAGACATCGATAATAACCACTGATTTTATGAATAACGCTGAGGTACTGGCAGCAAGAATGTTCTCCAGATGGTCTCAGGAGAACTTTCTTAAATATATGATGGAACATTATGGTATAGACAGACTTATCGAGTACGAACAGGAGGCAATAAGTGAGACGACAAAGGTGGTGAATCCCCGTTACAGGGAATTGGAAAGTCAGATAAAAACCAAAAGTACACTGTTAAACAGGCAGCGGGTAAAATATGGGGCATTGGTATTAAAAGCAGAAGGAGAAGAACCCGATATCCGGAAGTATGTACAGGAGAAAGCAACAATAAGAGAATCGATAGATACGCTGGAGAAAGAGATTGAACAACTCAAGGCGACAAAAAAGAATACGGAGAAACATATAGAGTTTTCAAAACTCCCGGAAGATAAGAAATTTCAGGATTTAAAGAAGAGCGGAAAGCAATTCGTAGACACAATCAAAATGATTGCTTATCGGGCAGAGACGGCAATGGCAAATACATTGCAGGAATATATTTCTAAAAAAGATGAAGCAAGATCACTGGTACGTCAAATTTTTATGACAGATGCAGATATAATGCCGGATGAAAAGAATGGCGTCTTAAGGATAACGATTCATAACATGACAAACCCAAGGAACAACAGATATGTTCAGCAATTATGCGATGTACTTAATAGTTCCGAAACATTATTCCCAGGCACAAATCTGCGCCTTGTATATAATTTGGTATCAAATCAAATTCCACCAGATCAGGAGTTCTGAATTTAAGTCTTGCGATCCTTTGCTTTGCGGCTTTCAGCGCCTTAAATAATGACGAGTTAGTTGGTACTATTTCTGTAGCCAATTCGTGAAATACAGGTATTTATACTCAATCAGACTGGAATCACTGGTTTCTGACATGCGCATTCATTGCCTTCTATGCCCTATCGATTAGGATCAACTTGGATTATACTCAATCAAACTGAAGCCAGTGGTTTCAGTCTGATTGAGTATAGTAATTGTTACTTTGGGGATATGGTCCGCAATACACCCGTTTTAAGGTATTGACAGAATAAAAAAATTATTTATTCTACTACGGTCGTAAGCATTTATCCTTTAGCTGAAAGTGGTTTCTTTATTGCATTTTGAGGTTTATGGACTATCTATCTACGCATTAACTCATTTCTAAGAAAAAGAGACCGAATAGAACTTAAAAAGGCGTATAAAAAATAGCATCAAAGACTCATGCCGACCGAATCAGGACGATACTTCTTATTGATTCAGGATTGAGTTATGAAGAAGTGGCAAGATTAACAAACAATCAGGAATTAAGAAGAATTATACAAAAACAAAAATTATTTCAAAGGAAGAGAAAATGGAAGAAGCAAATGGGAAAAAAAGGTATCTACCGGAAAAACGAATGTAAATAATGAAGCAGCATTTATTCGAAAAGAAAGCACTCTCTGAAGTATGTGACGCTAATGGTATTCATCCAATCATGTACTATCGTTGGCTGAAGGGATTGCTGTCAAATGCCGTATACGCTTTTAGAAAATGGAAAGTCAAAGAGTGCCGGGAATGGAAGAATAAAGCGTTGGAGCTAGAGAAGAAACTTGCTCGCAAAAACGAGGTATTGTCCGAACTGATGGAGGAACACGTTGCGCTAAAAAAAGTCTTGAGGTAAACTAAAAGGCATTTGGGTAGCCCATGATACAAGAGATATGTTGGTTGATTTTGTTAATCAGTGGTCGGTAAAGGTGGAAACACCGGTTCGCCAAATGATCAGACGGGTCGGTTATCGCTGTCTAAGTTCAATGAATGGAGGACTCGTTACAGCAAAGTAAATGAGCACAACGCCTGGATACCACGTGATACGTGGCATGAAGAATAGGAAAAGAAAGTGATACTTGCTTATTATGAAACATATCCTCTTTAAGGATATCGGAGATTGGCCTTTATGATGCGGGATGCAGACATTAGCAGTAAGCCCATTAAGCGTGTACCGGGTGTTGGTGAATGCCGGTGTAATGCGGGAATGGTATAGGAAGCCCTCCAAAAAAGGAACGGGGTTTATGCCGCTTTAAGACGCAATGAACACTGGCACATAGATGTGTAGTACTTGAATATTCGTGGTACGTTTTATTATCTCTGTGCTGTTTTAGACGGTTATAGCAGACAAATAGTACATTGGGAAATCTCGTGCTAAGCCTGTCGAAGTATCGGGAGACGATGAAGGAAACGGAGGTGGAAATCATCCTGGAACGGGCTAAAGAGAAGTATCCGGATGTCAAACCAAGGATCATTTCTGACAATGGTCCACAGTTCATAGCAAAGGATTTCAAGGACTATATCCGGATAGGCGGGACGGCGCATGTTAAAACAGCACCTTTCTATCCTCAAAGTAACGGGAAAATAGAAAGGTGGCACAAAACAATTAAGCAGGAAAGTATTCACCCCTATTGCCCTGTAAACCTGCAAGATGCCCGGCGAATCGTGGATGAATTTGTTGTGCATTACAACACGAAACGATTACATAGCGCAATAGGTTATATCGCCCCGCAGGACAAATTGCTCGGACGTAAAAAAGAAATCTTTTTGGAACGAGACCGAAAATTAAGTGAAGCGCGGCAACGGCGGGCGGCTAAACGAAAGATCGCTTGACAGAAAGGAGGTGAAGGAATAGAATCGTGCCGTTCGGTAAAACAGAGGCGGGCTCTGCTGGGGAGCAACCCGCCGAGGGACGACGGATCGTCATTCCTAGAGAGGAGGCAAATCGCTCCTCTCTCACTCACAACCAAAGAATGACGAACCAGAGTTCCTCTTATGCCTAAAATAAACCATGGGGGTCTGGGGTAAAGCTCCAGTTTAGTAGCTTATTTTGAATTCGAAAATTCCAATTCACGGTGAACCAACACAATAGTTTTTGGGCACGTAGATACTATGTGAGTACTGTTGGTTTGGATGAAGCAAAGATAAGGAAATATATTCAAGATCAAGACCTCAACGAATCCATAGAGGGTAAGTATGATACTGATTTAAGTAAACCCTTTTAGGGAAACTAGTGATAGGAGCATCAATTAACAGGATTAACAAACTGGATCGGCTAAGAAACAACCGCTAAGTAAGAAACATGTGCTAAAGAATGCGAAGAAACCCCTTAAGGGGAGCTAGTAACAATGCCCTTTTAGGGCTAATCAAGCCACCAGCTATGCTGGTGGTACTGACTTTCCTATCGTTCCCAGGTTCCACAGGCTGGGTCAAATCGGCAATTTTACCCTATTTCGCGATATGCATTCCCCACTTTAATGGAAAAACAGTAATAAATAGGGCATAAAACAGGCAAAATGTAAGGAGTTATCCCCACTTATGCGACAACAAGGTTCATTTGACCCAGTCTGTCCAGCTTGGGAACGGGGTTGTTTGTGTAGAGACGCACGGCCGTGTGTCGCTACAATGCTTTGAATAAAAAAAAGAGAGTAACACTTAGACGAAGCAAATGAGGAAGGAATGAGATTGGACGACGCACCTAACAAAAGCATGCACTGTAGTACGCGGAGGTAGCGTCATTATTTTAATGGTTAGCACGCTCGCGCTCCCCATTTGATACCTAGCCGGGGGCGGATAGCTGTCGAGTGCGCCGGCCCAGATAAAACACATCACATAAGAGAGGGGAAATAATGAATTCGATAAATCAAGACTACACAGCGGGGGTATTGGAGGCTTGTGAGCCGCCGTGTCTCTCGCTCTACCAACCTACACATCGGCACCATCCGGAAAACCAGCAGGATCCGATCCGGTTTCGGAACCTCGTGAAGGCACTAAAAGAGTCGCTATTACGGAAATATCTTGCGTATGATATCCAGCCTTTTTTGGATCCCTTTCTGGCATTGGCTGAAGATCGCGACTTCTGGAATCACACCCTAGACGGCCTGGCAGTGCTGGGTGCAAGAGGCAGGTTCCGGGTTTACAAGCTACAGCGTCCGGTTGCCGAATTGGCTATTGTAGCAGATAGTTTCCACACCAAACCCCTGATGTACATCCTTCAGTCAGCCGACCGTTATCAAGTTCTCGGTTTGAACCGAAAGGAGATCAGATTGTTCGAGGGCAATCGTTATACTTTGGACGAGATCGAACCGGCACAGGGCGTCCCAAAGACGATCACCGAGGCACTTGGAGAAGAATTGTATGAGTCGCACCAGACCGTCGCCTCCTACGGCGGCGTCGGGCAAGGGCACTCGCCTATGTACCATGGACACGGTGGGAAAGCATCTAAGGTGGACATCGACACAGAACGATTCTTCCGCTCCATCGACCGCGCGATCATGGAGCACCACTCGCGGCCTTCGGCCCTGCCGCTGATCCTGGCGACGTTGCCGGAGCATCACCAACTGTTCCGCCAAGTCAGCCACAACCCATACCTGATTGACGAAGGTCTTGATATCCAACCGGACGCCCTATCCATCGATGAACTCCGCCAGCGCACCTGGCAGGTTCTCGAACCGCGCTATTTGGCACGGCTGGCTGCGCTGGGCGAGGAGTTCCGCAGTGCACGATCCAAGGGTGCCGGTCACGACGAACTTGGGCACGTCGCCAAGGCTGTAGTGGGTGGTCGGGTCTCTAAGCTGCTGATCGAAGCCGACCGCGAGATTCCAGGTAAGATCAATGCAGCGACCGGCGATATCAAGTTTGACGACTTGGCTGACCCGGAGGTTGATGATGTGCTCGACGACCTGGGGACATTGACCCTGAAGATGGGTGGGCAAGTCTTCATAGTCCCTAGTGAGCGGATGCCGACGGAGACGGGTATAGCTGCGATCTATCGATACTGAATCGCAGTGGTAATGGCAATAGAAGAACAGGCTTGCGCAGATTCAGATTGGCATCTGTAGCAACATTTAGAATAACTACCGGCATGTGCCCAGCATAGCAAAAAAGATGCAATAGAAGCAGAAAAGGCTTTTGGCAGATTATTAAAATTAAAAGTAGAGTGTAAATAACAATTAAATCCAGAGTACGGCAAAAAGTGCCAACGCTGATTTTGGTCATTAGGTTAGGACATAAAATCCGATAACATAGTGCAATTATACTCCAAAAGGGTTAAAATTTAATCTTTACTTTTAGCATAATTTAAGCTCAGAGCCTTTGTGGACGTGAAACTTCAGTCTTTTTAAAAAGTTAAAAATTCAATCGTTTAGAGTTTAACGCCTACGGTGGTGGAGATGGAGATGGAGATGGAGATGGAAATGGAAATGGCATTATGCCTCCATAACCTGCCAATAATTCAAATAGGCGGTTCAGATCATTAGGTCAGTGCAGATCGCGCTGACTACCTCGTATTCGAGCAAGGAGAGGGAGGCATCTTTATCAAAGAGTTCAGATTTTTTTCACGCATGCGGAATGTGCTGCATAACGAATTGGATACCGAGTTGCTGCGGTCGGAACTGTTCAGTATTGAGCAACTGAAGCGTCACGCGATCAGCCTGGCGGGTCAGCATAGAATAGATCTACGGCGAAGGCCTGACAGGTTGCTGCCACGTCTGGCAGACAATGAGCGAGTTCTGTTGGCGGCGTACGACGTCGTGACAACCGCAGCGACGCATGGACAACGTATCACGCCGGCAGAGGCTTGGCTGCTCGATAATTTCTATCTGATTGAACAGCAGATCTGTCTGGCGCGACGGCATTTACCGCGCGGATACAGCCGGCAGTTACCGAGACTGGCCGATGGCCAGTCAGCCGGTTTCCCCCGTATCTATGACTTAGCGCTGGAGTTAATCTCTCACATGGACGGTCGCGTCGATAGAGACAACGCCACCCAATTCATCGCTGCTTACCAGGCCGTCGTACAGTTGAAGCTGGGCGAATTGTGGGCATTCCCGATTATGCTGCAATTGGCGTTATTGGAAAATCTGCGCCGCATCGGGGTACGTATTGCCTATCGGCGCAAGGAGCGTGATGCGGCCATCACATGGGCAGACCGCATGCTCGCCACGGCTGAAAGCGAACCGAAACAACTGATCCAGTTGCTGGCCGCTTTTGCCAATGCCGATGTACCTCTAACTGCACCGTTTGTGGAGGAGTTCTACGCTAGACTCCAGGCGCAGGGTCCCGCAATGGCCTTCGTTCAAACGTGGTTCGAGCACAAGCTATCCGAACAGGGGGTGACCGCAACGCAGTTGTCGGCGGTGGACGGCCGAATCGCTGCGGCCAACCAGATCTCCATCGCCAACAGTATTAACAGTCTGCACTTCATTAGCACCATGGACTGGAAGGATTACGTAGAGTCGCTCAGTGTCGTCGAACAAACCTTGCGTGAAGACCCTTCGGGGGTGCACGCAAGCCAGGATTTCGCCACCCGAGACCGCTACCGCCATGCCATAGAGGACGTGGCGCGCGGCTGCGCATGCAGCGAAATGGATGTAGCACGCAAAGCTGTGGCTCTCGCGCAGACGGCTGCATTGCAACTGGGACTGCACGACCGCAGCGCACATGTCGGGTATTACCTGATCGATCACGGGCGGCAGATGCTGGAACATGAGGTTTGCTGTCGTGTATCGTGGAAATTGCGAATAAGCCGGACCAGCCGACATTTCCGCCTGCCCCTTTATCTTGGCCTCATTCTGTTGCTTACCTCACTGACGACAGCGGTCGTGCTTTCCTCATTTGGTGGGTTCGGGCTAGGTGACTGGCGGGTCTTGTTTTTTTCGCTTCCTCTGGTCATTGGTGCCTCGGCGCTGGCGGTACCGCTGGTGAATCTGCTGATCACACTCACCCTGCCACCGTGCTCATTGCCACGACTGGATTTTGCCAAAGGGATTCCAGACAGCCATCGCACCATGGTGGTTGTCCCCACCCTGCTGGCAAGGCCGCAGGACATTGATGATTTGCTCGAAGCTATGGAGATCCGCTATCTTGGCAACCGCGATCCCAATCTGTTCTTTGCCCTGCTGACGGATTTTAGCGACGCGCCGGAACAAACACTGCCTGACGACAAGGCCTTGCTCGCCCATGCATGCGCCGCGGTGCGGACGCTCAACGAGACCTACAGCGAGGATCGCCCGTGCATCTTCTCTTTGTTTCATCGGCCTCGAGTATGGAATCCGTTCGAGCAGATATGGATGGGGTATGAACGCAAACGCGGTAAACTGGAGCAGTTCAATGCCAGGCTCAGAGGCGGGGCGCAAACGGCCTTCTCAGATATCGTCGGCGATCAGTCCATCCTCGCTTCGATCAGGTACGTCATTACCCTGGATACCGACACGCAACTGCCGCGCGATGCGGCACGCACCCTGATCGGTAATCTAGCGCATCCTCTTAATCGGCCGGTCTATAATGCAAACAAGAGGCGCATTGTCGAAGGCTACGCGATACTGCAGCCCCGCACTTCGATAAGCCTGATTAGTGCAGGTCAGTCACGTTTTACCAAACTGTTCGCGGGAGACTCGGGCATAGACCCCTATACGCGCGAAGTATCGGATGTCTACCAGGATGTTTTCGGAGAAGGCTCGTTCATCGGCAAAGGCATCTATGATGTGGATGCATTTCGACAGGCCGTTGACGGACGCTTTCCGGAGAATCTCATCCTCAGTCACGATTTGCTCGAAAGCGGATATGCGCGTTCAGGACTAGTGACCGATGTCGACCTGATTGAAGAACACCCGGCCAGCTATGCCATTGAGGCCAGCCGCCGCCATCGTTGGATACGCGGCGATTGGCAGCTTGCCGGCTGGCTTCTGCCTTGCGTCTCAGGGCCGCCTGGTCGGAATGGAACGAAGACAAGGCGACAGGCGAATCCGCTCTCGGCTTTGTCGCGGTGGAAGCTTTTCGACAACCTTCGGCGCAGCCTCATAGCACCGGCGCTACTTGCCTTGCTAACATGGGGATGGTTATTGGGACCTGGAGCAGTATGGCTTTGGTCCATGCTGGTCGTAGCGGTGGTATTCCTGCCCACACTGCTATCAATGGTGATAGAACTTATTCGCAAGCCCGGGGAACGCGATTTGCTGGTGCACCTGAGTCTGACCGGCAAATCTGCGGGCCGCCCGATTATGCTAGCCTTGCTGGCCTTGACCTTTTTGCCCTACGACATGTTAATCTGCCTGGATGCGATCCTGCACTCGGGGGTGCGAATGCTGTTCACGCGACGCGGCTTATTGCTCTGGCAACTGCCTTCTTACGCACGCCGCAACGCATGTCGTACGCTGTCCGACTTTTTCAGAGAAATGCGAATTGCGTCTGTTTTCGCAGTGGCGCTGGGCGTAGCGTTGGCATGGACATTGGGAAACAACCGATCGGTAGAGTTACTCTTCTCTGTGCCGATCTTGTTGCTGTGGCTAGTGTCGCCCTGCGTCGGCTGGTGGATTAGCCAGCCGCTGCCATCCCTCACCCCTGATCTGAGCTTCGAGCAACGTGCGTTTCTGCGGATATCGGCTCGGAGAACATGGCGCTTTTTTGCTGACTTTGTGGGTCCGCAGGACAACTGGCTGCCGCCCGACAACTTTCAGGAATATCCGGCGCCGTCCATCGCCTCGCGCACATCGCCTACAAACATAGGCATGGCGCTGCTGGCACACATGGCTGCGTACGATTTCGGTTATCTCGCAACCGGAGAATGCCTGCGGCGCATAGGTAATACCCTGGCAACGATGGAAGAGCTGGAACGCTACCGCGGCCATTTTTACAACTGGTACGACACCCGCACGTTGCAACCACTGCAACCACAATACGTCTCTTCGGTGGACAGTGGCAACCTGGCCGGCAGTTTGCTCACCCTGCAAGCGGGGCTGGCGGAACTAAAGTATCAGCCGGTGTTGCCATCCAATGCGTTTCAGGGACTACATGACACTCTGCGTGTACTTGTAGAACTCCTGCCCGCTTCTATCGTTCCTGATCTGGGGAATAAAATCAGGTTGCTGCTTGACACCTTCCACGCATTCATGCTGAATGGACAGCCTCATACGTTGACTGCTGCGTTCAGTGCTCTGAACGATATTCTCCGCACTAGCGGGGATCTGGTTGCATGGCTGCCGACAGATAGCAATAGCGAACTCGTCTACTGGGTACAAGCATTCGATCATCAATCCCACGCCCTTCGGGATGAGCTTGAGTTCCTGGTACCCGAACCGTTGCAGAGCAACGCCATTCCGACACGGGGGGAACTGGCCGGTGAGTGCGGTGCAGGTGTAGGCGCACGGGTGCAGCTTGACATCATCAATAATCTTATGAATCGTTGCCGCACACTTGCGGTAATGGATTTTGAGTTTCTATACGATACCTCATGCAGCCTGCTGACCATCGGCTACGACGTGAGAGAAAGACGCCGCGACCCGTCCTGCTACGACCTGCTGGCTTCGGAAGCGCGCCTAGCCAGTTTTCTGCTCATCGCACAGGGACAGGTGCCGCAGAAGCACTGGTTCGCGCTCGGCCGATTGCTGACCAGTCATGGTGGCAACGTAAGTCTGATTTCTTGGAGCGGATCAATGTTCGAATACCTCATGCCGCAACTAATCATGCCGAGTTACGCAAATACCCTGCTGGATCAGACCTGCAAAGCCTCTGTCTTGCGACAGATTGAATATGGTCGGCAACGCGCGGTGCCCTGGGGCATTTCCGAGTCTTGCTACAATGCCACCGACCTGCACCAAGTCTACCAATATCGGGCGTTCGGCGTACCAGGGCTTGGTTTCAAACGTGGGTTGGGAGAAGACCTGGTCATCGCACCCTACGCCAGTGCATTGGCGCTGACAGTGCTGCCGCGGGAAGCGTGCCGCAACTTACAAGTGCTTGCTGATAGTGGATTTCTCGGCGTCTATGGATTCTACGAGGCGGTCGATTACACACTCTCACGTGTGCCGCGGGGCAAACCTCACGTTATCGTGCGGTCGTTCATGGCGCATCACCAAGGCATGAGCCTGTTGGCCTTTGCGCATGTATTGCTAAACCAGCCGATGCAGCGCAGGTTTATGTCCGACCCGCTCACACGGGCAACAGAATTATTGTTGCAGGAACGTGTGCCGAAAAAAGGTGCCACCCTGCACCCTCACGCAGCCGAAGTGAGCGCCGCCTCCAACCCTTCCGGTGCAAACGTCAACTCGATCATACGTGTATTCACCGAGCCTAATATACCTATCCCCGAAGTACATCTGCTATCTAACGGCCACTACCACGTTATGGCGACTCATGCCGGCGGCAGTTACAGCCGCTGGCGTGACCTCGCCATCACCCGTTGGCGCGAGGATGCCACCTCTGATGACTGGGGCACCTTCATTTACCTGCGTGACTGCGATAGTGGACGGTATTGGTCGACCGCGCATCAACCGACCCTGCGCCGTGCCGATCACTACGAGGCAATCTTCGTGCAGGCACGTGCCGAATACCGGCGGCGAGACCACGCGATCGAAGCGCACACAGAAATCATCGTTTCCCCGGAAGACGACGTCGAGATCCGTCGTGTAACACTCACTAACCATTCGTCAAGGCTCCGTCATATCGAGGTAACGAGTTACGCGGAAGTAGTGCTGGCGCCATTGAATGCCGATCTGGCACATCGTTCATTTAGTAATTTATTCGTGCAGACTGAAATCTTGTTTGAGCGGCAGGCGATCCTCTGCACCCGACGTCCCCGCACACCTGGAGAGCATGTGCCATGGATGTTTCACCTGTTTGCCGTACATGGCGCCATTGCCGACGAGACGTCTTTCGAGACCGACCGCGCTCAATTCATTGGGCGTGGTCGCACGGTGGCCAACCCGGCGGCGCTGGATAGCAGCAACAGTCCACCTGCCCTGTCGAACACAGCGGGGTCGGTACTCGATCCCATCGTGGCAATCCGCCGTACCATTAGTCTGTTCCCCGACGAATCGGCGACCTTGCAGATTATCTCCGGAGTCGCGGACACGCGCGAGGCCGTATTGGTATTGCTGGAGAAATATTGCGACCGGTACTTTGTCGAACGTGCTTTTGAGATGGCATGGTTCCAAAGCCAGGAGGTGCTGCGCCACCTCAACGCAACCGAGGCCGATGCCCAAGACTATGGACGTCTGGCCAACTCCGTCATTTACGGCAATACACTGCGCCGCGCCGCACCTGGAATCATTACTCGTAACCAACTGGGACAGTCCGGGTTGTGGCGTTTTGCCATCTCGGGCGATCTGCCGATAGTTTTGCTGCACATTGGCGACCTCGACCGCATTGATCTGGTCAGGCAGGTATTGCAAGCGCATGCCTATTGGCGAATAAAGGGAATGGCCACCGACCTGGTGATAATAAACGAGGATTTTTCTGGCTACCGGGCCGTCCTGCAAGACCAGATCATGAGATTGATCAACGCGGGGCCCGAAGCGCACATCATCGATAAACCGGGAGGAGTCTTCGTGCGACGTGTCGAAGAGATTTCGGAGGATGAGCGGGTTTTGCTGCAGACGGTCTCCCGTATTGTCTTCAACGACACCGCCACGACCTTGATTGAACAGGTGGAACGCCGTGTGTCGTCAGGGCGTGTGCCTGACCGCATGGAGCCCTCGCGGCAAGCGGCCGCCGAACAGGTTTATCCGCTGGAGGTGCGCGATCTAATTTTCAGCAACGGTCTGGGCGGCTTCACGCATGATGGGCACGAATATGTCATCACCCTTGAACCGGGACAAAACACGCCGGCTCCATGGGTCAATGTGATTGCCAGCCCGCACATCGGTACGGTAGTTAGCGAGAGCGGCAGCGCCTATACCTGGGTGGAAAACGCGCACGAGTTCCGGTTGACCACATGGCACAATGACCCGCTAACCGACATCAGCGGCGAGGCACTCTATATCCGCGACGAGAAAACTGGTACATTCTGGTCGCCGACGCCGTTACCCGCCCGGGGGCACTCCGGTTATGTGTGCCGGCATGGGTTCGGCTACAGCGTGTTCGAGCACCTAGAAGTAGGCATCGCCTCTGAATTATTCACCTACGTCGCCATGGACGCACCGGTGAAGTTCTTGGTGGTCAATTTGCACAATCAATCAAATCGCGTGCGCAGTCTGTCGTTGACCGGATATTGGGAACTGGTACTTGGCGAGTGGCGACATGCCAATCTGATGCATATCGTCACCCAGAAGGATCCCCAAAGCGGTGCGCTGTTTGCTAACAATGCCTACGGCCGCGAATGCGCCAATCGAGTGGTCTTTGCCCATGTCAGCGAGCGAGATTACTCGGTAAGCGGAAGCCGTACCGAATTCATCGGCCGCAACGGCTCGCTGGTCAGCCCGGCGGCGATGCGTCAAAAACGATTGTCGGGCAGGACCGGGGCCGGCATGGACCCGTGCGCCTCGATACAAACCAGGATCGAACTTGCCGCAGGGCAAAAGCGCGAGATCGTGTTCATATTCGGCGCAGCCCGCAATGTCGCTGAAGCGCAGTATTTCATCCAGCAATTTGGCGGACCGGCTGGCGCCAGACAGGCGTTGGAAACAGTGTGGGAACACTGGAATCACACCTTGGGTGCAGTACATGTGGAAACACCAGATCCCGCACTAAATATGCTGGCCAACGGCTGGCTTGTCTATCAGACACTGTCTTGCAGGTTATGGGGGCGCAGTGGTTATTATCAGTCCGGAGGCGCCTACGGGTTCCGTGATCAATTGCAGGACACCATGGCGCTGATCCATGCAACGCCATGGCTCGCCCGTGAGCACTTGCTCCGCTGCGCCGGACGCCAGTTTCTCAAAGGCGACGTGCAACACTGGTGGCACCCTCCCAACGGACAAGGCGTGCGCACCCATTTCTCCGATGACTATCTCTGGCTGCCGTATGCAACCATTCGTTATGTGCAGGCGACCGGGGATACAGGCGTACTCGATGAGACCATCCATTTCCTGGAGGGACGCGAATTGAATTCGAAAGAGGAGGCTTACTACGACCAGCCGCAACGCTCGCCCGAAAAAGCCAGCCTCTATGAGCACTGCGTACGCGCCATTAAGCACGGTTTGCGTTTCGGCATCCATCAATTGCCACTGATGGGCTGCGGCGACTGGAACGATGGAATGAATCTTGTCGGTAGCGATGGCAAGGGTGAAAGTGTATGGCTGGCGTGGTTTCTGTACGATAACCTGCAACGATTTGCCGACATTGCGCATAGTCGCGACGACGCGGACTTTGCCGAAGTGTGCAGCGGGCAGGCCGAGCGGCTGCGCATTCACATTGAGGCAAATGCCTGGGACGGCGCCTGGTATCGGCGTGCCTGGTTCGATGATGGCACCCCCTTGGGTTCGTCTGTTAACGACGAATGCCGGATCGATTCGATCAGCCAGAGCTGGGCGGTTATCTCAAACGGCGGCGATCAGACGCGAGCCCGCCAGGCGATGGCAGCGGTAGACCAGCACCTGGTGCAACGCGAAGCGCAGTTGATTCAGTTGCTCGATCCACCCTTCGATAAATCAAACATGGAACCTGGCTACATCAAAGGTTACATACCAGGCGTCCGCGAAAATGGCGGACAATATACCCATGCCGCAGTTTGGGCTACAATGGCATTTGCCATGATGGGTGACATGGAACGCGCGTGGGAATTCTTCGGCATACTCAATCCCATCAATCATGGCAGCACGCCTGAGGCCATCGAACGCTACAAGGTCGAGCCTTACGTCATGTGTGCGGACATCTATGGTGCATCGCCACACATCGGTCGCGGCGGCTGGACATGGTACACCGGGGCGGCTGGCTGGATGTACCGGCTGACAGTTGAAACCTTGCTGGGCCTGCAACTTGAAGTGGACATTCTGCGTATCGTACCATGTATTCCAGCCCATTGGGCATCGTACAAAATTCACTACCGCTATCGCGACACCGTCTACCATATCATCGTCAACCGTGTAGTTGAAAATTCACAGCAGGTGGTCCGCGTATCCTTGGACGGCACTGAGGTAAATGGTGCCGGCGAGGCGGGAGCCGGTCGAGGCTGTATCCCACTCGTGAACGACTGCCAGGCGCACCAAGTTGTTGTAGAGCTGGGATGATGGTAGATTGAAGGGTTGGGAAGCGTGTGCTTTCCTGGTATTTTTGTAAATGGCGTGGCTGACCACGAACAGGCGACCAATTTTAATATTTAGATTCAAGCTTGAATCGGTGCATTCCTTTGTGCTCGTTGTGTAATTTTTATTATTTGTAATCTCTTATGGAGTATGATATTTTCTTGAAAAATATTTTGCTATAAGCTTTACTTAAAACAAAAAAACATATTACCATTGCTTTGATGACCTCAATGGAGGCTATCTATTTTACGGGGAAACGGAATTTCTCAATCATCGGAGGCTTGGTACCTTATCAGTAATTTCTTTGCATTTTTTTAACAAAATATCTAATCGTCCAATATACAGTTGGCAATCCGCGGTTGACCAATGACAAATGACTGGCAACTGTAGGCCGTTTTCCTGCTTGTTTGGTTCTGGCTTTGGCAGGTTAGGGGTGCGCAGTTAAAAGATAACGTTAAATAATTAATCGAATTAAGAAGTAGGTAAGAGGTCTCCGTGTTTTTAAATGAATAATTTAAACAAATTTATCATCAGATTGTAATTATGCCAGAAAAAAAAGACTATTATGATTTATTAGGTATTGCGAAAAATGCTTCTAAGGAAGATGTAAAATCTGCATACCGAAGATTGGCTAAAAAATTTCACCCGGATCTTAATAAAGATAATCCAAAATCATCAGAAGAAAAATTTAAAGAAATATCTGAAGCGTATGAGGTGCTGATTGACGATAACAAACGTGCAAAGTATGATAGTTATGGTTATGCCGGAGTCGAATCTGATTTTGGGAAAGAGGGTTTTTCTTGGCAGAATTTTACCCATATAAATGATTTGGAAGATATATTTGGTCACGATATATTTTCTGATTTTTTTGGCGCCAGGACCAGTGGATATGGAAAGCCGGAAAGAAAGATACGACGCGTACAAGTAGAAATCAGCTTAGAGCAGGCATATAGAGGGGTTAGTACTGAAGTGGCTATTCCACATATGGAAAAATGCGGTGACTGTAATGGGTCTGGAGCGGAAAAGGGCACAAGCTTAAAAATTTGTAATAGATGTGATGGACGCGGAGAAGTGAAACAGGAACAATTGCAAGAATTTGGCAGAATAATTAAGATTGGTGTGTGTCCTGTATGTAATGGGCGTGGGAAAATTATAGAGAAATTCTGCCAGAGTTGTCATGGCACTGGTGAAATTCAAAGACTGGACAAAATAAAAATAAAAATACCTCCTGGTGTAGATAATGGCACGACATTAAGAATAGCACCGGACAAAAGCGGTGGACGTTTGAAAGAAAATATATATGTTTATATTTCAATACAACCGCACCCTTTTTTTCGCAGACAGGCGAATGATGTGTATATTAAAAAAGAAATTTCGTTAATTGATGCAACATTAGGTTCTAAAGTAGAAGTGCCTACTTTGGATGGAAATGCTATAATGAAGATACCGCAGGGTACTCAGACCAACACATTATTTCGGTTGCGTAACAGTGGCATGCCATATTTAAGGGGGCACGGACACGGCGATCAGTATGTTAGAGTGATAGTTAAAACACCTAAAAATATAACAAAAAGACAAAGGGAACTTCTTGAAGAGTTTGAGAAGCACGAGAAAGAGAAAAGTACTAAAACGTAGTTACAATTTAGTTTTTTGAAAAACTCAAATAATAGCGATGTTTGCCACACGGCGTAGGGGCGAAGCATTTGTCAGTTTGGGCATAAATGTATTTATAACAATTTAAGGCAAATGCTTCGCCCCTACTTTTTCAAAAAACTAAAGTGTTACATTATAGCAGAATTTATTATGAGCTAAGGGTTTCTTGAATATTGCGATTATAACAATAACTGAAAAAGGGGTTGAGACGTCGAAAAGGATTGTTTCGTATATAGATACCACCCCTTCAGTGTATATCTTTAACTCCGACGATAAAAATGAGATAGTTAATGCCGGAGATAATTTGAATAATGCTGTGTACTTTAATGAACCGCTTCACCAATTAGTCGGGAAATTATTCAATGATTATGACGGGATAATATTTGTAATGGCTACGGGGATAGTGGTTCGGGTGATTGCTCCCTGTATTAAAAACAAATATATAGATCCTGCGATAGTGGTAGTGGATGATGTGGGGCGTTATATAATCAGTTTGCTTTCAGGGCATGAAGGTGGCGCAAATATGCTGGCGTATAAAGTTGCCTGTATATTACATTCGAGTGCTGTTATTACTACCGGGACTGAAGCGCACAAAGATATTATTGTTGGAATTGGATGTAAAAAAGGGATTACTTCGCATGAAGTAAAAAAGGCAATTGAAGACGCTCTTAATAAGATTTCCCTGAGAATAGAAAACGTTAGGTTAATTTCTACGGTTGAAATTAAAGCAAAAGAACCGGGATTATTGCAAGCTTCTGATGAACTTAGGATACCGCTGAACGTTGTGTCTTTACCTGAAATTGGCACTTGTATAAAGGAATACAGTAAGTCAGCTTTTGTAAAAGAAAAGATAGGCGTCTGGGGTGTCTGTGAACCATCTGCACTTTTAGCAGGGAGGAAAACACAATTAATTTTAAAGAAACAGAAATATCCGGGAATAACAATAGCCATTGCCAGGGAAAACTTTATGTGGTAGGTATAGGCCCAGGCTCTAAAGAAGACATGAGTGTGAGGGCATTGGAGGCGGTAAAAAAATCTGATACTATTATAGGTTACCGCCTTTATGTTGATTTGTTACGTGATATTACCAGCGGGAAAGAAATTATCTCCTCGGCGATGCGCAAGGAAGTTGAACGTGTAGAATTGGCTATTCGGGAAGCGCTGAAAGGGAAAATAGTATCGCTCATTAGTAGCGGAGATTCTGGTGTTTATGGTATGGCTGGCCTTGTTATGGAAATGTTGCACAAAGAAAATATTTGCTTGCCGCTGGAAATTATTCCTGGCATTCCCGCTGCCAATGCTGCCGCGGCCCTTCTTGGCGCACCACTGATGCATGATTATGCTGTAATAAGTCTCAGTGATTTATTAACTCCATGGGAAACAATTGAAAAACGTGTGAAAAACGCTGCAGAGGCTGATTTTGTAATGGTTATTTATAATCCTAAAAGTTCTCAAAGGAATTGGCAGCTTAAAAAGACGGTCGAAATTATTTTGAAATACAAAAACGCTGCGACACCGGTAGGAGTAGTGAAAAATGCGAAAAGAGAAGGGGAGTCTATAGCCATTACTACTTTAGGCAAAATGGACCAAAATTCAATTGATATGATGACAATCGTGATCATTGGAAATGCCTCTTCGTTCACATTTCAGAATTACATGGTTACTAAAAGAGGGTATAATTTATACTCAAGCACGAATAAATCTGAAAAGCCAAAATCCGAAGCGTGAAATCCGAATCAAATTTAAATGAACAAAATTCAAAATGTTTTGGGCATTCAAATATTTGAATTTAGGATTTGTTTCGAGTTTTGATATTAGATATTCGAATTCGATTGCGGCTACTCCGCACCAGGAATACTTTGGATAAATATGCCTATATTGATTAAAAAAGAAGACATAGATATTTTTTTAAAGAAACTAAAAGAAGAATATACGGTTTACGGTGTTAAGCAAAAAGAAACAGGGTTTTATATTTTTGATGAAATAGAGACATTTTCCGACCCACTTGATAATTATATACCTACATTGCTTCCTCCCAAAAAATACCTTTTTCCCCAACGAGAAACGCTCTTAAGCTTTTCTACCGCCCCTTATCCTGATGTAAAATCCGTGATTGAATCAAAAAAACAGGTAATCTTTGGCGTCCGTCCCTGTGATATCCATGGGATTAAATTGCTCGATAAGGTGTTTACTGCCGATCGTGAAGACAAAAATTATACTCAAAAACGTGCAAATACCATCATCATTGGAATTGATTGCATGAAGCCCTGCTATAAGTATGCTTATTGTGAAAGTGTCGGATGTTTGGACGTAGAAGAAGGATTTGATATTTTATTAACCGACATAGGTGATTGTTTTTATGCCTCCATTGGAACTGCACGCGGGGAAGTTATTATCAAAGAAAATGCTTGTTTTATACATGCGGGAAAACATGAAGATGAAAAGATTTGCCGTATGAAAGAAGAACGCAAGGGACGATTTGAGAAAAAATTTTTGACAGAGGTATCAAATCTTCCTTCATTATTTAAAAATGCAGATAACGATCCTGTCTGGGATGAACTAAATGACAGGTGTTTAGGATGCGGAAGATGTAATATTGTTTGCCCAACCTGTTATTGTTTTGATGTTTTTGATTGTGTGGATTTAACTATGACATCAGGAGAGAGACGCCGCCAGTGGGATGCTTGTACATTAAAAGATTTTTCTGTAGTTGCAACAGGCGAAAATTTCAGACCAACGAGAGGTCAGAGATTACGGCACAGGTTTAACCGAAAGTTTAATTACTTAATGACAAAACACAGCACATCATTTTGCGTTGGTTGTGGAAGATGTTCCAGGTCATGTCCCGTACATATAGATGTTGCAGAAACCGTAAATGCAGTTATAAACAATAATAAGCAAAAATGATAAGCAATAATTCAATCTATCTCCCGGAAATAGCAAAGATTGTGAGTATTAGACGTCTCACAGAGCTGGAAAAATATTTTGAAATACGTTTGGAAAATCAAAGAGAATTTTCTTTTATCCCGGGGCAATTTGTTCAACTGTCGGTTTTTGGAGTGGGCGAGGCGCCTATTTCAATATCGTCATCTCCATTTGACAAAGACAGTATTGGCGTATGCATCAGAAGAGTGGGGGACGTTACCTCAGCAATTCACAGGCTTGAAATTGGTTCATACCTGGGGATACGTGGTCCGTTAGGCAATGGTTTTCCAATAGAAGAATTAAAGAGGAAAGACATTTTATTTATTGCGGGAGGGCTCGGGTTAGCACCCTTGCGGTCGATGATTTATTATGTGCTTGAAAAAAGGCATGATTTCGGGAGAGTAATTATTCTCTATGGAACAAAAACCCCTGAAGAAATACTGTTCAGGGACGAGATGGAAACATGGAATAAAAGAGAAGATATAGAATTGACCGTTACGATAAATCGGCCTGATAAAAACTGGTTAGGAAAAACGGGCGTCGTTACCAGACTTATTCCGTTTCTCAAACTGGATCCTCAGGATACATATGCATTAGTGGTGGGGCCACCCGTAATGTACAAATATGCTTTACTCGAACTTCAGGAAAAACGGATTCCGGCAACAAATATAATACTGTCACTGGAGAGGCGTATGAAATGCGGCGTTGGAAAGTGTGGCCATTGTCAGGTCAACGGTGTATATGTATGTCTCGATGGTCCTAAATTTAGCTATCAGATGTTAAAATTTCTTCCGGAAGCGCTATGAACAAAACAAGAGTTGCCTTTTTTTCATTTACCTGTTGTGAGGGGTGTCAGTTAACTGTTTTGGCATTAGAAGAACAGCTCTTCGATCTTGTTAAGTTGGTCGATATTGTAACGTTCAGAGAGGCCATGAGTGAAAAATCTGATGAATATGATTTAGCATTTGTTGAAGGCAGTATAACCAGAAATTCAGAGATTGAGCAGGTTAAAAAGATACGTGATACGGCGAAGATTGTTGTTGCTTTAGGGGCTTGTGCAACGATCGGCGGCATTAATTGTCTAAAAAACCATTATGAAATGGATGACGTGAAAAAAATCGTTTACGGGAATATGGCAAATAATTTCGATACCATACCGGCACGCCCAATTGCAGCAGTCATAAAAATTGATTATACCATACATGGATGTCCCATAGATAAAGATGAATTTGTTGAAGTGGTAAAGGCGATTCTTCAGAAAAGAAAACCCCGTATACCAGGCTATCCGGTATGTGTGGAATGCCAGATGAAGGAAAACGTGTGTCTCTTTGAAAAAGGTATGATTTGTTTGGGCCCTGTAACAAGAGCCGGTTGCAAGGCAATATGTCCTACATACAATGATGGATGTGTGGGATGCCGTGGGCTGATAGATGATCCCAATATGTCTTCACATAAGAATTTATTAACGGAACATGGATTAACCATCGATGAGGCTGTTGCAGAATATCGATTATTTGGTAGTTACAATCAGGATAAGCAATAATATTCAAAGGGAACGTTGAATGCATGATTTACATGTAAATATTGAACATATAACCCGTGTCGAAGGACATGGAAATATTGTGATAGACGTTAAGAACGGGCAGGTGAAAGAATTGAGGCTTGATATAGTTGAGTCTCCAAGGTTCTTCGAAGCGATGGTGAGAGGCAGGACGTATAAAGAGGCCGCTCATATTACATCGCGAATATGCGGAATTTGTGCCGTTACCCATACAACAACGTCAATAAAGGCTATAGAGTCAGCACTCGGCTTTACACCATCGCAACAAACAATAAAATTGCGAAAACTACTCCTTAACGCGGAATTTATTCAAAGCCATATTCTTCATACCTATTTTCTGACTGTACCTGATTTTTTTGGTGTGAAGAGTATATTTGGCATGATAAAAGATAACAAGGAAAGCATCGTAAGGGGAATGCGGCTTAAGGCCCTTGCGAATGATTTGTGTGCCATGGTCGGTGGTAGGCATGTACATCCTATTACATTGAATGTAGGCTGTTTCTCAAAAATTCCTGAGAAAAGGGATTTTGAGCAGTTTAAAAAAAGGATAGAGGATTCGAGGGGAGATATTGATGAAACGGTAAAATTCTTTAAGCATCTGAGAACCCCGGAATTTGAAAGAGAAACAGAATATATCTCGCTTACCCATCCGGATGAATACGCTTTGTATGATGGCAATATCAAATCGAGCTATAATGGAGAAGTGAAACCTTCGGAATATCTCAAAAGAGTAAAGGAATTTATTGTAAAACACTCCACCGCAAAACATGCAAAATCATTCCGGGATTCATATATGGTGGGAGCTTTGGCAAGATTCAATAACAACTATGAACGTCTCCATCCAAAAGCAAAAGAGGCGGCGGAAGAAATGGGCTTAAAACACCCCTGTTACAATCCATATATGAATAATGTTGCTCAGGTTGTTGAAACAGTTCATTGTTTTGAGGATAGTATTGGATTGATAGATGAATTGCTTTCGGACAATTTGAAGGAAGAAACCGTGGCATTACTCCCCAAAGCAGCGAGCGGTGTTGGCGCTACCGAGGCTCCCCGTGGGACATTGTACCATGAACATACATTAGACGATAATGGCAGGATTACCTATGGAAATTTCATAATTCCAACGGCACAAAACCTTGCAAATATAGAAAATGATTTAAAGTTATTGATTCCTAAAATAGTAAATAAACCGAGGGATGAGATAATCCTTGATGTAGAAATGCTTGTGCGTGCATATGACCCGTGTATATCGTGTGCGACACATCTGATGAAAGTTGAATTTGTAAAATGAGGAAATACAATAAAAGTAACAATTTAGTTTTTTGAAAAAAAAGAGGGCGAAGTATTTGCCAGCATGGGTATTAAGGTCATACGTACCCTCAAACCAACACGCCTGCCAGTGGTTATGACTTGCGATGAAGTGAAAGCCGTTCTTGCAAACTTGACGGGCGATAAGTGGCTCATGGCCTTGCTTATGTATGGTTCGGGGTTACGTTTGATGGAGTGCCTTGAGTTGCGCGTACAGAACCCGGTTGAATGTCCTAAAAAAATCCATCCTGCAGCCTTATAGCGGATGTTCACCCCTGCCAAAACGCATAAGTGCTTAATACATAGTTTGTTAAGGCTGTATTTTTAATAAATATGTAGTCACTAATATATTGTTATTATACGACAATATACTTGACGGATAATGGTTGTTATCTGTACAATGGTGGACATGCATATTGTAGAGAACAAGTCAAAATCCGGTAAAAAAATCTATCGATCTACCCTTCTGCGGGAATCGTACCGTGAGGATGGGAAGGTCAAGAAACGCACCATTGCGAATCTGTCGAATTGCACTCCCCTGGAGATTGAAGCGATAAGACTTGCACTCGCACATAAAGACGATCTCTGTGCATTGGGCGCATTGTCAGAATCGGTGAAACTCCATGAGGGTTTGTCTGTGGGAGCAGCGTGGAGCGTGTACCAAGTGGCAAAGGAATTAGGGATAGAAGAGGCATTGGGAAAGGACTTTGAAGGAAAGCTGGCGCTTTGGCAAGTAATGGCAAGGGTAATAGGCCGGGGGTCAAGACTGTCTGCAGTAAGGCTGGCGCAGATACATGCTGCGGGTGACGTCCTGGATATGAAGCGTGGGTTTGACGAGAACAATCTGTACGATAATTTGTCATGGTTGTCAGAGAATCAGGCAAAGATAGAGCGAAAGCTGTTTGAGTTAAGACGAGGAGGCAATAAGCCGAAGTTGTTTTTGTATGACGTGACGAGCAGTTATTTAGAGGGGAAGTCGAATCATTTTGGTGAGTACGGGTATAATCGTGACGGCAAAAAGAGGAAAAAACAGATAGTGATCGGTATGCTTTGTGATGAATCCGGGGAGCCGGTATCAACAGAAGTATTTAGGGGCAACACCCAGGATCCGAAGACCTTTGAATCTCAGGTAAAGAAGGTATTAGAGCGGTTTGGATGCAAAGATGTAACGATTGTAGGAGATCGTGGGATGATCAAGACGGTGCAAATCGAAAGTTTACCGGAAGGGTTTCATTACATAACGGCGATAACTAAGCCGCAGATAGAGTCGTTGATAAATAAAGGGATACTGCAATTAGGATTGTTCGAAGAAAAGCTCTGCGAGATAAAGGATGATGAGGTTCGATATATTCTGAGGCGCAATCCGGTAAGGGCGGAAGAGATGTCAAAGACCCGTGTATCAAAATTACAGAGTATAGAGAAATACATCGTGAAGAAGAACAGTTATCTGAAGGAACATCCTAAGTCGTCAGTATCGAAGGCACTGGAAACAACAAGGGAAAGGCTAACGAGATTGAAACTTGATGGGTGGGTGCAGATAAAAGAAGAGGATAGGACGCTAAAGATAGAGAGAGCTGAGGAAGCATTAAAGGAGGCATCATACCTTGATGGTTGTTACGCAATCAAGACTGATCTTGAGGAGAACGAGGCGGATACCAATCTGGTACATGAACGATACAAGGATTTAACGGAAGTGGAGAAGGCGTTTCGGGACTGTAAGACGGTGAATTTGGAGGTTCGTCCGGTGTATGTAAGTGCTAAGCCCCACAATAAATGAACCTGGAATTCTCAGATTAAGTGGAATTAATATATTGAGGTAAAACGGATTTTAGCAGATAGACAGCATCTGGGAAAGAGGAGTTGGAATCTACCATGACGATGTCGATGGTATTAAAGTTTTTTTTACAACGGAAACACCTGGCGAGGTTCGTATTTGGGTTGGTGGCGGAATTAAATTCAGAACAGAGAGGGCAGAGGAAGCGGAAATAGCCTTCGGAGTATTTATGAGGTATGGAGAGGACATCAGCGATGAGTCGATCGATGGGGATATCGTTTCGTAATGAGCGCAAGAGTTGAGGGGAAAAGAGACGGGCCATGGTAGACCTCCTTAAAAAGATTGAATTTCAGCAAGAGCCTGATGGAAGATATCCTGGGTAATTTTCTGTGATTGTCTGATGGAAGCGTTAATCAGGCAGGCGGTGGAAATGGCGTTGATTTGCCTTGGGATGCCGGCGGAGAACTCATGGATCAGGTCTTTGACGTCTGAGTCAAAGATTTTATCGGATGCGCCGGAAGATTTCAGATGGAAGTCTATGTATGCAGCGGTTTGAGTTTTAGTAAGGGGATGAATGTGGTAATGTACCGAGATGCGTTGTGCGAAGTCGGCATGGATGTCTCTTTTGAGGATATATTTGAGGTGTTCCTGTCCCGAGAGGATGATTTTGAGATGAGTGGAAGAATCAAGCGGAGAGCTGACAAGGAGTCTGAGGTCTGTGATGGCGTCGGTTTTCAGGAGATGAGCCTCGTCGATAACGATAATGGGAGTGAGATTTGAGCGCAAGGATTTATCCATAATTTGGAGGAAGAGCCGGTCTTTGGTGTGTTTTGGTATTTCACCGAGCTGGGAGACGATTAAGGAGAGAAGGCTGGATGATTTTAGGTGGGTAAAATGGAGGTAGATGGGGAGAAACAGGTTTTGGGGGATTTGTGAGAGGAAGAGTTTGAGGAGTGTGGATTTTCCGACTCCCGTCTGTCCGTAGAGGACGGCGATAGAGCCTGAGTGTAAGAGGTATTGGAGTCGTGCAAGCCCCTGGGTAAAGCGTTCGTCTTTCATGATAAGGCTGGTGTTGATTCTTTCAGAGAACGGCTGAGTAGTCATGGAAAAATGAGAAGTAAACATGGTTAAGAGACCTCCTTTTTCGAGTAAGCGATTTGTAATTCACGAATGATATAGGGTAAGGTTTTCACGGAGGCATTTTGGAATGCCTCCGTGAGCAATGATTCGTTGAGAGCGGGGATACGGTTGTAGCATTTTTTAAGCGATTCGAGTTCATGAGAGCTGAAGGCGGAGAGAGAGCCTTTGTGTCCCATGAGGAGTGCGAGTTTCTGGACGAATGCCATGAATGGCCAGGGTCGTTCGGAGATGATTTGGTGGTAATCAATGCCTTTGGCCTGAGCCTGGAGAATGGATTTGTGTTTCTGAGTGATAAGGTCGAGGTAATTATGTTTTGGTTTTGAAGGTGAGGCGGCTGGAGTTTCAGCGCCCTGGTCGCGCAGGTAGAGATTTCCCGAGCCGAGGTATTCACCGTTTGCGGAATAGATCAAGACCTTTTTGAGATCGCCGTATGGGTCGTAACGGACTTCTACTTTATCGCCTCTGAGTTTGGGGTCAACACGGTAAAAGCGGTTATCAATGCGGACATCGGCAAAGGTTCTGTCAACGGTTCTGGGGATGCGTTTCATGAAGAAGGCAAGAGCGGCGTCCATATCGACGTGTCGGATGACGGTAAGCCCCTCGTCGTAGCGTTGTTTTGGAGATTGATTGGTTTCGGAGTGGATTCTTGCGTGATAGACAACGGCAAGGTAAGCGGAGAAGGCCTGGTTAATGGCATCAAGGGTGATAATGTCGCCGGAGCGGACTTCCGACTCGAACTGTGTCTGGCTGGTGCCGAAGAAACGTTCGACCAGTCCGCCGGGAGCAGGGTCGCGTGGTGGTCTGTGGATGAGTTTAATGCCGAGGTTGTAACAGGCAGAGCGCAGGGCGTCAGAGTGGTAGACCTTGGCATTGTCGAGGTAGAGTTCTTTGGGCGAGCCGTGGATAGTCCAGGCCCTGATGAGAGAATCGATAAGGATATCGAGGGTTTGTTTGAGATAATACCGTCCTTCGACCACATAACGGCTGTAGCAGTCGATAAAGAGACAGAGGTTTGTGGGAAGCGCCTCGCCGTCAACGAGCACGAAAGGGCCTTCCTGGAAGTCGCCAATCCAGAGGTCGTGGGTATGCTCACGGCTAAGAGCGTATACGCACCTTTTGCTGTGAGACGCCGAGTTTGAGCCGGGTCGCCCCTGCGAGTCTGAGATGGCGGTAGAGGGTGGATTTGGGGATCGTTTTCCCATAGTATTTCTCAAGAAAGCGGTTGAGGCAATCGTCGCTGCGGCGTGGTTGTTCTTTTTTGAGTTCAACGGCTTTGTCGATAATTTCAGGAGAAAACCTTCTGGATGCGCCACGGTCGCTCCTCGCCTTTCTTGCAAGAGATTGAAATCCATCTTTGCGGTAGCGGTTGAGTTTTCTCCTGAGGGTAGAGATAGTGGGTCTTTTCCGCTTTCCGTTGGGGAATACGACCTCCTGAAGGCAGAGTTTTTTCAGAAAAAGGTTGGTCTGCTCCTTCTCAATCTCACCGAAGATGACAGGATGCAGAAGATTGCACCAGAATAAAGCCCATTTTTCGTCTTTCGATTTCATAATTCACCTCCTTTTTTAAGTGTGGAGGTGATTGTAACTCAAGACCAGCCGCTTTTTGTTGCCAGTTCGGGGAAAAATGAATGCCCAAAAATTCGGTGATATTCCGGCTCGGCGCTGAACAATTGAATCGATTGATCGAGGGAGGTTTTTCGTTGTTTGCTTTTATACTTTCCGTGGTAAATGGGAAACATTTGGCGAAAAACCGGAGAGTTGGGGTCGGCCTGCCTGATGAGGTCAAAGGCGTTGCGGAGTGTGTATTTCAGTGAGCCAAAGAAACGCAGCCACCTCCAAACGGTTGACCAGGCAAGCATGCGGTTGTCTATTTCCTGTGTTCGGGTAGTATATCCGATGGCAGAGGAGACACTCCGGTAGGTTTCTGTATCATCTTTGACATAAGCCTGACTGAAGGAGAGACAGTGATCCTTTACGTACCGCTTGTAAGGGAGCGCATACTCAGGATAGGAAGTAAACGTCTTCTTGCACAAGGAACATTTCCAACGTCCCAGGAAAGATTCTATCGTATGAACAAGGGAGTCGATAATAACGTGAAACAACCGATATCTGCATTCATGAAGGGTGAAATTGACATGGGTACTCTTGCACTTTGGACAAAAGCATGGCTTCTGTTTTGTCGCAATAAGCTTTTCATGCTTGTGGATTTTTTCTATAATATTCACGCACTGCCTCCTTTGTATAGGGGGGAAATGGGCAGGAGGATGAAGTTTCCCAACGTTCGGTCCTCCTGCCCTGAGTTTTTTATGTTCCGGAAAAATCTTACAAAACTTGTCCTCGTGAAAACGGGGAACTGGGAAGTAAACCGCCGTTAGGAAGTTTGGAAGTGGTTTTAACCCCTTCCAAACTATTTAATGAGGCTTTACTCCGCCTTACGGACGTAACTTCTTTCTAACGGGGTAAACGATGTATTTTTCTTAACGTGAACAAAAAATCAAGTGAAATACTTACGCAGGATAAAAAAAATGCGGGGTAGCTGGGTAAGATTTTTCAAATCATTTGCTGGGTATTAGACTCAAATATTCTGAGACTAATTGGGCATTTTTGGAGCATTTATTCTAAGACGTAGCAGAAAGAGGGCTACCTGCGAGACTTTGATAGAAGAGAGTAAAGGACAGATGAATGCGGGGCACATACGTACGGGTGAATTTTTGGCCAATGCTGCGCTATTTCAGTGTGCGGTGTTAGCGTATAATCTTTTGAAGTGGATGGGATTGCTCAGTGGTGGAGTGATACAACAGTGGGAAGTAAAGACGATGAGACTGTGGTTAATCCGTGTGGCAGGGAAACTGGTGGAGAGAAGCCGGCAGATGACATTAAAATTGCCGGAGAAATTTCTCCATCAGGAGGAATGGGAAAAGTGGGAACGCATGTCACTGGATGTAGTTTTTCAGTAGAAAACCGACGTTGTATTTCGTTTTTTTAGTCTTTTGAGAGTGGTAAGTATACCGCAGATGGAGACAGTACATCCCTATCTTGATTTTCATTGCATCAGAGAGCACGTTTCCGACAATTTCCCATGTCTTTTTGTTTAAAGTAGTACAATAGCGCTACCACAATTGCTAAAAAACGGATATCTGTTATCGCTTTTTGCCAATCTTGGTAGTGGAAAATACTGATTTTCGCATTGCGAAAATCGTTTGCAGGATTTAGGTATTAGAAAATCCGGGGTTCTTTATGAAGGTTTGCAATAAAATTGGCAAGCCGATAGAACTTGGTATGAGTAAATTACCAGCAAAGGCACAGAAGGTGATTGAAAAAGCAGTAAAAGCTAGTCTTGAACGAGCGCTCAAAGCTGCTGTGTTTACCCTGAATACATCGGAAAATACTAAACCATCAAATTGGCGGCATCGTATTGCTGTAATAGTTACTGGCGCAGTGGGTGGTGCTTTCACTTGGATAGCGCTGCCATTCGAATTGCCAATATCTACAGTCATTATGCTCCGTTCCATTGCCGATCATGCGCGGTCACAGGGTTTTGATATTACAGATTATAAAACCCGCATGGAATGTTTAAGCGTCTTTGCTTTAGGATCGGACATAAAACCTGAAAATGTAAATGAATCGTCTTATTATGCAGTAAGAGGCGCACTGGCAAAACTCCTTACCGAAGCGGCAGAATACATTGCGCAAAGGGCAGGGGTTGAGGCAATTACCGAGGAAACAGAAAGGCTGCTTGCCCCGCAAATTGTAAAATTTATTGAGAAAATAGCAACTCGTTACGGTATTGTTGTAACAGAAAAGGCGGCAAGCGTTGCGATACCGTTAATCGGCGCTGCCGGTGGAGCAATAATTAACACGCTCTTTATAAATCATTTTCAGGATGCCGCCAAGGCGCATTTTACTATAAGAAGGCTTGAACATAAATACGGAGGGGAAATTGTCCGAATGGTTTACGAAAAAATGTAACCACCAAAAAACAGCAAAATGGTGGATGTTTTAAAGAAAGTCGAAACTATGTTTCTGGTTGTATCGCTGAATTGCAACTACCACAAGTAAAAGGCAAATGCAAGGTTAATTTAGGTAAATACGAGGAGTTAATAAATGCTAGCGTGAGTTTATCACAAAATAAGGCATGAAGCAACGTAACATAAATACAGTCAATGCGTTAAGCACAACATCAATTGTATACACTGAGTCCTTGAAGTTTCAGCCGATGTTTGTGGAAATCCATAATGCCTAACGCATTCATCAACAGAGATTCCTTGTCGGACATTTCTTCCAATTTGTAGGTAGCCTTAACTCTCCCTCTGGCCTTTGTTTCTTCAAGCATAGCAGAAAGCCTTATATTATTAAGGGTGTCTAACAGGGTATCTAACGTTCCACTAAATTGTGCGTGCGCTTTTGCCTGATACCACACAATCGCCGCCATTAGGTATCCGAGGACGCAAATAAAAAAATGCACCCTGATTTTCTGATCCGTCCAGTGAAATTGCGGTTTTAAAGCAAGGTGATAGGGGTTCTTGAGATTTCTAAAGGCATGTTCAATTTTTGATTGCCCATAGTAGGCTTTTATAATGTCCGCGGTATCCCAATCGTGATGGTCTGTCATAAGAATCCTGAACCCCAGTTCCCCTTCTATTTCTTCGAGCTTTTTCTGGTCGATTGAAAAATTCAATTGAAACTTGCCTTCAGATACCTCTTTTAACGACCAATCGATAACATCCTTCGCAAATTGACATTTCACTACACTTCTTATCGTATCCTCCAGACCCTCTTTGTCCCGCATCTTTCCCTTTGGATTACACAGATGCTGCTGTAAGAGCTTTAACTGATGTTCTGCCTTTTCCAGAGACTGAGACATTCCCCTTAATTGCCCAACCTTTAATTTCTCGGAAATAAATACGACAACGGTTCTTTCCTGCCCCCAAATAACCCGTTTGTCATGGTACACCTGTATCTTACTGCCGTCAACGTCATATTCCCTGAAATTACACATGGCATCCCCTACCAACTGCTTGTGATGATACGGTGTAAGCGCTCCAACGTAATGCAATGCCAATCTCTCTACAATAGCCATATTGTCCATGGAATTGTTTCCACGATCAAAAACAATAGTGTGCTTTTTGCTGTCGAAACCTAATCCGGTCATCCTGTCTTTTATCGTCTCAAGAACCGCGCTGAACACCTTTGCATCCGCCATGTTCCCCTGATAGGTATGGTGAAACAACGGTATCATGTCGTTACGTGTAACGACCATCGCCAACCCGACCTGCCTGAGATCGTATCGCTTTTGTTTGTTTTTCCCCCGCCGGGCAATAGTGCATCGCAGATTAGTTGTGTCGATATACGTGAAAAAATTGGTTGTATCAAAAAACAGTGTGTCGCTTTGAAGGTTGTATGTTTTAAATGTCTTTTCAATTAATTCGCGCTCGATTTCTGCAATGGATTCTTCAGGAAGTGCATCCATCAAATCCCAGAAATGCTGACTGTCTATTTTACTCAAGCTGTGTCTGAGTAAGTATTCGGCAGTAGTCGTCTTTGCCCAATCCCACCATCCTCTTTTGCTGGTAGGCACACACACTCTCCCCACGGCACCCAACAAGAGGGTACTTCCGGCGGTCAGATTATTTCGAACAGGTTTTTTAGCACAATACTGCCGTGGCGACTTTATATATTTATTAATCACGGAAGGGACGTCCAGGGCATTGGCCACACTTAGCAATGCGGCTACCGCGCCATGTGAATAAGATTTGAGCCGTAATTTTTCGGTAAGACCTTGCAGTTGTTTTAATAAATCGTCTGCCTTGCCAAGATAGGCCAGGACGATGGGCCTGGGCTTGCCGTTAACGCGCCGCGATTCGACAATATACCAATATTTATAACCTCTGGAGTTTTTAGATTGAATGGTAGCCATGGCTATTAGTTGTTAGTGTATACGTAATAGATTAATACTCCGTGTATAATAGTATATACAGGCATATAATGCAATATAAATATAGTATTATTCAGTGTATACATAATTTTTTAGACAAAAAAAGTCGCAACCCGATACAAATCATTGGATTGCAACTTGATGTCTTTGTCTTACACCTTATTTCGTGATAAACTCACGCTAGAACATTATGAGCAGAAAAAACAGGCAGTTTTAGATTTGGCAGATATTTATTTGAAAGATCGGCCGGAGACTAAAGACGTTGGTTTCCATGCAATGAAAAAAAATTTAGAAGATAGCAAATATATTTTAGCCGTTGTTGGTGAAGTAAAGGCGGGCAAATCAACGTTTATAAATGCCTTACTGAAAGAAGAAGTGTTACCAAGCGGTGTCTTGCAAAATACAAAGGCAATTATTGAAATTGAAAAACCCAAAGAAGACGAAAACGGAAGAAAGTATATTAAGGTTGTCTGGGGTAATAAAGATAATGAAGGTAAAAACGTAGAAACTATTTTTGAATCGGAAAACAAAGAAGACCTTAATAATGAGCTTAAAAAGATCGCTGCTGTGGACACAAAATACAGGGATATACCGACTACTGTTATTGATGGCTATTTACTTAATGACATAGCAGAGATACCAATAGAAGCATTAGAAAGAGAAGGGGAATATTCCTCCTTAACAGGAAAGGAAAGCCTTATAAAAAGTTATATAGAAGAATACAAAGATAAGTCAAAAATACCTGTGGAAATCCATTTTGTATATCCATTGCAGTACTCTTTCAGCGATTTGGTAGTAGTAGATAGCCCTGGGGTAAATGCAAGAGGTGGAATACAAAGAAGAACCAGGGAATCCATTTATAGAGCGAATGCAATAATATTTGTCCGGTCGCTTGAAACACCGGCAGAACACACATCTTTTCGTGAATTTTACAGAGAAGTAATTCCTGACAGACCAAAGGAAACACTGTTTCTGGTCTTTACTAAAGCACAAGATAAAGACGAGCTTGATTTAAAAAAAGATGAAATCAGAGAAGACATATCTGAAATATCTGAAGAAAAAATCATTGGTGTTGATAGCCTATGCAGATTATTGCAATTTGAATTAGAAAAATATAAAACTCCAGACGAATTAATTGATACTTATAAAAAACAGAAGACTGAACTATCTGAACAGTTAAATAAAGCCAGCAATGATACAAAAAAAGAATTAAGGGAAAAAATTGTTGTAATAAATAATAAATTGAAAATCCTTGAAAGTATTCCCTTTAAAGAAAACAAAAAACAATATTCAGATGAGTTAAAAAAGATGTCAAATTTTGACAAAATGGAGGAAATCATTGAAAAGTTTTCTACCCAAGCTCCACTCCAACAATTACAAGAGATTTTAGAAAGTATTAAAGAAGGCTACAAATCTCAAAGTGAAATATTAAAAGAAAATATAAAACTTAAAGGAATGAAAATAGAAGAGCCTCAAAAATTGGAAATAAAAATCAAAGAGCTAATGGATGCCCTTAAAGAATACGAATATGATAAAGGGGAATTTGTACGAAAATTGGGATATAAATACGGCGGAGAACAAGCCTTATATATGGATAACATCAAAAAAATTAAAGAATCTGTAGACAATATTTTATTACAGGATTCCGAGGATAAAATTTTCAAAGAGTGTGAAAATATAGAAAACATGATACGGACAGTGACAGATAAAGTGGTAGAAGAAATATCTGATGAAGTATTAAATTACTTCAATGAGAAAAAAGTCGAATTTAAAGAGAAATATGATATTACCATTCCAACCGTTAATGTAAATACGTTAAAAACCGCTGCAATGGAAAGTTCTTACGATGAAAGAGATGATTATAAAGATGAGAAAAAGACACAGTTAGAAAGAAAATGGTATACTTTATGGGTTTATCGACACACAAGAGAATACTTTGAGAAAGTTAAAACTGGTACTATTAAGGTATTCAATAATGCAAAATATTTGGAAAAATTAAAAAAAGAATTAAAAGATGAAAATTGGAAACGAGTAGACAATTTACAAAAGGAGCATATTAAGCCTATTGTCAATAAATATTGCGAATCAGTTATAAGAGAGACTGACAACCTTATTGAAGAAAGAAAAAAAAGCCTAAACGAACTATTAGAAGAAAGCAAAACGAATGATCGACATATAAAAGATATTAAGAAATTAAAAAAAAAGTTAGAAGATATAGGAAGTGATAAAGAAGGTGAAGAAAAAGGGAAACTGAAAGAAGTAAAAAATCAAATATCTATCATATCAGGGAAAGGAGAAACCTTAAAATGATTTTAAAAACGGGGACTCAAAAAATTTATTCGGTAGTTGATAATGCCTTTACGGAACTTCAAGCAGATATTAAAAGAAGGTACAATCTTAATGGCAATTACAGCATTGACGAGGTGAAAAATCAAATCGTTGATGGTTTGTCTGGTATGATTGCATCAAGAACGAATGCACTTCTTGATACACTACGGAATTTACTCCTGGATGATGCCGCAACCTACCTTAAAAAAGCGCCTATAGACACAAGAAATAATTTTTATAAAAAGGGTTTTAAAGAAATGATTGAGAGATCATTTCAATTCAAGTCAGATAATTTAATTTGTTCTCATGACCCAAGGGTTCTGGGCAGTTGTATTACCGGGGGTAGTACATTATTAGCGGGTGGTTTAATTGCATTCTTTATTTTTTCGGGTCTTTGGCCAAAGGTAATTGCAGGAATTGTTGCCCTCGCACTATCTGGCACAACAGCAGGTATTGCTTACAAAAGAATGCTGCCAAAGGCACGGGAACAATTTGAAAAAGACATTGAATCATTTCTCAGTGCAACGAAGAAACAGTTGATAGAAGAATTTGATCATTTAACAAACAAATTTTTTAGTGAATTCGAGATGTTTTGCAAAAACGAAGGTTTTGGGGGGATAGATCAATGACGGAAGAAACAATCGTAAAAAATAAAGAAACGGTTAAGGAAATTGAAAGTTTGTTTGAAAATATACTTCCTTGGTCACCACTATCGATTGATAGCACAATTAATAACAAATTGGAAGAAACACCTTTTTTGGGCGGAATCTATTTCTTTCCAATCTATGAAATTACAATAGCAAACAATAGAGAAGACATACCGGAATTAATCAGGAAACGATTTCTCAATATTCTGGCAGCATCCTACAAATCACAAAATAGCGTCATAACAGTGTTCAAGGGAGAAAAAGACAAATTACAGGTATATATTGGTTTCCAACTCAACACCCATAGTGGAATAAATACTACAAAACCAGAAGTTTTCCAAAGTATAGTAGAAGGCGTCATTCCAGGCTCAAAAACAAAGCTAGACCGAACAATAAACCTTCCTGATATGATTTCGGATAAAAAATATGGCGGTATCATTTCTGGAATCCCTACCATAAAAATTGAGGATGAAAAGCAACATTTCAATATCTCCTCTGTAATTCGTAGTCTCTATGGCGAAGAATTTGTTCTGGCAATTATTTCAAAGCCTATTTTACCAGATGAATTATCCCAACAGTTTTTAAATGTATTAAAGGCAAGAGATGTTTGCCACCAATTTGCTGTTCAAACGAAAGGTTCGGAAGGTGGAGGAAGTAGAGGCGAGCAAAAGTCTGAGACGATAACAGAAAGTAAAACACTTGCTGAAGGTTTAATTGCGAAGATTGTTGAGAGCGTAAAGGTTTTGCGCAACAAGGATAGTACACATAATGAAGAAGGTTTTTGGGCAGGTTTAATTTATAGTTATAGCAAACAAAAATCAGGATGCGAACAAACTGGAAAAAGTTTTGAAGAACACTGGGGACAAACGTTGAATAAAGAAATTCAAGATGGTATGGCAAAAGAGTTAGAACAAATATCAGATAATTACCTAAAAAGGCTAAAAAAAGGTATGAATGTAGGTTTCTGGGAAACGTCAATTACATTTGCTACTGCAACTACAGAAGGGAGAGACAAGCTGGCAGGCAGCTTTTTGGGGGAATTGGGAAAACCAACAGATGAAAATTTCCCTGCACAATCTATCTTTGCCTCTATTGACAAAAACAAGATTCTCTTAATACCAAAGGTTGACAATATCAGTCAGATATTCCCAAAAAGTTTGTGTTCCTATATTACAAGCGAAGAACTGGCACAAATTGCTTCTCCGCCCATTGAATCACTGCCTGGCTATGAGATAAGAAGGATTCCAAATCTTAGCATGACAGATACACAACTAGATACTGCACAACAGCATATTGAAATTGGCAAAATATGTGACTTTGGGAAACCAATACCTGCCTCATCATTTAATATCACACAGAAAGACTTTTCCAAACACATATTTATTTGTGGATTAACTGGTAGTGGAAAATCAAACACGGCAAGGCAATTAATTAAAAATATTGACGTGCCCTTTTTACTTCTTGAATCCGCGAAAAGAGATTACCGACAACTCCTAAGAAATAGAAAATTTAAAAATATCCTCAGAATATATACCATCGGAGATACGACAGTTTCTCCTATTCAATTTAATCCATTTTATATAATCCCTGGTGTCTCTCCAACTACCCATATTGACTACTTGAAAGCCATTTTTAATGCAAGCTTTTCAATGTATGGTCCTATGCCTCATATTGTAGAAAAATGTTTACACACTATTTATCAAAAGAAGGGATGGAATTTAACGAAAGGCACTCATCCCTTTCTATTTAAAGAAGGAGAGCCTTTAAGAAACAAAGAAAACGTTTCATTATATAAACATGATGAGGCAAAATTTTGTTTTCCCACGTTAAATGACCTGAAAGAAGAAGTTGAGCTTTATGTGAGCGAATCAAAGTACAGAGGGGAGTTGAAAGATAATATACAAGCTGCCATTATTACGCGATTGGAGAGCCTTTGTGTAGGCGCTAAGGGTGTCATGTTTAATACATTAATGCCTCCGAATATTCAAAACCTGCTTGCGTACCCCGCAATTTTTGAGTTAGAACCATTGTCCGATGACGATGATAAGGCATTTTTAGTTGGGCTAATGCTGGTATTTATCACTGAATACAGACAATTAACAAATCCTGCCACAAGTCCAATTGTTAAAAAAAGAGGGCTGGAACATCTGTTGATTATAGAGGAGGCGCATAGATTATTAAAGAATGTAAACACTGAACGCCAAATGGAAATGGTTGGCAACCCAAAAGGCAAAGCTGTTGAAACATTTTGCAATGTCATAGCGGAAATGCGCGCTCTGGGCCAGGGAGTTATTGTTGTAGAACAAATACCTACAAAAATAGCGCCTGATGTTATAAAAAACACTAACACTAAAATAGTCCACCGGTTGGTTTCAAAAGACGATCAAACATTACTGGCAGGTTCATTGAACCAATCGGATGAAGATGCACTTTATTTAGGTTCATTAAAGACAGGACATGCCTTATGTCACAAAGAAGGAATGGACAAACCCATTGAGGTAGAAATTAATTATTCAGATGATTCATGGCAAGTAAGTAATGAAAATGTGAAAAGTTTAGCACAGAATAAACAGTTATTACCGCAAGATATTTATCTGGAATTAAATGACTTTAAGTCTTGCGTTGGTAAGGCGGGTAAAGAAATTGTTTTTAAATTTTTAAATTCTCTTCTTACTTTAAACGATGATGAATTTAATCATCTTCTTGCGAAAGTTCAAGGTGAATTAAAAAAGCTTTGTGTGGAGAACAACTATATCAACTATTTTGGTACAGATACAATACAACATTTTATCGTCCATCAAATCACTGAAATATTTTCACGTGGAGTTTACTGTATTGGATGGAAGTTTCCAACGGGGCTGATAAGTATTGCAAAAGAATTAATTAAAGAGGAAAAACATGACTCGTTAGAAAGGCTAAAAGAGTTAATAGCCAATTATTGGAATGTAAAAAATACGAAAGAAGGTATTTGTGAAATTATTACAAAATTGGTACGCAAATATCATATTGACAAAAAACTAAATCATTTTGATAGTTTCGTCTTGGAGAGGATTATAAAAGACTATTTTCTTATAGTAGATAATTCAATATGTAATGCGATTCTATATCATGTAATGCAATAATAAAATCGGAGGACCAATTAATGATGGAACCTATTTCAGCAAGTGCTATGGCACATGCTGCCAAAGAAATGGCGGTTAGAGAAATTCCAAAGGAGGCTACAGAAACAGGTTTAAAAGAGTCTGTACTCAGCGAGCAATTGGATATTATTAAAAACAATTCTCTGGAGTCTTTAGAGGCACAAGATGAGGCATTTTCTCAAAGACTCAAAGAATACAAAACGCAAGTTGAGATTAATTACGAAATGGGAGATTTCAGAGAGAAAAATGTTTTTAGTGAATTAAAAGAAAATTATCCTGAAAAAGATGGTTACAAAATTTTCCCAGAACGCTATCTATGCGATAAAGAAGGTAAAATCGTCAGGGATACGGTTTCAAGAGAAGCAAGGAGAATTGATTTCTTGATAGGAACAGATAGAGAAATCATGAAGTCTATCGAAGTTACATCTGAAAAAGCTCCAAAGGAAATGCAATTAGCAAAAGAAGAACGAATTCGTGAACAAGGAGGGAATTATATAAGATTGCCTGAAACAGGTGAACTAATAATATTTCCATCAAATATAAAAACCGAAATTTGGCGGAGGGCTTAAAATGAAAAAAATAAAAGTTTATGACAAAGTAAAATGGCATTATCCAGAGGGCAAAAATTGTACTGATCTGGACTCTGCAAAAACTCATTTTAAAATCATTATGGAATGGTTAAACAAAAATAACCTTTTAACACCATACGGTAGAGAGATATATGAAATCGGAATAGATAGTGATTTTTCTTTGACGTCAGAAATGGTAAATGAACAAGGCAATTTGATTTTGCAAAAATGCTATAAGATCTGGCTCAAGATGATTGATTATAAGAAACGTCCTGATGTAGCAGTTTTTGAGGGATGCCTTAGAGATGTAATGGAAGATAAGAATATGGAGCTAGATATATTAATTCGAATAGTAATCAAAAAAAAAGAATTTGAAAAAAGAATTGGCAAGAAACCTACAAGGTTGTATCTCACCTCAAGTGATGAACAGGACATAACAGCGTTGCCTGCAACAAAAATTGGAGAATTAGCCGGTTTTTTTGCTCAATATGGGGCAAAAGAAGCAATTAAGAGAACTGGAAATAAATTTAAAGAAATGGAAGTTATTTGGGATTCTCCGGAGTTTAAAGTTGAATAATATATCAATGACGTTATATAGCGCATATATTAATAAAATCAAAGGAGTCTAAAATGACAAAATTTGAAGAACTGTGTAATTCATATCGCCTATCAAGAAAAAAATATTTCGATTATAAAAACGAGTGTGTTAATTTTGCTGAAAAATTAGTCAATGGGATGATTGATCATTTTGAATGTCCTAAAGAACAAATAAAGTACTTTTCTCCCAAAGACCAAGTTATACCTGATAATGATTCTTTTCAATCGCTAAGAGGTGTAATGACTTTAGAGGACGATACCTTCTGGCATTTTCGGATTGGGCTCACCTTATATGAATCGCATGAGATAATAACACCACGCGAAATAGTAACAATTCACATCCTTCTTAAGAAAATTAATGAACGTTTTATTGTCAAAATTAATACTTTTGAGGAAAAATTTGAGATTAATGGGAATAGTCCAGAGGATTTTGAAAAATTTTATGAATTTATATTCAACAAAATTAAAGAAGATTATGAAAAAGACTTTGAAATTTTCTCTGAAGGAGAAAAAGATACTGTAAGAAAAATTGGTTTTAAATGATAATATGAGGAAAGACTTAGGGGAGACTTGGGGTCGCATCTTAAATATTAAGCCAGGTTGGATTGAGGCACAACTCGAAGAGAAAGCAAGAATCACAGGAAATTTAAAACCCGGTATTCTTGTATTTTCTGTCTTCCTCAGATTAGGAGAATAAAATCAATGCCCACAATCTTATACATAAATGGTTGGAGGATTTACTTTTTTGCAAACGAAAGCAATGAGTCTATTCATGTGCATTGCCAGAAATCAGAGAAAAGATGCAAATACTGGCTTGATAAAGAGCTTTTTGAAATCGAAGAGGCGCATAGTTATAATATGAATAATAAAGACAAACGAATCGTGCGTAAAATTATTTTTGAACATTTCGACTACATCGTTGAGCAATGGGAGAAATTTGAAGAAAGGAAATGGTAATGGAAAAAGCTCATATAGTGGAAAACCTTGAAATCACCGCAGATGAAATTCGTATGAAGATAGACGGAAAACAACATTCGTTTAAGATAGCCGAGATATCGCAACGGCTGAAAAAAGCAACACAGAAAGAGCGAGAATACTTCGAGATATGCCCTACCGGGTACGGCATACATTGGCCGCTTATTGACGAAGATCTGTCAATTGACGGACTCCTTGGCATAAAGCACATACCGAAAAGGCTGAAAACAAAAGAAACTACGGTAAAATAACAGGGTATTCCGTCAGGCAGACAGGATTTCGGACGGCGGAATTCTGATTGCAGATGGTTTTAATTCTGAAGGTGTATAAAGAAAAAGAATGCGCAAAGCAAGACAGGATGATATGCAGGGAAAAGGAAAAGACTGGAAATTCCTCTGGGAAGAACTATGCATAAAATAACGTTTTTACCCGATGCCGAGGATACTTTTAAAAAATAAGATAAACCTGCAACACAGGACTGGGGGGCAAAACTGAGGGGAATTAGGGTACACATCCCATATTTTTTAGGGATGTGTACCTATAATTTACTTTTATAAGAATCTTTTGGTAAAAGGAGTCTCAAATGATAGATGTAAAACAAGCCAGCAAATTAGCTATAGAATATTTCACGACTTTATTTGAAAATAAGTATAGTAATTTAACCCTTGAAGAGGTAGAGGTCTCGGGAGATGGTAAATATTGGTATATAACACTTGGTTACGATATAGACAAACCTTTTTCTGTCACACTTCCTCTTAGAAAGACAGGGAGAGAATATAAGCGTTTCAAGATAGATGTTGAATCAGGCAAAGTCTTATCAATGCAAATTAGAAAACCTGACCAAATTCAGAACTTCTGATCCGTGGAATTCTGTTTGATGCCAAATTGCAAGAAGTGCAGTCGCTCACACGTATCCATGTTGCTTATTTTCCTGTATGTATGCACCACACAAGCAGATTCGGCGGACAATACTCCTTTTTTATGAAAATAGGGATCACATCATTTTCCAATCAGCAAGGAAACGACTTCTTTCTGTCTATCACATATCTAACTATAATTGTTAGACTTGGATGTTTTTTACTGAAAAATACATTTCAGGAGTTTTGAATTTATGGATTATATAAAAATTTTTAATAAATATCGTAATAAAGGCGTGCTGATAGATTCAAATCTCCTTATATTATTTTTTGTCGGCACATATAATCAATCGACCATTCAATGTTTTAAAAGAACGCAAAAATATAACATCGAAGATTTTGAACTATTAGAGTCCTTTATTAAGTATTTTAAAAAGGTAGTTACTACCCCTAACATTTTGACGGAGGTAAGCAATTTGTGTGGAAAGCTACCAGAGATATTTAAGTTAGAATTTGCTAAACATATTGAACTGTTAGATGAATATTATACTCCCAGTCGCCATATCAGTAAATTAGAACATTTTAAAAAGTACGGTCTTACGGATTCTGGTATTATAAATTTAGTGAAAGGGGAATACCTTGTTTTGTCAGATGATTGGCCACTTGTTAGTTTTATGCAGGTAAAAAATATTGATACAATAAATTTCAATCATTTAAGGTATGTCAATTGGAGTTAAAGGAGAAGATGACCTGAGGGGTCAAATCTCTATTATTGGCGTACCCAGCAAGGTTGGGCTTGAGGCACAAAACCCAACGGTTAAATGTCGCGAACGGCAGTGAAACTGGGACTTTCTTTTTGATGTAACGAGTTTCGCAGGTTGGCCTGAATAATTTGAATCGTTGGGTTTCGCTTCGCTCAACTCAACTCAACACGACTTATTTAACAAAAAATGTATATCGGATATACGTATTAAGAAAATTGCTTGTGGTAAAATGATAAAAAGATGAATCTGGGGTAGACATGACCAGTATCAAAGAGATAAAATTTATCGTAATGTTAACGTCGGAAGACAGATATCGTCATTGTCATATTAGATTCAAAAGACAAGTTATCCGTTTTGCTGTACAATACGAAACCAAATTTTAAGGCAAGTGGCTGCCTGTGGTGAGATATGATACAGAACACGGTTTCGCCCATCGCGATTTATTAGACAAAGAAGGTATAGTAAAAAGCATTTATTTTTATAAAAATCTGTTTTTTTCTTGCATTTGAATTGTTTCTAGAGTATTAAATTCTGCATGAATCCATTTCTCAGTGAAAAAACCCGAATAGAATTTAAAAAAGCACATAAGAAAGAGCCTCATAGACGTCATGCCGACCGAATCAAAGCTATACTTCTTCTTGATTCAGGATGGAGTTATGAAGAAGTAGCAGAAGCGCTCTTGTTAGACGATCAAACAATCAGGAATTACGAAAAACTATACAAAGATAAAGGTTTCGACGGGCTTTTATCTGACAATTATGTTGGCTGTATGCCAAAACTCACTTGCGAACAAGAAGAACAATTAAAAGATCATATCAGGAAAAACAACTATAGCGCGGCAAAAGAAATTGTTGAATATGTAAAACAGACATTCAATAAAATCTATACACCCGAAGGAATGGTACATACCCTCGATAGATTAGGCTTTACTTACAAGAAAACTACAATAGTTCCAGGCAAAGCAAACCCTGAAAAACAAAAAGAATTTATCGAAAACTACAAACAACTCAAAGAAGAGAAAGCCCCTGGAGATAAGATACTTTTTATGGATGGAGTTCATCCACAGCACAATTCTACGTCTGCATATTGCTGGATAGAGAAAGGCAAAAAGAAGGAAATACCCTCTAATACCGGCAGGAAAAGAATAAATTTAAACGGGGCTATTGACATAGAAACCTTTGAAGTAACAATCCGGGAAGATGAAAGCATCAATGCTCAATCAACAATAAAGCTTTTCCATGAAATAGAGTCAAGGTATGCTCAAGCCGGTACTATTTACATAATCTCTGATAATGCTAAATATTACAGGTCTAAGTTGGTCAAAGAATACCTTGCAAATTCGAGAATAAAGATCAAATTTCTCCCTTCCTATTCACCCAATTTAAATCTCATTGAAAGATTATGGAAATTCTTTCGCAAAAAAATATTGTATAACAAGTATTATGATACTTATGAGAAGTTTAAAAACAAATGTTTAAGTTTTTTCAAAAATATTAACGAGTATACAGATGAATTGTCTACTCTTTTAACTGAAAATTTTCAAATTATTGGCGAGCAAATTTCGAAAATCTGATTTGTTTGACTATAATAAGCAAAAAACACCTATATTTGTCAAAGATTATAATGAGGCATTGACTTTTGCTGAGTACGATATTAAATCGAATTGGAAACTGTATAAACAAACCTTCTTAGGAGGTACAGAGTATGAAGGGAAAAAGTAAGGATTTTTTTATGAGGAACTCTGGATTAAGCACAGAGTTTAGTAAATATATTTTAGACCATCCTGAGATGGATGAACTTTTAACAGAAGAAAAAGTAATTATATTTCTGCCAGAATTCGACCCTGAGCTTAAAAAATTTAATCTCACTATGGCAAAAGAGATCGAGGCCGGAGGAGGAAAAGTTACCTATGTGAAAGTAAAGCAGTTATCTCCAAAGGTTCAATCGAGATTAGTTGGAGTAGAAATAGGAGGAGACTTGGGGTCGCATCTTAAATATTAAACCAGGTTGGATGATGTACGACTCGAAGAGAAAGCAAAGCGAAACCCAACCCAACCCAACTCTTAACGTTTGTAAAATATCGCAAATGGTTGTCGCTGGATTTCACCTTGTCCTACTCCACCTTTTGTTCGCAGGTGAGTTTTGGTACACAGCCAACATAATTGTCAGATAAAAGCCCGTCAGAACCTTTATCTTTGTATAGTTTTTCGTAATTCCTGATTGTTTGATCGTCTAACAAGAGCGCCTCTGCTACTTCTTCATAACTCCATCCTGAATCAAGAAGAAGAATTCTTGACATGCACACAGCTTAATCATTTAAAAAACGAGGTATTGGATTGCATTAGTCTTTTACGACAAAGAGCAGAAAAACGCATTGAGCGAATAATTGCCAATTTGCGGAGCGGGAAAATGTTATTTTAATCATCAAATTTAAGGAGTGTAAAACATGAAAGCTTATGAATATTATGCAGAGGTTTTGCCTGATGGGCATTTGTCTATTCCAAAAGGTCTTAAGGATAAACTGAAACCTGATTCAAAGGTAAGAATCATGCTTTTGCTTGATGATGAGGAAACAGCGTGGAATAACTTTGCGATGTCACAGTTTCTGAAAGGTTACTCGGAAAAGGATGCCATATATGACAACCTATAACTTTGGCGAAATTATTCTTGTGAGATTTCCCCATACTGACTTGCAGGACATTTCTAAAATGCCTGCCCTTATTTTATACGATTCGGGGGATCAAGATATTCTCATAGCAAGAATAACAACACAGGAATATACCACTTAACTAAAAAATAGGTATACCAATGCAAACATTTACCGTTACCATAGCCAAGGGGGAAAAGTTTTACATTGCACAGTGCAAGGAACACTCAAATTGTTTTACTCAGGGGAAAACAATAGAGGAGGCCATTCATAATATAAAAGAGGTTATTGAGCTTATACTGGAAATCAAAAAGCCTAAAATAAAGGTGGTATTAAAAGAAGATCTTGTAAATGCCTTGTAAAAAAGGCAAAACAGAGTCAGAGATTGGAACTCGAAATTCTATCACTGAACAAAGACCCCACACACGTCTCTATGCACGGCATCTTGTTGCCTGTTTTTAACGCCTTTACAAACATATACAAACACTACCAAGTAAATTGCTTTTTTATAACATTTCTGCTGTCAAGTAAATTCTAAATTATTTTCGCTGAATAGTTACAAAATATCTACATTGATACCGTCATTGTGAGCGACAGCGAAGCAATCTTAAGTCTTTTGGGAACAAGAGATTGCTTCGTCGCTCCACTCCTCGCAATGACATTTTTTAAGGGAAGTGTCCCTATATTAATTATGCGCCGATATCATTTACAAAAGAAAGAACGAGAAATAAAGGAGTTTGATGAAATACTCGATATTATAAAGAAGGGGAAATACATCACTATAGCAATGTGCAGGAAAAACGAGCCCTACATCGTCACCTTGAGCTATGGTTTTGATAAAACAAAAAACGCTTTTTATCTACACAGTGCATTAAAGGGATTAAAATACGAATTTCTAAGAGAAAATAGCAGTGTATGCGCAACAATAATAGATGATAAAGGTTATATAATTAATGAATGTGCGCATGCATATCGTTCACTTGTAGTATGGGGAAAAATGTGTTTGGTGGGAAAAGGTCTATGGCATGGACATACTTCTTGCACATCTGGAAAATACCCCAGAACAGATTAAAAAAGGGGCATTATCTAACATCCATATTTATAAAACAGTAAGTGGCTGTAAGAATAGAAAGATATATCACCACAAAATTACAACGTCTGATAATGTATATTATGTTGTGTTTATAATGGATTTAAGTCGAAACTACGTTCTTATGGCATATTCGCACCTATTTAAACAAATTCCACTTACTTTGTCTTTTTCTGTGTTTTGGTTGTCTGTTTTGTGTCTATCCTTTTTGCTTTGCGCAATTCACGCAATGCAAGATAGAATTGCCTTTCCAGAGATGATTCATATTTCATTATTTCGCTCATCTTATCTTTTTCTTCAATAATTTTTAATGCCTTTAATTGTTGCAATTCATTTTTTGTTCTCTTCTTAGATGTGAAAAATCCCTGTTCATATTCCTGAATACCGGAAGAGGCATGTTCAATAATCTGCTTCTCTATATTTAGACATCTTTTCATCCGCCATATACTAGAAACTATCCTGTCAGCGAAAAACGACTCAATTTCGTTTGAAGGTTTAAACTCCTTGTCTATAATAGCTCTCAAATCATTAAGGTCGTCAATGTTTTCACCTTCGATTAATATTTCATTACTAAATATATATTTTCTAATTACAGTGCTTTTAGGTACGGAGTCTTGTTCTTTTTCTGTAACTTCTTTTACAACAGTTTTTGTAGTTGGTTTTTTAATGATAGTATCCATAATCTTTTCTACTTTACCTTTACTGCCATTCTTCCTACTTTTTTCCTGCAAAACGTTTTCTTTTAATATTGCCGACATAAATCATCCTCCAAAGTAAAAATTAATATCTATTTTACGTAATAGCATGCCAATACGAAAGATACACACATACAGGAAGTAATATCTCATATTTGCTATTAATATTCAATAAATATTTTATCCCCTAATGCATATATGATCATAACTTATTATATTTCCACGGTATGGAAAAAGATGAAAACTAGTATAGCGTTTTATTAAAATATCTACATTGATACCGTCATTGTGAGCGACAGCGAAGCAATCTTAAGTCTTTTGGAAACAAGAGATTGCTTCGTCTTAACGAAACGATGTAATAGTTGATGCAATTATTCTGTTAGAGATTTCTAAATTAAATTTAACTTTTGTTGACATAAATAGTTATAGCATTTGTGAAATCACATTTTGTGAACTTCTTGAGTATATAATAGATTATATTACATAGGTATTGCATAGTTATCGCCAAAGGTATTATTTATAATATACGTTGCCGGATCTTGATTTACTGATGCACTACGGTTACTATACTACAGTCTGTAATCTGGTTTTAATAATCACTGGACGGGCAATCGTAACTTAATACGGATGCGTCTGACTAATGACGTTTACATTTTACTGGGAAAATGGTTTTTTTATGGAGGGACATGTGAAAAAAAAGGTTGTATTTAGCATATCATTGAGGGATCAGGATAATATTCCCGTACAGATGAAGAACAAATTATTAGATAAATTTAATGAATTTGGCATTGAACCGGTTGATATAGGTTGGAATTTTGGAATAACAGACGCCTCTGACCTGGGATTGACAAAATATTTTACAAAAATAACTTACCAAACCGAGGGTAAAGAGGTCGATGATACGAAGGCATACACAAAAAAACTATATGAAACAATTGAAAAAACATTTACTGCTCTCAATCCTGATTTAAAAATTCAAAGTTATGAAATACAGGATTGAACAAACAAGGTTTGCAGTTTTTGATTTATTAAATTGATACAGGGCAAACATTACATAAAAAAACCCTGACAGGGTTTGGAACCCCTGTCAGGGTTAATATGCAAAATACTATCAGACTTATTTATTGAAGTTTTTTAAAAACCTAATCAATGTTGCTCTTTCCTCTTTTCGCATTTTTCATCATTGCAATATTTGCATGGGTCCTTTTTAAATGCGGCCGCACACCCCTCGCAACAAAGCGTAATTGATTTTTCCTCGCATTTTACAATGACTGCTTTTCCCGCTTCATTTGCTTTACCACAAACAGCACACTTTGCATTAGTAATTTCCTCGGCGGTTGCCTGTTTCGTTCCGCAACAACTTGATGCAAGTGTCGTATTTACCGCATTATAGGTAACTAAAGTAAATACAATCGCCAATACTCCGCAAATTAATCCAATACGCTTCACAAATTTGCTCCTTTCTCGAACTTGACATGTATAAAAATTACAATAAACGATGAGCCTTTCTCCAAATAGACCCACCAACGATTATGTAAAACAATAAATTTACTGAAAATGTTTCAACATTTTAAAAAGGCCGCATTTTACCTAAAAAAATCATATTAGTTTACCGCCGAGGGAGCCAAGAATGCAGAAAAAATAAATAAACGGTAAGCGGAACTATTACAAAAGATCATACGGTAAAATGGCTGAGGAATTCTCTCGTACGAATATTTTGAGGATTACAAAAAACCATTTCAGGGCTTCCGGACTCGACAATCTTCCCTTTTTCCAAAAAAATTACCTGCCGGGAAATGCTTTTTGCAAAATGCATTTCATGAGTCGCAATAACCGTTGTCATTCCTTCCGATACCAATTCCCTTATGACTGCAAGGACATCATCTGTCATTTCGGGGTCTAACGAGGATGTAGGTTCATCAAAAAGCATTGCTTCAGGTTTCATGGTAAGGGCGCGCGCAATTGCAACGCGCTGCTGCTCTCCACCCGATAACTGGCCTGGGTAGCTCTTTGCTTTTTTTTCCATACAAACCCTCTGAAGCATGCCCATCGCCCTCGATTCGGCTTCAGGATGGTTAATCCCCAAAACATGTACAGACGCAACCATTACATTATGCAAAACGGTCATATGCGGGAAGAGATTAAACTGTTGAAAAACCATTCCGATTTTTCTGCGTATATCTTCTACTACACCATTGTTTTTTTTATAGCGGTAATCAGGTTCGAGCGTGCCGTATATGGTAAGCTCGTCAACGGAAATTTTTCCCTTTTGAAAACATTCAAGTCCGTTGATACAACGTAATAGAGTGCTTTTCCCGCTTCCCGAAGGGCCTATGATTGAGACAATATCCCCTTTTGCAATATCAAGATGAAAACCTGTGAAAAGAGGCTCGTGGTCGTATTGTTTTGTAAGGTCACGAATTTTAATCATTTAAAATAGTGCTGATGTATGGGCGAAGCATTTGTGATAACTGGCATACATGCGTTCATGCCCGAAAACGCAAATGCTTCTCCCCTACAGTTTCAAAAGACGTTTAGCCTTTTCTCCAGTCTTCTGGAGTAAAGAGAAAGCGGATAACTCATCCCAAAGTACAACAAAGCGGTAATAATCCCCAGTTGAAAGAATTTCATAGAAGATGCCGCAAGTATGCTATAACTTTTAGTAAGCTCTACTAACGCAATTACCGAAACCAAAGAAGAATCTTTAAATAACGATATAAAATCGTTCGTAATCGGAGGCAATGTAATCCTCAATGCTTGAGGGAAAATAATCTTTTCAAATGTTAACCGCCCCGACATGCCCAATGAAAAGGCCGCCTCTGTTTGGCCTTTCGGGATTGCCTGTATGCCCGCTCGGTAAACTTCCGCTTCATACGCCGCATAATTCATCCCCAGCCCTAAAATGGCTGCGGCGAATGCCGACATGGTGATACCGATGTTGGGAAGCCCGTAATATAAAATGTAGAGTTGTATCAGGAGGGGTGTTCCGCGATATACTTCTATATATACGGTAGAAATTTTTTTAATCCATGTATTGCCGTACAAACGCATGACTGCCAATACAATTCCTAATGAAACGGCAAGCATCATAGATAAAACCGAAATGCCAATGGTAACTAACGCCCCTTTTAATAACGTTGGTACGAAGGTAGTTACTATTAAAGGAATTCGCTCTTCAGGTGATGGCGGATTTTCAGCATATTTTTGCAATAATCCCTCATGCAAATAAAGTTTTTCCTGCGCCGCATTCCAGAGTCCCCATTTCCGGCATATTTTTTTTATTTCACCCGTCCTTAAAAGTTTTTCAATGACACGGTTTAGTTCTTCCACTAACGCAGCATCTTCTTTCCGTAAGGCAATGCCATAATATCCCTCCCCTACCGGTCCCCCTACCAATCTCAATTGGGGATTTGGCTTGGCGTAATAGGAAGCAACAGGTAAGTCCACAAAAACGGCATCCAGGCGGTTATCCAGTAAATCCTTAAATGGTTCTACCTGTCCGCTGTATATCTTTATGGTCACGTCCCCCATTTTTTCAAGCATTTGTTTTGCAACGGTATTGTACAGTGTTCCTACCCGTTTACCGTGAAGATCTTCAAATGTATTGATTTTGAAGTCAGAGGCACGGACAACAATTTGTTCGCTAAAGACAAAATATGGACGTGAGAATAGCACGGAGTGCTGTCGTTCGGGTGTAATTTCGATACCATTCAATGCAATATCGAAATCGCCGCGTTGGAGAGACATGAGGATGCTATCCCATTCATTCTGAAAGTAATTTAGTTTTATCCCAAGTTCTTTTGCAATTGCTTCTGCAATTTCTACTTCAAAGCCGATATATTTTTTCGGATGCCTTTGATCTGGAAATACATAAGGAGCCCCCCCATCCGCATCAAAACCCCATGTTAATACGCCGGTCTGTCTGATCTTTTCCAGCGTATCCTGTCCGGCGCAAACAGTATTGTACGGATGGAGTATTGCCAGAAGTAGAATTGATATAACCGAAAGTGTGAAAAAGTGTCGTTTCATAAATTTTTATATATTTTTTCCTATAGAAAATGCCTTGCCAAGGCAGCTTCCAATGCCGTAATATGCACGTGTTTCAGGGGCATATATCATAGGCCGGATCTTTTCAATATCAGGCACGCCGTCATTGTTTAAGGCTGATTCTTCCGCCTTAACATCCATAATCTCGCCGATAAATTGCGTGTGCAATCCTATTTCGAAGGTGTGAAGCAGTTTACACTCCAGAATAACCGGAAATTCATTTATATACGGTGCGTCAACAAACTCTCCCTTGATGGGAGTAAGTCCGGCAGCAGAAAATTTATCCACATCCTTACCGGTAACAACGCCAAAATAGTCTGCCTGCTTTGCATATTTTTCAGACGGAATATTAATCGTATACGCCTGCCTTTCAACAATACAATTATACGAATATGTCGCTTTTCTCAGTGAGATGGCAACGCATGGCGGACTCGAACAGCATATGCCGCCCCATGCTACGTTCATTGCGTTTGGTTTGCCTTCTTTATCATAGGAACAAACAATAAATACGGGGGTTGGGTATGCAATAGCTTTTGCGCCTAAGGATTTTTTCATTATTACACCTTTCTATAATAACAAATAACAACCGAAGTATTTTTTCCAAAAAATCAAATTGTCACTATTTTTGTCGTAGTGTAGGGGCAAAGCACTTGCTGTGAATTGTCATAAATGCGTTCACACCCAAACGGGCAAATGCTTCTCCCCTACTTTTTTTTATTTGTAGGTTGTATACCGGACGATATCATCTTCACCTACATAACTCCCAATCTGCACTTCTATAACTTTTGCAATTTTGTCCGTGGGATTGTGTATCCTATGTTTGGCATTCTGAGGAACAAAGACGCTTTCATTTTTCTGTATTTGCTTTTTTGTATTGCCTATATATATATCAATTTTCCCCTCAACAACATTCCAATGTTCGCTCCTGTATTTATGTTTTTGCAATGAAAGAGTTTTTTGGGGATACACACCGATTTCTTTTACCTTGTAATTGTCTTGCTCATGCAACACCGTATAGTACCCCCACGGCCTGTACACTGTGCTGCCGGTCTTTGTGTGTTGTAGTCCTTTTTTATTTATCGCCGATACGAGTTCTTTTACATTATCCGAACAACCCCTTTTAACGATCAATAAAGAATCCGCAGCATCAATCGCCATTACATCATTCACACCTAAAAAACAAACAAGCCTGTTGTCCGAATACGCAAAGCAATTCTTTGAATCAAAAAATTCAGCATCTCCAATGGTAAAATTTCCCTTTCCATTGGTATAAAACTGTAAATAACTATCCCAGCTTCCCAAATCCGACCATTTAAGATTAAATTTGATCAATGCCGCATTTTTTGTTTTTTGCATAATCCCGTAATCAATAGAATCTGCCACTATGTTTTCAAAATTCCTGCAAAATTCATCATACGTATATTGATAATATTTGTAGCTTGACGGTGAACATGCTGCGAGTTCTCCCAGGAATGTTTTTTTATTAAAACAAAATATCCCGGAATTCCACAACCCCCCTTTTTTTATAAGTAATTTGGCTTTTTGAATCGAAGGCTTTTCTACAAATGTATCCACCAAATACCCTGCACCGAACTTTCTTTTCAGGAGAATATATCCGTATCCTTCCTTGGGGAATGTCGGTTTCACCCCAAATACAATAATTTTATCCTGTTCTGTGAGTGTTTCCGCCTGCCGTATGCATTTTTCAAAATCGTTCACCGGTTCAATTATATGATCGGACGGCAATACACATATGAGTTCGTTCTCATTTAAAATAGTTCTACTCTCAATATATTTTAACGAGAGCATTATGGCTGGGAGGGTGTTTTTGGGAACAGGTTCTAAAATAATATTTTCCTTTAACAAATTCTTGATTGCATTTTTTACTCCAGGCAATAATTGAATCTGATTCAAAACGGTAAACTTATAACTTTCATGAGAAACGATAAAAATGTCTTTTGGGGAAAAACATGGCAAAAGCCTTTCTATCGTTAACTGAAACAAAGACAATCCATCCTTAAATTCAACAAATTGTTTCGGGTGGTCTTCTCTGGATAAGGGCCATAGTCTGGTTCCTTTTCCCCCAGCCAGAATGATTGCCTTTCCGTTTATTTTATCTGTGACAATAACAGTCTTTGTTTTTTTGTTCATCTTATCGTTATTTCTAAAAAAATCCTGACTACTGTATTATTTATATTTTACCATAGGTAAGTTGGCATATACTCTTAATACGGCATCTGCGAGTTTGTCCGGATCATGGCGAAGCAGATCCTGTTTTTCCCAGAGGATACGTTTTTTATCAAAATCTTCTACCAAATCCGCTTTTTTTATATTTATGTTTAATCCGTGCACACCATTGTCAAATTCCGCCAATTCAGCCCCTTCTTTTTTGTACCGGTCAAGAATCTCTTTTTTGGGAATTTTGTCATTAACAATCACATAATCAACCATGCCATCAACAAGATATTTATTAATTGCCTGAATATGATCCGATACTTTATATTTATCCGTTTGCCCTGGTTGTGTAACGATATTACAGACATAAATTTTTACTGCATTGCTGTTACAAATAGCGGTGCGTATTCCGGTCACCAGCAAATTTGTTATAAGGCTTGTGTACAAACTGCCTGGGCCGATAACAATAATGTCCGCGTTGAGAATTTCTTCCACGGCTTCCGGCAATGGTTCGACATTTTCATTTTTTAAAAACACCCTTTTAATAGGAGACTTTCCCACGGCACGGACATTAAACTCTTCTTCTACATAAGCCCCATCTTCCAATTCTGCGCATATGTGTGTATCATTAAGCGTTGATGGTAGCACTTTTCCCCTAATATTTAAAATCTTGCTGGCCTTTTTTATCGCCAGGTCGAAGCTGCCGGTAAGGTCAGTTAAAGCGGCCATTAATAAATTTCCCAGACTCATGCCATTTAACGAACCCTTGTTGAATCTGTATTGAAAAAGCTGGTATAATTCCTGTTCCTGTTCTTCAGTTTCCGACAAAGCTATGAGGCAATTTCTTGCGTCGCCCGGGGGGAGAATTCCAAACTCTTCCCTTAAAATCCCGGAGCTTCTTCCTGAATCAGTAACGGTAACCATCGCCGAGAGGTGTTTGCTGTACGTCTTAGCGCCTTCAAGCATAATCGGCAGACCGGTTCCGCCGCCAATTGCGACAATCTTGAGATTATCAGGGGTCTTACCGCTATTGTAAAGTTGAAGAATCGTAGGAATCTGAAAGATGCGTTTTATTTTATAGTCCGGTTTATCGCATTCGTGTATTGGTTGTTCCAGTTTAAATCTTCCATGTAACATCTGTATCGTAATCAATCCGAGGGACTTTGCAGCCCTTAATTCATTCCGCGTCCTGTCGCCCACCATAACCGCTTCGTTTGGATTTAAATTATGTCTTTTGAGACAATCAAGTATGCAGTCTTCCATAAGCATACCAATTTCCTGGTCATTAATGATAATTTCACTAAAACACGATTTCAAACCAAGTATTTTGACCTTGTTTTCCTGCCTTTCATGCACCCCCACGGTAAGTAAAAACAGTTTGAATCCTCTTTTCTTTAAATCTCTGAGGGTGGGTATTACATCGGAAAAGGGGACGATCCCGGAAAGCTCGCTGCTATTGTATGCACGATACGCAATATTGATAAATTTTTTGTTTGCGCGAAATTTTTTTACAATTTCGTTAAACACGGGATGGTAAGGGCCATGCCTGGCGATAAGTTCCTTTTGTAATTGATATGCGTTCTCTTCCGTAGTGGGAAGTCCTGCCTCAACCATTGCTTTTGCTGCCCGTCTCCTGGAAGCGTCAATCAACAGATTTGTACAGTCGTACAAAGTATCGTCTAAATCAAAAAATATCGCCTTTATTTTCATACAATATCCTTCCTCATGAATATCTATTATAACGAAGTGTTCCTGTTATTTATAGTACTTAGTTTTTAATAAAAGAGTTACATCAGGTGCCTTTGGCAGCACTATATTCTGTTATTGATGTTAATGTAGAGACGCATCGCATGCGTCTCTACAAAAATATTGAATTTCCTATGTAATTGAAGAGATTCTTTGAGTTTTTTTTATGTTTTGAACGCGTAGTTTATTTACCAACAAATGTGCTTGCCGAACCGGTTCAGTAATGCGATACCCCCTGCATACCTTTAAAACAAACTGCGTTGCAAAAGAAAGGCTTGTCTTGTGCCCGACAGAAACAAAAATAGGATTTGTATTTAATTTTGTTCTCAATGCGACTCCTACCATTTTATCTTTATAAATGAGGTTGGAGTATGCGCCTACTGCATTTTCAACAGCAGAATACTCACCTACCAGACAGCTTTTTGCGCAACCAATGGCCGGTTTGTCTAAGATAAGGCCTAAATGCGATGCAAGACCTAAAAACCGGGGATGCGCTATTCCTTGTCCATCAAAAAGAATTATATCTGGTGCTGTTTTTAATTTCTTAAATGATTTAAGAAGTACGGGTGCTTCTCTAAATGACAAAAGGCCGGGTATATATGGAAACATGGCCTTTTCAATAGCAGTTGCTTCTTCAATCTTTTCAAGATTTTTATTACACCTAAAGACAATTACTGCAGCAAATACAAGATCGCTATATTTATCGTATGAAACATCGGCGCCCGCTACCGTGCATATTTTACCGTGATCTTTTTTTAAAATTAATGCATTGCTCAATTCTCTCTGGATTTGAACAGCTTTCGCATAATTTTTCGTCCACGGATGTATTTTTCTTATATGCATTAAAAAGCTGGATTTTGATCGCCACCGAAGTGCGGAGTTAAAGGATGTGAAATTTGTTCCCGACGCCAATCGGGAATTTGTGTCGTACTCATAAAAGTTGAAGCTTTTTTCAAAAAACTACCGTACTACAAAACATTGGTATCAATTACAATTCTCATAATGCGGTATTATATACAACAACATAAGTTTTGCAAGAATTTTAAGACATAACTGCTCGAATTCAGAGGTGGATGTGGGGCGTGATGAATGCTAATGAATATAAGAAGGGCGAACAAATCGTTCCGGCGGACAGTAAACAACCTCCGGGCGGGATGGCTTCGGACAATAGAGGCGTTTTCAGGTGAAAAGCCTAAGGTAAAACAACTGGCATTGTTTTCGGATTACCGTGACGAATTGTCCATAATAACCTGAGAGACCCTCCAGATACGGCTAGACAAAATGAATTGTGCCGTACAAGTGAATGGAGCGCGTACTGGTTGGGATTGTATTTGTGGGATTCCTGGAGCCGGACACATTTTGGAAACAGCGTTTGCCATCAAGTCGTAATGGGACAAGCAGACTGAATATTCTGCTTTGTCTAAGTAACGTCTGGCAGTGTATTGCGCAAAAAGAAATATCCCACAGTACCAGAAAACAACGACCCTGCTATTATACCAAGGAGTTCATCGAACATCCGGCTGCGGATTTTTTCCCGCAAAGATTTGTAGCCGGTTTAAACAAAATCATTCAAGGCTCCTTTAATTATCAATAAAAAATTATCTGCGCAGTTGTATAAAGGCGACCGTCTGTTTATTCAAAAGGAAGCACCCTTCCCCCCTTATAGCAAAAGTAGAGAGGGGGCGGAGGGTCATAAGCGCTAACTTGTTTTATTGACAAATTTTATTCATCATGGTATTTTTATGTTAATTATCCCGCTAATCACTCTATAGGAGGATAAAGCCATGATGAGAGAAGATTGGGATCTTCTAAGAACTTTCTTCCCAAACGATTGGAAAAGTTTAGCCGTTGATACAAATGCTTTAAAAGGCTTGCGCAAGGATAAATCTGAAGAAAAGCTTCTTCGAACATTATTAATTCATTTAGGATGTGGCTATTCATTGCGTGAAACAGTAGTTCGAGCCAAGCGTGCTAACTTAGCAGATTTATCCGATGTTGCCTTATTAAAGCGATTAAAAAAGAGCAAAGAATGGCTATATAAATTATGTTTATCTTTATTCCGTGAGCGTGGCCTCCAAATTAATAAACGGAATAATTTTCATCTTCGCTTATTTGATGCAACAACAGTAAAGGAACCTGGGAAAACAGGAAGTCTTTGGCGCATTCATTATAGTATTGAGGTTCCTTCATTATCTTGCGATTTCTTTAAACTTACGGGAACTGAAGGAGAAGGCACAGGAGAATCTTTTCGGCAGTTTCCGATGAAAAAAGATGATTATATTATAGCTGACAGAGGTTACTGTACTGGCCAAGGAATTCATCATGCAACAAGGAAAGGCGCTTATCTTAGCGTTAGAGTTAATTCGCAATCTCTACGGATATTCGGCGAAGAAAAGAAACCCTTTCCTTTATTGAAAGAAATCCAATATTTAAAAAGACCCCTTGCTATAAAATCATGGAACGTTTTTATTCCAAACGTTGATAATACTGAATATGTCAAAGGTCGTCTTTGTATAATACGCAAAACAGAAGAAGCCATTAAAATAGCTCATAAAAAACTTAAAAGACATGCAAGCAAAAAGGGCATTGAACTAAAACCGGAGACCCTTATTTATGCCAAGTACGTAATAGTATTCACAACGTTTCCTGAAAATCAATTTACCGCTTTTGATATCTTAGAATGGTATCGAGTTCGATGGCAAATTGAACTGGTCTTTAAAAGATTTAAACAAATAGCACAATTTGGACACTTACCTAAATACGATGATGATAGCTCAAAAGCTTGGCTTTATGGCAAACTATTCGTTGCTCTTTTGACAGAAAAACTAATAGATTTTGCTACGTCTTTTTCCCCCTGGGGATACTTCATTGTCAAGCAAGAAGACTAAAAGCAAATGGCGTGAATTTGCTTTTATGCTTAATCAAGTAAAACGGGCTATAGAACCAGCGTTATCATTACAGGAAGTTCTTAAGTGCTGGAATGACATTGCTTGTTCTTTAGCAGAAAATACAAGAATCCGAAAAACACAGATATCAAAATACTTCGAGCATACCTAAAACAAGTTAGCGCTTATGGGGCGGAGGGTACTACTTAAAACATTTGCATACTCAAGAGACTCACGATGTTTGATTTATAGACAATGTCATACAGGTTCAACACGAACACGGCCCTTCGGGGTTAGAAATAAAGATAAAGTGAAACTTTCACTCTTGCTTTCTATTTATCCCCAAAAGGCCGTACCTCCCTGGTATCAATTTAAAATTCACATTTAATGGGCACCCTGTTTTGCAATATAATTGTTACCCCTGGTTGACAAGCTCACCCAGTCTAATATGCTTGCGCATTACAGCATCGATATCCTCCATGTATCTCCCGTCCGCAGGGTAACACTGAGTACCATGAATATGCATGTCCAGCCCGTCAAGCTCTTCTGCTTCAGATACCCTGATACCGATGGTATGTTTTAGTCCAAAGAATATGACGAAGCCCAGTCCACCTGCCCATACTATGGCGGTGGCGAAGGCGATGAGCTGGGCAAGAAACTGCTGGCCGGAACCAACGATCAGCCCACTTACTCCTCCATATGAACCGTCGGCAAAAATCCCTACGGCAAGAAGCCCCCACAACCCATTAGCGCCGTGCACAGATACCGCACCAAGGGGATCATCCACTCTAAACTTACGTTCAACAAGCCACACCGAGCCGCACATCAACAAACCGCCAACTAACCCTATAATAACGGCAGCCCATGGCGCAATGAACGCACATGGCGCCGATACAGCTACAAAACCTCCCAGTGCGCCATTACAAGCCTCCGCTATATCCGCTTTTCTAGATTTCCAGTAGGTATATAATACGACAATGACAGCGCCTGAAATACCGGCAAGGAGGGTATTGGCAGCAATAATTGAAGACCGTAATTCCGATATTGCGAGGGTGCTGCCAGCATCATAAGCAAGCCACCCAAAGGCTAAAACAACGGTGCCAATAAGTACATAGGCAATGTTGTGTCCATGGATATGGTTAGAAGAGCCGTCCTTATTAAATTTTCCGATTCTCGGACCTAGCGCCCATGCACCCATAAAGGCACAGATTCCACCAATTGCATGGACTACTCCAGATCCGGCAAAGTCCTTGACTCCCACCCCCAATTTTAACTTAGCAAGCCATCCTTCGCCCCATATCCAGTGGCCGTAGAATGAATAAGCAAATGTATACACGAGAAGCCCTGCGATTAAAAAGGCGGAAAACTTAATCCTTTCTGCAACAGCGCCGGCAATGATGCTGCCAATAAAAGTGGCAACAACCGCCATGAAGGTAAAGAGCAGAATGGTCTTTACATCATACGTATCTCCTAAAAGCATAAAGCCGCCATAACCTATAAAGGGATTACCTTTATCAAGGCCTGACGCCAAGTGAGAACCGCCGAACATAAATGCAAAACCAAATAGCCAGAAAATAAAGACTCCCGCCGTTGTAGCCATAAAGCAATGAGCCATGTAGCTAAGCATATTTTTGGAGCGAACAAGCCCGCCAAGCAGCATAAACCCGGCCTGCATAAAGAGAATAAGAAACGCCGCCACCAATATCCAAACAAAGTTTCCTGAAGTGCTCAAGCCTTCGAAGCTTTGCGTGAACGTGAATGCGCCACTGGGATCGCCTGCCTGCACACAGTTTGCCCATAGGAAAAACATAGTAACGCTGCAAAAAAGGACCAAGCCAAAGCGACTCATCTTGATCCTGCACATATTCTGCATTTTAAATCTCCTTTATATACATAATGCTATAAATAATTTAGCATATACTCAATCAGACTGAAATCACTGGTTTCTGACATGCGCATTCATTGCCTTCTATACTCAATCAGATTGAAGCCGCTGGCTTCCGTCTGATTGAGTATATATTGTGTAGCATATGCCCGTTTACAAACTTTTCTATCACTAAACGCGTATATTTTATACGTTACTTTTTATTTAATCGTAGAGCGTTGTTTAAAATCTGACGATGTTTTTTTACTTTGGAAAAACTTCGTTCAGGGAAGCACGCTCTTTTTTGAGACTCTCAACAGCCTTCATATCCCCCGATTCTTTTGGAGATAATTTTACAACCCTTCCGTTAGCGCTAATGGCATTATGACCAGTTTCGCCCGTGCGTATGCGACAGGCTGATTCCACATGAGTCACAAATACTTTTCCATCGCCAATAACCCCTGTTTTTGCCTCTTCCATAATTATTTTGATTGCCGTCTCCAATTCTGCTTCCGGGACTACAACCTCGAGTTTTATCTTTTTGTGTAAATCTACCATATATTCTCTTCCACGCCATACCCGTGTCTTACTGATTTCACTTCCTTGCCCTCTGATTTCAGTAACATGCATTCCCATTATTCCCGTTTCCTGCAACATAGAACTAACCGCCATAAAACGTTCAGGGCGAATAATTGCCTCTATTTTTTTCATTTTATTTCCTCCTAATAATATTCCTGTTGTAGCTAAAGATTAAGGGCAGACGTCCACAATCTTTAAAACCTCACTTTGTCTCGTAAGTGGCGTCCCTTCAGAAAAAACGTGTTCCTGCTTTGGCGTCAATGATACCCATCTGCCATCTTCCGTTATTATATCTTTTTTAATTATGCCTGACTTTAACCGCAACGCATATTCGTATTCACAGTTATTTCCATCTTCTTCATGTAAGAATCTGCTTATGTTCCGCAATGCATCGTCTACTGCGTTTTCTTCTAAGACAACTTCTATCTTTACATTCTTTATTATATCTACTACGTACTCGTCATCGCGCCAAAAGACAGACCTGGTTGCTATTTGGTCTTGATCTTTTATATACGTCTTTATTACCGGATGTCCAATTTCTCCGAAATAATTTTCTAATATCTGTACGGCACCTGGCTTTATAAATGCGGATATTTTTTTCATTATTCATTCCCACCTATTCTTTAAGAAAGTGTAAAAGACCTAATGGATTAAGTTGTAATAACCTAAGCGCAACTGCAGTACCAATAGTATAAAAAAATAAAAAAGTCGCTAAGAAGTTTTCTAAGTGGTTTCAAATATAAGATTTATTTGCAGAAGAGCTGTGCTTCAAAAGCAAATATCAAATATATACTTTTCGGGCAATAACATCTTAAAAAAGGGTAATATTTAATGTGAAAGAGATATAAACCTGTAACACGTAATTGTTTATAAAAAAATCGGGCATGAATGGCATATTCGGGCGTTTATGCACCAAAAGAATGAGTTTTTACCCTGCCACTAATTAATCCTTGAAGGTATCCTTGTTTATGTTATATTTCTTCATTTTCCGGTAAAGGGTTTTTGCGTCGATACCGGAAATCCTGGCAGAAGAGTCAATTCGTCCTTTGCATTGTTTTAAAAGTTTCATTATATACAGGACTTCGCACTCTGATAAGAAGGTTTCCATGTCGATATTGGTAACATGGTCATTAGGGGTATTAACGAATGCTTCTTTCTGTTGTTTTTGGTGGAGTATTGGCATATCAACCTCGTTAATTATATTGTCTTTTGCCATAATTACTGCCCTCTCTGTCAAGTTCTCGAGTTCCCTGACATTGCCAGGCCAATGGTATGACATCATGATATTAAGGGCATTTTGAGAGATAGATTTAATATTTTTTTTAAACGCTTTATTATATTTTTCGATAAAGTGCAATACAAGCAAAGGGATATCTTCTAATCTTTCTTTCAAGGGCGGCAATTGAATGGGAATAACATTTAAACGATAGTATAAATCTTTTCTGAAACCCCCTTCTTCCGATAAGTTATTGAGGTCTTTATTGGTGGCGGCAATAACCCTTACGTCAACCTTTATTGTCTTATTTCCGCCAATCCTTTCGAAAGATTTCTCCTGCAATAACCTGAGAAGTTTTGTTTGCATAGAAAGAGGCAAGTTCCCCATTTCATCAAAAAAAACCGTACCTTTGTTTGCATGTTCAAACTTGCCTGTCCTCTGTTTTACAGCGCCGGTGAAAGCGCCCTCTTCATGTCCAAAAAGTTCTGTTTCCAGCAGCGACTCAGGCAATGCACTGCAATTTATGACGACAAAAGGAGCATCTTTCCTGCTGCTGTTGTGATGAACAGCGTGCGCTATAAGCTCTTTACCTGTGCCCGTTTCCCCGGTTATCAGTATCGTAGCGTCAGTGTCTGCCACCTGCATGATCAGGTCATATATTTGCCGCATTCTGTGCGACCCCCCTATTATATTGCCAAAGCTAAACCTCTCTTCCAGTTCCTTTCGTAATGCCCTGTTTTCTATTATCAGATTTTGTTTTTCAAAGGCGCGTTTGATGACCAGTCTCAACTCCTCTGCAGAAACTGGTTTCGTGAGATAATCATAAGCGCCTATCTTTATCGCTTCCACAGCAGTTCTCACGCTGCCATATGCAGTCATCATAATCAAAAATACTTCCGGATATTCAAGCTTTAATTGTTTTAATAATTCAAACCCATCCATTTTAGGCATTTTAAGGTCTGCAATAACCAGATCATGCGGCGATTTTCTATAAATACTCATCGCCTCCAAACCATTAGACGCCGTACTGATCTCGTATCCTTCGCTGTCCAGAACACTTTTAATACTACCGAGGACGTATTCGTCATCCTCCACCACCAGTATCTTTTTTTCCCCAACCATTGGTTAATAATCTCGCTCAAAATTAACAAAGAGGCTGTTTTTAGCCGTTTTTCGCAAATAAAAGACCTATTTCCGCCGCTATTTAAAAACAATATTTAATACGTGATAAATACAACCTATTGCAGTGCAATATGTTATACCGTTGAGGTGTTTGTTGGCACACCTATTGCCCTATGTTGTAGTAGAACTATTAGAATTCATTTTAAATATTTACAAGGAGTTTACTATGAAAAACATTAAAAACGCCGGTTTTGAACAAAGCATTTATTCTGAACCAGAGGTAATAATAGATAAAGTTGTTGACAATAAGAGATACCGGTTTTGCAGGTTTCCCGCCAACGAGAATCTCTATAAGGAAATAAGCAGCATTGCCAGGCGCTGGAGAGACGGAGAAATATCTCAAACAGATGCCTCCGGGTTGCTGGAGATTGCTTCACTTCCCTACGAAAGATGGATTTTTGATATGATTGCCGACCTTGCCGAGGAGACGAAACACCTTGAATATATTGCGGATGACAATGACTATAAGGGTGTAAAGGCGATTGCCTTCTTACAACATGGCAATGAGAGATCATATAATATCCAATATAAATAAAGCCCTTGCATACTGAATCATAGCGGAAACTATGCATCAGTTTTTAAAATCGGCAGTAGTATCTGAAAAGTGGTTCCCTCATTAAGGGTGCTTTTGATGCCGATCTTTCCGGCGTGTTCCGTTATAATATTGTAACATATCCATAAACCCAACCCTGTGCCGGTCCCTTTTTTCGTGCTAAAAAAGGGCTCAAAAATATTTGGCAAATCTTTTTCCCTTATTCCGCATCCGTTATCGGCAAACTCAATCTGTAACTGATTGTTTTTTGCTTGTGCAGTTATATTAATAGTTCCGCCGTTTGGCATTGCGTCAAGAGAATTGAGTATAAGGTTTGTAAACACCTGTTCTAATTGGTTGGAATGGCATCTTATGCAGGGAATATTTTTGTCAATCGTTTGTTTTACCGTTATTTTTGACTGAGAAAGTTTCTTCTGTAATAAATTCACGACATTTTGTATGTGATAATTAATATTATGATCGCCTTTTTCTTCCATTATATGCAGGTTAGAGTCTAACAAACTCCTTACAATTCCCGCTATCCTGTAAATGCCGTCCATGACGAGTTCCACATATTTCCTTTTCTCATCCTTCTCCCCCATTCTCTCCAGCAACAATTGCAGGTAATTAATAATGCCTTCCAGCGGGTTATTGATCTCATGCGCAACGCTTGAGACGACCCTGCCTGTTGAAGCCAGCTTTTCCGCCTCTAACAGTTGCGATTCCAGACTTTTTTCCGCCGTAATATCCCTGTAAACGGACCTGATGGCGGTAATTCTGCCATTATCATCACAAATATGATTATCGTTCAGGCTGACGTCTATAATGCATCCGTCTTTTTTTATAAGTTGTAGTTCTGGTCCCTTTACAAGCTGTCCGCTCAAACGTTTGGGTAATAATTTTTTCATTACTTCCCTGTTTTTTTTCGTTTGAAAATCGAAGATATGCCTTCCTATAAGTTCCTCTTTTTTATATCCTAAAATCTCTGCGCCTGTTTTATTGCAATTGATTATAATCCCGTTTTCATCGTTTGTTATATAGATATCCGGAGCATTATCATAAAGGTCTTTGTATCTTTTCTCAGACTCCCTTGTTTTTTTAAATAATCTGGCATTTTCCATGGCGATGGCCAACTGTATGGCAATCTGTTTCAGTAGTGTAAAATGTTTTTCAGAAAAGCTGTTTTTTTTTGAACTTCCAAAGTTAATCGTTCCGATAATATTGCCTTTGTATTCAAGCGGGAAACTGAGCCGCGACATTATACCTTCTTTGAGCAACAGACGATCTGGCTCAAAAGCGCTTTTTGAAGTATCTCTCACAATAAACGGCCTGCCGGTAAAAGTTACCTGCTCTAACAAGCTCCCTTCTTTTCTGAGCCAGTCATTTTCGCTAATTGCCGTGTAATCATACGATTTGTCCATGGCGGCAACCTCAACATTTTGTTTTTTTTCATCAATCAAGGCAATGCTGACCCTGTCAAACTCCATGACGCGCTTCAGCTCATTACTTATTGACCTAAATAGCATATCCGACATAAGATCAGAAGAAACAATCTTATTAATATTGTATATAATTTCCTTCTGATGTTCCATTTCCCACATTTTGGTAATATCCTGAACCAGCTCAAGCACATGGGTAATATTTCCCTGAACGTCTTTGATTGGTGACCCAATAAAGTGGTAATATTTCTTCTCGTTGTCCCTGCCAATTACCAGCTTTTTTATTTCTTCTCTCTTACCGCTCATAAATACGCGTTTTGCAGTGCAGTCCTCCGTGGAAGCATTGCCGCAGCCAAAAATTTTATTACACGCATCATTTTTAAAACCATATACCATTCCAAACTGTTCCACGAAGGGTTTGTTGCCCCACGTAATCTTCATTTCTCTATCGATGAGGCATAAGTATGCGCCTATTCCGGTCACTATCATATCGAGTTTCTTTTCTTCTCTCTCCAGTTCCGCACGTGCTTTTTCAAGGTCGTTCAGCATGTACAATGTTGCTTCTCTAAAGTCTGACAATTCATTTATAAGTTTTTTTGTATGCCTCATATCCCTGGCAACGCCGACAACATTTATCACCTCTCCATCGCTGTTACGCATTATACGCCCGCAAAAATTCACAGGGATATCTTCTCCTTTATGCGTATGATACATAATATCGTAATCCTTTAATACATCTTCCTTCCAAAGATCACTCCAGCTCCGGTTCGCAATGGGGTTGTCTTTGTCTCTCAGGATCATATCTATATTATTGCCAATTAACTCCTTTTCTTCATACCCTAACAGATCGAGCATTGATTTATTTACGGTTTTTATCCTGCCATGTTGGTCTACCACAACCAACGTATCGATCATGCTTTCAATTAAATTTTCCACATAAGCCTTTGACACAGTAGTCTTCTGCATATCTTCTGTCATTTTGTTTATAGAGGTAGCCAGCATTCCAATTTCGCCCCCTGAGGAAAGATGTATCCTCTTGTCAAGATCACCGTCGGCAATGGCGGCCATTACACGTGATATTTTTGAAATGGGGCTTGTAATCAACCTTTTTGTCAATAAGTATGTAATAAAAACAATTGCGGCAACAGAGACCAGTGCAATACAGATAAGTATTATTATGTTTGATTTCACGCTTGCATGAATAAGTCTTAATGGCGCTATGACGCTTATCGCTCCCCACAAATTGCCCTCCTTATATGCCTCATTCTCATGACCGGGAATGGTTGTTTTTCCTGCATGCCCTCCGTGGCATCCGAGACAGGACTTCTTCATATAGAGTGGGGCAATATAACGAAATATTTTTTCATTATTTATGCCAAACGACTCACCACAATACGCATCATGTGGTTTCTGTTCTTCCATGTTTTTCAAGACGGCTTCTTCCAAATCATCCGGGTGGTTATCTGTATTTATGTGTTTCAGTGCTATCAGCCGAACCGTGTATGGTCTGTTTTCGTTGATGGTGTTGGAAAATTCCGCGCAGATTTCTGAAGGGTGCAAATGTATAAAAACCGTATTGCTGCCAGCGCGGCCAGTATTGAAACTATTCTGAGCCTCTGCTAAACGACTGTGGATCATTTCTATTTGCTTAACAAGAATGTTTGCATGTTTTTTTATTTCGTCTTCCAGCAAATAGTCTTGCCTTTTAATGATCAGTGTAAAGCTTACCCCCAGTACCAGTGGTACAAAAAGGCTGATTGATAAGATATATTTAGCGCCCAGTTTCATAGATTATATTTATTTTGGTTTTTTTAAAGCGTAAAGGTCTTCTTCCATTTTTTTCATCTTTAATTCCCTGCCGACAGCTACTTTTGCAAAGTTCTCCAATTGTTCGGCTTTTTTCTTGAAATCATCCCGCGATTTTTCCAATTCCGAGGTTCTTTTCTTCACATCTTCTTCAAGATTTCTCTTTATGTCCTCCAGTTCCCTTGTTCTGTCTTTTATTTTGTCCTGTAATGCCGCATTCAAGTCCTGAACTTTTGTGATTTTAACAAAGTCAAGCCATGATGTGACGTCTGCATATTCACTGATATTTAATCCCTTAACCTCTTCTTCGGTGCTGATTCTAATGCCTACCAGTTTCTTCATACACCAGAAAAATAAAAGTCCCAATGAAAAAGCCCAGGCAAATGCCACAATAATTCCCAGACATTGCACGCCAACCTGTAAAAGGCGGCTGAAGTTTGTCATTGAAAATGCAGACACGGGAGTAAACAAGCTAACGGCCAGGGTGCCCCAGACGCCGCAAAATCCGTGGACGGGAACCGCCCCCACCGGGTCGTCCACTCTTAATATCTTTTCGATAAAATCCTTAGCCAATATTGCGATGATGCCTGCGCATAATCCAACTATACATGCATATACGGGGCTCACCCTGCTGCAACCTGCGCCAATGGCAACGATTCCCCCCATGATTCCTAAAAGTATTTCTGCGGCGTCCAATGTTTTGTTTTTCAGTTTTCTGAAAACTGCAGCAGCAACACCCGCTACCGACCCAGACAAGGTTGTATTGATAATTACCAACCCGATGCTGGTATCAGCCTGCAAAAGAGCCCCTCCGTTAAAACCAAACCAGCCAAACCACAAAAAAAATGTACCTATTGTGGCAAGTGGTAGATTGTGTCCGTACATCCTGTTCACGGTGCCATCAGGATTAAACTTTCCGGTCCTCGGCCCCAGCACAATGGCGCCCGACAAAGCAATCCATCCGCTTACAGAATGGACTACCGTAGAACCAGCAAAATCTATAAATCCGAGCCTTTCAAGCCATCCATACTGCTGGGTATGCAATAAATGTCCCCATGCCCAATGGCCAAAGACGGGATAAATCAGGCAAACAACAACAATGGTCGTACAAATATGAGTTAACAGTTTTGCTCTTTCGGCATAAGCGCCAGATGTAATAGTGGCTGCGGTACCTGCAAATACCAGTTGGATAAAAACAAAGGCATATCCCAGGGAGGTTAGATGAGTATCAATACCATATAACAGAAAATTACTTATGCCGATATAGCCGTTATAGCTCACGCCAAACATAATCCCAAACCCTACGATAAAATATGTTATGGAACTTATAAGAAAATTCAATATATTTTTTATGGAAACGCTTATGGCATTTTTTGCCTGTACTGAGCCAGCTTCATATGCCGTAAAACCCACCTGCATGAAAAAAACCATGCTGGCAGCGACAATAATCCAGATAAAATCAAGTTTTTTCTGGATTAATTGCAGAGATGTTTCCTCATTTTCAGCATGAACATTATAATGCGGGTAAAAAACTAATGCGGTCGCTATAATGCAGGCAAAGATAATTATTATTTGCCTTTTGTGCCTGTTATCGCTTTGTATGTTACTCATTCTGCACTCCCTTGTTTTCTAAGGAATTATTTACAGTATCATCTTTATTATTCAGTATTATTCATTTGTTTTCTGCTCATCTTTTCATCATGTTGGAATCTTCGGCACGATGGCAACGATTCTTTGTATGATAATACTATTTTGGGGATTTCCAAGTTTTGCGTGGGGCAAGTTATCGGGTTTTTTAGATGAACGTGTAGACTTAAAATGTTTTGATGTGATTTTCGTATTCATCATTTGACAATAGACAATCCTGCCAAGTCGGACAATCATCAATCATCCCATCCGGAACAAATCATTGCGGCTAAAAACGCTTCTGATAAAAATGGCAATAGGGTTGTTTCCCGGTTTTATGATAATAGTCCTGATGATAATCCTCGGCAAACCAAAATTGCCCGGCCTTTTCCACGGTGGTGGCTATTTTGTAGCCTTTATCCTTAAGAATATTGATCAGTTTTTCGGCAGTTTTCTTTTGTTCCTCTGAATTATAGAAGACGGCGGAACGATACTGGTAGCCGATATCGGGTCCCTGACGATTGATCTGAGTGGGGTCGTGGATTTCAAAAAATAAACGCGTAAGTTCCTCATAGGAGACAATGGATGGATCAAAGACCACTTCTACAGCTTCGACATGGCCTGTGGCTCCCGAACAGACTTCCTCATAGGTAGGATTCTTCTTTGTGCCGCCGATGTATCCGGAGGTAGCTGAAATAACACCCTCTTTGTCCCCGAAGTAATGCTCCACACCCCAGAAACAGCCGCCGGCGAAGATGGCCTTCTCCGTATTCACGACCTTCGTCTTTTCAGCCGATATGAAATTCAGTGAGAGAGAATTCACGCAGTGGCGGGTGTTCTTTTTGGTGAGGCCTTCACCCAAAAAGACATGTCCGAGATGGGCGCGACAATTTTTGCAGACTATTTCAGTACGTATGCCATCGGAATCGAGGTGCCTTTCCACGGCGCCGGGAATTTCTTCGTCAAAGCTGGGCCAGCCGCATTGGGCGTCAAATTTATCATCGGAGCGATATAAAGGCGCGTCACAGCGCTTGCAGGTGTATGTGCCCTTTACATCGTGATAATAATATTTTCCGCTGTAAGGGCGTTCAGTGCCTTTGTGGACGATAACGCGTTCTTCTTCGGGAGTTAAGGGATTGACCTTCATTTTCTTATCCTGAGCATTAAGGTTTAGGGTTATGAACAAACTTAAACTAAAAAAGAGAATGATTTTCTTCTGCATACTATTTTCGCTCCTTATGAAATTTTCCATGCCCAAATGGTCAGCTTGCCCCGATGAAGCCGGATTTTAAGCCAACCAGAGGGAAACGATAAAGGGCTGCTGGTTTTGTTGTTTTAAGGGTGACGCATCCGGACTCCCTCCCCTGCCGGAAGAATTATACGGTTAAAAGGTAGAAAGAATATCAAATATTGAACAATGAATAAAGAATGCCGAAGGATAAGAGAACTTCGTAATTCGAAATTCCCTGAAGGTTGTTGAGAAGGGCAACCGCTAATGAACAACAATGAACGTGAATCTTCATTCAAAATTCAAATAATTTGTCTCGCTTCAATCTTTCCTAACATTTTATTATTCTTCTTGCTGAAGCATGAGAATAACGCATGGACGGATTTTTCAGAAGGCTAAAATGTTACAAAATTTTAAATATACCCAAAATATTTATTTTAACAAAGTAATGTAATAAACTTAAAGAACTGTTTATTCTGCAATAGACTTTATCTCCTGCAATCAGTTCTTGTGCTCAAACGATTTTGTTAAATGTTCAAAGCTCATATTCACCATTACCGCATTATGTGGAATTAAAACATATTTCCAGGGTTTCCCTCCATTGGAAATAGTAAAATCTGTAGCAACCTTACAATACTCTAAGGCTGCCTGGGCTTTTCCCTGAACATCTTCCGATTCAATATCTGCCTCTTTCTTCGTTTCTATAAGATAAATAGCATCTTTTGTTTCCACGACAAAATCAGGGTTGTATTGCCTTGAATTGTGCTTCCAGTATAGGTGGAATTGATTAGATGCAGGCCTTAGCCACTTAAGAACTACTTTGTCCTGCTCTAAAATGACTGCAAAATCTTTTTCTGTCTTGGAATCAAATTTATACAGATTGTGGCATGCTTTTTTGAAACCACTAAATACCTTATTAGGAATGGCATTGGTTGGAGTGATTGTCTCGGTAAAATGATGAATGCTGTCTTTCGTGTATTTTGAAAAATTATGTTCTTCAATCCTTGTAAAAGGCTTTACCATTGGCTTTTCATAGCTTGGCGCTTCACAGTAAAAATGTTGCTTCATCTGGGAATAAATATAACTTCCAATCTCTTTTTTGTGAAATTGCACAACATTCATCAGTTTATCGTCGTCAAGATATGCCCTGAATTTCTCAATTGCCTGACCAGTTAATCTAAAAAGCAATTCAGTCTGTTCGTCATAATCTATTTCAGGGTAATTCATGAGTTCATTAACAATGATATTTTCCGGACCGTCATGTATGCCCCTGCCCTTCCCGCTTATAATATCAACACTGTTTTCCTGTTCACGGAGCTTTTTTACTAAAATTTCTTCCGACACCGGTTGGTAATTGAGACTCCTGGTATCAAGGTCAAAATCCTTAAAGCCCGACCTTACTTCATTGCTTTGCTGAATGGTGATTCTTGGAATTTCTATTATATTCTGTAAAAAATCATGTACCACCGCTTCATAGGCATCCTCAACTTCTTTTATCATCTCTGCAGTAAATAAATTTTTCTGAGGAGTACTGTAAATCTTTTGTTTTATTCTTTCTACAGCTATTTGTTTGATTTCTGACCTTGTCAATTCATTGACATTGGTTACGGTATTGTTTAGTCCCGGAAGTGTTGAAAGAATCGTCTTTCTGACTTCCAAGTTAATCTGGGCTTTTTGTCTCTGTTCAGGCTCAACAATAAGCCCAATCTTCCTTTGCTCTTCATCAAATTTTTGTTCAACGTTTGAAGTGGAGGTAATTACCTCTTTTTGTTGACTGATTTCCTGTGGATCAATTTCAATAATATTTTGCCTTTTAATGATAGAATCGGGTTGATTGGCTGCGTCAATTATCTCCTGAAATTTATCATGGGCTACAATCGTAAGTTTATCCACTTTATCAACACCCGTTCTTTTTCCATACGGCAAGCGTAACCCCCTGCCAATAGTCTGTTCCCTCAAAGTCATAGACGTAGCCGTTCTTAAGGGAATAATCGTATAGAGATTAGTTACGTCCCACCCTTCTTTCAGCATATTGACATGGATAACAATTTCAATTTTATTTTCTGGCTTTTCCAAAGAAATCAGTTGTGCAATATTTTCTTCTTTTTCTTCCCCTGATTGGTTCGAGTGGATTTCCATTACCTTATCGGCATAATAACCTTCAAAAAATGCGTTTGAAATGATCAACTGCTTTAATTTGCCGGCATGGGTTGTATCCTGTGCAACAACCAGCACAAAAGGCTTTACCGCTTTTACTCTATTATCCCGCGCATAGATATCCAAAGCCACTTTCGTGTCTTCATGGATACGAATGCCGTCTTCCAGTTTTATCCTGTCCAGTTCATCAGCGGAGTATTGTGAAGGATTAAAATCTTTACGGGTAGCCACTGCCGGTTCCTTTACAAAACCGTCCTGAATAGCCTTCGCTAATGAATATTCAAACACGACATTTTTAAACTTAATAGGCCCTCCGCTTCGTTCTATTTGGGGTGTCGCTGTAAGTTCCAATCCTAAAATAGGGTTTAATTCATTAATAACCTGCATGCCTCTGGCTGCCCGGTAGTGATGTGATTCGTCCATCAGCAAAACCAGGCCATCGAGGTTTGAAAGGTAATTGAAATAAGAATCGCCTAAATATTCTGAAAGCCTTTTTACGCGTGGAAGCTTGCCGCCCTTCGTTTCGGCATTTATCTTGGAGATGTTAAAAATGTTGATATGAATATCAGTTATGAACATTTTTGTCTGGCGAATTTCATTATAATTATCGCCGGTAATAATACGGGGTTGGTTATGAACAAACTCCCCAATGCCCTGAAATACGTATTTTGGGCAATTCGGATTGGAAAAGTCCTCAATGAGCTTATTATAAATGGTAATATTCGGCGCTAGTACGAAATAGTGCTTTATGCCCTTTGAAAGATATAAATAAGCGACAAATGCCCCCATTAAGCGCGTCTTTCCAACACCAGTGGCTAAAGCGAAACAGAGAGAAGGGAAGTTTCTTTCAAAGTCAGCACAAGCAGGATAGGCGCTTTTGACTATCTCCAGTGCCGCGAATAAATCGCCATTTTTCTGAAGGGTCAATTTATCCGTCAGCTCTGCCAGTATATTCAGGCTGTCTGCCTGCGGCAAGCGAAGGCTTAAGCGATTCTTGATGGTATTTGCTATGCGATTCATTTTTTGTCCTTAGGCAATGCTATTATCAAAAATATCTTCTTTCAGTAAACGGCTTCCATGCAGTACCGTAACGATCATTACTTTATCTTTTGCTTCATCATACCGGTAAATTATCCGATAATTGCCCATAATCAATTCCCGATACGGCGTATTTGGAAATTCCGGTAAAAAACGTCCCGCATTGGGGAATAATTGCAATCTTTCTGTGGATTTAAAGATATTTTGGATAGTATATTGTGCGTATAAAAGGGAATCTCTTGCTATATAGTCATAAATACCTTCTGAATCTGATATGGCTCTTTCAGACCAGATTACTGTTGCCATTTCTTCGATAACCTTTCTATCGCTTCTTCATGGGAAAATGTTCGCCCTTCGGCTATATCTTTTTCACCCATCTCAATTTTTTGAAGCATGTATATACGATACATAACGTCTTCCACCTCTACCTTTTCGGGTAACTCTTTTATCAGTTCTTCCAATTTTGATTTAATAATCTGCATTCTGTAACTCCCCTATTTTTATTTAAAAAAGTAACTATTGACCACTTGCACATCACGTCGCTATAGGCTAATCTTGCGATAGTCTGCTCTTATCACCGTAGTGATAGGAACACCTTTGGCTCATAATGTAACCCCTTCAATATGAGATATGATAAAATTGTCCGGCAGGAATAATTTCAGAGCAACTACCAATGCCGGATTATTTCTCACGTGCTTTTTCCTCTGCAAAGAGAGACCGTTGAACTATTTTTTTCTTTGTGCGTCCCTTACTTCTTTTCTTTTGAGGCGAAATAGCGGTAGGATTTGTTTCCTGAGATTCAATTTTCTCCTCATCCGCTTCAACTGGTAAATTGACAATATTTAAACTATAATCCTCTTTCCCAAACTCGCACCTGCCAAGCAACATCTTGGGAATCTTTTTTATGGTGATATTAGCGTAACGATTTTCGCAAGCTTCCTGAAAAGATTTACAACAAATCAGAAGGCTTTCGTCCGGTTTCATTTCTTCGTGAATCTTATCCAGAGACTGTACCGTAACAAACTGTGTGGTGATAAAAATATAATCCTTTTCAGTGGAACGGCCTTGCTTCCAGTAAATATGCTCATCCGGGCAGTGTCTAAAACCTTCATGCTTTGCCATAGCTGCGGCGAGCATATCGGCATTGTAACGTTCGTCAATAATCCAGTTGCCATGTTTATCTTTTTTCAGCAAACTTGGGGCTAAGTAGTAATATTTGAAACCACCGCCGCCCTGCCAGTTCACAGCTTTTGATATGCCACCTTGATCCGTGCCGTCAACTACCTTTTTCAATCGCGGAAGGCAGTGGGTATGGCAATGCTCGCCAAGTTCAATGCCTATCCACCTGCGCCACATCTTATGGGCAACAGCAGCGGTTGTGCCTGAGCCGAGGAAGGAGTCCAGAACCCAGTCACCGGGGTTAGTGGCGATGTGAATGATTCTTTTTAGGAGTCTTTCAGGTTTTGGTGTTTCAAAAGTGTCCTCAATACCAAAAAGGGCATTACATTCCTTTTTCGCTTCTTGGTTATGACCAACTTCCGAATTCGGCCACCATGTCCAAGCAGCAATACCTTCACTTTCAGAAAGGTATGTCTTTTTTCTTGGAACAGAATCACCATCTTTTCCGAACCAAATTCTACCTTCAGACAATAGCGTTTGGTAAACAGACTCAATATTACGCCAACAAGACCCGGGTCTTGGTTTATATTTTTTCCCATAAGGAGTAACAATTTCATACATCTGATTAGGTCTAAACCCTTTTGCCATAAAATCGGCTGATATCCATGGCCCCTTGGGGTCGTTATCCGGATTTTTGTACCTGCTGAGTTGGTCTTCAGTTTGTTCAAGAATATTCAATTTTTGTTTAAATAAAGATATGTTTTTTGAAAAAACGAGTATATGGTCATGCCCTGCGCCAATTGTTGCCCTCATATCTGGTTGAATTCTCTTTTGCCACACAACATTAGCAACAAAATTGCTCCTGCCAAATATCTCATCACAGAGCACCTTCAAATAATGGCATTCATTATCGTCAATTGTTATCCATAGAGTCCCGTCAGGGCGTAACAGCCTATGCAATATCTCAATTCTCGGCTTCATCAGGCTCAGCCATATTGAATGCTCAAGACCGTCATCGTAATGCTCAAAAGCGCTACCAGTGTTATAGGGCGGGTCAATACAAGCGCACTTTATCTCTTCTGCAAAATCCTGTTCAAGGGCTTTCAGCGCAAGGAGATTATCGCCGTGGATGAGCATATTACCCACCCCTGAATCCCCTCCCATGAGGGGACTTTTATACTTCCCTCTCGAGATGAGGTTGGGGGTATTTTTATTCCCCTCTTGAGAGAAGCGAGGGGTGTGTCCATAAGACTTCTCAGGGTCTTCAATTAATATGCGCGGCTCCAGCTTTGGCTGGTTTTCCTTGCCTATCCAGGTGAGTTCGAGTTTTTGGTTTTTGGTCATACCGAATGCCTTTGCAGTTTCACGCTAAATACTTACTCATTGACAAGCGTGATCTCGGACCCTGTAATTGAGTCTCTGAATAAATGTACCTGTTCCGTTTATTTCTTTCATTAATCCCAGAGTGAAGACTCTTTAGTATAGTTAGTTAATGAAGAGATGGATTCTTGATGCCCTTTATTATATTGCGCATTGTATGTATCTATTAAAACTTTGAGACTTAGCATCTCATAGATAACTCTTGCTACATCTGCAAAAGGCACCTCGACATTAAAATTACCTTTCTTGATTTTTGCAAAAGGAGTTTCAGTACTTAACTGTTCCGCTTTCGCTCTTAAACAAGTATCCACAATCACCCATCCGTCTTTTTCAAATATTTTTAATATTTCAGTAAGATTTATTGTGTAAGTTAAATAAATTCTTCCAATCATTAATGCAGTGATATCTTCTATTGAAAGTGGAAACACTGAGAAAGGGGCCAAGTTTGCAGAAAAACCACGGCGGTCTAAAGAATTGAAAGAGAAAACAACGTCATTATTTTGTTCCCAACGGTTTTTAACACTTTCATGTCTTGAGTCAAAATATTCTATGACCTTGTCCATGTCATCTAATTTCTCGAAATCAACGCACTCTAAAATCATATAGTTGCCAATCAATTCGCTAGAACAACACGTTTTTCTCGCTTTTGCAATAATGTTCTTGGCTATTGCTAAATAATTTTTCAGAGGAACATCACAAGGCAGAATTGTTAGCTTTGTGCCCTCATATTTCGTTATTCCAGTGTTAAAAAACTCTACTACCTCTTGCAACCTTTCCTTTTGTCTTGTTATCCTTCGTCCCCTTTTCTTTGACGACTTTACTTCTATAAGTTCAATGTCACCATTATCGTCTATTGTAGTTATATCCCCAGTTCTTAAAAAGTTGCTAATATCATTTATTATCGCCCTCTTTTTTTCATGAAGAATTTCTTTTGAAAAAACAGATAACTCTGTAATTAATCCCTCGTCAAGGCGAACAGGACCGCTATCCTCTTTGTTTGATAAAGCAGATAAAATCACCCTATTATAGTTTAAACACCTCCATGCTATTCCATCAATTATAGTCTTTAATGACTGATTGACTAGAAGGACAGCGCCTATCTGGTTCTGATATGTCCTTATTTGCTTCTCCCTATCTTCTTTATGTAAACTTGAATCAGCCGCAAGTTTCTCTAACATAATCTTCATGGCATCAATAGCCTTGGTATGTTGCAATAAGTCGCCTAATATGGATAATTGAAGCTTATAAATAGAGAATTTACTTTTACTCCTTTTTCGGCTTATGAACAAGTAATCCTCAATTATTTCCTTGTAATCTTCTTGTAATGGCATCCATATGGCATTAATCAGACGGGAATAATCTCGTTTTTTACTACCAGCGGTAACTATTTTTTGTTTAAATTCCATAATACTTATCAGTTTGTTGATTTATTCTGTAAATAGGCTCTGTCTTGCAAATATACATTCATCGCCGCAGCAAGCGATTCTGTCAGTTTGATCTCAGTCTGGCATTTCGGACAAGTAATCATTGGCTCTGTTATATATATCTCATAGAGAGTGTCGACAAACCGGCTTCCCGACGAGCAACGCAATCCGTAGCTGGTTCTCCTTACCTATCCATGTGAGTTCTAATCATTTGTTGTTCTGTATTATTGGTATTTTAAATAAGTTTCCATCTAACGGTAAACAATTCTGCTTTTTCAATCTTTTGTTTTAAGCGTGCCTCTATCTCATCTATCAATCTTTCCTTCCTGTTATCTACGTCATCCTGTGTCTGATACAAATTTAAACGCATGGTGTTTCGTTTCTTTTCCATTTCCTTTATCTGCCTGTGTGCCGTTACCTTCTCTTCAAGATTGAGGATTTTTTTGGCTTCTGTCTTTCGGCATTTTATCTCTTTATCCAATTCTTTCAATTCAATTTCCATGCTGCTTTTCACATCTTCTGCCCATCTGTCTAATTTTTCCATCTCTGTATCGAAGAAACCTGCATTACGTACAGCATTCATTTGCAGGATTTCGGCTTGCTGTTTTTGGGCTATTTGATTTATGAGATTTTTAACATGAGAACCCACCCCTGAATCCCCTCCCAAGAGGGGACTTTTTGATGCGGGAAGGGAAAATAGCCTTTTGCATTGCTCAATATCCAATTCTGTACCTTCATCTGTCACGCTACATAACAAAATTTGATCTTCAGTTTCAAACGAATTAATTGTTAAGTTAATTACAGATAACCAGCCCGACTTTGCTATAAGGGACTCTAAAATATTTATTTTCTTGATAGAGTCTGAGTAATTAAATGCTAACTCCTGAACTACTAATGATAAAGACTTTGTTTTTTCGATAATACGCTGAGCCAAAGGATGCCCAACTCTATAAATGTTTACGTCGTCAATATTCTTTCCCAGTTTGTAGGGGCCAGGATGTATCTTTTCGTCAACAAAAGGGTTTTCACGTAAAATAAAAGAATGCTCGTCTATAGCGAAATCAGCGTAAGGTTCAAGGTAGTGTTTAGTAATTTCCCATAACCAATATTCATACTTGGACAAATATTCTTTACTCTCCTGTAAATTAACGCGTAATTTTTCATGTACCTCCTCATCGAAATTTTCTAACAAATTATTTCTGGCGTCTTTCATACGGTCTTCAATCTGTTCTTCCAGTTCCTTTTGTAACTGGTCAAATAAGGACTGTATTTCTCCCGAAGTTCTGCAATGCTGGTAAATCTGTGCAATCCGTTTTTCAAAATTAACACCTGATTCAATACTACCCAATACTTCATCGCTTGCCCCGAAAATGCCGTCAAAAAGCTTGAATTTTTCTTTCAATAACTGATAAACCCTCTGGTCTGCGGCATTACTCTTATTTAGGAAATTTACGACAACCACATCAAACTTTTGCCCATACCGGTGGCATCGCCCGATTCTTTGTTCGATACGTTGAGGATTCCAGGGTAAGTCATAATTTACTACCAGAGAGCAAAATTGCAGGTTAATACCTTCTGCGGCGGCTTCTGTGGCTATCAGGATGACTGCCTCATCTCTGAAATAATCTACTATTGCAGCCCGCTTATCGGCACTTTTTGAGCCTGTGATTCTGTCTGTGCCAAGATGCCTCTCGATCCATTTTTTATAGATTTCTTTGGATTTCTGATCGTTGTTCGAGCCGTTAAATAAAACTATCCTGTCCTTGTGCTCAGTATTTTCTAAGATGCTATTCAGATATTCTTGTGTTCTTGTAGATTCGGTAAATATGATGGCTTTTTTATTACCACCCAGACGTTCTATTTCAGCAAAACCTTTTTTCAGGGCGGTCAGGAGAACCTCTCCCTTTGAATTTCGGGTAATAGACCTGGCAAGATATTGAAATCCCTTCAGGTCGTTGATTTCCTTTTTGATGTTTTTGATTTCCTCTGGAGTGTAAAGTTCTTCCTTTGTTTCAGTAACGGGTTGATTTTCTTCTTCAGCATCCTCCCATTCATCCTTAATTTCATCATAAGATTCAAAATCCTGAGACACTATCTGCTCAATGTCTTCCTGTCGCCCCTTGGTAGTTACGATATTTTCAAGTTTTATTGCAAGGGCGTCTAATGTCCCTGAAATAGCAAAGGTTGACGATGCCAATAATTTCCTCAAAATTAACGTCATGAGTTGTCTTTGACCTGGCGGAAGTGCAAATAAATTTTCCCTTTGTAAATAGGCTGAAACCAGGTCATAAAGCCTTTGTTCATCAGGAGACGGGACAAACTCTTGCGTTATTGCCATTCTATTGGTGTATTTTACATATTCTAATACCTGCCTGCGGAGCGTCCTTATACAAATGGGTTTTAGTCTTTCTTTAAGATTATGGAAATCATTTTCATTCGCTAATCTGGCAAACTGATTTTTATAACTCTTTAAATCACCAAAGGTATAATCATCAATGATACTGACTAAACCATAGAGTTCTAACAAAGAATTTTGGAGCGGCGTTGCGGTAAGCAGCATTTTTGGAGCGTGGGCTACGGCATTTTTGACGGCAGTGGCAATTTTATTTGACGGCTTATAAACGTTTCTTAATCTATGTGCTTCATCGATGACCACTAAGTCCCAAGGGATATTTTTGATATAAACATCTTTAGCCCTTGCAAAATGGTATGAGCAAATGATTATTTCGTTCTGGTTGAAGGGGTTTAAGTTTCCTTTTTTAATTTCCTGATTAAAAGAAGGCGTTTCCAGTATAAGTGATGAAAGGTAGAATTTATCCAGTAATTCCTGATTCCATTGCTTACGAAGGTTTGATGGCACTATAACCAGAATTTTCCGTTTTCTTTCAGCCCATTTTTGAGATATAACCAGACCGGCCTCGATGGTTTTCCCCAGACCTACCTCGTCCGCCAGTATAGCACCCTTTGAAAGCGGGGAATGGAAGGCAAATAAAGCAGCCTCGACCTGATGCGGATTTAAGTCTACCTGGGCGTCTAAAAGAGAAGAAGCCAGCTTTTGCAAACTATCTGAAGAACTGCGTTTTGTAAGCTCAAAAGCAAAATATTTTGCGTGGTAAGGCGTTATTTGCATTAATTATAGCATTCAGGGAATTATTTACTCTTTAAACAAAAGACCCAAATTACCTATTTTCTTTAGGTTTGTGTGTGGAGTATAAATCATTCAAAAACTTATTTCAATACCCGTTCATAATTCATACTTTCTGAGTGGCTTTGCGTGGGAAAAGAAAAAACTTTCTATTACAACTCGTTTGGGTTAGTGGATTTTAGGAGTACGGGGGATTGTTTAATTTATACTCAAGATGCTCATAAAATGTGAATTTTAAATTGATGATATGGTGGCACGGACAAACCTTGTTTGTCCGTGTTGAACTGGTACGACATTGTCTATAAATCACCAATGGTGAACCTCTTGAGTATCACTATTTCTACAAAAGTACAAAGGAATATACTCTTAAGTGCCTATGGTAACCCTTTTTGTTATGGCGCTGCTAATTCCTCTGCCTTTGGCAGATCCTTAATGTTTTTTAAGCCGAAATGTTCAAGAAATTTCTTTGTAGTGCCGTATAATAAAGGGTGTCCAAGAGATTCGTCCCTCCCAACTACCTTAACAAGGTCTTTTTCCATTAGTAGTCTTATGATTTGACCTGATTGAACGCCGCGGATAGACTCAACATCAGCCCGCAATACAGGCTGTTTGTATGCAATGATTGCAAGTGTTTCCAGTGAGGCCGAAGAAAGTTTTGTTTCAGCCGATTTTTTACGCAGTTTCGATATCCATTCGTGATACTCAGGCAGTGTGTAGAGTTGGAAGCCGCCTGCAATCTCTTCAATCTGGAATGCCCTCCCCTGCTGATTATATTCTTGTTGCAGTAAAGTAATGGCTTCCTTTATGAGGGCGGCGTCAACATCATCGATAATGTTACATATTTTTTTGCTGGAAAGAGGTTCTTCCGCAGAAAACAGCAACGCTTCAACAATGGGTTTTATTTCTTCAATGTTTTTCATGGTGGGAAAAATATCGTATCAATTCCTGCTTAATGACTCACTTGATTTGCCAGGTATATTCCTGCAATTCGATTTTGATTTTTTCGATTGCATTCTGTACCGCTTTTACTGCGGCATTTGTAGAGATGGTCGCTCCCGTGATTGCTGTAATTTTTTCTTTATCCGCAACTTTGGAAACTACCAGTTGATTATATGTCTTATCTTTAAATTGTTCCTGAAACCATGGACGCAGTTCCGTTGCCGCTCCATTCCCGGAATTATTGCCTTCTTTTCCCTGATGCATGTTAAATTCAGGCAATTGTTGGATTTTCCCATGGTCAACCCCTGAAGTTTTCCCGAAAAAACTCATTAAAACGCTCAATAAAGTATCAGAGCTTTCCTTTTCTACCATTTTCGTGCCGAGGCCAGGTGTTTCCCGCTGTGAGATGATATCGATTCCGAGAATTTTTTCCAGATTTGAATCGAGCCCCACCATTACATTTATTCTGCTTGAATATCCCTGCGCTTCACCGCTTGCCGCATATCCTATCAATTCCCCTTCACCATTTACGCCCTTGTATATTTTGTCCTGATTCTTTGTATTGGGCGGAGAAATTTCTTCCGGTGTTTCATCAATGCCGGGAAGCACCGTAAAGAGCGCCCTGGTGCGAACCTCCGACTCTTTTTCCCTTATTTTTTCTTTCGTAGTCAGGTACGTTGAGGAAACACCAATTGATGCCAGAAGGGTAACAATCGTTAGAACTACCGGGTATTGGACTTTTTTTTTCATGTTCTATTTTTTTACTTTTGAACCATAAAGGCGTGGTTTTGTGAATCGGTCAATAAGAGGAGTCGCAGTATTCATGATCAGAATTGAATAACAAACGCCCTCGGGATAACCTGAATAAAACCGGATTAAAATAGTTAATAACCCCGCCCCAACAGAAAAAATTAACATCCCTTTTTTTGTAAGAGGAGTGGTTACCATGTCTGTCGCCATAAAAAATGCGCCCAAAAAGAGGCCTCCGGCAAATAAATGGTAAAAAGGGTTATTTGCCCATGGGGTAATTGTACGAGGAGGCAGAAAAATCGATACGACAAAAACGGTCAAAAGATACGCAACAGGCACGTACCATTTTATACATTTTTTATACAGAAGGTATAATCCCCCTGCAAGCAGCGCAATCGCGGAGGTCTCTCCAATACAACCCGGCACACTGCCAATCAACAACTGGTAAAAATTATATAATTCTGCCCCGGATTCCTTTGCAAGAGGGGTTGCCCTGGTTACCGCATCCAGAAGCAGGCCGCTTTCCCCCGTACTGGTAATGTTTTTCAATACATTCATTGCGCCCGGATCTGAAAAGAATCGCCAATCTGAATTTACCGAAACAGGATATGCCACCTGCAAAAAAGCGCGTGCAGCAAGTGCAGGATTCCATATATTATTCCCTAAACCACCAAAAGAGTGTTTAACAACAGCGATCGCAAAAAACGATCCTACCACAGGGACATACCACGGAGCGCCTGGAGGCAATGTATAAGCAAGCAAGATGGCGGTAACAATGGCGCTGCCATCCTTAATCATTGCAAAAGCAGGCTGCTTTTTCATAAGTGAAATGACAATTTCCGTGACGAGAGCAGTAAGGCAACATAAACCAATAACAAAGAGGACATAATAACCAAAAACAAAAATGGCAGCGAATCCTGCAGGAAGTAAAGAGAGAACGACAGTCCACATGATATGAGAAATGCTGTCATTGTCTCTCATATGAGGCGATGAACTGACGATTAAAGGAGTTACGCTCTGAGTAGTATTTGTCATAGTTTTTACTTTATGCCGATTATTTTTACGTTACACGATAGAAACGAATGCTATTTCTTTGTTTTTTGTTTTGCAATAAGGGCCTTTGTAAATTTGATGTGATGCACAATAGGCCGTTTTGCAGGGCAAATATAAGTGCAACAGCCGCATTCTTTGCATTCAAGAACATTATTCTCCAACGCAAGGGAAATATTCATGGATTCCCCCATAATACTTAACTCGCTTGGGTTGAGTCCGTATGGGCAACTGACGATGCACCGCCCGCACCGTATACATGCATGAGATTCATAGTGCGGCTGGTTTTTCAGAACAAGAATTCCACCCGTTCCCTTAATCGTCACGGCGTTATCGATGCTCCCCTGCGCAATGCCCATCATTGGACCCCCAAAGATAATCTTATTGAGGCCAACAGAGGTTCCGGTGATTTCTAATAAATCCCGGACTGGCGTTCCAATGCGGACGCGCAAATTTTGAGGTTTATTGACTCCATTCCCCGTTACCGTAATTATTCTTTCGATCAAAGGACGCTTATATTTCACCGCATTATTGATTGCAAACGCCGTTGCAACATTTATAACGACAGCGCCTGCCTCCATGGGGAGTTGAGTGGGTTTGAATTCACGACGTAATAATGCTTTAATAAGCTGATGTTCTGCACCCTGAGGGTATTTTACTTCCAATAAATCTATTTTAATGGAAGGATCTCCAGCCAGGGTATTTTTCAATAATTCGTAGACGTCTTTTTTATTCGCTTCAATGCCGATATGCGCTTTTTTACAACCAATGCATTTCATAACAAGCCGCAATCCCTCAAGGACTTCATTTGCATTGTTACGCATAACGTAATGATCGCAGGTAAGATATGGCTCGCATTCCGCCCCGTTCATCACGATAGTATCTATCGTTTTATCTTTTGGGGGAGTAAGTTTTACGTGTGTGGGGAATGTTGCGCCGCCAAGTCCTACAATACCGGCGGAGAAAACCCTTTGTCTGATCTCTTCCGGGGTGATATTTTCAGTGTCCTGTTCAACGTTTAACGTCTCAGCCCATTCTTCCTCGCCGGAATTCTCGATAACTACCGCCAGAGACTTTGCACCGGCGACAGGATGCGGATATGGCGACACATCAACGACCTTGCCGCAAACGGAAGCATGTATGTTGGAGGAAACAAAACCATGCGCCTCGCCAATTAACTGTCCGATTTTTACCTGATCCCCTTTGTTGACAATGGGTTTTGCCGGCGCGCCAATGTGTTGATTCATAAACAGATATACTTTTTTTGGAATCGGGGAGCAAATCTCACTTATTTCAGAAGTAAGCACTTTTCCATCCTCTTTGGGATGTATCCCCCCTGCAAAAGTATTCAATTTTGATTTCATTAATGCGTACATTTAGTACCTTATCAGTAATTTCTTTGCACTTTTTGGCAAAATATTAATTTTTTAATCTGTGCAATCGTTCGACTGAGCTTGCGACGAAGTCTGTGTAATCTGTTGTTCCGCCTTTCGTATTATGATATGAAAAAAAGGCTCTTATAATTTAGCTTTCAATTCTGTAAAATCAAACGAGAAAATGGAAAAATCGATACTACAGATATTCTGAAGTAATTATTCGTAACACTTTAGTTTTTTGAAAAATTCCAATAATCGCAATGTGGGGGCGAAGCATTTGCTTTAAATTGTCATAAATGCGTTCATACCCAAACGGGAAAATGCTTCGCCCCTACTTTTTCAAAAAACTAAAGTGTTACAATTATTCCGAAAGGTTGCGCCGGCGTATTATCGATAAATGTTAATCCTAAATCCTGCAAACGATTTTCGCAATGCGAAAATCAGTATTTTCCACTACCAAGATTGGCAAAAAGCGATAACAGATATCCGTTTTTTAGCAATTGTGGTAGCGCTATTGTACTACTTTAAACAAAAAGACATGGGAAATTGTCGGAAACGTGCTCTCTGATGCAATGAAAATCAAGATAGGGATGTACTGTCTCCATCTGCGGTATACTTACCACTCTCAAAAGACTAAAAAAACGAAATACAACGTCGGTTTTCTACTGAAAAACTACATCCAGTGACATGCGTTCCCACTTTTCCCATTCCTCCTGATGGAGAAATTTCTCCGGCAATTTTAATGTCATCTGCCGGCTTCTCTCCACCAGTTTCCCTGCCACACGGATTAACCACAGTCTCATCGTCTTTACTTCCCACTTTTGTATCACTCCACCACTGAGCAATCCCATCCACTTCAAAAGATTATACGCTAACACCGCACACTGAAATAGCGCAGCATTGGCCAAAAATTCACCCGTACGTATGTGCCCCGCATTCATCTGTCCTTTACTCTCTTCTATCAAAGTCTCGCAGGTAGCCCTCTTTCCATAACAACGATGCGCTTCCATCGGACTTAACCGCTCCGTTGTAACGTAACAAAAATACTCATACACGGACACTTCTACTAATTTCTTTTCTCTTTTGACCAATTGCCGCACTGCCACAAAACGTCTCGCACGATCCCACCCTGCACATCGATACCAAAATTCAGCCTGTTCCCATCCTGGCTCCCCTTTCACCTCATTCCATTTCTGCCCTTCAAGCAATCCTTCCAGATTCTTCAGCTTTACCTTAATCAGATATCCCGCCAATATTGACTCAAGGTATTCAAGTAATTCTCCGGTAAAAAAACCGCTGTCTCCTCGAAATACCACCCTTACCCCCTTATTCATGTACGCCATACATTCCTTCATGAACTCTACTACTCCGTTACTCGTGTAGGCGCTTCCACAGCGGAACCAACTATGTAATACCTCCTTTGTTTCTGCAATAAATGCCATTAAGGGATGATACGCCTTCTGCCCCTTCTTGTGCGGATTATATCCTACCTCTGCACCCTCCTGTTTCCCATATACACCATCTACGGTAGAATCAACATCTATCCATACTTCGCAAAGAGCACTCCTGAGTTTATGGCCTGATCTCACCGCACGCTTCCATATCTTTCCCCTAAACCGGTGGATCACCCCCGTCAGTTCCACTATATCTCCCTGACTCGCCAGCTTCATAATACGTCCTATCGTAGTATCTACAGGTACCTCTTTCCACCCGGACATCTTCTTCAATACCTCATCTGTACACACCTTCATCACCTCTACCATCGATGTCGCCCCTGCTATCAACCCTATCACTACCATTTGTACCGCATCGACAAACTGATACCGGGCATTTGCTCCACGATCCTTATGGACCGCTTCATGGACTCTCTCCCGGAACATCAGCTTACCCATAAAATTCAATACCGGTAAAAGCCCTGCATGTACCGTTAAGCCTTTCCCGCTCATCTCTGCCTTGATTTTCGGTTGTCTTTTGCTGTATTTTTTTGCTATATTCTTCATCGAAATGGTGAATCTCCTTTCAGGTGTTTTTTGTTATCAATATACCGCCGAATACCTTGGAAATCCTACCATTTCAATCCTATTCCTGCAACAAGGCTTTGCCTTGTTTGCAGGATTTAGGTTAATAATAAAAGCTTGCACTTTTATGTAGGAATACGCTTTGAGAGGAATGATATACTGCCCGGATAGGTAACTATAGAGTATGTTTATTTATTCTTATATAAACAAATCTTCCTGGCGGGTTCAAGTTTGCAACTCAATGTCATTAAGTTAAGAATTATTGCAACACTTTGGTTTTAAAAAAAACGTATTACCGATAAGCTCCGTAGGAGCAACCTGTTTGTAGTAGATAGGGATACCATAACAGATATTAGCTCCGTCAGGAGCGGCCTGTCTTCCTGTCAATCATATACAGGCCGCTCCTACGGAGCTATTTACCTGTTGAATTTTATTGTGCTACAAACAGACCGCCCCTAAAGGGGCTACATTGTTTTTTATATCCCCTTGAATTTTTCAAATAACTAAGGTGTTAAGAATTATTTTATTAAAAACAACCCCCTTTTTCCCCCTTTATTAAGGGGACTTTTCTGGCAGGTTGCTTAACTTAATGACATTGGTTTGCAACTTGAACCCCACGTTTTATATTGTTACTACCTGCTGGTATGGGGGATTTAGCCATTAAATACCTGGCGCGGCCTTTGGCCGCAACCAAATTCGAAATACGAAATAAATTCAAATGACAAAAAACCCAATGCTACAAACTTTACGTAAACCTCATCTAATCAATGTCTTACGATTATGCATTTTGAAAAACTAGCATAAAAAACAAGAAGTTGATCATTTAATCCGTAGCTATTTTTTTTGTGATGGAAGCGCTTTCAACGAGATTGACAAGCCACGGCCTTAATCTTTCTCTGTATTTTTTTTCCCGTACTAATTCTTCCAACTCTTTTTTTACCGTATCAAACTTTTTGTCGCTTCCGGTTTTTCTACCGGTAATTTTTACAATGTGATAGCCGTAATTTGTATTTATAATACCGCTTAACTCACCCGGCTTGAGATGCGCAACTGATTTTCCAATATCGTCTTCCGGACTAAATGGCAACATCTTCCCATCTCTTGAAGCAGAAGCGCGGTCAATCGACTGGGCCTTTGCCATTTTCGTAATATCCGCGCCTAAACGCAGTTTCTCAAGAGCTTCTTCCGCCTCTCTTTTCGTTTTCAAAACTATCTGCTGCGCCTCGATTTTTTCTCCATAAATACTTTTATATGCCTCTTGCAAATCCTCTTCAGATACTGAAATCGTCTTCATTACAACCTTTTCAGCACGTAATTCAATCTCTGCCTCTTTTACTAATCTCTTCGTTAATTTATCTTTAAACTCTTTAAGACTTGCACCGATCTTTTCCAGTTCCTTATCAAGATCCGCTTCGTTTTCTATTTTGTACGTTTGCAGTAAAGCGTTCACTTCGCGCTGCACAAGGGTGTTTATCTTGTTTTCTACTTCCTTAGTGGTAAGTGATATTCCATGTTTTCTTGCCTCCTGGTTTATAAGCGTTCTTCTGATAAGAACATCAAGGGCTTCATTTCCATAAGTACTCAATAAAAGTTCATATAGCTCATTGCTGGTAATCTTTTGTCCATTGACAATAGCAACAACATCCTTGTCTTCTTTTGATTCTTTACTTACAAGTACTATACTGGTTTCAGAGTTAGCTGACACACTCTGATTGTGGATACTAAAACTTCCAAAAGAAAACATTGCCGCCATAGGTAAGAAGAGGTATTTTCTATTCATAAATATTGCCTTGTACGAGATAAAAATTATTTTTTTAGTAAAAAGTTAGAATTGAGTTAAAATTATAACACAGAGAAAATTAACGTGTCAATGCTTTTAAAATGAACAAATGGGAGATGTGCAAAGTGACAGGAATTATATTGGCCGGCGGGAAAAGCACCAGGATGGGAACTAACAAGGCATTTCTTGCCTATGGAAATAAATCCTTCATCGAAATTCAAATCGATATATTAAGGCATATATTCCGGGAAATAATTATTTCCGCAAATGACTTCTCCCTGTATGAACATTTACAATTGCCAATCGTTCCTGACGTCATGCCAGGAAAAGGTCCTCTTGGTGGTATTTGTGCGGGACTTATTCATTCAAAGTACTCATACGCATTTGTAATCGCCTGCGATATGCCGTTTATTAATAAGGAAGTAATCGTATATATGAAGGAACTTGTCAAAGGCGACAATTATGATGTAATTGTTCCGCATACAGTCCGCGGACCCGAACCTCTTCATGCATTTTATTCAAAAAATTGCATTCAAACCATGCAGCGATGCCTTGAAGAAGAAGACCTGCGGATGTCTGATTTCTTGCAGAAGGTAAATGTGCGGCATGTTAACGAAGAAGAACTTATTAAGTCGGGCAAAGATATAAAATCTTTTATCAATCTCAACACCTATAGAGAATATGAAGACTATCGTTCAGAATGCAACTAAAACATTTGTCACGGAATAAATGGAAAACCAACCAGACCCGATCATATATAATATCGGCCAATTGCTTACCATTCGTGGGGTAACGCAAAAACCAAAGACTTCCTGGCAAATGGACGATTCAGGAATCATAGAGGACGGCGCTGTTGCAATAAAGGAGGGACAGTTTTTTTACGTGTCTAACACCGAAGAAATAATGGACCGCTACGACTCCGGCACGATCAAAACCATTAATGCCTGATGAAATGTGAATTATGAAAACAAATATTGGACCATTAAAAGATAACGACACAATAGCAATTATTGGCGGCGGGCCTGCGGGGAGTTTTTTTGCACACTTTGCATTAAAACTGGCAAAGGAACTGAATAAAAAGATTACCATTTACATTCTCTGCGGAAAGGATTTTATCCAGAAAGGTCCTGTTGGCTGTAAAATGTGCGCGGGGGTATTGTCGGAGACCCTTATTGCGAAAATGGAACAGGAAGGAATTGTACTTCCGACGTCACGCATTCAAAATGAAATAGACGGATATTTCTTTCAGTCGCAGGAACGCGGCATCTCTCTCCATCACCCGCTTCCGGGCCATAAACCAAGAATTATTACCATTTTCCGCGGAGGGGGGCCAAGGTATTCCCTCTCTGACGTAAACATTAGTTTTGATGATTTTTTATTAAACCACAGCGCTTCTATGGGAGCGAAGGTGCTTTCCGCGATTGTAGAAGAAATTGAGTTGCCGGAAAATCCTCAGCATTTAGTAAATATTGTATACAGGGAGGAAGGCATACGAAAAAAAATATCGGTAAGCCTCGCCGTTGGCGCATTCGGGGTAAATACGTCGCTTACCAAAAGAATCGTGGGGAAGAAACATGGGTATCGCGAACCGCGGTCGATACGCACATGCAATGCGGAACTCCCGCTGGGGAGGTCTTATATCAGGGAGCGTTTCCAAAGAACTATCTACATATTTTCACTGGGAATCAAGCCAATTAAATTTGCAGCGCTTATACCCAAAGACGACTACGTTACCGTATCCCTCGTCGGCAATGAAGACATCACAAAGGCGCATTTAATGCAGTTTATAAAGCACCCCCGAATACGTGAACTTTTGCCGGAAGGGTGGTCGCTGCCGGAAAACGTGTGCATCTGTTTTCCCAAAATCCCGGTCGCGCATGCCGCACACCCCTATTCTGACAGATTTGTGATAACGGGAGATGCAAGTATTTCCCGTACCTATAAAAACGGCATTGAATCGTCTTTTGAAACTTCCCGGTTAGCCGCTTACGCCGCTTTTTATCACGGCATTTCAGAAAAGGATTTTAAGGAAGCGTATTATACGCCGGCGCTGAAATTACTTGCGCACGACAATTTTTACGGCAAACTTATATTAAACCTTCACGATTATATCACCTCAAAAAAACACATCGCAAACACGCACATCGACTACCTCTGCAAACACAAGGATACCTGGGGGGCGCAGCGCATCAATGCCATTTTGTGGAACATGGTTACCGGCAACATCGGGTATAAGGAAATATTTTACGATGCAATGAGTTTTCGGTTACAGGCAGTTATGTTTCCTCATAATTTCAGATCCTCGGTCAAAATGGTGTATGGGTATTTCCGCAAACTGACCAATACAGATCTTGCGGGAACAGCCAGATCGAAAGAAACACCGGCATTGGGTCCCCTGAAAAATCAAAGCACCGTAGTTATAATCGGAGGCGGGCCTGCAGGTACCAGTTGCGGGATTGCCCTGAAGCATCTTGCCAAAGAGAAAAATATTGACATAAACGTTATTTTATACGAAATGAAGGATTTTGAAGGTGGAATTGAACACAATGAATGTGCCGGAGTACTCTCCCATCCTATTGAACATATCATGGAGGATACCTTAAAAATCCCCTTCCCATGGTATCTGGTGAAAAGGGATATACCAGGTTATTATCTTCACGCAAATGGGCAAACGATAACGCTTGAAGGCAACGGAGAAATATCTTACGCCCTTCGCAGAATTCAATTTGATGCATATCTTCTGCAAAAAGCAAAAGAAGCCGGCGTTACCGTAATCAAAAGCAAGGTTACTGATATAGAAATCGGACGGGAAAAGATTGTTATCTATAGCGAAACCCGGCATACCAGCGCCGATGTTGTAGTGGGCGCCTTCGGTATAGAAGAAGGTACACATAAATTATTTGAAAGCGGCACACCGTATAAATCCCCGAAATATTTACTCTCCATATTAACGAAATTTCATCCCAAAGGGAAATACCATGATTTAGAAAATACCGATGGATATATCCATGCCTTTTTATCGTCGATAAAAGAAATAGAGTTTGGCGCAATCACCCCAAAGGCAGACCACTATACCATCAACATTGCAGGGGCTAAAATTTCTTCAAAATCTATGGATAATTTTTTGCAGCAATCCGAGGTAATGAACCAGCTTCCGGAGTGTTTTAAGGATGCTTTAGGACACTTCGACTATCATAGGGGGTGTTTTCCGGTGAAACCTGCAAAAAATCCCTTTGGCGACAGATATGTAATTATCGGGGATGCGGCAGGCCTTATCCGTCCGTTTAAGGGCAAGGGAGTGAATGCGGCATGTTTAATGGGCATTAAAGCGGCGGAAACTATGATGAACGTTGGCATATCAAAAAGGGCTTTTCATACCTCATATTTTAACAGTTTTTACGACGTCATTAAGGACTTGCCCTATGCAAGAGCAGTCAGGCGCTTTATTATATGGGGTGCGTATTATGGTTTTTTGGGGAGTGTTATTCAGATTGCCAAAAGCAACCCTGAATTAAAAGGGGCATTGTTTGACAGCGTTTCAGGGAGAAGGACGTACCGAAGGATACTTATTGATGCATTCAGCGTGCGATTATCTTTCAAGATATTCGCTGCTATTATTCAATGTTTCATTTCAAAGATAACAAAAAAACAGCGCTAATCATATCATTCCAGGTTTGAATGCCTCCTGTTCATTTCCTGTTCCGAACTTCTCAATTCCGTCACGAGCAAATGAATTACACCGTCTAAATAAACAAGGCAGGCTTGTTCGAAAAGCGTACTGCGGAATTGGATAGAACCATTGATTTTGTTGTGCGTACGGATTTCCTGCACAGGTAGATCTACGATAATATCGGCATATTCAGTAAGAGGTGAATTTTTCTGCGAGGTAATTGCAGCAACAGTGGCAAAGGATTTTTTTGCCAATTCCGCTATGTAGCAGGTAATGTGCGTATTCCCTGAACTACTGCAGGCAATCAATAAATCCCCTTTATCGATATTCGGCGTCGTGGCGTCTCCCACACAGTAAGCGTTTAAACCAATATGTGTCAGTCTCATTGCAAAAGTACGGGACACCAGACCGGAACGGCCCTGCCCAGTCACAAATATATTCTTTGCATCAAGAATCGACGAAAACAATTGTGCAAAGGACTGTTCATTTATCTTATCAAGAACAGAATGAATTTCATTCAATATTATTTTTGTAGTTGGTTTTATGACCAGGGTAGTAGTGTTTTTATGTAATTTCATGATTTTCGGCACGAACATTTTAAGCCCCCCTCCACAGATTTTTGGTGATTTTAACAAAAATTTACCGCTCATAATAATAAAATATTTGTAACTTACTGAGCCGGCATAGTCAGAACCAAATAAGATAAGATATTAAAAACACGAAATTCGAATGGCGGGGGATTAAGGGGGTGGAATTGTCTGCGGAGGAAATCTGGGAGGTTTATAACATGAATAGCCATAAGTTTTTCTTCTCATTCCTACGTTCTGCGGGAATGCATGTCACGAAACAGGATAAAATTGTCCATTTGACCAGCCTGCGGAGCGTGGGAAAGAGGGTCAAATTTGTTTTCATAATAAAGGGGTAGTTGAATCGATGGAGAAATCCAGTCCACCCCCTGCACCCCCACGGCAACGTCAAAGTCACCCTATGAAAGACGCGGATCAAGAATTTGTGCCAAAAGCTCCCGTCAGTAAGTGGAGAAGAAAGTAAAAAACGATAGAATTCCCATATAAATCGGCAAAAATGAGCAAAACAAGCAAAATGTAACGGGAGTATCCCTGTGGTAACGAAAGAGATAGTAAAAAAATAAAGGCTTTTTTTTGTTCTCTACATTACAAGCGAAGCATTTGAAGTGAAAGAAAAGGTCTTGCCGCAAAATTTCTGAGCGTCTTTGCAATATTTGGTACATTGAGAAAATGAAACAGCCCAACCACAAGGTTCTTCAAAGAAGCCATTGCCCTTGGGGCATTTTGTGTGCGTATTTGAGAATGGTCTTCACGGAAGGAGGTATCACGCACATAATGAAGTCCATTTTCTATTGACCAGTGTCCGCGGGAAAACTTAAGAATGGTTTTGGGACTTGCTTTTTGTTGTGTCAGGCTGGTAATACCGTAAACAATTTCCTCGGTCTTTTTGCCGGTCTTGACTTTTGTAAATATTCTATGAATGCAAAATACCTGCTTAACGTAGGGGAAATCAAGTTATTCGTTTAATTCGGTGCTGGTCCAAATCCTGCGGATTTCAATGCGGCCATGGCCTTTTTCAATTGTTTCGTGCTGAGGGGGGGAAAAGAACTGAGATTCAGTTCCTTGATGGCTTGTTTTATGGTTTTTTGATTATCTTTCACCGTGAATATATATTCTGCCTTTTTGTCTTCTACCAGATAACGGGCGGTTTCCTTTTGCGCATGTAAGGCATCGAAAGTAACGACACGGTCTTTTATGTCTAAATCATCAAACAATACCGGAACCATCGGTATTTCGTTTGTTTTGCGGTCTACCTGAGTTTGTGCGAGAACTATACCCTGTTTATGAAGAAAAGCGGCAAGCAAATGTACCTGTTTGCCGTCAGGCTGTCTTGCACCGCAAAGGGTTTTCCCGTCAACCGCAATGGGCAGGCTTTTATCACCTACAGATTGAAACCAACGCGAGAGGACTTTATCAACTGCTTCTGCATCCACCTGCTGTAAGAAACGCCTGATGGTAGGTTCACTCGGTGGTTCGTATCGTTTCGTTTTTGCATTGTAACGGCAGGAGAGACGTTTGAGCATATTTTGCGGACAACGCTTTGCCCACTCTGCAATGGCGGCAAAGCTCCAGGCATTGCAGATGATAGCACAGATAGAAATTGCCAGGATAGAACGTTTCCTGTGGCGAACGCCTCTGGGCATGCGATGTTCAGGGATTTGCTGCAATAATTCGTCAAGAAATTCCGCATCTTTTAAAGATAATTTCATAGGCTTTGTCTCCTTTCTTAATTGTATGGTAAGATTAAGGTTGTTAAGTTGTTTTTGGACTTGTGCTTTCAATGAGCGAACAAAGACCATCTTTGGCTTATTGTGCAGAAGATAGCCTTGTGATGATCTGGCAAAACCGGTTGAATGTCCTAAAAAAATCCATCCTGCGGCCTTATAGCAGACGCCTTTAAAAAAACGAGGATCGACAAAGGTCTCCACAAGCCAGATTGGATGCCCATAGACCTTAGTCCAGTCTTGTGATAAGCGCTTAAGGTTAAGAGAAAGAATACGGGAGGCAAGGTTTGGTACGTGTATCTGAGGAAGGATCAGGAAACGTGAGTTGTTTGCTATGAGTTTCAGTCGTTGCGATTTTAAAAATGGCGGCCATCCAATCCACTTATCGCGAACGGTACATTTTAATGCTGCGGCAGCCCAGCCGATCAAGGCAAGCCATTGTCCCTGTGATTCCGCTACGTAGCGAATTGATTCTCCTACGAGAGAATGAAATCCAAGGTAATGATGCTGGCGCATCAGTGTGTCCCAATTTGCCTGGTCGTTTTGTGAAACAGGACGAACGGTAATTGAATGAAGTAGTTCGTTGTGTGTGTTATCGATTGGTGTTGTATGCTGGTTCATGCCCTATAATATAAAATATTTTAGGGGGAATGTCCACGTTTTTTTACATATCTTTGTATATTATGTGCTTATGGAAAACTTTGACAGCGCCGTGGGTGTGTCATAGGACGTACCAACAATAACTGTCCCTAGATTAGTCAGCAATTCATAGATACCAAACGGACATCCAACACCAATTGCCTGAGAACGAAAATCATGGGCCAAAACTTCGTTTACTATTTTTGTCCACGCCTTGCCCTCATTTCTGAAATTACCTATCAATTCCTTTTTCTTACTGTCAACACTGATTATTGGCTGACCAGAATCTTCAAAATACTTTTTTGTCTCATTAATAATTTCAAACTGTCTATTACGGTCCGGATGACGTGTCTCTGCTATCGTTTTGCGATTTACCCTCAGAGAATAATCCATGTCCTTAAGAAGCTTGCTAACTGTTGTTGCACATACGCTTAGCTGGTAGGCTGGAGGCCATTAGCCTCCAACCCCCACTCGTCGCCAGATACTTTGGACAACGTGACAAAGCATCCTTTTTAAACCATACGTCTTTCTCGTAGTCAGCGACCCCGAAGTGTTGCTCTATAACAGAGAAAAGTCAAACATCATGCTTTAGCACACGCCTTAAGAAATTCTCTTTCGAATGAGAGTAACCCCATTTTAAAGAATCGGTGAACAGGGAAACGCTTGTTGTCTGTTCTCCATTTTCTTGAGAACTTGAAACATCTCAGTCTCATGCGTACCCAACAGTCTAATGAGCGATATACCTTTTGTACATTGCCCAGCCGAAAATAGTTGACATGCCCACGAATTACAGGGTTTAATGTATCAACAATGGCTTGCAGATTGACGCCCTGTGTACGTCTGGTGATGTCTCTGATGTTGTTCCTTCGGCAGGCTCAGGACAGGCTCTTGAGTTTGTTCAGTGATTTCGTGCTTATACCCTTATACTTGCCCTTGAAATCGTATCCGAGAAACCTGAAACCTCTTTCGAAGTTGGTGAGCTTGGTTTTATCCTCGCTCAGCTTCATTCCAAGTTTCCCTGCAATGATTTCTTTGACATAGCTGAGGGCGGCTGGGAGTTCATCTTTTGTTTTAGTCATGACAACGAAATCATCGGCGTATCGGACAAACTTATATCCAGCCTTTTCAAGTTCCTTGTCGATGATGTCACCGATAAGGTTTGCAAGCAAAGGGGAAATGACGCCTCCTTGCGGAGTGCCTTTGTTTGTCTCGTGCACGATGCCGTCCTCCATGACCCCTGCCTTGAGCATGTTCTCAATACTGTTCAAAACCCATCCATCAGCAATTTTCTCACGTAAGGAGTCCATAATAAGCTTATGGGGTATGGTGTCATAGAATGCCATTATATCGGCATCAAGGACGCTGGTATACCCTTCCTGCTTATACTGTTCAAGCCGTTTGATAGCATCGTGACAGCATCTGTCAGGGCGAAATCCAAAGCTGTTATCTGAGAATCCTTTCTCAAATATTGGCTCTATGATTTGCCTGAACGCCTGCTGTACAATCCTGTCCTTAACAATGGGAATGCCAAGAGGTCTCTTGTCATGCCTGCCTTTGGGGATGTATACCCGCAGGACAGGCGCAGGGTTGTATATGGCAGTCTTGAGTTCCTGATGGATACTCATGATATTCACATCAAGATTGGACTCAAATTGCTTAATACTTACCCTGTCAAGACCAGCTTTGCCTTTATTCTTCTTTACGTGTTTGAAAGCAGCATAAAGGTTTTTCAGACTAAACACCTTGTCTCTTAATGAATGATACTTAAGCATCTCTCGATATATTCCTTTCGATTGATTACGGATAATAGACTTGTCAATCGTGTTTCCTGGGTACGGATTCTCCCAAACATAGGCAAAAACAAGAGAGGCTCTTGTTACTGCTTACCTACGCAAAAGAGTTTCTTTTCTCATTGAACGTATTCAATCTGCCACTTTCATCAATTCCACTACGGTTATGCCCCTTTCATTTCCGATTCACACCGGAAACTATTATGAGCAATGCTGACGACTTCAAAGATAGACTTGTGAGAGAAGCTTGTCTATCACCATCTCATACAGCTCGGACTTCGGAATTTCCTTATACCTTGCTGTTAGGGAATTTTGCCCAAGGCGTAAGTCCTCCCCCGGTCATATGGATTACCCCTTTTCCCTTCGTGATGTATGTTCAAACGCATTAACCAGAGATGGTTTTACTTAATCTGTTTATCCATCTCCAACAAAGGACATTGTCAGTGCTTCGCTGAGAAATGGCAGTTGGCACGGAATAACACGCCACACTCATACACCCCAAAAGGTCGTCTGTACCTCGTAACTCCGTCATACCCCTCACGGGTATATGCTATCTTTCTACGCATACGGATTGCTCCATTGTGTGCGCATAGGCACAAACTTCTCTACGAGGATTAGGCTCGCAGAGGTGGTATTTTCAACCACTCAGGTATTCCATACTTCAAGGCACACACACCTCTATCACCGCATTCTTTTTTTGTAACCGTTCACGGGCAATAATGGCAATAATTTAGAGTTGCCCGCTGCGCCGTAATTTTTTTAGAAAAAAAGTTGCGTTCCGGTTCCTGATGATTTATAGTTTCGGGAATGGAAACAACCATAACATATCGGAGGCGGTCAGTCTCCCCGGAAGATATCGAGACCATCAGGCGGATCATTGAGGCGCATCCTGGCAAAAGCAGACGCTTCATTTCTTAGGAAGTTTGCAGGGAATGGGACTGGCGGCAGTCGAATGGTGTTCTTAAAGATATGGTCTGCCGAAGCCTGCTTCTTGTATTGGAGTCAAAAGGCCTCATTAAGCTGCCACACAGGAAATTCACTCCTGCCAACCCGCTTGCAGAACGAAAGAAACCATCCGGAGTAACAGTCGACAACACGTCCATTTATGGTTCTCTTGCCGATCTGTTTCCCATCAACCTTGAGCAGGTTCGCAGAACTCCCTTTGAGAAGATATTCAATGGTCTTGTAAGCGAATACCATTATCTTGGCTATACCCAACCCATTGGAGAGCACCTCAAATATATGGCCTTTTCCGGTGGCCGCCCCGTTGCATGTCTGGCATGGGGCTCTGCGCCATGGTATATCGGTGCGAGAGATCGTTTTATTGGCTGGAGTAAAAAGGCCAGAGAAAGGAATCTTCACCTGATCGCCAATAATCTCCGTTTTTTGATCCTGCCATGGGTACAGGTATCATGCTTAGCCTCATATCTGCTGGCATCTAACCGTCGGCGTCTGTCACAAGATTGGCAAGATCTATACAACCATCCGGTTTATCTACTTGAAACCTTTGTGGACACAGAACGATATCATGGTACCTGCTACAAGGCAGATAACTGGATATGTGTGGGCCAGACAACTGGTCTGGGCAAACTTAGTAAATCGCGCGAACCGCTACTTTCCAAAAAGGCCGTTTATGTCTATCCCCTGACTAAACATTTTCTCCGGGAGTTATGCTATGACGCCTGATGACGCATTGGCATTGTATAATGCAGGGCCTAAAGTTGTAATCAAAATACTGTGTGATTTAAGCAACACTGTTGAATCTCAAAAAGAGCAGATAACTCTCCTGGAAGCCAAGGTCGCCAGGCTTTCAAAGAACTCCTCCAATTCCGGCAAACGGCCTTCTTCCGATGATATTACAAAGCCCAATAAGAAGAAAAAGAAGAGTACCAGAAAAATAGGAGGACAACCCGGACACAAGAAACATGAGCGTCCATTATTTTCTGACAAAGAGATTGATAAGGTTCATTCCTACATATTACCTGCCTGTCCGGACTGCAAAGGGGAAGTCGCCATAATGGACGGCAAACCGCGTGTCATTCAACAGGTTGAATTGATTGAAGTCCCTTTGAGTAGAGAAGAACACCGCTCATATCCGGTATGGTGTCAGACATGTCTCAAGACTCATTATATGCCATTCCCTCCTGACGTTTATAAAGAGGGGTTGTTCAAAGAACGCTTAACATCGCTGATAGCCTACATGAAAAATGTCCTCCACGCATCATTTTCTACCATCAGGAAGTATATCAGAGATGTCCTTGGAGAAAAGATATCCCGGGGATATTTGCGTAAAGTCATATGTAAGGTATCCCGGTCTCTTGAAGCTCCGTACAACGAATTGCTCAATCGTCTTCCTTTAGAGACAGTCGTAAATTTAGACGAAACCGGCCATAAGGAAAATGGCGATAAATTCTGGACATGGGTTTTCAAAGCCGATCTTTACGTGCTCTTCAAGATTGACAAGTCCCGTGGTTCAAAGGTCTTGATCGACGTTTTGGGTAAAGAGTTTAACGGGGTGCTGGGTTGTGACTATTTTTCTGCATATCGGAAGTACATGAATGATTTTAACGTCTCAATACAGTTTTGTATTGCCCATTTGATTCGGGATATCCGGTTCTTAACCACTTTAAAGGACCGGGAAACAAAGGTTTATGGCCAAAAACTCCTCGATGAAGTCAAAAACATGTTTAAAGTCATTCATAACCGTAAAAGCATGACGTCAGAAACCTTTACGTCTGCACTCGAGTATGCCAAAGAACAAATCATCGCGGCGGCGTTAAGCAATGTTCCAAGCAAGTTGAACAAAAATGGTAAAGAGGAGAAAAGGGAAGCCCAAAATATGGCAAATCGCTTTCGTCGTCATGGAAAAGCATATTTTGAATTTATCACAACACCTGGCATAGATCCTACCAACAATGTGGCAGAACAAGCTATACGGTTTGTGGTGATAGATCGTCATGTAACGCAGGGTACGCGCAGCGAAAAGGGAAGACAGAGCAACGAACGTTTATGGACTGTTATAGCGACATGTTCTTTGCAAGGCCGGTCAGCTTTCAATTTCATCCTGGAGGCGGTCAAAGCATTTTTTTGTGATCAGCCTCCCCCTTCACTACTACCCGATTCCTCCTGACAATCATACCCCTCCTTGTCCAGCAGCTATCCGCTCAACTTTTCTATAGCACATGGATCTCGTATTGTGTTATAAAATTACCGTTCAGTCTCAACTACAAATGCATGGATGGAATCCGTATGCCCCCTGTGAACGGTTACAATTATTTTTAGAACTTGCATTTCTATTTGTTTGTGGATTATTATGAAAACGTAAAGATTGACAACCTTCATCATACGCTTAATGGAGTATTTTTGTCGTTATTGTACGAAAAGAAAAAATGAAATTTTTTACCCGGAAGTCTTTATTAAGAAAAGTATTCTATAGCATTCTGGCAGTGTGGTTTCTCTTATGCATATTGCCGGGTGATTGTTTATTATTGGGATGCACGGAAGAAGGTACTTCACATTGCAATGAAGAACCTTCTGTTGTCTCTTCCTATGATAATGATCATACTGCTGCCCCCGGAAATGCTTCACACTGTTCCACCTGTTGTGTGCTTTGCGCACATAATCTTATCTTATACACATCCCATTATCATTCAAATACGCACATGGACCTCATTGGCAATTGTGCGTTCATCCCTACAAACCGCTTTAACGCTATTTTTCAAACCATTATATTTCGCCCACCGCGAACAATCGCAGAACCTTTCTGATTTTCTACTCATTATTTAATTTTAACGCTTCACAGGGACACTATTTCCCCAAAATGGCAATAGCATAATCTTTTTCTACCGGTATGTTATCAGTTTATTTGACATGCAGGTACTGGAATGCTGTACAGTCGGCAATCAACAATTAGCAGTCGGCAGTCGGCAACCGGCAATCTACAGACGGCAAATTGTGGACTGTAGACTGTAGACTGTGGAAATTATTATAAAAACCTTAATTTATTGAGAAGTTACGTTAAATTCATGTAGTGCGACGAGGCTCGCCGCACTACAAATGGCACTTTCCCGTGTTGTCTCAATAAATAGGGGTAATGCATTTACATTCTTCGTATAAACCTTATAGCTGCTTACCTTTGTGCGGGTTTACCTATTTATTGAACTGATACTATTTAATTGTATTTTTTTACAAAAGGGCATGGTATGTTCACACATTTTTTTAACAGGCATAATTTTCAACGGTGTATTTCCAAGTATCATCTTCTTCTTGTTTGCTCATTTATTTACTTTAGCGCTTGCCATGAAATCGTCTGTGGGAACGATATACAAACACCGGCTAAAGCAATTTCTCTTAAAGAGGCAATAGACATTGCTCTTGAAAGAAACCCAGAACTGCAATCAATGAAAGATCAGGTAGAAGCACAAATTGGCTCATTGAAACAGGCTGGACTCTACCCAAATCCGGTAATTAACTTTCTGGCGGAAGAAATGCCTACAGATGAGATAGGGTTGAATGAGAGCCAAAACCAGGTATCAATAACCCAGCCCATCATTACCGGAGGGAAAAGAGGCCTTGCAATAAAAGTAAGCGAAAAAGCAAAGGAGAAAAACGAATTTGAACGGGATTCCTTTCTCCTCAGTGTTATTGCTGATACAAAAAAGGCATTTTACAAGGTGTTAGCAGGTCAGGAAAGTCACTCGGTAGCAAAGGAAACGGAAAAGATATCGAAAGATATTTATGAAAGTGAAAAGACACGGTTTGAAGCGGGAGAGGTTGCACTTACCAATGTATTCAGGGCAGAGGTGGAATTTTCAAAGGCAAAAAATCTGGTTTCCCGGACTGAAGGAGAGTTGCAAAACTCTTTCAGGGAATTGCAAACGATCATGGGTATCCCGGAGGCAACCGATTTTGATATCACCGGAAAACTGATAACGACACCCATGGAATTGTCGTTTCATGAACTTGAACGGAGTATGAAAAATAATCAGCCGCTTCTCAGGGTGTCTGAAAAGAATATAGAAATAGCGGAAGCCGGGTTACTGCTGGAACAAAGACAGGCCATACCGAATATCACCGTATCTGCAGGATATAAAAGACTTTCGCAGGAAGACGCTGATACCATTCAATTCAGCCTGGGGATACCCGCCCCTTTTTTCAACCGTAACCAGGGAAACATACAAAAAGGCAAAGCCCTTTCGAGAAAGGCAAAAAACGAAAGCATGTCGGTTTATCAGCAAATGCTGTTCGAGTTAAAAAAGAATTTCAACCTGTACAATATTGAAAGGAGACGCCTCATTGAATTTAAAAACAAGATTCTGCCAGGCACAGAAAAGGCCCTCTCCTTAATTACAAATGGCTATAAAGAGGGTGAGTTCGATTATATAGACCTGCTGGATACTCAGAGAATCTGGGCAGATACGAGGGTATCATATATCGATGTAATAAAACAACTAAACCTGATAATAGCCGATATCGAAAGACTGGCAGTTATCAAAATAGGGAAATAATAATGAGCATATGACACTTTCTTATAAGGAGAACATGGTGAATTATTGTATTTATTTACGGATGCACAACCCTCGTAACACCATTATTTTATGGGGTATTATTCTTTTCTTTATCAGTTTTTTACCGATAACAGATACTTTTGCCCAGAGAGAAGATGAACATGCATGCGAAAAGTCGTGTGGGGAAAAAGACGAACATATCCGGGAAAAGACAAACAAAGATGAAAATAATCATGATCATAGCACTTCAGCCGGGGAAAATTTTTCGAATAGTACTGATTCAGGGTATGAACTCTACGAAAAACTTTTGAAAAAAGAATGCGAACATGATGTATCAATTATCAAATGTGATGAATGCCGTTATGAAGTTGGCGTCGTCAAGGTTGACCCGTCTCTTTTGGGTGAAATCGTTACCATTGGCAAAGGAATGCCCATGGATATTGGTATTACGCATGAGGCAACCGGAGAAGTGGGACCCAACCAGGATCGTTTTGTTATAGTTTCGCCAAGAATATCAGGGGTAGTGAAAGAAGTATTTGTTGATTGGGGAGATCAGGTAAAGGAAGGGCAGAAATTAGCGCTATTGGATAGTATAGAACTCGGCGAAGCAAGGGCGGATTACCTGAAGGCTGCGGCCATGCTGAAACTGGCGGAAAAGAATTATTCGAGAGAAAAGGAACTTTACGGAAAAAATATTACTTCGGGAAAACATTTCTTTGATGCGGAGAATGCCCACGAACAGTCACACATAGAATTAAATGCCCTGATGGAAAAATTGCTTCTCATGGGTCAGGAAGAAGGGAGCATTAGACAGATGCAGGAAAAACTGCTCCTGATGGATCAGGAAGAAGTGGATATAAAGCACACGGCAGAAGCGGAGAAACATGTATCTTCGTTATTTACGCTCACCGCCCCTTTTGATGGAACCGTTATTGACAAGAAGGTCGCGGTTGGCGAACTCAAAAATGCCTTTGATCCGATGCTTACCATCGCAGACCTCACACAACTGTGGGTATGGTTTGACGTCTATGAGAAGGATATTCCAAAGGTAAGAATGGGAAATAAGGCGATGGTATCGGTAGCTTCTTATCCGGAAGAACAGTTCGAAGGGAACGTGACTTATATCGGGAATACCATAGACGAAAAGACACGCACCGTAAAGGTCCGTATCGAGGTTGCTAATCATCACGAAAAATTGAAACCCGGTATGTTTGCAAGGGTGCTGCTTCAGGTAGATGATGCCAAAAGCGCTGTTGGATTACCGGAAGAAGCGGTACAGGTTGATGGGCAGGAGCGATTCGTCTTTGTGCCACTCAAAGACGGCTATTTCATTCGGCGCAACGTGATACTGGGAACGCGGTTGAACGGGTATGTAAAAGTCTTCAGTGGTTTAGAGGAAAACGACCCGGTGGTTGTCAAAGGAGGTTTCCTGCTTAAATCCGAAACGATGAAAGAAAAATTTGGCGAAGGATGTGGAGGACATTAAACGTATGTTGAACAAACTGATTGAAGGTACATTACAGCAGAAATTTCTGATTATTCTTACCGTATGCGCCATTATCGGACTCGGTATATTTTGCCTGAAAAAGCTGCCCATTGACGCAGTCCCCGATATATCACCCAACCAGGTACAAATCAATACCGAAGTGCCGGGGCTCGGACCGGTTGAAATGGAAAAACTCATATCGTTTCCCATCGAGTTCTCCATGAGCAGTTTGCCGGGGGTGAAAGAAATACGGTCACTTTCAAAAACCGGGCTTTCCCAGGTGCTTGTCTTTTTTGAAGACAACATCGATATTTATTTTGCCCGCCAACTGGTGCTGGAACGGTTGCAAACTGCAAAGGAACAACTCCCTCAACTCTTAAACGCCCAACCGGAAATGGGACCGGTCAGCACCGGCCTTGGCGAAATCTATCAATATGTAGTTACCGCTGAGAATAAGGACGCCATGGAACTGAGGACCATTCAGGACTGGATGATTACCCCACGACTGCTGCTTATCCCGGGCGTCAACGAGGTGAACAGCTTTGGCGGTTTTGTAAAACAATACCAGGTATTAATCGACCCGAATAAACTTATCACTTACAACGTTACCCTTCGCCAGGTATTTGATGCCCTGACCGCCAACAATGTCAATGCCGGCGGGCAATACATAGAACATGCCTCGGAGCAATATCTGGTACGGGGAATTGGCCTGATCAATACCATACAGGACATTGAGAATATTGTAGTTCATGCCACAAGGGAAGGTACCCCCGTTTATGTTAAAAATCTGGCGGAGGTAAAGCTGGGCTCAGAGGTCCGCTATGGCGCCGTTACCAGGGATGGCAAAGGGGAAGTAGTAACAGGCATTGCCATGATGCTAAAAGGGGAAAATAGCCGCACTGTTGTGGAGGCGATAAAACAGAAGGTAAAAGAGATCAGACAAAGCCTGCCGAAAGGTGTTGATATGATCCCGTTCTATGACCGGGCAGGCCTGGTCAACAATGTTATTCACACGGTATTTACCAACATTGGCACAGGTGTTCTCCTGGTAATTGGCGTGCTTATTCTTTTCCTGGGAAATTTGAGAGGGGCACTTTTGCTTGCGTTCTCTATTCCGCTCACGGCATTTTTAACCTTTACCGGTATGTATCATCTGGGCATTGCGGCTACCGTAATGAGTTTGGGCGCTCTTGATTTTGGCATGATCATTGACGGCCCTGTCGTTATGGTGGAAAACATTATCAGAAGACTTTCTCTCAGAAAGAAAACCGGCGATTCCGACCTGGTAATACGCTCTTCTGCACAAGAAGTAGCCCGTCCCATTCTCTTTGCTATCGCCATTATTATTATCGTATATTTACCCATTATGACCCTGCAGGGTATTGAAGGCATGATGTTCAGACCTATGGCCTTCACCATGGCCATTGCCCTCCTTAGTTCTCTCTTTGTTGCCCTATTTATTATGCCGCCCTTATGTTCCGTGGTTTTTAAAAAAGGCATAAAAGCCCATAAGATGAAGGTATCCTCCCTTCAATCGAAAGGAAACGATACGCATAGTCTGGTAACAGAAGTATCATCGGAAGAAACGGATAATCGTGTTATTCGATTTCTAAAAAGGTATTATGGCCCCTTATTACAAAAGACGATAGCCCATCCAGTGATAACAACCATTGCCGCTGCTTCATGCTTCTTTTTAAGCCTTATTCTTGTACAATTTTTAGGTTCCGAGTTTATACCGAAACTGGACGAAGGCGCTATTGCTATAAATGTCAATCGGCTCCCCAGTATCTCACTGATGGAATCGGTGGAGAGCTGTAAGTTGATAGAAAAGACCCTTTTGAAATACCCTGAGGTGAAAACCGTAGTATCCAAGACTGGAAGGCCGGAAATAGCAACCGACCCTATGGGTCAGCAAATCAGCGATGTATTTGTCATACTCAAACCAAAGAGTACATGGCGTAAAGGATGGACAAAGGAAGCGCTCATTGCAAAAATGAAAGAAGACCTGGAAAAGATTCCCGGCATGAGGTATAGCTTTTCTCAACCCATAGAACTCCGGGTCAGCGAAATGATTGCCGGCGTTCGCTCGGATATCGCTATCTGGTTGTATGGTGAAGACTACGAAATATTACTCCCAAAGGCAGGGGAGATCAATGCGGTTATTACGTCTGTCCCTGGCGCCAGCGAGGTAAGGACGGAACAGGTAACCGGTTTGCCTGCGATAGAGATAGAAATTGACCGCAAGGCAATTGCCCGTTATGGCATCAACGTCTCAGACGTACAGGATATTATAGAAATAGCCATTGGTGGTAAAGCAGCCACTCAGGTACTTGAAGGCGTAATGAGATTTGATCTTTTAGTACGGTATACTGAGGAAACGAGGAATGATGTTGAGAAGATAAAAAATATCCTGGTGAGCGCTCCCAGCGGCGTGCGGGTGCCGCTAAGCCAGTTGGCCGATATCTCTGTAGTAGAAGGACCTGCGCAGATAAGCCGTCAAAACGGAAAACGCCGCATTGTGGTGGAATGCAACGTCCGCGGCAGGGATATCGGGAGTTTTGTCGCTGAGGCGCAAAAGAATATACAGGAAAACGTTGAACTTCCTGCCGGATATTATCTGAACTGGGGAGGCCAGTTTGAAAATATGCAACAGGCAAGGAAACGCCTGGCAGTTGTCGTTCCCATCGCCATGGGTCTCATTTTTATACTCCTCTATACAAGCTTCAATTCCTTTAGAAACGCCATCCTTATCTATATTAACGTCCCCTTTGCGGCGACGGGTGGGATTATTGCATTGTTCTTACGTGATATGCACCTCAGTATAACTGCGGGGGTAGCATTTATTGCCCTTTTCGGCTTGTGCGTATTGAACGGTACGGTTATGGTTTCTTATATAAATGAATTACGGGAAAGTGGTATGAGGATGAAAGAATCTGTTATAGAGGGTGCATTAACACGGCTCAGACCCGTCCTGATGACCGTTACAACCGATATTATCGGGTTTATGCCTATGGCCATATCCACCGATGTTGGTGCGGAAGTGCAAAAACCCTTTGCCACCGTTATCATTGGGGGGTTATGTTTTTCAACATTCCTTACCCTTTTTGTTATTCCCGCTCTCTACGAATGGTTTCCAAAAAAGATAGAGACAACATAAAATAATTTTCCGTAGAGATTACAGAGGTTGCGGAAAAGAATAGGAACTTAGGAGTAAGGTACGTCACCTTGAAGAATCGCTATAGTACCTTGTGAAAGAAAAGATTTCTAACGCAAAAGAGGAAAACCATGGAAAAGATCGAGATTACAAAGTCCATTTTCTTCTTTATCCTTGCCGGATTCTGCGAAATAGGCGGCGGATACCTCGTATGGCTCTGGCTAAGAGAGGAGAAGAGTATTTGGCTTGGTTTATTCGGAGCGATAGTACTGGTTATCTACGGAGTCATACCAACCTTCCAGCCTGCAAACTTTGGCCGTGTATACGCCGCCTATGGTGGTGTATTCATAGTTCTCTCCATTCTATGGGGATGGCAGGTTGATAAGATAGCTCCGGATAAATTTGATCTGATCGGTGGTCTTATTGCCCTTATTGGTGTGGTTATCATCATGTACTGGCCACGGGGATAACATGTTTTATTGAACGGTTACTAAATACTATAGTAAACGCTAAAAGAAAGTTGTCATTGCGAGGAGGAACAGTTGCGAGGCAAAGCCGAAGCAAACTATTGGTAAGATTCCTCACTTCGTTCGGAACAGGCTCCTCAATCTCATGGCATGGATTGCTTCGCTGTCGCTCGCAATGACGGATTCATGTCAACTTATTTAGGATGTTTACTATTGAAATTATTCCTTACAAAGGAAGTCTGTAATTTTTTGGTAAAGCATCCTCTCGCTGGAGCGGATGTCTTTGATTTCTTCGTAAAGTTCGTCAAAATATCTGGCGCTGAATCGGGAGCCATATTTGAATCTGTCGCTATCCAGCACATAACCTTTGTGGATATAGCTTTTGAGGATTTCTGTTGCCCACTGCCTAAACTGGATGCCTCTTTCAGAATTGACACGGTAACCAACCGCAATAATTGCTTCCAATGAATAAAAGGAGGCGCTTCTTTTTACCTCTCTGTTTCCTTCTTGTTGAACTTGTAAGAAATCCTTACAAGTTGCCGGATGATCAATTTCGCCGCTTTCATAGATATTTTTCAGAAGGTATGAAGCTACAATTTGTATCTTTATTAATCCTTACTATTGGTTGTATCTCTACAAAATTTCCGAATTTTATATTTGAATATTGTTTCTTCATACCCCAAACTTCCTAAAACTCTCATTCATCCATGGAGACGCAAAATCTTGCGTCTCTACCTGGGTGTTTAAAATCTCTATTGCGCTCTTTCTCACGACTTATCCCCCTTCCGCATCAGTTCCGCCTCGCGCTCTTCTTCTCTACTGCAGATGATTGTTTAATCCTGATGTCTATGAATTCTATATCCAGATTCGGAAAGTACGATCATAAATGATTTTTCAGTATTCAATAGCACTTTTTCGTTGTTCATAACTTCAGTAATATTTTTTGCAATTCAACCGTATATTTTCATCTGCGAGTATTTTCATGGTTACTCTTTATTTGCAAAAACATTAACCTCTTATCCCTGGAATTGTCTAGTGGCAAAATCCAGAGCTGCATCCAATCCTTCTTCTGTCAGTTTTGGATAACCCATGAGGATTTCCTCCCTGGTCATACCTGAAGTAATATTCTGCAGTATCAGAGCCACAGAGATTCTTGTGCCCTTGATAATAGGCTTTCCATTAAGAATTTTTGGGTCACATACAATATGACCTTTCTCCTGTTTCTTCATAAGGTTCTCCTTTAACACCGATTTTCACAGGCATGAAAACCATCATAAAAACACCCTAATCATGCCGTCCAGACAATTTCAATAGATTTTCCTCCAAGCCATGGAACAGCGAATGGAGTTTGTAATTTTTTTACTTCCATCAAAACCGGAGTATGTGCTCTTTTTCTTATTTTCACAAAAAACTTACCACCGTCATAAACGACCCTCCCCGGCATATCAATAAACTTCCTGAATATTGCAGGGGCAAGATTATTTTCAAAACGTCTCAGGTCGCATGCGAATCGATGATACAGGGTATCAGCAATCATTGTCCATAGAATGTCAAAATGAATACGGATCATAATAGGTGAAGACAGAGAGTTCAGATTGAAAAACATTACCAGTTCGGCTATTTTGTTTTCTATCCGCCATCGTTTAGCGTAAACTTCCAATACCCTTTGTAAGGACAGCTCTTTGCTATTGGTTAAAATAAATGTAGGGTTCTCCCGTCCGTGATCTTTCACCACTATTTGCCTGAAAATGTTTTTACAATCTTTAAGCCTGACTTCGCTTTCATAAACTGAGACGTTTTTATACTTTCGCTTTGGAACCGGAATATAAACTTTTTTCCATACCTCCTTTGGAAGTACCAATGTTTCCTTCACAAGGCCGGCATAACGTTTACGAAGCGTTATGAACTTTACCTTGTCATTTTCAAGATCGTCAAGGATATTGTAAGCCGTAAACTTGCAATCAAAAACAAGTGTTTCGCTAACATTGCCTTTTATATTTTTCCAGTAACTTACAAACTTTTTAACCTCTTGCGACTCTTCGCGCCGTAGTATATCAGCTCTTGTATATAAAACTGCATTGCTTTTACTATCAGACGCAATGATGGTATTAGCGCCTTTCATGGTCTTACCCTTAGACCCACACCAGATCTTTTCCATTTCGGATTCATCCCCATAATGCGGGATCGAGTGAAAATCAAGATTTATATAGTCGCTACTATAAAAGTCCGGATACTTTTTCCTGAAAAGCGAAACAACTTTGCTTTGCAAATTCATCAACTGAGTTTCAGAGCAACGGCATGAATAGGTGTTCATGTATGTAGGCTTCGGAAGAACGTTTAATCCGGCAAAAACTCCAAAGCCAGGTTCCTGGTCATAAGCACAAATATGGGTCAGCCTCCTCTCGCCTATTAATTTCAGCAGTAACATGGAAAGACAGGCTTGCGTCGATCCAATATCGCTTGATTCAGGCAACTTACATTCCTGCAACAAATCAAGGATACCGGATTCTATGATATAAGGGATAAAAAAGAAAACCCCGGCCGTGGGGCAATCCACATTAAGATATTCGAGTATCTCAAAATCCAGGTGTTCCGAACGTTCCGGTATGATTTTGTTTTTAAGAGTTTTTCCAAGTTCATTATTCGTTCTGCGTTTTAGTTTGCCGAACCCTGCGGTTTTCAGAATACGTTCTACTGTGATTGCAGATATATTGATCTCCTCTTCCGCAAGGCGGCTATGGATGTCGGTTGTCGATAGTCCCTGTTTCCTGTATTTGATAATTTTATCCTGAACATCACAAGTAGTCCTTTTCTTTTTAGGGCCCTTTCGCACGATAGGGAAAAGTTCTATTTTCCCTGCATTAACGTCTCTCATTAAAGAATAAACCGTGCCTGGCTTGTAACCAAATTTTGTTGCTACAGTCTCAACTGCCTGTTTGTCAATTACAATGGCCCTTACTGCTTCATATTGTTTTTGTCTTTGTGAAACAGGATTATTGAAATATGAAACTAGATTAAGTTTGCCATGTATTAGGGTGTTATTATGATGATTATGCATTTGTAATATTCTTGCTGAATACTGATAATACCGTCAAATACCTTCTATTTGAGAGGTATTTGCGCTTGCTAATTGGTTAATATTCAGAATTGTAGCACACTTATAATCATCAATCAAGCATTTTGTTCATCATATTATCACCCTAAAATCCCAAAATTTGCTGAAATTCCCGAATAATGCAAAAATGCCCTGATTTAAAAATGTAATTTGTTACTACTAACAGGCAAGTAATGAAATACAAGGCATAGACTATTTTGTAATATAAGTTTACAAGGTAAGGGCAAAATAAATTCATCGCTCTGCAGCCTTCAAACACAGACGACTTTAAGGGGTGTATTATGATGGTTTATGTGTGTGTGAAAATCGGTGTTAAATCAGTTCAGTTTCAAGATGCTTTAAAATTTCAATCTCCCCTTCAAGTTCAATAAACTGCATGTCGTTGGTCTCTGTATGTTCAACATCTCACTTCATTAACTTACCAGTATCAACTCCGAGCGTTTTTGTGAGAGAGTTAATCTTCTCCTTACTCTTCCTGATGGTATCCATAATGATTTTCTCTTCCCTCTCCACTGCGTTTTTTAAAAGAGGAGCCACAGTCTCCGGAGAGTCGCTTTTTAAGGTTATTGTCTTCATGTTGGCACATAAGTTACTGGGAACAAATTTATGCCCTTGAAAGCTCGTATTTTACGTGTAAAAGCCTGTCCAGCATTACATGGTGTGACGCATCGAGGATTTCAATACCTACAATGCATCTATCATTGGCACAAATCTCTTGGAACGTAACCTACCAAAAAGGCTGAAAGCTAAAATGCTCGTCATTGCCTATCTATATAAGTTCTAATCGTTGTGTATTACCCATCAACAATCTCCCAATGCCCGCCTTTATCGGGACCGATGCGTTTGAGAATCCCCTTTTTTCTAAGTCTGGTTATATGATATTTTATTCCATCATCAGTTATTCCAATAAGTTCAGCCAGTTCTTTTTGAGTGATATCTGATTTCTTAGCGATAGCTTCTATAATTTTCTGGGTAGTTTTCTGGGTAATATCTTTCCCCGCTTTAAGAGAATACCTTGAATCACGGTAAAAAATGACCCGAAAGAACGCATCCATTTCAAACACAGGTTCTTTCAGTCCGGCCTCGCGCATAAGCTCTCTCATACGCTCGATACCAGAACCCATACGCTCAACTTTACCCATGCGATGGAACAGATCGGCAATAATCGGATTTCTTCTTACAGATGGCTTGCCGAAATCCCGCTTTGTAATTCCATCAGGCAATCCGCCGGGGTTTTCTATTTCCACGCGATCATCAAATATTCTTACATAAATACTTGTTCCGTTAATCGTATAATTCCTGTGGACTATAGCATTAACAACTGCCTCCCTTAAGGCGTCTAAAGGAATCTCATAAATGTCAAAGCGGTCAAAACCCCGAATTTCACTGCGAACGTTTAAATGTTTCTTTAAAAATGCAACGGCTCCATTAAACTGGGTTAAGAGGTCGTCTTTCACATCATTTCTGTCATAAATATTCGTTTTATCCGTTCCCTTAAAAGATGCAAAGATGCTTTCTGCGAGGGATGAACTTTTCAACTTTGGAAGAAAACATTAAAGCCCCTGTATTGTTGATTTTGTCTTTCCTGTAAATGCTCAGACTTGTGAGAAAGGAGGCAAGATTTGCCTTGCTGACCTTGTAAGACATATTTGCTTCACGCAAAAATGATTTAACTTTCATAAGCGAAATATCCTTAAGGCTTAAATCTCTGCAAGGGATATCCTCAAAGGAGATATTATCGGTTTCACGAAAAAGAGACCGCACCTCCCGATGAGTCATCTTCTGTGTCACTGCGTCAAGCCGTCTGTAATAACCGGAAGATGAACCATAAGGCTTTTCATCTCCCTCGGCAACCTCAACAACAACGATATTTCCCTCTTGATGGATTTTCTTAATGTGAATTGACGGATCACAGTTCCTGGCAATAGCATTTATTTCTGCTTTCATTTTATTGGTCAGTTTCTCACCAACAACCTTTCCTCTATCATCAATACCGAGAAGCAATAAACCGCCTTTTGAATTGGCAAAGGCGACAATATCACGGTCAATCTTTGGCGTGTATCTCTCCTTAAACTCAACCGTTAAGCCTTCGCCTTCTTTAATCAGAATGTTTATCTTGTCAGCATCTGTCATTGGATATCTCCCCATCTTCAGCAGTTCAACCAATAAAAACAGTCTTTAACCCTTTATCGTTGGTAAATTCTGCCTGTCTTTTATCAGAGGTAATAAATGTCAGCGCTATTCCTGTTGATTCCTGAAATAGCAGCGCCGAGGCTATGTGGATAGCATCAAGGGTTCGCGCACTTGAATGCAATAGAATTTCCTCAGTCCTCCTTAATACATCGTCTGTAAGTCTGACTATTTCAAGATACGGCAAGTCTTTTTTCACGCGGTTCACTAACCTGTCAAAGGTCTTATCATCTATCTCTTTCCCTTGCCTTCGCCTTGAGAAGGCTGAAAAACACTCGCTCGTAAGAATGGCGGATGCAAGGAGTCTGTTTTCTTTGACCAGTTTCCTTACCTTGTCCGACCCCTCTTCCTTCAGGAATATCTTCAGATATGCGCTTGTATCAATATATATCCAGGGCGGGTTCATTTAAAACCTCTCTTCCCTTCCCTCTATGATGGTTTCGGATAAAGGCTTTCCTGTAATCGCAATAGTCCTGCCAAGCGGCAACTTCCCTTTAACAGCCCTTCGCAATATTCCCCGATCTTCCAAACTTTTGATCTTATCGTCCGGCGTCCCCTCTTTCATGATCGGCTTGATAACGGCAACAGGGTTTCCCCTCTCCGTTATAACAACCTCCTGCCCTTCTCTGACTAACTTCAGATATTTTGAAAAGTGCATATTTGCTTCCCTTAATCCAACTTGCAGCATATCAGTCCTCCTTTTGTAGTTATGTTACTACAATTTATCTGTTTATACCTTCTGTGTCAATTTGTTTTTAAAGACCTTCAGGGCATTTCATTTATAGCGGTGTGCGCCACAACTATCATAATCTATTTACGATTATATAACTTTCCATCTGATAGTAAACAGTTCTGTTTGTTCAATCTTCTGCTTCAACCCCGCCTCAATTTCTTCAATTAATTGGTTTTTTTTATTATCCACGTCATCCTGTGTCTGATACAAATTTAAACGCATGGTGTTTCGTTTCTTTTCCATTTCCTTTATCTGCCTATGTGCCATTACGCTACATAACAAAATTTGGTCTTCAGTTTCAAACGAATGAATTGTTAAGTTAATTACAGATAACCAGCCGGGAGCATTCCCGTTTTTTTGTAACCGTTAATGATGGGGTCAGGACGAAACAACCCAGACAGGGTTTGTAACCTAGTCAGTGTTGTTTTTTCCTGACCTCATGAACGGTTACCAGGTTTGTAACCCGGCAGGAATCACGGCTGGATAACGAAAAATTATTGACACTGTGGGATGTTATGAATTATATTTTGCATTAGTAAAAATATTTTTAATATTTCATTCTGCAAAATCTCTGATGACAAAAATACAAACAGCCAAACTTCTTTTAATTTTAGTATCCATTGCATTCTGTTTATCGAATGCCACTATGGGCAAGATTATCACACACGAACATGAACTTCATTTTGAACACGGTACTGTTCATGTTCATCATACCACCGGAGATCATGGCCCAGGAGAAACTGACCATAAAGACGCAAAGGATATTTTGTCTTTCGATTATTTACCTGCAAACCATTCCAATTCCGCCAAGACGATTCACGCCATTAAACCATGTTTGTTTTCTCGTTTTTCACTTCAACCAGATGACCTATTTATCTGCATTTCTTCAAAGAATTTCCATTTCTTATCTTTCCGCCAATCTTCTTCCTCCAATAAAATATACCAACTCAATTCTGCTTATCTTATCTAAACAATTCGTATTACCACATTTCCCTTTGTTCGCAAATTTGTTTTCTTTCGGAAAATAGCGTCATTTTCATCGACTTTATTTTTCTATAAGGAAGCATCATCGACAAACAGGTCGCTCCTATGGAGCTTTGATTGATTTAATCAATTTCCGTTATTACAAACAGTTCGTCCCTACGGGACTTTTACAAACAAATTATCCTTTTAGCTCCATCAGGAGCATACTGTTTGTAGTAGATAGAGATTATATTCCATACAGTTGGTTAGCTCCGTAGGAGCGGCCTGTTTATTCTCTTATTGTTCATGCTTTGTCTTTCACCCGGTCAACATAAAAAGGTCTCATGCCATAAATAGGAGTAATAAAATGAATTTTCTTAAAATTTTAAGTATTGCAATTCATCTGTTTATCGTTACGCATTTTGCAATATCTTTCAATACCACTTTAGTGATTGCTTCTGATTTGGAATTCAAACAGAAAGAAAAACATCTAACCATTGAAGACGCTGTAAATATTGCAATCAATAATAACCCCATCATTATGTCAAAGAAACATACCGTAGGTGCTGCCCAAGGAAAGATAAAACAGGCTCAATTAATGCCAAATCCGGAGATTACGCTGTTAACAGAAGAGATACCCACAGAAGAAATAGGGTTAAATCAAAGCCAAAATATGGTTTCATTATCGCAAAAATTAGAGATTGGCGGCAAAAGAGGACTAAGAACAGATGTGGCAAAAAAGGAAAAAAATATCCTAAGCTTTGATGTACAAACTACCATCTGGAATATTACAGCACAGACGAAAAAGGCATTCTTTGATCTTCTCACAGCGCAAGACGAATTAAACCTTGCAAAAAAGACCGTTGAAATAGCAATGAGCTTGAAAAACCTGTCAGACAAAAAGTTTAAAGTTGGTGATATATCAAAGTTGGGAGTTCTTAAGGCGGAAGTTGAATTATCCAACGCAAAAACAACTGTAGTCGAAGCTGAAAGGAATATGTTTAATGCAACTAAGAGATTGCAAACTGTTATGGGGACAACAGGGGCTCCTTTACAAAAGCTTGTTCCTATTCCTGTTACCGATGCGCCGCTTCTCAAATTGGAAAAACTAGAGGAGTTATCATTAAAAAATTATCCTGAGTTACAAGCGCAAAAAAGTATTGTCAACCTTTCGTTATTAAAGGTTAAAGAGGCAAAAAGAAAAATGATCCCGGATATTGATGTATCTATAGGATATAAGCGTCTTTCAGCAACAGATGACGATACAATCCAGGCTGGAATAAGCCTTCCTTTACCTTTTTTCAATAGAAACCAGGGCAATATTATCGAGGCAAAAGAATTGTCACACAAGTCAAAAGATGATGAGGCCGCCGCTAGAAACAAATTATTACTTCAATTGGACAATGCTTATTCTATGTACGCTTCAACTCGTGAACTGGTTCGTTCTTTTATTGACACGATAGTCCCACAGGCTGAAGAATCTTTGAAGATGTCAAAACAGGGATATGAACATGGTGAGTTTGATTTCCTTGAAGTATTAGATGCCCAACGAACATTGGTGACCGCAAATGTTTCATATTTAAAGGCTTTAAACGATCTTTTTACTTCAATAACAGAAATTGAAAGACTTGTCGGAGTTAAGATTTCTGATATTAAATAATTTCATATTTACCACTTAAATTACTGAAAAATTAAAAACCTTTTTTACACAAGGATACTTACATGCTAAGAACGTTCTTTATGAATAAAATAATCATTTCATTCGTCATCGTTGCAGGCTTATTAGCGGGCTGTAATGATGACAATCATAAACACGTTGATGCCGAACACGGTCATTTGCACGGAGACGAAGTACATACAGACGTAGAGCCTGAACCGCTTGCTTACACCCTCTACACAGACAAAATGGAACTGTTTGTAGAGTTTAAACCTTTGATCGTAGGGAAAACCTCAAAGTTTGCTGCACACTTTACCCGATTAGGAGAAAATTTCAAAGCAGTAACAGAAGGTTCCGTAACAGTCCGCCTGATCGGAAACGAGAGGCCATTAACGGATAAAGCCGAAAAACCATCATCTCCGGGCATATTCCGATTGGCTTTGAATCCTGAAAAACCCGGCACATATCAGTTGGTCTTTGACATCCGTACTAAGGAATTTTCCGACAAAATCATGATAGAAAACATCACTGTTTACCCTGACGCAAAAACCGCACTGTTACATCAACAGGAACAAACAATCAACGAAGAAATTGTTTACCTGAAAGAGCAGGCATGGAAGATAGATTTTGCCAATAGGGAAGTAAAAAGACAGCCCTTTACAGAAATAATCAAAACCACAGGACAAATCTTGCCTGCACGGGGAGACGAGATAACTATAACAGCAAAAAGCAGCGGTATCATAACATTCGGAAACAATAAAAAACTGATCGGTTCTGCTGTAAATGTAGGCGAAACATTATTTGTAATTTCAGGAGCCGGTTTAACAGAAGGTAATTTAGACACGAAATACAAAGAAGCAAAAAATAACTATGAAAAAAGTAAAATAGATTTTGAAAGAGCCACAGAGTTGGCGAAAGACAATATCATTTCACAAAAACACTTTCAGGAAACACAACTCCAATACAAAAATGCCCAAACCACTTTTAATACTATTGAAACCAACTACACTGCTGGTGGACACAAAATCAAGTCGCCAATACAAGGGTATATAAAAAATGTGGTGATAAGCGAAGGAGAGCATGTTGGAATCGGGCAACTCATCGCCATCGTTTTCCAAAACCGCAAACTCATTTTAAAAGCCGAAGTGCCTCAAAAGCATTTCTCAAAACTCAACAGTATTTCATCAGCGAATTTCATAACTGCCTATGACAGTAAAATATACCGCACTGACAGCTTAAACGGCAAGCTCGTTTCATATGGAAAAAGTGCCGACAACAACGCTTATTATATTCCGGTAAACTTTGAGATTGACAATAATGGTGAAATCATTCCTGGTTCATTCGTAGAGGTGCTTCTAAAAACCAATGTAATTAGAGATGCTTTAGTAATTCCTTATTCAGCGCTCATAGAGGAACAGGGAAATTACTTTGCATATGTGCAAACATCGGGTGAGGGATTTCAAAAGCGTGAATTAAAAACCGGAGTCAATGATGGTATGAATGTACAGGTATTAGCAGGTATAAAGGAAGGCGAAAGAGTTGTCACTAAAGGAGCCTACCAAATAAAATTAGCAACAATGTCAGGTAAAATGCCTGCTCATGGACACGAACACTGATAAAATTTTGAATTTTAAATTAAGGACAATTTCAATGAAAAAGGACAATATAATACTTGAGAAAACCTTTGATTTTGCTTTAAGCATTATCGAGCTGTATAAAAAAATGACTGAACAAAAGGAATATGTTTTGTCGAAACAAATTCTCCGGAGTGGAACAAGTATTGGTGCAAATATAGAAGAGGCGATTGCAGCACATTCAAGAAAAGATTTTGCAGCTAAAATGATACTTGCATCAAAGGAAGCAAGAGAGACCCGATACTGGTTAAGGTTACTTCAAAAGAGCCAGTTGGTTAAATTAGAATTTACAACTCAATTAAATGACATTGAAACTATAATCAACATTATTACTGCTATTGTAAAAACTACCCAGAGGAAATCTTGAATTATGAATGTTAAATTTTAAACAAAAAATAAACAGTCAGTAAATTTAAAATCTAAAATCTAAAATCCAAAATCCAAAATCCAAAATCTAAAATTTCTACCATGTTAAATAAAATTATACAATACGCCCTAAATAATCGCTTAATGATTATGGCAGCCTCAGCACTGCTTTTAATAGCTGGCATTTATACGGCATCCATAATGGAAGTTGATGTATTTCCTGACCTTACTGCGCCAACGGTAGTAGTGTTAACCGAAGCGCACGGAATGGCTCCGGAAGAAGTCGAAAAATTAGTAACCTTTCAAATTGAAACGTCAGTCAATGGCGCCACCAATGTACGCAGGGTAAGGTCATCATCTGCCGCAGGAATATCAATTGTTTGGATAGAGTTTGAGTGGGGAACAGATATTTTTAAGGCACGACAAATCGTTAGTGAAAAACTGACAATCATTGCAGAAAAGCTACCACTGGGAGTCGGAAACCCTACAATGGCCCCTCAATCATCCATCATGGGTGAAATTATGCTTATCGGTTTATCATCGGAAAATACAACACCAATGGATTTAAGAACCATTGCCGACTGGAATATACGGCCCAGGTTATTGGCGACAGGAGGAGTGTCGCAGGTTATTGTAATTGGCGGAGAATACAAGCAATACCAAATACTTGCCTCTCCTCAAAAAATGAAACATTACAACATTTCTTTAAACGAATTGCTGAGGGCAAGTAAAGAAAGCAATCTTAATGCCTCAGGCGGTTTTATGAACGAATATGGCAACGAATACATCATAAGAGGTGTTGGAAGAACAAACAGCGTGGAAGAAATAGGCAATGCAGTAATCAAGGTTGTTGCTAATGTGCCGGTAAAAATAGAGGATGTTGCAGAGGTTAAAATAGGCGGAGCAATCCCTAAAATCGGGGACGGTTCACTCAAAGCAAGTCCGGCAATTATTATGACCGTAGCAAAACAGCCGGGAACCAACACCCTGGAACTCACAAAAAAAATTGATAATGCTATTACAGAGATTGCCAAAACCCTGCCTTCCGACATCAAAATCAACACCAATATATTTCGTCAGGCGGATTTTATTCAGGCTTCCATAAGTAATATTCAAAAAGCGCTAATTGAAGGTTCTGTCTTTGTAGTTATCATTATGTTCTTGTTCTTAATGAACTTCCGAACCACCATTATATCCCTGATTGCTATTCCCCTTTCACTTATCGTTTCCATTATCACCCTTAAATTTTTGGGATTAACCATCAATACCATGTCTCTTGGCGGAATGGCAATAGCCATCGGCTCATTGGTAGACGATGCTGTTATTGATGTGGAAAACGTCTTTAAACGTCTAAAGGAAAATGCACAAAAAAATAATGAAGCACGAGAAAGTACACTTGTTGTAGTTTATGATGCCTCAAAAGAGATTCGCTCATCAATCCTTAATGCGACCCTTATCATTATTGTTGCTTTTATCCCCTTGTTTTTTCTTGGCGGGATGGAGGGAAGAATGTTGCGGCCTCTGGGGATCTCCTTTATCGTTTCTCTGTTTGCATCCCTGATTGTTGCGGTAACACTCACCCCTGTGCTTTGCAGTTTTATGCTTACCAACGACAAAATGCTTTTAAAGCAGGCAAAAGGCAGTTGGCTGGAAAGAGGGCTTCACCGATATTATAATTCCGCATTAGGAAAGATAATGAAAATTAAAAAGACATTACTTGGGATATCCATCGTGTTGTTCATTATGGCGATTTTTCTAATGTTTGGTTTGGGACGGAGTTTCTTGCCTGAATTTAACGAAGGCACTTTAACGGTAAATGCTGTCAGTATGCCGGGCATATCACTCGAAGAATCAAATAAAATTGGAAACAAGATTGAAAATATCCTACTGTCGGTGCCAGAAATTTCAATTACTTCACGCAGAACGGGAAGAGCCGAATTAGATGAACATGCACAAGGTGTAAATGCCGCTGAAATTGATGCTCCCTTTGTTTTGGCGGAAAGAAGCAAGGATGAATTTATGAAGGAAGTTCGAAAGAAATTAAGTGCTGTCTCTGAAGCGAACATCACCATCGGGCAACCCATAGGACACCGTATTGACCATATGCTTTCAGGCACAAGAGCCAACATTGCCATTAAGCTTTTCGGAACAGACTTATCCAAAATGTTTTCTGTTGCTAATCAGATAGAGCGCACCATTGAAGGCATAGACGGACTTGTGGATATTAGCGTGGAACAGCAGATTGAAATTCCGCAAGTACAAATAAAAGCGAAACGGAATATGCTGGCTAAATATGGTATTTCAATAGGTCAATTTGCCGAATTCATTGATGTTGCCCTTGCAGGCGAAAAGGTATCTCAGGTTTTTGAGAGAAACAAAAGTTTTGATTTGGTATTACGATTTAATGATGAAAACAGGGGCAAAATAGAAAATATCCGCAACGTCTTAATTGATACCAATATCAATCCAAACCAACAATCCAAAATTCAAAATTCAACATCCAAAATCCCTTTACATTATATAGCTGATATTGTTTCAACAACAGGCCCCAACACCATTAACCGGGAAAATGTACAACGGAAAATTGTGGTTTCAGCCAATGTGGCCGGACGTGATTTAAAAAGCGTAGTAAACCAAATCAAAGAAAAAATAGATGATACTGTTCAGTTGCCGGAAAATTACCGCATTCAATATGGCGGACAATTTGAAAGCGAAGCAAAGGCATCAAAAATATTATTCTTCACCTTTTTAATGGCTTTATTCATCATATTCCTTTTGCTTTATCAGGAATTTAAAAATATCAGGCTTGCAGGCATTGTTTTTCTCAATTTGCCTTTGGCGCTGATAGGCGGCGTCTTAAGCATTTGGTTTACAGGAAAAATCATAAGTATTCCCTCTATCATCGGGTTTATTACACTGTTTGGAATAGCGACACGTAACGGGATATTATTGGTTTCACGCTATCAGACATTGCAGAGTCAAGGCGTTGCTTTGTATGAAACCGTCATTAAAGGCTCTTTAGACAGGCTAAACCCGATTCTCATGACTGCCTTAACTACCGCTTTGGCATTAATTCCATTGGCAATAACCGGCGACCTGCCAGGAAATGAAATACAAAGCCCAATGGCAATAGTGATATTAGGAGGTCTGCTCAGTTCCACCCTCTTAAACATCTTCATTATTCCTGCCGTTTACTACATTTCAAATGTGAGAAAAAAATGATGATGATACTTGATATTTAATGGTAAAATCCGAAGTCTTCAGTCTTCAGTCTGCGATTTTGTACGATTGATGATTGCCGGGTGAGAGGGTGGGTGGGAAAGGATACATCCGGATGAATGGAAGGATGAGTCTCGATGGGAGCATTCCCGATTTTTTGTAAGTGTTCATGGAGTTGGGGCAAAACAACCCTGACAGGGTTTGAAACCCTGTCAGGGTTAACATACTGTACGTTTTATTAAAACATGGCGGAAGTCACAAAAAATCGGGAATGCTCCCAGTCTCGATACAAATATTGCTGAAAAGACCTGTCACAAAATTACAAGGACGTTTCCCACCGTATTGACCTTGTAATAACAGAAGTTTTCTTCACTACGAGAAACATATCCCGTAATGCGGAACAATCGCCAATGCTTTTTTCTCATTTATAAAACACGCTTACTTACCGGTAAAGCAATAGTGGGCAATCAGTATGTCTCATTACCCTTGTAGTCGTGCTGCCCAAAATCATTTCTTGTAGTTTGGAATGTCCATACGCGCCCATCACTAACAAATCGCAGTTGTCTTTACATGCATCCTGTATACCCTTTGCATGATCTTTTCCTTCTATTGGAACAATGTTTGGTGTGAGGTTAAGACCATCGAGAAAAGTTTTTGCTTTGGATAAGATTTGCAAGGCTTTTTCCCTGGTATCATCAACACATAGTAACGTCATATTTAATTCCATGAGTTGTGCCATCTCCGCCCCTATCGCTAATGCCTTATCTGCAAACAGGCTCCCGTCGTATGCAATTAGCATGTTACGAAAGGGTTTAAATCCAGCAGGCGTTATAAGTACGGGCTTATGTGTTTTCCGCACAACGAATTCTACGTTTGAACCAAGAAAGACATCCAGCCATTCAGCGTGAACCCCCTTTTTCCCCATAACAATCAAATCATAATTTGCCGATGATTTTACAATTTCATGATTTACAATGCCTTCTTGTATTTCACGGGTAAATGGTACTCCCGCTTGTATGCACTTCCCTTCTACCTGATTCAAAGCTGCGTCTGCCTTAGAATCAAGCATTTCCCTGACCGTTTGATTAAACGTCCCATAGGGAACCATACCGCCAATGCTTGTGCCAATGTCATGAATCAAAGGACCCGCCAGAATTTTAATATCTTTCACAAATAGTCCATGCACACTCCCATCATTTGTTTTCGCGATACTCACGGCATAATCTGCTGCGGCAAGGCTATTATCGGAACCATCAGTAGGAACTATAATTTGTTTTAACATAGATAACCTTGATAAAAAAATTTATATTATTTGCCACTAATTACGTCATTAGGGCATTTTACAAAGCACAGAAGCAATGTGATTATTACGTTGTGATAAATTTTTGTCAAGTTAAAATATGACTTAAAAATTGATAACACTTTATTTTTTAAAAAATTCCAATAATCGCAGTGTAAGGGCGAAGCATTTGCTGTAAATTGTCATAAGTGCGTTTATACCCAAAACGGGCAAATGCTTCGCCCCTACTTTTTCAAAAAAATAAAGTGTTATAAAGATGGTGAAATATATTTTCCACCACCATCTTTAGCATCTGAATGAATGTCAAAGAAATTCAGACACTCTTCAAGCCCTCATTAAATGCTAATATCGCTCCAGGAAGGCATATTCATTTGTTGTGTTTTATTTCTTATTTTTGTGGTTAATTTAGGCTTGACATTATGTGCTGCAGGTATATAATTTTTATCGATTTTTATTTATTTCTGATTGTCGGATTTAACCTATTTTATAAGCGGGAGAAAGTAATAAAATGATTTTAGAGGCTAATCATTCCACAGATAACCAGTCAAAGAAAACTGAGCGTTTATCATTTATCAAAGAGAGATATAAGAAGTTAGTACTTGAGCCAAGAAAAGAAATTGAATTCGAAATTGAAAGATCTCTTGATGATGAAGATGGCGCAGTAGAACCTGCGTAAACAGGCGATGTTATCCCACATACCATTTACATATACTTATTCCGAAAGAAGACTTCGCAGATTTTTTAATTTAAAAGTCCTTCCACTACAATATCGTCTGAAAATCTATAGTGCCTTACTTCTCTTATTTTCAGCGCATCGCAAACGTTTTCAACGCCCTTACCCAGCACCGGAGAGGTATCCCCACATCCTCCAATTATGATGGGAGCGATAAATACAATAATTTTATCCGCAAGACGTTCTTTCAGTAATGAGGTGATTATTTTGCTACCACCTTCCACCATAATATTGGTCAACCGCATTGACCCCAGTTTTAAAAAGAGTTCTTTTAAATCAACATGATCGTAATCGCCATTTGTTTCTATAACCCGGCATCCCGATTGCCGTAATATCTCAACTTTTTTTTGGGGGGCGTTTTTACTCACCGCGATAATTATTTCACTTTGTTGGACAGTCCTGATAAGCGCTGATGTTAAGGGAAGCGAGGCCCTGCTATCAATAATGATTCTTTTTGGATTTCTCCCCCCATTAAAGCGGCACGTCAATAGCGGATCATCTTTCAAAACGGTGTTAATTCCCACCATAACACCGTCAACCTGACTTCGTAATGTATGAACATACCGGCGGGATTCTTCCGACGTAATCCATTTTGAATCGCCGGTGACGGTGGCAATCTTCCCATCAATCGACATTGCCCACTTTACAATTATATAAGGCATCCCCTTTTGAATTAATTTAAAAAAAGGGGCATTAAGTTTTTTGGCTTGATCTTCCATGACGCCCATGCGCACAGTTATTCCCGCAGCCTGTAATTGCTTCACCCCTTTGCCGGATGTAACCGGATTAGGGTCCACGCATGTAGTTACAACCTTTGCAATTCCCGCCAAAATTATAGCGGCAGCACAAGGCGCGGTTTTGCCATAATGAGCGCATGGTTCCATGGTTACATATAGCGTTGCGCCTTTGCAATTTACTCCGCCTTCATTTATCGCGTGTATTTCCGCATGAGCGCCGCCATAGTTCTTATGATACCCCTTCCCCACGATTTCATTGTTTTTTACAATGACAGCGCCTACCATTGGATTCGGTTCAACCATCCCCCTGCCTTTTTCTGCAAGTTCCAATGCAAGCGTCATATATTCTTCGTCATGTTCTTTCATAAGCGGCATAACTATCCCCGCAATTTTTCTATCAGTTGGAAATAATTAGGAAATGTTTTAGAGACACATTTCGGATTTTTAATAAATATCCCGTCTGATTTTAATCCTATCAAAGCAAAACTCATTGCCATGCGATGGTCATCATAGGTTTCTATTTCCGCAGGTTTCGGCATAGAAGGTTCAATCTCAAAACCATCTTCATATTCCGTGACAGATATCCCCATTTTCCGCAATTCTTTTGCTACAGCGGCGATTCTATCCGTTTCCTTAATTCTCATGTTTTTAACATTTCGCACCCTTGTTTTGCCTTTCACATAAACCGCAACCGCCGCTAATGTTTGAGCCACATCAGGCATATCCCCCATATCAACATCTACGCCATGTAATGCCCTGCCGCTGACTTCTATCCAGTCCCTTCCCCTATCCACATGACATCCCATTTTTTTTAAAACATCGGCAAATTGGACGTCGCCCTGCAAAGAATCTTTTCCTACACCTTCAACCCGCACTCTTCCGCCGGTAATCGCCGCAACAGCAAAAAAATAAGACGCTGCGGAAGCATCTCCTTCCACTTCATAAGAAATTGTTTTGTACCGCTGTCCACTTTTCACCAACAGTCTTTTGTAACCGATATTTTCAACAGTTACGCCGTGCTTGCCCATTAAATCAATGGTCATATCAACATAACGCTTTGACACCAGATCGCCCTTCACTTCTATTGTCACATCATTCTCTGCATAGGGAGAAACCATTAATAAAGCGCTAAAATATTGACTGCTTAAATCGCCATTCACTATAGCCTTCCCTCCCTTTAACCCCTTGCCCTTGATGATGACCGGAGGGCAGCCATTGTCAAGTTTTGATTTTACTTCAGCGCCAAGTTGGTTTAAACCCTCCAGCAAATCCTGTATAGGTCTTTGTCCCATTCGTTCCACGCCGCCAATTTCATACACCCCGTACCCTAACGTAAGCAGAGCGGTAAGAAATCTCATGGCAGTCCCGGCATTACCAACAAACAGATTTGCCTTCTCTGCGGGAATACACCCCCCCTTGCCATTAACAATAAATGTATTCGTGTCTTTTCGCTCCTCCACAGGAATCCCAAGAGAATTTAAACATGACGCCATATAATGTGTATCATCGCTAAAAAGGGCATTATTTATTGAAGAGATTCCGTCGGCAAGTGCCGTTGTAATTAATGCCCTGTTTGTATAACTTTTTGAACCTGGAACCCGAATTATCGTGTTTATTCTTCCTGTAACAGGTTTAATCTCAATCACATTCATTCTGACATCCCGTCCGTTTAAAACTTGTTGTTCATGATATAATAGATATTTTAATTTTACATCTGATTGACTGCAAACAAACTCAATATAGCAAACATATAGCGAATTAAAAGAAAATAATGCATACGTCAAATATTTGAAAAAATATATTTAATAATCGTCATGTTCTGTTTTTCCACTATTTAAAAAGAACCATGACTGTCTGAATAACACATGTTCCAAAATTGACTTTGTTTCTGTGATTTGATAGAATCCCGCTGATTTTTAAAATACTAATAGGTACGACAGCTTTCTTTATATTGTTTTATTGCTTGGGAAAAATAAAGGTGGACAAATGAAACATTTTTTAAAAAAAGAAAAGGAATTAAGAAAAAAAGCCTTTGCTGATAAGCAAATTGAGGAGACCGTTGATTTTTTGCGACAACAGGGTATTGAAACTGTTTGGGGTATACAGGCGGCTTACGATACAAGCCTGTTTGGATTAAAAGACAGGTGTGGATTTGGAAGTCATGGACTCTGTTGCCGAAACTGCAACCTTGGTCCCTGCCGGCTGGATAGTGAAGAATTACCTCTTCATACAAGGCTTGCAGCCCCAAAGGTAAAGAGGAGTTCCTGCGGCAAAACGGCTGATAATATGGTTGCCGGTATGTTTCTTCAAACGGTGCTGCGCGGCACAAGCTCGCACCTGGGGCATGCAATACATGTGGCGAAAGCGTTTGTCGCGGCAGCTAAAGGGTCTGAAAATTTCCCAATAAAAGATGAGGCAAAACTTTATGCCGTGGCAAAAGAATTGGGCATAAATACTGACGGCATGCAAATGCTTGATATTGCTAAGGAAGTCGGTCAAAAAGCGATGGAAGACCTTGTTGGGCAGGGAGAGGGACCTATGAATTTTGCTCTTGCCCTTGCACCAAAAAATATTGATAAACTGGCAAAGGCAGGCATTGTTCCTCAAAAAGGCGCTGCAGAGGCAATAGTTCAGGGAATCCATAGTACCGCCCAGGGGATGATGAGCAGCACAGACCACCTTATCATGTCGTGTTTAAAATACGGGGTAATTGATGTATTGGCCCTCTACATTTCAACACAATTACAGGACATTTTGCTGGGAGTACCCACACCCAAAGAAAGCTCGATAGGTATGGACGCACTCGATAAAGACAAGGTAAATATCCTTGTACATGGCCATGTGCCGGTACTTTCTGAAATGGTAGTTCATTTTGCAAACAAACTTGAGGACATGGCAAAAGAGGCGGGGGCGAAAGGCATTAATGTGGTAGGAACCTGCTGCACCGGTACGGAAGTATTAATGAGGCTCGGCATACCCATGGCTGGTAGCACAATTATGCAGGAACTTGTGGTTGGCACAGGACTGGTAGACGCCGTATGTGTGGATGTACAGTGTGTGTATCCATCACTTTCGTCAATTACAAAGGGGCTCCATACCCGATTAATTACTACCATGCCTGAATTGCGGATGGACAATGATACCTATATTGAATTTACTCCGGAAAACGCCCATGAATCCGCAAGGCAAATTGTAGAGGAGGCAATCAAAGCGTATAAAGATCGTTTGTCTGACCGCGTATTTCTGCCAAAAGCCAAGGGGCATAAATTAATGGGTGGCTTTTCTACCGAGGTAATGATTGACGTCCTGAAAAAATTAAATGCCCAACAGCCGCTAAAACCGCTTGTCGATCTTATAGTGGATGGTTCTATTCAGGGCGTTGCCGTGCTTGCCGGTTGTTTGTCCTCAAAGATTCAAACAGACATGAGTTTTGTTATCATGGCAAAGGAGCTTTTAAAGAATAACGTTTTGGTCCTTGCTACAGGCTGCGCGGCAACGGCATGCGCGCGTCACGGATTACTGACAGGAGAGGCGAAAAAATATGCAGGTGATTCTTTGCGGGGTGTTCTGGAAACAATAGGAAAAACCTCTGGATTAAATGGAAGCATCCCCCCTATCCTTCACTTTGGTTCATGCGTGGATAATTCACGCTGCGCTGTATTGGCTTCAGCCATTGCAGATTATCTGAACACATCCATCGATAAGCTCCCTCTTGTTGCAAGCGCCGCCGAACATGTTGTGGAAAAAGCGGCCGCTATTTATATGGGGGTTATGGCGCTTGGAATTACCACACACATTGGTGTAACGCCAAAGCTTGGAGGTTCTCCGTATGTAATTGATATGCTCACCAACAAACTGGAAAGTATCACCGGCAGCACATTAATCATTGAAATCGACCCTGTTGAATCGGCAAAAAAGATGATACATCATATTCAAAAGAAAAGAAGGGCATTGGGGATATGATAATTTTCAACACATCAGTACCTTAGTCAGCAATCTACAGTCGGCAAATTGCAGATTGAGGACTGAGGATTGAGGACTGCAGACTGTTTTCGTGTTTGTTTGGCTATGGCAGCTTAATGGGTAAGAAAGAGGTGTATGATTCAGGCACAGGGCAATCGCATCATAACGGAAATCTTTTTGGTACTTTACAAAAATAATCGTCACCCCATCCGGCCATTCATTTTTTAGTACCAATATAGTTTTAGAAAAAACCAATAGTAGCGATGTTTGCCGCATATTGTAGGGGAGAAGCATTTGCTATAAATTGTTATAAATGCGTTCATGCCCAAACCGGCAAATGTTTAGCCCCTGCTTTTCCAAAAAACTAAAGTGTTACTCCGCATGTCATTTTATTATGTGTAACGTCCCAGTTGAGCGGTACCGGCTACAAACAGAACCGAGAAGCGCCGCGGCCGAGTCACGGCATCCGCCTCGAACGTAATGTTATACATCTATCTTTGTGGAAATCCTCAAAGACTTCACTACTCTATTCCAACCAGAAAGCTTTCTAAAGTGGACGGGTCGGTTCCGGTTTCCGTTCATAATAATCATAATTATAAGTAGGTGACTATGGTCACATCTTAAATAATAAATATTAAGAAAAGAAATTGGAAAATCTTTACAGGCTATCACGAAATACAATACAAATTCACAAATTTCCTTTTAAACATTCATTGTTTTTTCCCACCCGCTATTCTTTTATGCGAAAATTAACCTGCCTTTAGGTTCGGGAACATGACGTCCTAATTCCTTAGCAGTCTCTAGCCAATCTTTGATAACAATTTCAGCATTACTGAGCGCCTCCTGATATGTAGCTCCATCGGCTGCACAGCCTGGCAATTCCGGAACTTCTGCAATGAAGGCATGATCCTCTACGCTCCAGTAGATAATTATTTCATATCTGCTCATTTTCTTTGTCTCCCAACTTGTATTTTAATATTATATTGCGTACCTGTTTAACTCCTAAGCTAAGCCCCCAGCTATGCTGGGGAGAATGGCAAAAGCTATGCTGAAGTATTTGAAAAAGGAATGAGCTTTTGAGATTATTATTGCTCCTAAATCCTGCAAACGATTTTCGCAATGCGAAAATCAGTATTTTCCACTACCAAGATTGGCAAAAAGCGATAACAGATATCCGTTTTTTAGCAATTGTGGTAGCGCTATTGTACTACTTTAAACAAAAAGACATGGGAAATTGTCGGAAACGTGCTCTCTGATGCAATGAAAATCAAGATAGGGATGTACTGTCTCCATCTGCGGTATACTTACCACTCTCAAAAGACTAAAAAAACGAAATACAACGTCGGTTTTCTACTGAAAAACTACATCCAGTGACATGCGTTCCCACTTTTCCCATTCCTCCTGATGGAGAAATTTCTCCGGCAATTTTAATGTCATCTGCCGGCTTCTCTCCACCAGTTTCCCTGCCACACGGATTAACCACAGTCTCATCGTCTTTACTTCCCACTGTTGTATCACTCCACCACTGAGCAATCCCATCCACTTCAAAAGATTATACGCTAACACCGCACACTGAAATAGCGCAGCATTGGCCAAAAATTCACCCGTACGTATGTGCCCCGCATTCATCTGTCCTTTACTCTCTTCTATCAAAGTCTCGCAGGTAGCCCTCTTTCCATAACAACGATGCGCTTCCATCGGACTTAACCGCTCCGTTGTAACGTAACAAAAATACTCATACACGGACACTTCTACTAATTTCTTTTCTCTTTTGACCAATTGCCGCACTGCCACAAAACGTCTCGCACGATCCCACCCTGCACATCGATACCAAAATTCAGCCTGTTCCCATCCTGGCTCCCCTTTCACCTCATTCCATTTCTGCCCTTCAAGCAATCCTTCCAGATTCTTCAGCTTTACCTTAATCAGATATCCCGCCAATATTGACTCAAGGTATTCAAGTAATTCTCCGGTAAAAAAACCGCTGTCTCCCCGAAATACCACCCTTACCCCCTTATTCATGTACGCCATACATTCCTTCATGAACTCTACTACTCCGTTACTCGTGTAGGCGCTTCCACAGCGGAACCAACTATGTAATACCTCCTTTGTTTCTGCAATAAATGCCATTAAGGGATGATACGCCTTCTGCCCCTTCTTGTGCGGATTATATCCTACCTCTGCACCCTCCTGTTTCCCATATACACCATCTACGGTAGAATCAACATCTATCCATACTTCGCAAAGAGCACTCCTGAGTTTATGGCCTGATCTCACCGCACGCTTCCATATCTTTCCCCTAAACCGGTGGATCACCCCCGTCAGTTCCACTATATCTCCCTGACTCGCCAGCTTCATAATACGTCCTATCGTAGTATCTACAGGTACCTCTTTCCACCCGGACATCTTCTTCAATACCTCATCTGTACACACCTTCATCACCTCTACCATCGATGTCGCCCCTGCTATCAACCCTATCACTACCATTTGTACCGCATCGACAAACTGATACCGGGCATTTGCTCCACGATCCTTATGGACCGCTTCATGGACTCTCTCCCGGAACATCAGCTTACCCATAAAATTCAATACCGGTAAAAGCCCTGCATGTACCGTTAAGCCTTTCCCGCTCATCTCTGCCTTGATTTTCGGTTGTCTTTTGCTGTATTTTTTTGCTATATTCTTCATCGAAATGGTGAATCTCCTTTCAGGTGTTTTTTGTTATCAATATACCGCCGAATACCTTGGAAATCCTACCATTTCAATCCTATTCCTGCAACAAGGCTTTGCCTTGTTTGCAGGATTTAGGTTGCTTATTATTTCCACCTGTCAATTACAAAAAATTAAACATTTCAAAGAAAAGGCGGGGTCAAATCTTAATGATTGACAAATAGCTTGTATCTGATATGATACCCGCATGGCAAGACCACTACGCATACAATATAAAAATGCATTATATCTTGTGACCTGCCAGGGTAACAAGCGTAAGGCAATATTCAGGGATGACCAGGATAAGAAACTGTTTCTTGAGTTGTTGAATGACGGGCTGAAAACTTATACTAACCTTCTGTATGGTTACGTTCTCATGGAGAATCATTTCCATCTGCTTTTAGAAACACCCCTCGCCAATCTCAGTGAATTTATGAAATGGATTAACATTACCTACACCGCATATTACAATAAAAGACACAAAAGGACAGGCCATTTGTATCAGGGGAGATACAAGAGCATTCTCCTTGAAAAGAAAGCGTATCTGGATATTGTGTCCCGATATATTCATTTAAACCCTCTCAATACGAGGCTGGGGAAAAAACTGCCGCTATCGGAAAAGAGAAATTATTTGAAGAACTATGCGTGGAGCAGCCTTTTAGGTACTATCGATCATACCAAAAGAAATGACATTATAGCGTATGCCGGGGTACTTGAGCCATATGGAGGCGACAACAAAAAAGGACGGCAATTGTATTGGGAGGCTGTTTGCAGTGATTTGCCGGCAGGTATTAAAATAAAAAATATGGTTGTTGGTGGAAACATACTGGGGAGCACCGGGTTTATCAACAGGGTGAGAGATAAATATTTACCGCTGAGATCACGTGAGATTTTACCTGCACGGCGGTTAAAAAACTATATCAGAAAAGAGACCATCATTAAAGCACTCTGCAAGGAGACAAAGAAAAGTTTTGATGAAATAAAGAATGAACGGGGTGTAATACGGCAAATAGCCATGGACTTATTGTACCGTTTTGGCGGGCTAAGCGGAACGGAGATCGGAGAAATGATGGGGATTGGCTATAGCACTGTAAGCATGGAGAGAAAACGATTACGGGCAAAACTTAAAGGCAACAGGCATCTTTCCGGGATTATCAAAAGGATTGAAGCTATCCTCCAATGAGAAGGCATTGACCCCTCTCCCCTTAAGCTAGCATAGCCAGAATCAAACAAACACGAAACAGTCCTCAGTCTTCAATCTTCAGTCTTCAGTCGGCAATCCTCAATCGGCAATTTGCCGACTGCCGACTGTAGATTGCCGACTGCAAAAAGATACTAATAAAGCAGCTCCCCGATTACTTCTCCCGCACGACATTTCCAGACCGCATTATGACTATTGAAAAATCGCGATTCCACCAATTTATTATAAAACAAAATAATTTTGACCGGCTAGGGTTTGAAAATTGGGTTTTTTACCCCGGCATGTTGTTTAATGATCATCATAAATGGTGGTCAGATGCAGGTATTCGCCGCCAACCTCACGAAGGAGTTGATTTCTGTTTTTACCGGGATACAACGGGAGGTATACGTACTATTGGCTATAAAACAAAGATCCCGGCGCTCTATGATGGAAGGGTAGCGCATATCCACGATGATTTTCTGGGCAAATCTATCTATGTGCAGCACAATACCTACGACGAGCGCAGACATGCGCTTTTCACTATATATGGACATACCATTCCAGTGAATGGCCTTAATACGGGAGATATGGTGAGCGAGGGCAACATACTTGCAACCACCGCAAATGTGCGGGAACATGCAAGGATTCTTCCCCATGTGCATATCACAGTGGCATGGATACCTGTATCTTTTCCCCATGAAAGACTTACATGGAAAATGATAAATGCCCCACAGATAACCACCCTCTGTAATCCTCTTGAGTTTATCGATTGCAAATTTACCGTTGAAAGGGAATGGGTCGATCCGGAGGATTATTTTCCGGCAAAAGACTGATTTTTGGCTTACCGAATTATTCTCCCATGTTACAAAAAGAAATGAATCAAAATTGTTTCCCTTCTGATTGCAACGCCTCAAAGCCCGCTACTATATCAAGAAGTTCTTCAGTGATAGAGGTCTGATACTGATGACGATAGGACATATTCAACCCTTCAACCGTTTCTTTTATATTTTTTTCTGCAGTTTGCATGGAAGAAAGCCGGCTTGCGTTTTCACTTGCCATAGACTCTGCAAGTGCCCGATAGAGTAAAACAAAAATATACTGGCGAACAAGCGTTGAAAAAAGTTTCCTCCTCTCCATTGTAAATGTTGGAATTATATGAGATGGCCATTTTTTCCCCGCTAACGCATCCAACCATTCCTGATCCAGCGGCAAGAGATGCGCTGTTTGAGGTTTGCAGGAAGTGCTGGATAACAATTTATGGTGAAACAAAATAACCTTTGTAATTTTCCCCTTCTCTTCCAAACTGTTAAGCGCCGTTACAATTTTGTATCCGGTTTCTACAAGCTCTGAGTGGGACGCCGGTACAGGGAATATTTCTTCAACAGGATGCCCTCGTTCTTCGATAAGATCTGCTGCCCGCACTCCGACGCAGAGCAAAACATATCGTTCATGGGCAATGCTTTTGCTGTACATGCTTTCCAGCGCATATGATGTTATTTGACTATTGAATCCGCCACAAAGGCCATGGTCGGAACCGAATACCACGGCGCATCCTGCAGTTTTTTCCTTTCCTGATATTTTTGAAACAACTTCTCCCTCTCCTTTTTGGAGAACCACCTGAAGGCCCATTTCAATGGTTCGGTAGTAACCGGAAACCGCTTCAACAGCTTCCTCATAATGGCGAACATTTATCGCTGCAAGCGTTTTCATAGTTTTTACTATGGCATGCAAATCTTCAGCGCTCTGAATTTTCCTCCTCAACCGTTCAAGTGTTAGCATCTAAATGCCCTCTTCTTTTTCAGCAATAACATTTCTTGCCAGAGAGACAATTTTATACCGGTCTTCGTCAATGAGTTGTTCTCCTTTTTCAATCTTCTGGCATACGTCAGGCAATTTTTCAGTCACTTCTTTACTGATGGCGGATTCCGCTGCAGAAATAAGCTCTATGGGCGATTTATCCAATAAGCCTTCCACTACTGCCATTAAAACAACAATTTGCACAGAAACCGGCACAGGTTGAAACTGTGGCTGTTTGAGAATCTCACGGACACGTTTCCCACGCTCAATAATTTTTCGGGTTGATTCATCTAACCGCGTGCTGAAACGCGCAAACCTCTCCAACTCCTCAAATTGAGCGTAAGAAAGCCGTAAATCACTTGCCACCATCCTGTAAGACGGAAATTGTGCCTTGCCCCCGACTCTGGATACCGACCTCCCTACATTTACAGCCGGCATAATCCCTTTCTGCGCAAGTTCCGGAGATAGATAAATCTGTCCGTCAGTGATAGAAATCAAATTTGTAGGAATATACGCCGAAATATTCTGCGCTTCCGTCTCAATAATAGGCAAAGAGGTCAAAGACCCTCCTCCAAGCTCTTTTTTCAGGTGTGTGGATCTTTCCAGCAGGCGGGAATGAATATAAAAAATATCGCCGGGAAAAGCTTCCCTGCCAGGCGGCCTTCTCAGCAGGAGGGATAGTTCCCGGTATGCCCGTGCATGATTCGTTAAATCATCGTACACGATGAGCACATCCTCTCCCTTATACATGAAATATTCCGCCATGGCAGTGGCGGCATAAGGAGCGATATATTTCATTCCGGGAGTCGATTCACCAGCGGCAACCACGATAATTGTATTATCCAATACATCATTTTTCCGAAGATCCGCTATCAATTTTGCCACGGAAGAACTTCTTTGCCCTATTGCGCAGTAAACGCAAATAACCCCCTTATCTTTTTGATTAATAATCGTGTCCAGGGCAATCGTTGTCTTTCCTGTCTGGCGGTCGCCAAGAATGAGTTCTCTTTGCCCCCTTCCTATGGGGATTAAGGCGTCTATCACCTTTATTCCTGTTTGCAGCGGTATATTTACCGGAGAACGGTCAATAATAGCCGGCGCTTCTCTCTCTATAATTTGACGGTGAGTTGTTCGTACCGGGCCATAATTATCCAAAGGCCTTCCCACAGCATCTATCACGCGCCCAAGCAGCATTTTACCGACAGGCACATCTATGACCTTGCCTGTCCGCTGCACTTCGCCTCCCGCTTTTATATCATCATCTTCGTCGAGCAAAATGATCCCAGCTTCCCCATGATCCAGGTTGAATACCAGGCCGGGAAGACTGCCGGAAAAAAGCACCATTTCTTCAGATTTCACATTCCATAAGCCATTTACCCGCGCAATTCCTTTTCCCACGTAAGTAACCGTGCCTGTTTCCCGTATTTCCAGTGGATATTCTTTTTTCTCCAATATCTGTCCGAAGGCATCAAATGCCTTGTTAATTTGTGTTTCCATGAGATTTCCAGTAGTCGCCATAATCATGATTACCTCGCTAATTCTTCATCCAATGTTTTATCCACTTCTTTCTCAAGGAATTTAATGTAATCATCGAGGTTCCATCCGATCCTGTAGTTTTTTACCCTGAAGTCTATTCCACAAATATGGTCATGGGGAGATATATATTGAATTTCCAGTTTTTCACCCATGACATTGCTGATTTCAGTGGTAATGATTTGCTGCTGTTCTGCAGGAATCTCAAACATACTGGTTATCACTGCCTGATAGTGTGATTGTTCTAAAATGTCTTTAATCTTGTTTTTCTCTGTGTTGCCAAGATTTCTGATTTTTTTAAGAAAGGTATCTGTCATATTTTTTTCAAGATCAGCACTTGAAAGATCCGACAATATTTTTCTCAGAATAGCATATATCTGCGTAGTCGTTTTTTTCCGGAGATTTGCAAGAAACGTTTCTCTCTCTTCCTTCAATGATTCATGCCATCGTTCTTTCAATTCTTCAACTTCCCTGCGTGCATTTTCAATAAGTTCCTTTTTCTGTGCTTCTGCTTCCAAACTTGCGCTGGTAAAGAGACTTTCGCATCTTGCATCATTTTCCTTATTTTTTTGAAGATAAAGTTCTCTTTCGTTGTCTGCGTCAATCATCTTCTGTTCCGCCGACTGCAATTTGGAAGCGATCATTTCTTCTCTTGCATTCATAACCGAAATAATCCTTCCATAAAGAAAATGCTTCAGGAGAAAAACAAGAAGCAGGAAGTTAAATATTTGGGCAAATACGGTGAACCAATTAATAAGCATCACTGTCCCCCGGCTTTAGTTATCACATAATTCCAAAAAGGATTTGCAAAAATAACAATCATAGCTACAACAAAACAATAGATCGCAGTGGATTCTATCATAGCCATGCTGACAAACAACGTCCTCGTAATTGTATTTGCCTCGTCAGGCTGCTGTGCAATTGAACTGAGAGCCTGAGCCGCCGCACGAGCCTCTCCCAGCGCGGGGCCAATCGAACCAACCGCTATTGTAAAACCGGCGACAATAATAGATACCATTCCAATCAGGCCAACATTATCCATGCTGTTTTACTCCTTTCCTTTTCCATATTTTTCTAATGTTTGTTCTTTTTCTTCATAAACCCGCGTTGCAGAAGCGATATACACGATAGAAAGAATAGCAAAAATGTACGCCTGTATTAACCCTGTCAGCAAGCCCAACGCCTGCATGAGAATGGGGAAAAAAATTGGCGCAATCGAAAGCAGGATTGCGATGATAACAGACCCGCTCATAACGTTTCCAAAAAGCCTGACTGCAAGCGCTATCGTACGGGAGGCTTCTCCCAAAATATTGAACGGCAACATGAATGGCGTGGGTTTCAAATAATGTTTCAAATAACCTATAAAACCGCGTTTTGATATTCCGTAAAACTGCACTGCCACAAATACACAAATGGCAAGCGCTGCAGTGGTTGATAAGGAACCGGTGGGCGATTGATACCCCGGAATAATACTCATAATGACAGACACTGAAATGAATAAAAATAACGTTCCCACGATAGGCAAAAACCTGTCCGGTTCCTGGTTGCTGATTGCCCGAATCTGTTTATTCATGCCTAATACAAGCGTTTCAAGAAGATTTTGCCAGCGGGATATCTTGCATTCTGTCGTCAATTTCTTCGTGCCAAACCATGACAGCGCAACAATCACTGCCATGGTAATCCAGGTATAGACAATGGTCGCATTTAATGCGATCGGCCCAATGTGAAGAACTATTGTATTGTCAGGACTTATATTCACGCATTACCCCCCACTATTTTGAATGGTATGTCATCTTCATCTTGGACCCTTCGGGAAGAAAACGTTTTACCAATACTCGTCGTACAATAAAGAACCCCACTAAACACACAAGTAATCGTTCCCAGCGGCCATCCATGATGAAATAAAATGTAGCCAGAACAATCGCCATGCGTATAATATAACTTAGCATAATCAGTGCGGAGGGGTATTTTATTATTGGAAGATAATGTATGGTACTCCACATGCCGGCAAAATTCAGCAAACCTACCGCCATTCCAACTGCAAGTGCAGTGGCAAGCGTAAATATATCATTTACCATAATCATTATTCCCCTTTGTTCCAGATATATTTAACAGTAAAGCAAGATTCACATTAATCATTTTTATCGGACATTTTTATCCAGCGCCACGCATTCAGGCAACCAATTGCTATGCCAACACTAAGAAGCGTAAGCGTCCATGACACAGGCGACGGCCATTTTTTATCAATCCAGATACCAAGTGCTATGCCAAGTAATGTGGGAATAGTTATCGACCAGCCTATGATCCCCGACATGCCCATGCCAAACCAAAACGATTTGGACTTCGATTCTTTCCTGCCTTTTATTTTACGCGATTCTTTTTTCCCTACTTCCACAACGAATTTTTTTAATACATCATCCTCTTTCTTTTGTGCAGGGTCAACCATGTCTGCTTTCACCAAGTTCAATAAATTGCCGTACAAAATTAATCTCAAGTTTTGCTACAGCGGAGCGAGCGGTTTTCTTTCGTTCATCATCTGAACGAAATTTATTTTCCACCGTTTCTTTCAATTTCCCAAGGTCAGGGCCACGAACGGCATTTCTTGTGGAAACAAGTACCTCGGCGCCACATTTTGCGAGAATCCCTTCATCAATAGCAAGGAATACTTCGCGTCCTTCCTGCTCGTATATTAAAAGCCCCGGAACAAGAGCAGATACAAAATCTACATGGCGGGGCAGTAAGCAGAAATATCCATTATCCGCTTCCGCAACGACCTTTTCAACTTCTTCGTTTATAAATATTTCAGTAGGAAGCAGTACTTTTAGTTTCATGGTTTCTTTGCTTCATCAATTCCGCCAATCATGTAAAGTGAGCTTTCCGGAAATGAATCGAACTCTCCATTCAAAATCCGCTCACATCCTTCCAATGCATCCTCAATGCCGACTGTTTTTCCTTTATGCCCGGTAAATTGCTCAGTCGTAAAAAAGGGTTGTGTAAAAAATCGCTCAAGCCTTCTGGCAAGATATACCGTCCTTCTGTCTTCCGGAGAAAGTTCTTCCAGACCCAGCATAGCGATAATATCTTTGAGTTCTTCATAGTTTGCCAATATTTTTAAAATTTCGCGCGCAATCTGATAATGCTTCTTTCCAACAATATGCGGCATAAGCATCTTTGACCCCGATTGCAACGGGTCAATCGCTGGATAAAGACCCTCGCTGGCTCTTTTTCGCGACAACACGATTGTGGCAGATAAATGACTAAACGTATGAACCGCAGAAGGGTCTGTAAAATCATCCGCAGGCACATACACTGCCTGAACAGAAGTAATTGACCCAGAAGAGGTGCTGCAAATTCGTTCCTGTAGTTCAGAGAGTTCCGTTCCCAATGTAGGTTGATACCCTACGCGGGAAGGCAACTGCCCCAAAAGCCCCGACACCTCGGAACCTGCCTGTATAAAACGAAAAATATTATCTATCAGGAGCAACACATCCTGTTTTTCTTCATCCCGAAAATATTCAGCCATTCGAAGCGCCGCATGCCCTATACGAAATCTCGCGCCTGGCGGTTCATTCATTTGCCCAAAGAGCATTACCGTATTATCCAAAACCCCGGCAGCTTTAATTTCCCGAAAAAGGTCCTCAGCCTCGCGGCACCGTTCACCTATACCGCAAAAGAAGCTTACTCCGCCGTAAATCCCCATGACTTTATGAATTATTTCAGTAATAAGCACTGTCTTTCCAACCCCGGCGCCTCCAAAAAGCCCTGCTTTTCCTCCCCTCTCAAGAGGTGCAAGCACATCGATTGCTTTAATTCCCGTACTGAAAATCTCTGTAGAAACGGAACGGCTGGACAGTGAAATCGTTGGCTGGTATATGGACTTCCACACAACATCACGAAGAGGTTCTCCATTATCAATAGTTTCACCAAAAACATTAAACATTCTCCCAAGTAATTCTTTTCCCAAGGGAACCCTTAACGTTTGTTCCATGTCGGTCAATATAAACCCCCGGTATAATCCCCCTGTGGGAGTTAGCGCTATTCCACGAACGGTTTCACGATCAAGATGAATCACTACTTCGATTACGTATTTTACATTTCCCAATTCTCCCCTGAGTTCATTATGAATAGGAGGGACTCTTCCTGGAAAGCGAACGTCCACAATACTTCCTCTTATCGATACAATCTCACCTTTATTGATTTCTTTTTGTAGTAACATGGGATGCATACTCATTTATTATCGTATTACTTGTTGAAATACTGGTAATACTTTATGTAGCAGCAATTCATCCGTCGCCGCTACACCGCTGATAATGGCGTTATTGTAGTATTTTAAAAAAACGGACCTGTTGCGAAAAATCAGTATAGGTCAAAAGAAAATTCAATGCAAGCACAATACGCTTGCACATTACTTACAAAACGAATGGTTAAAATATTTTGTAACACTTTGGTTTTTTGAAAAACGTAAGAGCGAGAGACGAGAAACGAAGGATATCCGTCGTCTCTCGTCCGTCATCCTTCGTCCTCGGTAGTTTATATTACGCTATAATAGTAGCCAGGAGGTTAAAATTATTATTGCATTTAACATTGAAAAAGATTAGAGATGCGGTAAGCGTATTTTGGGTTGAATAATTTAAAAACAGATGAAAGGAGAAAAACATGAACGGATCATTACAGGGGGCATGGAAGATAGGTACGGTAATGGGTATTCCAATAAGAGTGCATTTTACGTGGTTTATCGTCTTCGGTTTGATTACATGGTCTCTGTCAACTTTATACTTTCCAAAGGCAGCTCCTGACCTACCTGTGACATCTTACTGGCTAAAAGGCGCCCTTGCAGCCCTTCTACTTTTCGCCTCCGTAGCCTTTCACGAACTGGCCCATTGCATTGTGGCAAAGAGGTACAAAATTTCCATAGAGAGCATAACACTCTTTATCTTTGGTGGAGTTTCCAGGATGAAAAGTGAACCACCCCACCCAAGGGCTGAATTTAATATTGCTATTGCAGGGCCTCTTTCCAGTTTTTTTTTGTACGCTTTGTTTTACTTTATTTCTATGGGTGTATCAGGAAGCATGAAGACGCTTTTTATATACCTGGCACAAATCAATCTGATTATTGGGATATTTAATCTCATTCCGGGTTTCCCTTTGGATGGGGGGAGGGTTTTGAGAGCTATTTTGTGGAGTAAGAATAAGAACTTTTTTTCTGCGACGCAAAAGGCAGCTGGCGTCGGGAGGAAGATTGCCCTGTTTTTTGTCTTTTTCGGGTTGTTTTCTCTTTTTACAGGAGTGCCGGGAGGTCTGTGGCTGATGCTTATTGGTTGGTTTCTCTTTACGGCAGCCCAGGCAAGTTATCAGCAGTCAGCGCTTCAGGAATATCTTTTTGGCGTTAAAGTCAAAGACTTAATGGTGAGGGACCTGATTAACGTAAGTCCTTCCCTTAGCCTTGAGGAGGTTGTGAATAATTACTTTCTGAAATATGGCTACGGCGGTTTCCCTGTAGTAGAGGATGGAAAGTATCTTGGTATAATAACCCTGAAAGAAATAAAAGGCATACCTAAAAACGCTTTTGAAGATACAAGAGTCAGGGAAGTTTATCTGAAACATAAAAAGCAATGGGAAATATCCGCCGAAGCGGAGGCAATAAAAGCCCTTGAATCGATGCTGAGGGAAGATACAGGGAGGTTGGTTGTTAAGAAAGGGGCATCTATACAGGGACTCATAACCAGAAACGGCATTGCCCGTTATGTCCAAATCATCGGGAAATGACACGGTCAATTGATATTCTGCCTTACGAACCTGCAATCATACCGGCAGCAAAATATAACCGGAACATCTGCATCAGAAGGAAAGTAATAAGTCCCGGAAACTTAAAGCAAACCGGAGGTGCTTCGATGGTTCACAAAAAATCGGCATACACAATATCAAGGGAAGACTTTGATGCGGTAATCTTTGATCTTGACGGAGTGGTCACCGATACGGCAAGCGTGCATGCAGATGCATGGAAAAAGATGTTTGATGAATTTCTCTCCCAATATGCTGCCTGTAATAATAAGCCATTTCAACCTTTTGATATTGACGCAGATTACCGCCTTTATGTTGATGGCAAACCACGTTTTGATGGCGTGAGGAGTTTCCTCCGTTCAAGGGGTGTTAATCTGCCCGAAGGACAACCAGATGATTTGCCCGGCACAGAATCTATCCACGGCCTGGGCAAATTAAAGAATGAATATTTCCTGAAACACATCGGAGACCATGGCGCTGAAGTATATGATTCGACAATAGATTTTATACATAGTTTGAAAAAACAAGGCTGCAAAACAGCCATAATATCCTCGAGTAGAAACTGCGCCATGATCCTTGATTCAACAAATCTTTCATCCCTGTTTGACGTCAGGGTGGATGGACTGGATTCTGAAGTTCTTGGCATTAAAGGTAAGCCTGCTCCGGACATTTTCCTTGAGGCAGCAAGACAGTTAAAGGCGAAACCTGAACGTGCGGTTGTGATTGAAGATGCTATTTCAGGTGTTCAAGCAGGAAAAGCCGGCAAATTCAGGCTTGTGGTTGGTGTGGCACGGACAGGCGATAAAGAATCGCTGCTTGAAAACGGAGCTGATGTAGTAGTTGAAGACCTCTCTGAAATCGGCGTCAGGAACGATATTGAAGTAATTCATGGCCTGCCTTCCGCACTGGACAGCATTGATGATATTGCCAATCAGGCAAGGGGCAAACGCATTGCCGTTTTTCTTGACTACGACGGAACTCTAACCCCTATAGTTGAAACACCCGACAAAGCTATTATGGCAGAAGACATGCGGGAGGCTGTGATAAAACTTTCCAATAATTGTACGGTAGGAATAATAAGCGGTCGCGATCTAAAAGATGTGCAGGAGAAGGTGGAAATAGACTCATTTGTCTATGCCGGAAGCCATGGCTTTGATATTGCGGGGCCAGAGGGATTAAACATAAAGAGTCAGGCAGGGGCAGAATTTCTGCCTGTTCTCGATAAAGCAGAGAAGGAACTTTCCGAAAAGCTCCGCTCAATAGAAGGTGTGTTTGTGGAACGGAAAAAATTCGCTATTGCCATTCATTATCGCCTTGTAACTCCGGAGAAAGCCGAACTTGTAGATGAGATTGTGGATAAAGTGGCTTCCGTCTATCCTGAACTTAGAAAGGCATACGGAAAAAAGATATTCGAACTACAGCCGGATATTGACTGGCACAAGGGAAAGGCCCTGCTTACCTTATTAAAAGCATTGAAGCTTGACGGAGACGACGTACTGCCTTTTTATATAGGAGATGATGTGACCGATGAAGACGCATTCTGGACACTCAAAGGCAGTGGTATCGGAATTGTTGTCTGGGACGAACCCTATGAGACGGCGGCTTCTTATAGTCTTAAGAATCCGGAAGAGGTACGCAAATTCCTTTTGAAACTTATTCCATTAGGAGGTGGCCATGAATAACTGGACACTTTTATATGAAGACTTTAAACCTTCCATGGAAAGCCTCAGAGAAGCCCTTTGTACACTGGGAAACGGATATTTCGCAACACGTGGTACCTCGCCGGAATCTGAGGCTGACGAGATTCATTATCCCGGTACTTATCTCGCTGGAGGCTATAACCGGTTGAAAACTGATATTGCAGGCCGTGTAGTAGAAAATGAAGACTTGGTGAATATGCCAAACTGGTTACTCACGAAATTCCGGCCTGAAGGCGGCGACTGGTTTAATCTGATGACCGTCGACATTCTTTCCTATCGGCAGGAACTCAACATGAAAGAGGGCATTCTCTCAAGAACAGTGAGATTCAGAGATAGACAAAATCGCGAAACAACATTGATTCAACGGCGTTTTGTACATATGGCAAATATGCATCTTGCAGCGCTTGAAATTACAATCATACCTGAGAATTGGTCAGGGCGTATTCAAATACTCTCCGCCATGGACGGAACTATTATCAATGCAGGAGTTGAACGTTATAAGCAGTTAAACAGCAAACATCTTGCGCCTGTAAAAAGCGGAAAAGCCGATAATGACATAATTTATCTGCTTGTAGAGACCAATCAATCTCATATCCGTGTGGCAGAGGCTGCAAGAACCCGTGTTTATATTGAGGGTGAACAGATAGAAGTTGAAAGAAAGCCTGTTGAAGAGCCCGGCTATATTGCTCAGGAATTTTTTATTGAGGCAGTAAATAATACGCCTGTGACAATTGAAAAGATTGTTTCTTTTTATGCATCTAAAGACTTTGCCATTTCCGAACCTGCTCAGGATGCTGTTGAAGCTCTCAGGCATACCGGCAATTTCAAAGAATTATTCGAGCGCCATGCTATGGAATGGAACCATCTCTGGTACAAATGCGACATTCAGATAGCGGACAATGACCGTACACAGATGATTCTCCGCCTGCACATATTTCATATGCTACAGACGGTTTCCAGAAACTCGATTGATCTGGATATAGGTGTACCTGCAAGGGGTTGGCACGGAGAGGCATACAGGGGGCATATTTTCTGGGATGAGTTGTTTATCTTTCCATATCTCAATTTGAGAATTCCAGTGCTTACCAGAGCTCTGCTGCTTTACAGATACAGGCGGTTAAACAGATCTCGCATTGCCGCTCAAGAGGCGGGATTTAGAGGCGCACTCTATCCATGGCAAAGCGGAAGCGACGGAAGGGAGGAAACACAACAGCTTCATCTTAATCCCAAATCAGGCCGCTGGCTTCCGGACAACACACACCTCCAGCGCCATGTAAATGCAGCTATAGCGTATAACGTCTGGCAGTACTTCGAAACAACAGAAGATCTGGAATTTATGGCTACATATGGCACGGAAATGATTCTTGAAATCGCCAGATTTCTGTCAAGCCTCACCTCTTATAACAGAGAAATAGACCGCTATGAAATACTCGGTGTCATGGGGCCTGACGAATATCATGATAAATATCCTGACGCTGAAAAACCTGGGCTGAATAACAATGCCTATACAAATGTGATGACCGTCTGGGTATTGCGTACTGCTATTAAAGCCCTCAACAAGCTGAACCCTAAAAGGAGGTATGACCTTCTGGAAATAATTGGCTTGGAGAAAACCGAGATCGGACAGTGGCAGGACATTATCCATAAAATGAAGGTTGTCTTTCATGATGATGGCATAATCAGCCAGTTCGAGGGATACAATGAGTTAGCTGAATTCGACTGGGATGGTTATATCAAAAAATATGGAGATATACAGCGTCTTGACCGTATTCTGGAGGCGGAAGGAGATACAACCAACCGCTATAAGGCTTCAAAGCAAGCGGACGTACTCATGCTTTTTTATCTCTTTTCTGCAGAGGAACTGCACGAACTTTTTAAAGAAATGGGATACGATTTTGATCCACAAATTATTCCAAAGAACATAGAATACTATCTTAAGCGATGCTCTAACGGTTCTACCCTCAGCAATATTGTCCTATCGTGGGTTCTTGCCAGGTCAGATCGTACGGGATCATGGAATATTTTTAATAAGGCACTGGAAAGCGATATCTCGGATATACAGGGAGGCACTACACACGAAGGCATACATCTGGGCGCAATGGCTGGGACTGTTGATATTCTCCAGCAGTGCTATACAGGTATAGCATTCTGTGATGAGATGCTCCATCTGAATCCGAAAATTCCTGAAGGTTTGCAAAGACTCATGTTAAAGATAAAGTATAGGGGGAACTGGTTTGATATCAACATAACACCGGATGCATTGGCCATTACCTCAAGCAAAGAAAGAGACATAATAACGAAAATTTGTTTCCGCGAAAAGATATATGAAATTAAACCTGGCGACACTTTAAATTTTGATATAAAGGTATAAATGCCAATGGGCGTATTCCCGATTTTTTGTAAATCTTCACACCCGAGGTTTGCCTTTGTCGCGATGCTTTTCCTGTTGTTTGGCAAGAATCAGGCTTATAATAGCTGTTTAATAACTTTTATATTCATAATATATATAAAATCAAGATAATTTGGTTCTGGCTTACCACAGGTTAAAGTTGTTGGTATTATGCCCGTGTTAAGTGTCTGTATTTGATGCGATGAGGCTGGTCGGAGGCGGAGCCAATGCGTCTTTTTCTCTCTTCCTCGTATTCAGTATAGTTTCCCTCAAACCAGATAACCTTGCTATCCCCCTCAAAAGCAAGAATGTGGGTGGCAATCCTGTCAAGGAACCAGCGGTCATGGCTTATCACCACAGCGCAGCCGGAAAAGTTTTCCAACGCATCCTCGAGGGCACGCATGGTATTTACATCAAGATCATTTGTTGGTTCATCGAGCAGGAGGACGTTTGCGCCTTCTTTTAACATACAGGCAAGATGCACCCTGTTTCTTTCCCCTCCGGAAATAGCGTTCACCGGTTTTTGCTGATCCGCACCTGAAAAGTTAAATCGCGCCACATATGCGCGTGAGTTGACCTCTCTGCTGCCGATTTGAATTATGTCGTTACCGCCGGATATTGTCTCCCATATCGTTTTATTCGGATCGAGGGTTTCACGGCTCTGGTCTGCATATGCTAGTTTTACCGACTCCCCTATCCTGATTGTTCCGTTATCCGGCTTCTCTTGTCCGGTAATCATCCGGAACAATGTAGTTTTCCCGGCACCGTTAGGGCCAATGATGCCTACAATTCCACCACGCGGCAGTGAAAACGTCATATTCTCTATCAAAATACGGTCTCCGTATGATTTGAAAACCTTATCCGCCTCAATAACTAAATTCCCCAATCTCGGTCCTGGCGGGATGTAAATCTCCAGTTCTTTTATTTGTTTCTCGGTTTGTTGCGCAAGCAATGATTCATAAGAATTGATTCGCGCCTTTGATTTTGCGTGCCGTCCCTTCGGACTCATCCGGATCCATTCCAGCTCGCGTTGCAATGTCTTTTGCCGTTCAGTCTCTTGTTTTTCTTCCTGTTGCAATCTTTTCTGTTTTTGATCAAGCCATGAAGAATAGTTACCCTTCCATGGTATACCATATCCGCGGTCAAGTTCTAATATCCAGCCGGCGACATTATCAAGAAAATACCGGTCGTGCGTCACAGCAATCACTGTTCCTTCATATTTCAGCAAGTGTTGCTCCAGCCAGGCAACCGTTTCAGCATCGAGGTGGTTCGTCGGTTCATCCAAAAGCAGGATGTCCGGTTTTTTTAAGAGCAATCTGCAAAGCGCCACACGCCGTTTTTCTCCACCTGATAATATCTTTACCGGTGTATTTCCCTCAGGGCAACGTAGCGCATCCATTGCCATTTCAAGCCGGGAATCAAGGTCCCAGGCATTAAGCGCGTCAATCTTTTCCTGAACCGCCCCCTGCCTTTCTATCAAAGCATTCATTTCATCGCCTGACATTGGTTCTGCAAATTGTTCGTTTATACGGTTATATTCATTGTGGAGATCTACCAATTCCTGGACGCCTTCTTCCACAATCTGACGCGCCGTTTTTGTTTCGTCAAGCAAGGGTTCCTGTTCAAGAAATCCTACCGTATATCCCTGTGAAAGCGTTACCTGTCCGTTATAATTCTCGTCTACTCCTGCCATTATGCGTAAAAGAGAACTCTTTCCCGAACCATTTAAACCAAGCACGCCAATCTTAGCGCCGTAAAAATAGGAAAGCGAGATGTCTTTTAATACGGGTTTTTTTTCATAAAACTTGCTCACACTGTTCATGGAATAAATAACTTTGTTCGGTTGATTGCTCATTTTGGCATGCCTCCGGGAAAAATTGTTACATGGTTTTTTCTGCTTGTATTCTTAATATGAATCAGCATGTGCATAACTATAAAAGAATTTTGCCTGCTTAGCAAGCCTGCGGTAGAACTCTTCCATAAACTGTACCGTCGGCAATCGACAATCTACAGTCGGCAAATTGAGATTGAAATTATTATTAAAACCTCAACTTATTGAAAAGTTACCATAAAGCACACTTTTTCCGTCAATTTTTTCGCTCCATGCAGAGACGCACAACAACGCTTCCCAACATTAGTCATTAGTCATTAGTCATTGGTCAACTGCCGACTGAAGAAAGGATCATTAAATATTTTGCCGGAAAATGTAAAGAAATTACTGATAAGGTACTATGTTCTCTACAGTTAAAATATTGGCTATTATTATCGTTAAAAATGATTTGACTTTGTTTAACTCTTTTTATAATCTTGATAAAAATTTTCTTTTAGCTATTCATAGCACACAAAGCCGCAATCAAAAAGAGTTTAACCACGAAACACTATGGGCACAAAGAAAAACTTACAAAAGAAAGATGTTTTTACAGGGTAATACTATATTCACCATTACATTTTTTATCATAAGAGCGACTCATGGGACTAATTGTTCAAAAATTTGGCGGTACTTCTGTTGCTGATGCTGAACGCATAAAGGCTGCTGCCAGGCGAGTTACAGAAACATATGATGCCGGGAATAAAGTGATTGTTGTTGTTTCTGCGAGGGGACAAACAACTGATGAACTTATTGAACTTGCAAATGAAATTATTGATAAACCTTCTACACGCGAAATGGATATGTTATTATCAACGGGCGAACAGGTTTCTATTGCCCTCATGGCAATGGCGATTCATGCGCTTGGGTATCCTGCAATATCATTTACCGGTGGTCAGGTGGGTATCGTTACGGATAGTTTTCACACGAAGGCGCGCATCCGCAACATCAATGCAGACCGAATCCGCAAGGAATTAGATAATGGCTCCATTGTTATTGTAGCGGGTTTTCAGGGCATTGACGTAAATGAAAACATAACCACCCTGGGAAGAGGCGGTTCTGATACTACGGCAGTCGCCCTCGCATCTATTCTGCATGCGGACAGATGTGATATTTTTACGGACGTGGATGGAATTTATACCGCCGACCCAAGAAAGGTGCCAAATGCCAGAAAACTCAATAAAATCTCGTATGATGAGATTTTAGAGCTTGCGAGCCTGGGCGCCCAGGTAATGCACTCGCGCTCGATAGAATTTGCAAAAAAATACAATGTGCCTTTATACGTTCGCTCAAGTTTCAACAACTCTGAAGGAACATTGATATGTAAGGAGATTGATGATATGGAAAACATTGTTGTAAGCGGTGCAACCGTCAGCAAAAACGATGCAAAAATTACTATCAGGTCTATTCCTGATGTTCCCGGCCAGGCGGCAAAAATATTTCACGAGATCGCGAAAAAAAATATTAATGTGGACATGATCATTCAAAACGCAAGTGTCGAAGGACGCGCTGACGTAACGTTTACTGTACCGCGAAGTGATTTGAAAAACGCGCTGGAAACTGCAGAAAAGATAAAAAAGGACCTCTGGGCAATGGAGGTTTTATACGATGACAAAATCGCTAAACTATCCGTAGTAGGGATAGGCATGCGGAGCCATTGTGGTGTAGCGGAAAAGATGTTCAGTATCCTTGCTGAAGAAAAAATTAACATACAGATGATTAGTACCTCTGAAATAAAAATATCCTGCATAATCGATGAAGCTCACGCCGAACGGGCATTAAATGCAGTGCATAAAATATTTGGATTAAACCTCGTCAAAAACGAAGTGGCCGCTAAGGTCTAATTTTCGTTTGTACGCGTAAGTTTCGGCTGATAAATACAATATGGTTCTTCCGCCAAATAGTTTCCTGTATCGTAAAATGCACGAGCCCTGCACCCTTCGCAGACTTTTTTGTATTCACAGTCCCCGCACTTGCCCTCTAATAAATCCGGATTTCGCAGCTTTTCAAATACCGGAGAATTTTTCCAGATATCTGCAAATTTTTGTTTCTTTACATGTCCCGCTTCGACGGGCAAATAACCGCAGGGGAAAACCTCCCCTTTATGGGAAACAAAACAAACGCCTGTACCCGCCAAACACCCCTTTGTCATCGCAGCCATACCATGGGTTTGGGGAGATATTGTAATCCCTTCCTCTTTTGCCCGTTCTCTCATGATACGAAAATAATGCGGCGCACAGGTAGCCTTCGTCTGAATTTTTGCTTCTTTTGATAAATCATAGAAATGATTGAGTACTTCTTCGTATTTGGCGGGATGAAGCATTTGATCATCCGCAATCTGAACCCCGCAACCCACAGGCACCAGCATAAAAACATGTAGCGCATCAGCACCCAGCTCTAAAGCCAATTTGTACATATCATCTATTTGTTCAACATTATGTTTGGCAATCGTGCAATTTATTTGCATACTCATGCCCAGATTTTTCAATCTTTTAAAGCCTTCCATTGAACGCTTGAACGAACCGGGTATTTTTCGAAAATCGTCGTGCGTTTTTTCGTCTGCGCCATCAAAGCTGATAGAAACCCTGGCAATGCCTGCATCAACAATTTTTCTTGCCACATCGTCTTCAACAAGTGTACCATTTGTAGCTAATGCAACGCTTAGCCCTTTGCTTACCGCATGTTTTGCAATATCGAAGATATCCGGACGAAAGAGAGGCTCTCCCCCACTCAATACCAAAATTGGATTGCCCACCTCCACGATAGCATCAACAAATTCAAAGGCTTCTTTTGTAGACATATCGTCTTTTGCAAGAGTAGTACTTACATCAAGCCTGCGGCAATGTATACACTCCAGATTACAGCCGACAGTCGTCTCCCAAAACACAAGCCTTAACTGATTTTTCATATTTTTCATATATTCAACTGCAGATTTACCTGATGTATCATGTTTCATACGATCATACGTCTGTCTGATTGTTTCCGGATGATCACCATGGCCATGAGGCGTCGGGTGGCTGCTTTTTTGTTTTTGTTCAGTGTGCAAAGTGTTTTCCTCCATAGTTTTTTGTATTCATTTTTGACCGACATAATAAGGATTCTTATTATAGAAAATACCCGTAGTTTGGTCAATTAAGAAAACAAACTTTCCTTAAAGCCCTTGTTTAAAAACAAAAAAGTACTTTGCCGGAAAACGGACATCAACATATAATGATGTAGAGAGAAACCTCGTTAGCCTTTTAAACTTGACAATATATTTTATCATTGATACCATTTAACCTCATTGTAACTTATAGTTATACAATATATTATTTATAACTAATTGCTTATTTCTTAAGCACTTACATAACTAATCACTCTATTTACTTAATCATTTAGTTTTCTCACCAGGCATACTAAAACCTCCCCCCATTTTTCTTATTTTGCTATGGAAAATGGGGGTATTTTTTGTCAATAAAAATTGTAACAACAACACTAATTATGGATAGAATCTTTATATACGATACAACGTTACGTGACGGAAGCCAGGCAGAAGGGGTCTCCTTCTCGTTACAGGACAAATTAGCAATAACCGTCAAGTTAGATGAATTAGGCATAGATTTTATAGAAGGCGGATTTCCCATTGCCAATCCGAAGGACGAATCGTACTTTAAAGAAGTAAAATCTTTATCTTTAAAACATTCCAAAATCGCATCTTTTGGCAGTACAAGAAAAGTTGGGGTGCGCACAGAAGAAGATAAAAATGTGAATGCCCTTCTATTTGCCGAAACCCCTGTAGTGACTATTGTGGGTAAAAGCTGGGATTTTCAGGTCACTGATGTTTTAAAAACTACGTTAGACGAAAATGTAAAAATGGTAACGGATACTATCTTATTTCTTAAATCCAGGAATCGTGAGGTCTTTTTTGATGCGGAACATTTTTTTGACGGATTCAAAAGCAACCGCGGATATGCGTTGAAAGTTATTAATGAAGCCTGTTCCGCAGGCGCAGACGTAATAGTTTTATGCGATACCAATGGTGGCAGTTTGCCTGACGAGATTGCAACCATTGTTGAAGAAGTCAGAAAAAACAATAAGTGCATATTAGGTATTCATGCCCACAACGATGGCGACCTTGCAATTGCAAATACCATTATGGCTGTAAACAAAGGGGTGAGGCATGTACAGGGAACAATCAATGGTATTGGCGAGCGATGTGGCAATGCGGATCTTTGTTCCGTAATCCCTAATCTGGTTTTAAAAATGGGATATCACTGTTTACATAACGATGGCCTTCGGAAATTGACGGAAATATCGCGCTACGTTTATGAAACCGCAAATTTATTGTTTCGCACAAATCAACCTTTTGTCGGGTCAAGCGCTTTTGCGCATAAAGGCGGTTTACATATCAATGCAATTCAAAAAAACAAGGTTACTTACGAACATATCAATCCTGAATCGGTCGGTAACAAAAGGAAAATATTGATCTCTGAACTTTCAGGAAGTGCTACAATTCTTTCCAAAACAGAAAAATTTAATTTAACACACGATACCGCTCTTTTAAGGTCGATCCTCGAAGAAGTGCAAAATCTTGAAAACGAAGGATATCAACTTGAATCAGCGGAAGCCTCCTTTGAATTACTGGTACGAAAGAAAACCGGAAAATATAAACCATTCTTTGAACTTGAAGGTTTCAGGGTAATTGTCGAAAAAAGAGAAAATGGTTTACCGATAACGGAAGCTACTGTTAAAATAAATGTCAATAACACACAGGAACTCACTGCCAGTGAAGGATCTGGTCCGGTAAATGCATTAGATACTGCATTACGAAAAGCATTGGAGAGGTTTTATCCCGTTTTAAAGGACATGAAACTTCTCGATTATAAGGTAAGAGTTATAAATCCCCGCAGTGCAACCGCTGCAAAAGTAAGGGTAATAATAGAATCAAAGGATAAAGAAAACGTCTGGAGTACTGTTGGCGTATCAGGAAACCTTATTGAAGCAAGCTGGCAAGCGCTTGTCGACAGCATAGAATATAAACTTATTAAAGAATATGAAGCAAAACAACTTTGATCCTGCTTTATAAGGCAAATGCGAAAAAATCCTCACTGCTTTTAAAACAAAGACAACTATTCAATATTTTTGCTACAACTATGGAAAACGATTTACCATCACACTACAGTCCAAAAGAAGTTGAATATAAATGGTACCGCTTTTGGGAAGAAAGCGGTTTTTTCCACAGTGAACCATCGTCTTCAAAAAAACCCTACACTATTGTTATCCCCCCCCCGAATGTCACTGGCGTCCTTCACGTGGGCCATGCTCTCAATAATATAATTCAGGATATTTTAATCCGATGGAAAAGAATGCAGGGCTTTAATGTGCTTTGGATGCCGGGAACAGACCACGCGGGAATTGCAACACAAAATGTAGTTGAACGGGAGCTTTCTTCAAAAAATATTAAACGACAGGATATAGGACGTGAACGTTTTATAGAAGAGGTCTGGAAGTGGAAACAGCAATATGGCTCTACTATCATTCAACAATTAAAAAAACTAGGGAGTTCCTGTGACTGGCAGAGAGAGCGGTTTACCATGGATGAAGGCCTTTCCGATGCAGTAAAAGAAACATTTGTAAGACTTTACCGCAAGGGGCTGATTTATAAAGGCAAGTACATGATAAATTGGTGCCCAAGATGCCGCACTGCCCTGGCCGATGATGAAGTTGAACATGAAGAACACGAAGGACATCTATGGCATATAAAATATTCTTTTAAAGAAAATCCACAACAACATATCGTTGTGGCAACAACAAGGCCAGAAACCATGCTTGGCGACGTTGCCGTGGCTGTCAATCCAAAGGATGACCGCTACAAAGATTTTATAGGCAAAACCCTCCTGCTGCCTATATTGGGCAGGGAACTGCCAGTGGTGGCAGACGACTTTGTTAGTCCTTCATTCGGTACAGGCGCAGTAAAAGTAACTCCCGCACATGATCCAAATGACTTTGCAATAGGCATGCGGCATGCCCTGCCTTCAATTGTTGTTATGGACGAAGATGGAACTATGAATATTAATGCGGGAGATTACAATGGACAGGATCGTTTTGAGTGCAGAACCGCATTGGTAGAAGATTTAAAATTAAGAAAGCACATCGATAGAATTATCCCTCACAAACATTCCGTAGGCCACTGTTACCGATGCCAAACCGTCATTGAACCGTATTTTTCGAATCAATGGTTTGTTAAAATGCGCCCTCTTGCAGATGCTGCAATACAAGCGAGTTTAAACAAATCAGTCACTTTTTACCCGGAACGCTGGGAAAAAGTTTATTTAAGCTGGTTAGATAACGTAAGAGATTGGTGTATATCAAGGCAAATCTGGTGGGGACACCGCATACCCGCATGGTATTGCTACGACTGTGGTGCTATTTCCGTTTCAACTGGGGATATAAATCAATGCACAAAATGCAGCAGCCCCCGCCTTAAACAGGACGAGGATGTTCTTGATACATGGTTTAGTTCGGCGCTTTGGCCTTTTTCAACATTAGGTTGGCCCAAAGAAACTCCGGAATTGGCATATTACTACCCAACATCAACCCTTGTCACCGATAGAGGCATTATCTATTTCTGGGTGGCGCGCATGGTTATGATGGGAATTGAGATGGTGAAACAGGTTCCTTTTTCGCACGTATATATTCACGGAACAATTCTCGACGAACAGGGAAGAAAAATGAGCAAATCCCTGGGTAATGGCATAGACCCGCTTCTCATGATTGACCGTTATGGCGCGGACGCCGTGCGTTTCTCAATTATTATTCTTACCACAGAAGGGCAAGACGTCAAACTATCTGAAAGCAAATTCGAGATGGGGAGAAATTTTACCAATAAGCTTTGGAATGCGGCTCGCTTCATATTTATGAATCTAAGTGAAGAAAACCCCGAAGAAATAACCTATGATATAACGACACTTCCGTTTGAAGATAAATGGATTCATAGCCGTTTAAATACTACAATTGAAGAATGCACTGCTTCTTTAGACCAATATAAATTTAACGATGCTGCAATGAAAATGTACGATTTCACATGGCATACATTCTGTGACTGGTATTTGGAAATAGTTAAACATCGTTTAAACAACGCTAACAATAGAATCGACAAAAAAAATGCTCAAACAACTCTTGCAATTATATTTGGCAAAACGTTACATTTACTGCACCCCTTTATCCCATTTATCACTGAAGAACTATGGAATAATTTAACCCGTATTGCTCAGCATAACAAAATTGCACTTCAAATTGGTGGGACAGGTAGTTCTCTTGTAACAAGCCGGTGTCCAATATTCAGTAAACAATTTGCAGATGATACTTCTGAACACATTATGCCTGTCCTGCAGGACATAATAAGAGCTATCAGAAATATACGCAGCAAAATGGATATTAAGGATAAGCAAAGATTAAAGGCAGTAATTTCTTACCCCCGGGATTTTGTATACGGTTTGCATGAACATACAAATATGTTAAAGAGAATGGCGAATCTTGAAGAATTGGATATGGGGATTGAATTGCAGAAACCAAGCCATTCTGCAAGTGAAGTAATTGGAAATCTTCAGGTCTTCGTATTACTTGCCGGCATATTGGACCCGCTTGCAGAAAAAGACCGGCAGTTAAAGCACTTGAAACAATTGGAAAACCATCTGACCATTATACGCCGTAAACTTAATAATGAAAATTTTGTAGCAAAAGCACCACCGCAAATCGTCGAAACAGAACGGAAAAAAGAAGATGATCTACAAGTGCAAATAGAAAAAGTTAAACACATTTTATTAAATATTGGATAACAAAATGAAACAAAAATATGCGCCTTTCACCACGACAACAATTAAATTTTTAAAACTTTTATTAAAAAGAAAACATTGGTTTTTTGTAGTACCTTTCTTTTTGCTATGGTTAAATTTTGTTGCTCTTAAAGCAGATGAACAAATTTTGAATGCAACTATTAAAATGTGCCCGAAATGCAATGAACTTTACCAAAACAACGAAAAGTTTTGCGGGAAAGACGGGACCGTATTGTCAGATACTAACGGCAAGTTAGTATGTCCTGTTTGTAAAAAAGAGGGCTCTGGCAATGAAAAATTTTGTGTTGAACATGGAGAAAAGTTAATACCCATAGAAAGACTCTCTGCGGGAAAAGACCCCGCTGATTTAGAGCGTAACATGTCTCTCGCTGCTAAATATTATCAGGAAGGAAATACGCATTGTGACAACGAATCGTATGATTTAGCTTTAAAATCTTATCTGAAAGCGGAAGAAGTTTATCCCGATCTTCCCGGGCTGCATTATAATATGGGGTGGCTCTATAGTAAACTAGGAGATGTGGACAGTGCCGTTGACCACTTGCAAAAATATATCATTCTCGCTCCTGACAGTAAAGACATTACTGAAGTACGGAGTTACATCGCATTATTAAAACAAGCTCACCAGAAAAAAATTGAAGTTATTGAAAAGTACAAATCGCGAGACGAGGCAATGGAAAAGGCGCTTGAAATTCAAAACAAAAAACATGATACCGTTTTGATACCGGCTGGCAAATTCAGTATGGGGACAAATGAAGCACGCGATGTTTCTCAACCTGAGCATGTCGTATATTTGGATGCGTATGAAATAGATCGTTACGAAATTACAAATGCACAATACTGGGAATTTGTAAAATACATAGAAGAGACAAATGACCATAGCAAATGTTTCAAGGATGAACCAATCGGTAAAGACCACAAACCCAGATATTGGGAAGATGAATATTACAATGTGCCGGATTACCCGGTGGCAAGAGTTGATTGGTATGATGCTTATGCCTATGCCGCGTGGAAGGGGAAGAGACTGCCCACTGAAGCTGAATGGGAAAAGGCTGCGAGGGGATTGGATGTAAGGGCATTCCCATGGGGTAATGAATGGGATCACACAAGATGCAACCTGAGCGGAGAACCCATGCCTGTTGGAAGCGTTGAATCCGGCAAAAGCATGTATGGTTGCTATGACATGAGCGGAAGCGTATTCGAATGGTGTAATGATTGGTTTTCTAGCACGTATTATCAATATTCTCCTTCAATTAATCCGACAGGCCCGGAAAAAGGTGAGCGGAAACTTATTCGTGGTGGCTCACGATTTTCAAGACCTTTTCAAGTCCGTGTTACAGAAAGAAAATCAGAACGGCCTGATTTATTCAATATGGCAATAGGATTTAGATGTGCAAAAGACGTCGAGGTTAAAGAGTAAAAATAATATGTTACCTAAATCCTGCAAACAAGGCAAAGCCTTGTTGCAGGAATAGGATTGAAATGGTAGGATTTCCAAGGTATTCGGCGGTATATTGATAACAAAAAACACCTGAAAGGAGATTCACCATTTCGATGAAGAATATAGCAAAAAAATACAGCAAAAGACAACCGAAAATCAAGGCAGAGATGAGCGGGAAAGGCTTAACGGTACATGCAGGGCTTTTACCGGTATTGAATTTTATGGGTAAGCTGATGTTCCGGGAGAGAGTCCATGAAGCGGTCCATAAGGATCGTGGAGCAAATGCCCGGTATCAGTTTGTCGATGCGGTACAAATGGTAGTGATAGGGTTGATAGCAGGGGCGACATCGATGGTAGAGGTGATGAAGGTGTGTACAGATGAGGTATTGAAGAAGATGTCCGGGTGGAAAGAGGTACCTGTAGATACTACGATAGGACGTATTATGAAGCTGGCGAGTCAGGGAGATATAGTGGAACTGACGGGGGTGATCCACCGGTTTAGGGGAAAGATATGGAAGCGTGCGGTGAGATCAGGCCATAAACTCAGGAGTGCTCTTTGCGAAGTATGGATAGATGTTGATTCTACCGTAGATGGTGTATATGGGAAACAGGAGGGTGCAGAGGTAGGATATAATCCGCACAAGAAGGGGCAGAAGGCGTATCATCCCTTAATGGCATTTATTGCAGAAACAAAGGAGGTATTACATAGTTGGTTCCGCTGTGGAAGCGCCTACACGAGTAACGGAGTAGTAGAGTTCATGAAGGAATGTATGGCGTACATGAATAAGGGGGTAAGGGTGGTATTTCGGGGAGACAGCGGTTTTTTTACCGGAGAATTACTTGAATACCTTGAGTCAATATTGGCGGGATATCTGATTAAGGTAAAGCTGAAGAATCTGGAAGGATTGCTTGAAGGGCAGAAATGGAATGAGGTGAAAGGGGAGCCAGGATGGGAACAGGCTGAATTTTGGTATCGATGTGCAGGGTGGGATCGTGCGAGACGTTTTGTGGCAGTGCGGCAATTGGTCAAAAGAGAAAAGAAATTAGTAGAAGTGTCCGTGTATGAGTATTTTTGTTACGTTACAACGGAGCGGTTAAGTCCGATGGAAGCGCATCGTTGTTATGGAAAGAGGGCTACCTGCGAGACTTTGATAGAAGAGAGTAAAGGACAGATGAATGCGGGGCACATACGTACGGGTGAATTTTTGGCCAATGCTGCGCTATTTCAGTGTGCGGTGTTAGCGTATAATCTTTTGAAGTGGATGGGATTGCTCAGTGGTGGAGTGATACAACAGTGGGAAGTAAAGACGATGAGACTGTGGTTAATCCGTGTGGCAGGGAAACTGGTGGAGAGAAGCCGGCAGATGACATTAAAATTGCCGGAGAAATTTCTCCATCAGGAGGAATGGGAAAAGTGGGAACGCATGTCACTGGATGTAGTTTTTCAGTAGAAAACCGACGTTGTATTTCGTTTTTTTAGTCTTTTGAGAGTGGTAAGTATACCGCAGATGGAGACAGTACATCCCTATCTTGATTTTCATTGCATCAGAGAGCACGTTTCCGACAATTTCCCATGTCTTTTTGTTTAAAGTAGTACAATAGCGCTACCACAATTGCTAAAAAACGGATATCTGTTATCGCTTTTTGCCAATCTTGGTAGTGGAAAATACTGATTTTCGCATTGCGAAAATCGTTTGCAGGATTTAGGTGTAATTATTAAACGCACATTCTCAAACGCCCAGACTTGGGTTAATGAGCCTTGTAGTAACAAAAATCACGATAAATCTTCGCATATAGCATGGGTTAAGACGAATAAATCGTTTCATTCTAAAATCTTGAAATACCTAAACTGGTTGGTTAATCAAAACCAAACAAGCAGAAAACATGAATGGGTGGAACAACAGACTTCACAAATTAAAAAAAATGTAACACTTTATTTTTTTGAAAAATTCCAATAATAACATTGTTTTGCCGCACGGTGTAGGGAGCGAAGCATTTGCATGTTTGGGCATGAACGCAGGTATTCCAGTTATCGCAAATACTTTGCCCCTACGGTCTCAAAAAACTGAAGTGTTACAAAAAAATTAGTATTTCAGATTTCACCTTAAATATTTTGCCAAAAAGCACGCACTGACGAATGGAAGTGTGCTAAAAAATTACTGATAAGGTACTTCGACGTTACATTTTCACTATTAGCGTAACTGAAATATAATCATAGAACATGTTAAAAAAATTAAGAGATTCTGTTTTGTCTTCTGTTCAATTTGGCGCGTTTTGCTACAATTTCAAATCTGAACTTGAAGCATACAATAAATCAAAAGTTATTCTATTTGGGGTGCCCTACGATGGAACCGTTTCATATCAATCCGGCACAAAAAAAGGACCAAATGCTATATTAGATGCATCTGTTAATATCGAACCATACGATGATGAATTGGGAAATATTTTTAAAATCGGAATCTTTACGGTAGGCAATTTAAATATTGAAGAATTTTACACCAATGAAAAAAAAGTTATGGAAGAAATATTTACTTGCAGTAGAAAGGTGATAGATGATAATAAGTTTTTGGTGACCTTGGGTGGTGAGCATTCAATATCCCAAGGTGCGATAAAAGCATATAAAAATAAATATAAAAAATTATCTGTACTTCAGTTAGATGCTCATTTAGATTTATTAAATGAGTTTGGCGGCAGCAAATATAATCATGCGAGTGTAATGAGAAGAGTTGTTGAAGATATAGGCTGCAGAGTAACAAGTTTTGGTGTCAGGGTAACTTCTCAGGAAGAATTGGAATTTGTGAAAAAAAATAAAAAATCTGTGTCGGTATTTTATGCCAGGAATATTTACAACAATGATTTATGGCATGATGAAGCATTGAAAACTTTAGAAGAAAATGTCTATATAACTTTAGATGTTGATGGTTTAGATATTTCTATAATGCCTGCTACCGGTACACCCGTTCCAGGGGGGATTGGGTGGTATCAGACAATAGATTTTTTGAGGAAAGTTTATGAGAAGAAAAATGTTGTTGGATTCGATATTGTAGAGTTAAAACCAAACATAGGGAATGAAGCTCCAAATTTTTTAGCAGCGAATCTTGTTTACAAAAATATTGGTTTTTACAAAAAATATTCCAGACAATAAAATGACAAGACAGTGCCAATAAATAAAGGTATTACGATTTTACCCACTTGAAACTAGAAAGAGCCAAAAATATATTATTACACCTAAATCCTGCAAACGATTTTCGCAATGCGAAAATCAGTATTTTCCACTACCAAGATTGGCAAAAAGCGATAACAGATATCCGTTTTTTAGCAATTGTGGTAGCGCTATTGTACTACTTTAAACAAAAAGACATGGGAAATTGTCGGAAACGTGCTCTCTGATGCAATGAAAATCAAGATAGGGATGTACTGTCTCCATCTGCGGTATACTTACCACTCTCAAAAGACTAAAAAAACGAAATACAACGTCGGTTTTCTACTGAAAAACTACATCCAGTGACATGCGTTCCCACTTTTCCCATTCCTCCTGATGGAGAAATTTCTCCGGCAATTTTAATGTCATCTGCCGGCTTCTCTCCACCAGTTTCCCTGCCACACGGATTAACCACAGTCTCATCGTCTTTACTTCCCACTGTTGTATCACTCCACCACTGAGCAATCCCATCCACTTCAAAAGATTATACGCTAACACCGCACACTGAAATAGCGCAGCATTGGCCAAAAATTCACCCGTACGTATGTGCCCCGCATTCATCTGTCCTTTACTCTCTTCTATCAAAGTCTCGCAGGTAGCCCTCTTTCCATAACAACGATGCGCTTCCATCGGACTTAACCGCTCCGTTGTAACGTAACAAAAATACTCATACACGGACACTTCTACTAATTTCTTTTCTCTTTTGACCAATTGCCGCACTGCCACAAAACGTCTCGCACGATCCCACCCTGCACATCGATACCAAAATTCAGCCTGTTCCCATCCTGGCTCCCCTTTCACCTCATTCCATTTCTGCCCTTCAAGCAATCCTTCCAGATTCTTCAGCTTTACCTTAATCAGATATCCCGCCAATATTGACTCAAGGTATTCAAGTAATTCTCCGGTAAAAAAACCGCTGTCTCCCCGAAATACCACCCTTACCCCCTTATTCATGTACGCCATACATTCCTTCATGAACTCTACTACTCCGTTACTCGTGTAGGCGCTTCCACAGCGGAACCAACTATGTAATACCTCCTTTGTTTCTGCAATAAATGCCATTAAGGGATGATACGCCTTCTGCCCCTTCTTGTGCGGATTATATCCTACCTCTGCACCCTCCTGTTTCCCATATACACCATCTACGGTAGAATCAACATCTATCCATACTTCGCAAAGAGCACTCCTGAGTTTATGGCCTGATCTCACCGCACGCTTCCATATCTTTCCCCTAAACCGGTGGATCACCCCCGTCAGTTCCACTATATCTCCCTGACTCGCCAGCTTCATAATACGTCCTATCGTAGTATCTACAGGTACCTCTTTCCAACCGGACATCTTCTTCAATACCTCATCTGTACACACCTTCATCACCTCTACCATCGATGTCGCCCCTGCTATCAACCCTATCACTACCATTTGTACCGCATCGACAAACTGATACCGGGCATTTGCTCCACGATCCTTATGGACCGCTTCATGGACTCTCTCCCGGAACATCAGCTTACCCATAAATTCAATACCGGTAAAAGCCCTGCATGTACCGTTAAGCCTTTCCCGCTCATCTCTGCCTTGATTTTCGGTTGTCTTTTGCTGTATTTTTTTGCTATATTCTTCATCGAAATGGTGAATCTCCTTTCAGGTGTTTTTTGTTATCAATATACCGCCGAATACCTTGGAAATCCTACCATTTCAATCCTATTCCTGCAACAAGGCTTTGCCTTGTTTGCAGGATTTAGGTAACAAAATAAAATAAAAAAAGGCATCTAAAAAGATGCCTTTTTTTAAAATTATCACTCAATTTAATACATTATTACTGTTGTGATGCATCACGTCTCTTTTTCCAAATAGCAGCGCTAATCATAAGTACTGCAACGCCACCAATAATACTGCCTAAAATACCGGCAAGACCTTTTCTCTTCTTTGACTCCAAAAGTTCGTCTAATTTCTTTAATTTTTTGAGTTGTTCAGCCTGACTCTCTAACTTGTTAATACCCTGATACACCTTTGCTGCTCCATACCACCAGGCTATATCTTGCTGTCCATGAGCAACGCCCTTATATGCATGTGCCTTGTCACCAAACCACATATTTGCATACTCTAATTCTATCTGAGAAGGGTTGTTCTTTCCAGTCATAAATACTCCATACAGCCCCAAAATAGGTCCTATTACAGGCACTTTCCCACCAGTAGTTTTAAAAGCACTGTATACAGCTTCACCTAACAGACCTGGTCCTAGCGCATCAGCAAGAATATCACCAAGCGGAAAGATATCTCTTTTCTTAATAGGTACTTCAAACGCATCAAGCGCTACTATTTCGTCAAGAATACCTTGCGCCCTATCCTGCAACCTCCACATTTCAAACATAAACTCGTCTAAATTCTCCCGATATAACCTTGCAAACCTAGGGCTATGGCACTTACTGCATACATTGACCCACTGCTCAGATCTCTTTTTGTTTTCAGGAGAATAAACGTCTAGTTTATAGTTCATCGGTGGTAAATTAATGCCGTAAGGATAATCTTTTAATGATGATTTATATTCAATCCCTTTAGGAGGAATAGTTCCCATCCTCCATACACCTTTAGTGACAGGGTTATGTGCAAATGTTCCATTTCCCTGGTCAAAATGACAAAACTGACACGTGGGTGTTCTATAATCTTTGCCAGGAACTACCTCAGCCAAAGGCTTTTCCCAGTCCCAGTGTTCACCTTCCATGTGATAAATATATCCCATCTTCGATTCACTATACGTTTCAGCATCCGGATGATCAAAACCCATGTGGCAACTCATACAGGCTTCTGGTCTCCGGCCTTCCGCTGCTGCAAATTTATGTCTTGAGTGACATATGTTGCAACGGTCTGTTGCATGACATAAATCGCAACCGAACTGTGCTGCCGGATAACCTCTTCTAAACATCTCTGGATACCACGGTGGTACCACATTTGCCATAAGGCCGTCAATGTGATTAGGTCTGCCTCGTTCTCTTTCACCCATAAATTCAGTTACTTCTTTTGGGTGACATTCACCACAATGAGCAGGCGTAGGCATATGTAACTCCTTATGATCTTTCCCGTGGCAATCGCTACAGGTGACCTCTTTCAACTCACGACCAATAAGTTTTTCTATTTGTTGTGTCTTTTCGGCAAATTGCGGGGACTTTTTAGGATTCGCGTGTGTCGAATCCTTCCAGTCATTCACAAACCCAGGCGTAACCTCTTCATGGCACGTAACACAATCAGTAGGTTTAAATCTTTCTAAAAGTTGGTCATAATAAGTACCATCTGGTTTCACGTAGTGCCTCCCCGGGAACCAATACATCTGCAATGGCACTGGTTTATATAACTCCATCCAGGGCCCTGCACCCTTTTCCAGCCCAACATTAGCCCCGAGCCAATCCCACATTGGCAATGGTTCATTTGGATATAGAATCTCATAGTAACTGGTTGCTTTTTTTTGTAATTCTTTTAAATTTGCCTCAGCCTTCACTTCTTTAACATTTGAAAAAAAGACACACATTAAAAAAGGGATAGCGATTAGTACCGCTCTCATCCTGTGAAACTTCATTATTTTGCCTCCTCTTCCACTAAATCCAGCATTATAATATTTCGTTTAAAAGATCCGCTTTACTGTTTAACTCTTTGAAAATGTCAATTTATTTTAGGGAGTTTGAATTCTTGCAAGCCTATATCATCAGTGGCAGTAGTTTTATATGGTTCTGTATGTTCCGGAAAAAACCATTCATCACCTTTGCCATATTCCTGAAAAAATTTCAAACGCATTTCGTGAGCTCTTGTATGATGACAAGGTCCACAAATGTTATAAACTGTCCCAAACGTACCTATTTTCGCTATCTTCTGCCCTTCGGGAGCCTTACCAACTTCCATGAAATATGCATATGTTTCACCTGCACCGTGACAAGCTTCACATGTTACCCCTTCTTCCGAGTAAGTACCGGTATCTGCATCATACCCAGTTGTATGACACTTAAAACATGTTGTTCTGTATGCCTCATTCCCCGCGATATAATCAGGCGCCTTTTTTACTTTTTCGAATGTCTTAAATTTTATCCGCTGCCATCTTTCAACATGCGGAGAGGTTAGCCCGGTATGGCATTTCAAACACTTGTCACTCCCTACATAAATATTCTTATCACCCGTTATGCAAAAACGCTTGAAATCCCCCATTTCAATTCGCTGATTTGGGTCATTCTCTTCCGGGGTTAACGTTGCAAGTTCATCCCAAAATTCAAACAAAGGTTCCGCAGTTTTCAGTTTTTTCAACATATCTCGTCTTCCGACAACCATACCCTCATGCGCCATTTCTTCATTAAGCGCCCTTCCAATCCCACCGTGACAAACTGTACATCCGTAAATATCAGACGGAAAATATTTTGTGTTAGGATGAACCGCTACAAGTTTCCTTTCGTCAATGTGGCATGTTATACATCTGTCAACTTTATCGCCATTTTTGCCGTCTGTCCACGCATAGTCGCCTTTTAAAAGAATCTGCTTCACTTCGTACTTTGGACTTTTCAAAGAGGTTAGCCTCTTGCCCAACATTTCTCTTTCCTGTACTGAAGTCGCGGCATTAAACTCCCTCTCAACTTCCTTTGCATTTTCTTTGTAATATTCTTCCTGATATTTCTTCCATTCAGGATTGAATTCTTCGTTGAACCAAACAAGCGTGCTGATAAAAAACATGCTACTAAAAACAAAAAATATCAGTCTTTGTATGCTCATAAATCACCTGCCATAAGAAATATTTTTTGTACTAAAATCATATGTTAATCCAAGGTGTCGCTATAATATACTTAATATTAAAAGCAATCCTTAAAAACATTTTTAATACAATACCAATCATTGTAAGCATAAGCCCCATCGTTATGACATAACGTATAACGCCTATCCTATTAAAAAAATTACTATTAACCAAAATGGGAACAACTAATCCAACGAAATAAAAGCCTAACAACAATGCCATACCTACCGACAACGGCATATTATGTAAAGGCGGAGGCGTTGGAAAATCATGCGTCCATTTTTCCCACGGCCAAAAGAAAGACCAAAAAGGCCCTCTCAATGCTGTTCCGATATAAATTAAAATATACCAGAATATATAGCCAGACATGAAAGCGCTTACTGCAAACTTTCTTTCTCTGAATGTATAATAACCGTTCCCCTTGGGATTGTTATCAATGTATGGTATAACAATCAACCCTAAAACTATTATACCAGGAAGTACAACACCTGCAAACCAAGGGTCAAAATAAACTAAAGCCTCCTGTAATCCCAAAAAATACCACGGCGCTTTTGCTGGATTTTCAGCTTGCCCTGGATTTGACAACTCACGTAACGGCGCATCTACAAAATATGAATAAACAAGAAGCCCAACGGTAACAAATATAGCCGCCAAAAACTCTTTAGCTACCAAGTTGGGCCATGTAAAGACCTTATCATCTTTGATTTCAATAGAAACACTTCTTCGCTCACTAACTTCCATGGAACTACTCCTCTGAAATTCCGATGAAACAAAAATTTAAACTATAACGGGCCAGAAATGCCGCCATCCTTACGAACTCTCCAAAAATGAACCATCATAAGAGCAGAGGCGATAACAGGTATACCGATACAGTGCCACACATAAGCACGCAACAACGCAGGGGCCCCAATTGATGTGCCTCCCAATAAGGCAAATCGGATATCATTATTTGCCTCCATTCCTAAAATATAAGCAAAGGGGCCTTCATGTCCTAACAAGGGGGTCGCCCTCGCCATGTTCGTGCCAACAGTAATAGCCCAATATCCCAATTGATCCCAAGGTAACAAATAACCTGTAAAACTTAGCAAAAATGTTAACACTAGCAAAAAAACACCCACCACCCAATTGAACTGACGCGGCGGTTTGTAAGAGCCTGTCAAAAACACCCGCAACATATGAATACTCACGGTAATAACCATTGCATGAGCGCCCCAACGATGTGAATTTCTTAAAAATCTCCCAAATGGCACCACATACATCAAATCGACGGTGTCAGCATATGCCCTGTTTACATCTGGTGTATAATAAAACATGAGCAAAATACCGGTCAATGCTTCAAATAGAAAAATAAAAAACGTAATCCCACCCATACACCAGGTAAACCGTATCTTTGTACCGTGTTCTCGCACCTTCGCCGGATGCAAATGCAACCATACATTACTGATTATCTGAAGGACTCTGTTCCTTGGGGTATCTGCATAACCATGCCGGAATACAGACCTCCAAATTTCATTCTCTGTAATCAATCTTTTTAATTCATTCAGTGATTTCATTTAAACATCCCCTTCTCAGCTATACTTTTATCTTTATGCTCTCTTTTCATGATTAATATACCCTCCAACCTCCCCCCTTTCTTTATAGAAATTTATTAACGTCCTCATTGGGTTTCCATAATACACGCTTCATAGATATCACATTTACAGGACAATCTTTACAATTTCCACAACGAATACATTTATCAGTATATTTAATTACAATACCATCCTTGCTCATAAATGGCTTGTGTTCTTTACTTTGGTCAAATGCATCCACTTGTTTAAGCGCACCTACAGGACACACCATGCTGCAACGCCCGCACAGCACGCATTCATTTGTTTCAACATTTATCGTAAGGTCACACTTAAGACATCTGTTTGCTTCTCTTGCCGCCTGAAATTCATCTAAGCCAAGCTCGACTAGATCAAAATTGCCTTCTCTCTCGTGTTCTGGCAACAATCGCATATCTTGACGGAGTGTTGCATCATAATTTTCTTCTCGCAAATCAATTTCACTATCAAGAAGCGTTACCCAAACTTTTTTCTTAGGCTCCTCCAACGGTTCACCGTTTATAAACCTGTCAATAGAATTGGCAGCTAAATGGCCCTGTGCGATACATTCTATTATTGTGCTAGGGCCTAATGTGACATCTCCCCCTGCAAAAATACCCTTTTTACTTGTTGCAAGATTCCCATCAACAGCAATGGTTCCCCATTTATTAACTTTCAAACCATGCTTATCCCCTAAGAATTTTAAATCTGGTTCCTGGCTGATTGCAGAAATAACACAGTCAGTATCAATGATAAAAGTGGAATCCGGAATAGGCTCAGGCCTTCTTCTTCCACTTTCATCTGGTTTTCCCAACCGCATCTTAATACATTCCAAACCTTTTGCCTTCCCATTCTCGGTTACAATTTTCACTGGAGCAGCCAAAAAGTGGAAACTTACCCCTTCGTGCTCAGCTTCTTCAACCTCCCACGACAATGCTGGCATCTCTTCCCTGGTTCTTCTATAAACGATGGAAACATTTTTGGATAGACGCTTTGCAGTTCTTGCTGCATCTACGGCAGAATTACCGCCACCAATTACAACGATATTTTCGCCGGGTTTCCTAGTATCACCAGCACTAACATTTTTCAAAAATACAAGACAATCCATTACACCATCAGTGCCTTCTTCTCCCGCTATTTCAAGGCGTTTGCCAATTTGTGCACCTACAGCAATAAACACCGCATCATATCCCATTTCCAGTAAATCAGAAAAAGATTTACCTTTGCCTCCAATCGGAGTGTTTGTCTTTATTTGCACGCCTCTTTCTAAAATATGGCTAACATCAAACATAATCTGGTCGCGAGGCAACCTATAAGATGGAATAGCCCACATCATCATACCGCCTACCTGGGCTTCTTTTTCAAATACGGTCACTTTATATCCCATCCCTGCAAGGTCAAAAGCCGCAGTCAACCCCGCCGGTCCAGCTCCTATAATCGCTACCTTCTGTTTTTTCTTCACTACCGCCGGAGCAGGAATTTTTATTTTATTTTTAAAAACATAATCAGTGACAAATCTCTTTAAAGCATCGATAGCAACAGGCCGGTCAAAATCCCCGCGCTTACATTTAGATTCACATGGATGAGGGCAGACGTAACCACACACCGCGGGAAAAGGGTTTGTTTCCTTCATAAGTCTGTAAGATTCTTCAAACTTACCTTGGCTAATTAATCGTATATATCCCGGTACATCCATATGCGCCGGACAACGGTGCTGACAACGTATGTTTTCTCTCAACCAATCCAAATCTAAAAGTGCGCGTATTCCTTGTTCTGGTATTGTTGTTTGAGTCATTGAAGTATCTTTCTAAATAAATCCAAAAAAAATCCTACACAATTAACTCTGTCTCTAACGGTACTTTCACGCTTGTATCAACAGCCAATTTCCCATTATTGTCAAGTATCATCTGCAAATGATCTAATGGCCGTGGCGCTGGCCCCGCGAAATTTACACCGTTGCGGTAATATTTACTTCCATGGCATGGACATTCGAATATATTTTTTTCTTTTGAAAACTCTACTGCACAACCAAGATGCGTACAAACAACAGAGATTGCTTTAAAACTATCTGCGTCACGAACAACAAATATTTTTCTCGATTTCAAAGTAGTAACCGAGCCTACAGGAAACTGTTTCGGTTCGCCAACAAAAAACCTTGGCGACGGTTCAAAAAGTACTTTTGGATAGAAGAATCCTTTATAACCAAACAATTGACTTAAATAAGCTCCTATCGCGGCAAAAAACAAACCCCAACCAGCTAATGTCAGGAAATTTCTGCGAGATATAGTAAACCAGATACCCCCTTCTTTCCCTGATTCACAGCATTTGTTTTCATCTTTTTTTGATCCCATAATTACCTCCTCAATCAATTGAATTTGATTTTCTCAGGGTTGTACTCGATCACTTTTATGCACAACATTTAATCAGAAAACTATCTTTAATCTTTATAACGTTTTAATGCTTGATTTGTTAATCGTTATACACTTTCACTTTCAACGGTAAAAATAATTAAAATTTCATTTGTACTGTTTTTTTCTTTGGAACAGCTTCTGTTAGTACTTAATTGTAAAATTAAGAGAGCAGGATATAGTAGGACTAATGGATTATCGATTAAAGGGTACATACTCGATGCGAGTCAAACGTATATTTAGGGTCGAATAATAAAGATATCAAAAAGAAATGTCAAGAATATTTTGATAAACCAAAAGATATTTTTATACCTTCTTAATCAGGATTCTATAACTATTATCCAAGTTCTCCACCTTAACTATTTTATGGCCTTCTTCCTTTATGCTTCTGGGAACACTTCTCATCGGTTCTCCATCATCTAATATAACTTCCAAAATTTGACCGGTATCCAACATCTCCAGTTTCAATTTTGTTTTTACAAAGTTAATAGGACAAAGCACTCCCCTTAAATCAATTTTATCATCCGGAACAAATTCCTCTTTCTCTGTCACTTATACATCCCCAAAAAATAACAAAATAAATATGTACTGTAAAAATTACCCGATACAATTAATTTTTTCTTCTATAAATAATTTTCTCTTTTCATCAAAAATCCACGCTCTGAATTCAATATCTTTCCGTTTTTCCACTGAAACGATCATATAGGAATAACCACTCCAAGCATTCTCTGTGTCAAATGCCGAAGGAACTGCAGGATGATCGGGATGTGAATGATAAATGCCTATAATTTGTAATCCTTTTTTGGAAGCGATTCTGTCTGTCTTCATGAAATCCTTACCGGATATTTCGTATCTATCCTGCGTTCTTTCTGTATTTTTATTTTGAACAGCATGTACCTCTACTACTTTTTTTTCTGAAGTATTCATGCCGACTAATAACCCGCAACATTCTAAAGGGTAGTTCTTTATTACCTCATTTTTAATACTGTTTAACTCATTTTTACCGATGTGTAACAATTCCTCAGTACCTCAAATCTTAAGAAAAGCCTGTACACAAATTACCAAAAACTTGTACTAAGATATCTATCACCCCTGTCGGGAAATATTGTCACAATCATCCCATTTTTAATTTCATCCGCTACCTTTAACGATGCTGCAAGGGCGGCGCCAGAAGAATACCCGACAAAAAATCCCTCCTCTGCGGCAAGCCTCTTTACCAATTTATACGCATCTTCCGTTTCAACATACATTTTCCTGTCGGGAAAATCCTCATTGTAAATGCCAGGAGTAATCGAAGTTTCCATATGCTTCATTCCTTCCAGTCCGTGAATGGACGTGTCGGGTTCAACCGATATTACCTGAATATTAGAGTTAAATTTCTTCAACCTTTTTCCCGTACCCATTAATGTGCCACTCGTTCCCAAACAAGCAATAAAATGGGTTAAGTTACCCTCTGTCTGCTTCCATATTTCAACACCGGTTGTTTCATAGTGCGACATCCAATTTGAAGGGTTATTGTACTGATTGCCATAAAAATATTTTGCAGGGGTTTCGTTGACCAGTCTCTTGGCTTCATTCATAGCGCCGTCAGAACCTAATAATGGATCCGTGTATATGGTTTTTGTTCCGAAAGCAGATACGATTCGTTTTCTTTCCTCACTAACATTTAAGGGCATTACCAAATTAACCTCGTATCCTTTTACTGCACCGATAAACGCATACGCTATGCCGGTATTACCCGAAGTCGAATCTATCAATATTTTATCACCGCCCAACTTCCCCGATTTTTCAGCATCTTCGACAATTCGTAACGCGGGACGATCCTTTACAGAGCCTCCAGGGTTAAACCATTCTGCTTTAACGTAAATTTCTACGTTCCTTTTCTGCAATTCCTTTGTAATTTTGTTAATCCTGATAAGCGGCGTGTTTCCAATTCTCTCCAAAATTGAATTGCAACGTACTTTTCGGGGCATATCGTTATCTTTTAATATCCCAACCTGCATACATCAAATAAATAATTGTGTTTCTGCTCCATCAGCAATTTCTATTATTGTTGTCAAGCCAAGAATATCATCTACTTTCGATTTTACTTTTACTTCTTCAAGATCCATTAACTTCACGGCTCCCGAACATGCATACAGTTTTAAATTTCCAAGAGATCTCACCTCTTCCAGTAGTTCTTTGAGCGGTGCTGGGTTCATATCTACCATACGTTTCCTCAACCCTTCGCCTTCCTCTCCAAATTCAGAACCCAAAATTTCCGGCGAAAATTCTTCATTAACAAAACGTTTCAATGCCCCAAAAAAGAGGAAAATGTACGTTTCTTTTCCCATTGAAGCGGCAGTAATAGCCAATGTAACAATCTGATAAAGCTTATCGTAGGTTCCACTATGTGCAAATATGACAAATTTTTTTTTCCTGCTCATTAATAGTAATCCTTTATGCTTTCGTAAAAGCGCCAGCAACTTCCTTTTTGAATTTGTCCAAACCTACGCGGTCAATACACGTGCCAACTCTTTCTTTCGTTTTACCATTTTTGTTATACCATTCGATTGTGGCATTCGCAAAATCATTTACTTTCTCATCAGGTAAATAATCAAGAACAACATCCGCTTCACGGGGGTGTCTACCATGTTTCCCCCCCACTCTTACCAGCCAGCCCTTTTTCTTTTCTTTCCATACATCCATCGGGCAAGCCTTAATACAATCGCCGCAATACACACATTTCGATTGATCAAATATAGGTTTTCCCTCTTTATCAGAAACGATAGCACCTTCCAAACACGCCTTTGCGCATAAGGTACACCCATTACAAAAATCTTCTGTCCAAACAGGATAAACAACACCCTGAAACCCCAAATCAGACTCCCTCGTTCTCGTACAATCAATCGGGCATCCGGAAAACCCCATTTTGAACTTATGGTGACACGGCGTGCCGAAAAACTTTTCGTCCACTTCCAGCGCCTTTGCTTGTGTATCCATAATCCCATTCGGATTGTATTCACAACCACCACACGCAGTAGGTACTCTGACCCTTGGCCCGCAGGAAGCAACTTTTTGATCTACCGTCGCCAGTTCCTTTATTACCGCATCGAAATCGTCAATATGAACCCCAATAATTTCCACCGATTGTCTGAAACTCAGGTGGCAATATCCCAATCTACTGTATTTCTTCGCAACTTCTGCAATCTTTAACATTTTATCAGGGGTAATTCGACCACCAGGAACTTTTAACCGAACCGTAAAAAGATCTTTTTGCGTCTGTTTTATAAATCCTCCGGACTTTAGCTCGTTTAAATCAATCTTTTGTTTCACTGTTTTTTCTGCCATTGCAACTCCAGTCATTTTAATTATAACCGTAACACATCACAGTACTTACGTATACTATCACACCATATTTCTTTCTTAAATTAACATTAGCACTTTGCAAAAACTAAAGCAAGAAAAAAGAAGTTTTAAACAAAAATCTTCCATAATTATTTACAAATATGTTTCCCTGAAATAATATTCAGCATTTTATTTCTCGTTTCAGAGGCTCCCTTTTCCTTAAAAAAATCAAACATATCCCATTCCGCAATTCGCTGTAAAATTCCCCGCCTGATTTTTTCGTCAGAAATTTCGCCAAGCACTTTTCTCCGCATTTCTGACAAAAGTTCTGTAAACTCACTGTATTCATTTCCAAATTGTTTTTCCAGATGCAAACGTATATTGCGCGCAAAAGCAGGGCTTGACCCGCCGGTAGAAATGGTAATACAAAGATCTCCGCGTACAATAGACGACGGAACAATAAAGGAACAGTAATCCGGTTTATCCACAACATTCACCAGCATCCCCTTTCTCACCGCATCATGATAGACTTTTTCATTCACCTTTTCATCATCAGTAGATGCGATTACAATTACCGCTCCATTCAAATAGTATTCGTCGTATTTCTGTTTAACGAGTTCAATGCCTTCTTCCCTTTCCATCTCCGGACAAAACACAGGAGACACTACAACTACCTTTGCACCGGCATTTTTCAAGCTACAAACCTTGCGCCAGGCAACGTTCCCACCCCCGACCACCACACATTTTTTATTATTAATATTGATTTGCGCCGGGTAATATTTCGACATATTTTCTCCGCAATTAAACCAATTCCTCGCCTGCAATTAAATCTTCATACGTTTCCCTTTTTCTTATAACAATATATTTGTCTCTATCCACAAGAATCTCGCATGAACGCGGACGGGAATTATAGCTGGAACTCATGGTAAACCCATACGCGCCAGCGCTAAATATTGCCAGCAAATCTCCCTCATTGACCGGTGGAATCGCCCTGTCTTTCGCAAAAACATCGCTGCTTTCACATACAGGGCCTACAATATCTACCAAATCCATCCCTTGTTTTGCCACACTTGTGTCAGGAGTTTCAACATCAGGCATCGCAACGCTGGTGTTTACCGGCCATATCCTGTGAAACGCATCATAAAGAGCGGGACGTAACAAATCATTCATAGCCGCATCGCAAATAACAAATTTTTTGCCATGCGAGTTTTGTTTATTATAAATAACACTTGTTACTAAAATCCCCGAATTACCTGTAATAAACCGCCCGGGTTCCATGATTACCCGACACTTCATCTCTTTAGCAAATGGCAGTATTTGGGTGGAATAATCCTTTGGCTCTATTACTTTTTCCCCCGTATATGAAATACAATATCCCCCCCCTATATTTAAATATTGTATATTGATGCCGGCATTACGACATTTCTCCATAAACATGGTAATTTTTTTTAAGGCATTCACATAAGGGTCTGCTGAATATATCGGCGAACCTAAATGTACATGAATTCCGCAAATAGTAACATTTGTATATGCCTTCGCTTTTTCAATAATTGTTTCCGCAACAATCAGGTCAATGCCAAATTTGTTTTCCTTTTTCCCCGTCGTGGTTTTTGCATGAGTCTTGGCGTCAATATCGGGATTAATGCGCAAAGCAACTTTTGCCGTTTTACCCGCCCTGCATGCCGCTGCATTTATATGTTCTATCTCTGCAATTGATTCAACATTAAACATAAAAATATCATTTTCCAGGGCGTATTGTATTTCTTTATCCGTTTTCCCTACTCCGGCAAACACAATCTTTGAGGGCTTTCCGCCTGCCTTAAGCGCCCGAAACAGCTCGCCGCCTGAAACTACATCAAAACCGGACCCTTCATCGGCTAATATTTTGCAAACCGAAAGATTTGAATTCGACTTCACCGAAAAACAAATGGTCGCGTCAACCTCCTGAAATGCGGTTTTTAATTCATTAAACCTTGTGAGAATTGCATTTTTGCTGTAAATATAAACCGGCGTACCTGTCTCTGAAACAATATCTTTAATCTTTACCCGCTCACAATAGAGGGTATTCCCATCATAATGAAAAGCATCCATAAATATTATCCCTTACTCAATTTTCTTTCCCAGTGTGCAAGACGGTTTTTCACAAGACGCGGCGCTGAAGAACCTGAGCTCTTGTAGTTCATAACACAATTCTCTACCCCAATCACCTGAAATACATCTTTCGTAATAAGGTGAGAATGACGTTTCAATGTTTCTAAATCTAAATCTTTTATCTTCCGGTTTAGCCGAACACATTCCCTCACAATATTCCCGACAATCTCATGCGCCTTGCGAAATGGCACATCTAGTTTTACCAGATATTCAGCGAGCGCCGTTGCGTCACTGAAACCATTTTCACATGCCAGTTTCATTCTTTCGCTGTTAAAACGAGTATTTGCAATAAGCTCAGCAAATATATTCAACATAGAATGAACCGTCTCCGCAGCGTCAAAAACGGCAACCTTGTCTTCCTGCATATCCCGGTTATAACTTAAAGGCAATCCCTTAAACAACGTTAGCAATGTAGTCAAATGGCTGTATACGCGCCCACACTTTCCTCTGATAAGCTCCAGCACATCAGGATTCTTCTTCTGCGGCATTATGCTCGAACCGGTACAATAAGCGTCGCTAATATCAATAAAACTAAATTCGTCATTACACCAAATTATCCACTCTTCACACAGCCTTGACAAATGCATTGAGATCAAAGAGAGGGCAAATACATATTCCATACAAAAATCCCGGTCGCTTACCGCGTCAATGCTATTTTGGCAAATACTGCCGAAGTTAAGCAATTTTGCAGTTATCATCGGATCGGTCGGCAACGTTGTACCCGCAAGGGCGCACGCTCCTAAAGGGGATTCATTAAGCCTTTTTGCACAATCGGCAAGCCTCTTTTCATCTCTTTCAAACATCTCTACATATGCCAGTAAATAATGCGACAAAAGTATTGGCTGGGCGTGTTGCATATGGGTAAAGCCAGGCATTATTGCTCCAAAATACTCCTTGCCCTTTTTCACCAGCCCTTGTTGTACAAGGGTTAAGTAGTTGCTCGTAATCAATATTTGCTCACGCACCCACAATCTCAGATCGAGGGCGACCTGATCATTTCTGCTCCTTGCCGTATGTAGTTTTTTCGCCGGTTCTCCGATACGTTCTATCAAAGCCGATTCGATATTCATGTGAATGTCTTCGAGATTTTTTTTAAATTTAAATGTACCGGCATTCATTTCCGCCAAAATAATCTCCAGACCTTTTATAATCTCCTTTTTTTCCTTTTCGGTAATGATCTTGCGCTGCGCAAGCATGGTTGCATGTGCAATGCTTCCCTCAATATCAAACTTATAAAGACGCCAATCGAAGGAAATTGATTCGGTGAAGGACTCTACAGACGCCTTTGTCTGTTCGGTAAATCTTCCACCCCAAAGTTTCTTCTTCATAAATTTATACTTTCACTATTAAAATTTTTTTAAACATGTTGCCTTTATAAAACGACAATTCACACACAGAACGATATTACCCCCAAACGTCAAATACAATGCCTGAAAGAAGAACACACTCGGGCTATAGAAAAGAAAAGGGAGTACTATAGCTCAATACCTGCCCCTAGTCAACACAATAACATTATCGCACACGGCAACATCAAAGTCATAATGCGAAGCAACCTGAGCAAGGATGTGAGCCAAATATTTGCGCTGTCCATGCCAGCTCAGGGAGTATTCACGATTCATTATTCGTCTTGTTTTTTCCCCGGATGGTTGCCTTTTCCTTCCAGAATGTTTACTACTGCAAGATGATTCCTCTTTTTTGCGATATCAAGGGGAGTGTCCCCGTTTTTTGCCCTGGCATGAATATCCGCGCCGTAAGAGATAAGCGTCTTTACAATAGCTTTTTGTCCCTCATGTGCTGCCAGATGAAGGGCGGTATAATTGTTTTGGTACGTAGCGGTTACTAATGAAGGATTTGTCTTGAGAAGATTTTTTACTGTAATTACGTTCCTTGCTTCAATTTCAATTTGAAGTTTTGTTTTCTGTAATTTGTTTTGAAATCCTGAAAAAATACCCATTTTCTTTCACAATCGAGAAATTTTCAAAAGAAGTGATAAATCCACAATTTATTAAGTACACTTTTAGCAACAACTTAAACCCTGTGAACGGTTACAATAATTTTTACAAAAAGGAAGCGAGAGCTTCCAATACAATTACGTTCCCAAGTAGCGGCAAGGCATGCCTTGCCGCTACTTGGGAACGAGCATTTTTACTTTTTCAAAAAACTACAGTGTTACTCTTTTTCAGAGATTGAGTGTCTTGTTAAAGGATTTTTTACATATGACGTTCAGCATATATATCAAGTAAATGACGAATCATTTTCTGGTATTGAGTTTTATGTTTTTTTGCCTCTTTTTTGAAAAAATCAACGCTGGTCTTACTCAGTGTAATAGTAACTTTGATATTATCTTCTTTAAATACTAGTACATCGTTTCGTTAAAATGTGTACGTAAAAAAATGTCATTGCGAGGAGTGGAGCGACGAAGCAATCTCTTGTTCCCAAAAGACTTAAGATTGCTTCGCTGTCGCTCGCAATGACGGTATCAATGTAGATATTTTAATGAAACGTTATCCTAGTTCCTCCGGAGATGGTAAGAAATCGTCGATAATACGAATTTCTCCCAATGGCTCATCAGTATATTTAATTTTATTTTTTGTTTTCGTTGTCATAAATTTTTCTCCCTTTGCGCCAATATCCGGCACCAATGATACGTATTTTGCAACTACGATATGTAAATCGTACTGTGATGAAACCTTCTCCAACTTTTCCAAAACAATAATATCTTTTTTCGTCATGGCTGTGGGTTATGTCTTCTGCAATTATACGATGAGGATCTAAAAATGCATGTTGTGCAAGTTCGAATGAAAGACCATGCCTTTTTTGATTTTCCGGGTTTTTGCTTTCATCCCATTCGAACGTTACCTTAAATACACCCGCTTCTCCTCAAACGACATATTCTGTAACACTTTAGTTTTTCGAAAATTCCAATAATAGCGCTGTTTTCCGCACGATGAGGGACGACGAATGATGGACGAGAGACGACGGACATCCTTCGTCTTTCGTCTCTCGCTCTCCGGAATTCTGGCACATCATCCGCAAAAAGGAACTTGATAACAGAGGTATCAAGGTGATCCCCCATCTATCTGTGACCCTTATTTGTAAAATATCTCCTCTGCCCCTGACGGATTTAATCTCAATGGTTTTGTCTTTAATATTGACTTCATACACAATTCTGATATTGCCCATTCGATATCTAAGTTTCCCTTCAAGTTCACCGTATAGTTTCTTGATATGCTGTCCGAAAAGCGGTTCTCTACTGAGGTCGTCTATGCATTTATTTAATCTTCGCTTAGTACCTTTATCCTGTTTTTTATAATATTTTCCTGCTTCATGCGAAATGAGGGCTTCATACATTCTCTTTTACCTCAGACCACTTTTTAAATCGGCCTGCTTTAAAATCCTCATCACCTCTCATAATACTTTTAAGTAAATCCTTATCTTTGAGAATTTCCTTTGTAACTTCGATTTCTTCTTTAACTTTAAGATAGGCAATGAAATCTGCCACTTCTTTTTTACGTTCTGTGGATAGTTTTTTAAAATCAGTAAATAACTGATCTTCGTTTATCACAATTGATTTACGCATAATTCCCTCCCTTATGATTACTTTATTTTCTATCAATCTTGCTAAACTCGAAAATTCAAAATTAAGTGCTGATTATACAAGTGCTTATGAATTTTCATCGTTTTCGGGTGTCACAAGTGCGACATGACGACTGTTTGCTCATCACATTTTCATAAGAAACTGTCTCGAATTTGCCTGTCTTGTATGCCTGACAGCGATTCCTTGCTTCTTCAGCCCAGATACGGTCGATTTCCGGGTCTGGGCTATCAATCTGGAGGAATGAAATCAAATCTTTATCAATTACATATTTGTCAATGGTAAAGATTCGACCCCCTTCGCGCTCTCTTTTTTTCTCTCTTGTGCAAGATTCAGGTATTAAATTCAACGGGTTTTGCTCCATGATGAATAGTAAGAACCTCAACTTCCTCAGCAACTATACGATAAATAATTCTGTAGTTACCTAATAAATTTCCTTAATATCTTCACGATTTATTTCGGGAACAACTCTGCCTGATTTTGGAAAGAGTTCAAGACGATCTGTTGCCTCAAATGCTCTAATTGCAAACAACTTTGCATATTGAATAGAGTCACGCGCAATAAAGAGACAAATAGAGTCCAAATCATCTAAAGCTTGATCTGTCCATGTTACTTTAACCATTTTTCCATTCTCTTTTTTGCTTCCTCATGAGAAATTTTTTGCCCTGAATCAGCTTGTTTAATACCTCTATCTACTTTATAAATGAGATACAATTTTTCCATAGCGTCTTCAATAGAAGCATCTTGTGGAAGATCTTGAATTGCTTTAAGTACTTGTTCTTTTGGAATCATAATTGTTCCTCCTGAATTGTTGTTTATAATAGCATATTACATAATGATCTTTAAGATGTGATCCTTTCGCTCTCTACAACTTATTTACCTTCGTTAAGTATTCTATTAATCCAATATCTCGGCTCACGATGGAGATGTGAAACGGCCACAACTATAATTGTATCGGCGCCAACACCATAAATAAGTCCATATGGAAATCTTGAAAGCAGGCAGCGCCTGAGATTTGGCTCAATTGCTGGACATGACAATGGATAACTAACTATCCTTCGAACAGCCCTGTCTAAATCATCAAGAAATTGTGTACCCAGACCGAAAGATTGGGAATCATACCATAAAACTGCATCGTCAACCTCTGCTTGTGCTGGTTTTAGAAAGCGAATTTTCATCTGGCTCTATGTTTGCTCATCACATTTTCATAAGAAACTGTCTCTAATTTGCCTGCCTTGTACGCCTGCCAGCGATTCCTTGCTTCTTCAGCCCAGATACGGTCGATTTCCGGGTCTGGTCTGTCAAGCTGCGTTAGGATTGAATCGACAAGTTTAAGCTTCTCAATATCCGACAAAGACCTTATTTTCGCCTCAAGCTCTTTGTTAATCGTTGCCATACTCTTTCTCCTTTCTTATACCTTTTATTACAAACTTATTTAGGGATTGTAAAATAATAAACTTTACAACTTGTATATCAAGAGGGATGGGATCAAATCTTTATCAATTACATATTTGTCAATGGTAAAGATTCGACCCCTTCGCGCTCTCTTAAGTTAAGCTACCAGCCAGAAAAGTCCCCCTTAGAAAAGGGGGATAAAGGGGGTTGTTTTCAAATAATCCTTAACTTAATGACATTGGATTGTAAATCTGAACCCGCTCAGGTGTCTGAAGAGGTCACAAAATAAGAATGAAAATTTACCAAATTAAGTATGGTGTCCCCTGAAGCAACCAAGATCACAAGGTAGCCCTGCTACTCATTCTCATCAGTTAACATCTGGTGTGGTATTTTTCTCATGTTATTTGTAGTTTTGGGGGACGCCTTTACAGATTGTCTGAGAATTCATTTTTCGCAATTTTTCAATAATAAGTCCTTTTTAAATTGTCTCAAATACTTCGACTCTTACATCATATCCGAGTCCGTGCAGGTAATCATAGCAATCGTCCCATGTTAGGCCAAATTCACGTACATCTGCGAGCCCTATCCGCGCAAAGGTATCTCTTAAAAGTTCAAAATACCCATTTTCAAAATCGGCATCTTTCATCATCATTTCTTCTGCCCAACTTGCGAGACTTGTTAACTCCATCTCCCTGTTAAGATACTTTATAAGCATACCGGCGAGCATCTTTCTTGATATAATCATTGTTTTTCATCCCCCATTCTTTTATGACCCTTATCCACAGGATATTTTTCATGGATTTCAATCAATTTTCCATTACTATCATAAATTTCCTGATAAGATTTTTGGTTTCTTCCCTGTCATCTACTTCTTTCACATACCTTGCTTTCCACCCATGCCTTCCTTTTATCTCCAACCAATATTTTCTGCCCCCGTCGCTTAATTTTTCACAATTAAGGAATTTTCTTTCATTAAGCAGCCTTTTACCTTTGATATCCATATACCCCCAATAAGTCTGAATTTCGATTTATATTATTGTAAAAACAAAAAGCGATGAAAAAATTGTTTTTTTTCTCCGGAAGAGGGATGTGAATTATCAAATCTTTATCAATTACATATTTGTCAATGGTAAAGATTCGATCCCATCCGGCTTCAAGGTTAGGGTTTGTGCGGTTCTCTGTCTTGAAGTGTTAATCGGATAGAATGGGGATCACGCGCACAATGAAAGAGCCAAAACACGATTATATGGTTGTCTTCTATCAGGTAGTAAATTGCATACGGAAATCTTCTGAGTAAACGACGGTGAAATTTTCTATAAATCTTCGGGTAAAGAAGTGGCTTCCGAAGAATCTCACCAACACCCGCATAAAATACCCTCAGGAAATCTTCGCCAAGTCCGGATGACTTCGCTTCATACCATAAATAACCACCAAAAACATCTTCCTCAATTTCGGGAAGGAAACGCAGTTCTTATATCATTTCCTTTTTTCTATTCTTGCTTGAAGTTCCTCAATAGATAAAAGCCTCCCACCGGCTGATTCATGTCTTTTGAGCCGTCTGTCTAATTCATCCATATGGCTCTTAGGGACAGTGACCATAGATTCATCCGAAGAGATGCTGTCCCATAAGTCTTCGACCAATAGAATTTTTTCTGGTGTACTCAGTTTTATAATTTCCGGAATATCACTTACACGCACTTTCTTACCTCTTGTTTTATGATAACATTTCTTTTCTTTTTATTCACACTATACAGCAACTGTTTTTCCACAGTTGGTCAACCCCGTTAGATAATAAACATCTGATGGAATTGATGTATTTTTTTAAATTGTGGCGTTTGGCTTATTTATCAAGATTTTACAAGCAACCCAAGTCTTTCGTGATAGCAAAGACACGTCGTAAAACATGTCTATTTCGAATGTAGTTTGTCAATTTGAAAGATTCGACCCCTTTGGCCCCGTTAATATGAGTTTTCCACCCTCTTGATGTGCCTCTAACATATCCCCTTACCGCAGGTATTCTCCTTTCTTTTACCTCTTGAAGCCTCCAATACGGTTATTCCAACCAATTCAGTTTCTTTATACCTCAGCAACACCCCGTTTTCAAGCATCTCTGAATCAGTTGCCTTCTGGGGTCTTTTAAAATTGATGTAAAGAACATCGGCTTCTTTGTCGTAATCCACCCACATTTTTGTTTCCGGCATCTTTATGAAATGGGAAACAAGCCCATAGACTTCCTTTAAAGTATTTTCTATTTTTGTTGTTGCCATACAATCACCTCTCTTTCAAGTTTTATCTTACTTGTGAAATATGCAGTTATTATAAAACCATCATCATTACTGGTTTCCTTATAAACAACAGCAAGGAATCGGTTTTCCCCTGATTCTTTCAGGGCGATCAGTGCTTGTGCATAACCCTTAACAACATAATCAGGAGATTCAATAGTATTTAGAACTTCATCATAATAGCCTGCCAAATCATCATGGTTTTCTACTATGTGAACCCATCGCTCATCAGTTAGTCTGATTGGAACACCATTAATTGATTTTACTATTTCCATCACTCCCTTATTCTACCTCAAAATATCCATCTTCGTAATATAGTAAAAAGCATTTATTTTTAGAAGAACCTGTTTTTTTCTTGCATTTGAATTGTTTCTAGAGTATTAAATTCTGCATGAATCCATTTCTCAGTGAAAAAACCCGAATAGAATTTAAAAAAGCACATAAGAAAGAGCCTCATAGACGTCATGCCGACCGAATCAAAGCTATACTTCTTCTTGATTCAGGATGGAGTTATGAAGAAGTAGCAGAAGCGCTCTTGTTAGACGATCAAACAATCAGGAATTACGAAAAACTATACAAAGATAAAGGTTTCGACGGGCTTTTATCTGACAATTATGTTGGCTGTATGCCAAAACTCACTTGCGAACAAGAAGAACAATTAAAAGATCATATCAGGAAAAACAACTATAGCGCGGCAAAAGAAATTGTTGAATATGTAAAACAGACATTCAATAAGACCTATACACCCGAAGGAATGGTACATACCCTCGATAGATTAGGCTTTACTTACAAGAAAACCACAATAGTTCCAGGCAAAGCAAACCCTGAAAAACAAAAAGAATTTATCGAAAACTACAAACAACTCAAAGAAGAGAAAGCCCCTGGAGATAAGATACTTTTTATGGATGGAGTTCATCCACAGCACAATTCTACGTCTGCATATTGCTGGATAGAGAAAGGCAAAAAGAAGGAAATACCCTCTAATACCGGCAGGAAAAGAATAAATTTAAACGGTGCTATTGACATAGAAACCTTTGAAGTAACAATCCGGGAAGATGAAAGCATCAATGCTCAATCAACAATAAAGCTTTTCCATGAAATAGAGTCAAGGTATGCTCAAGCCGGTACTATTTACATAATCTCTGATAATGCTAAATATTACAGGTCTAAGTTGGTCAAAGAATACCTTGCAAATTCGAGAATAAAGATCAAATTTCTCCCTTCCTATTCACCCAATTTAAATCTCATTGAAAGATTATGGAAATTCTTTCGCAAAAAAATATTGTATAACAAGTATTATGATACTTATGAGAAGTTTAAAAACAAATGTTTAAGTTTTTTCAAAAATATTAACGAGTATACAGATGAATTGTCTACTCTTTTAACTGAAAATTTTCAAATTATTGGCGAGCAAATTTCGAAAATCTGATTTGTTTGACTATAACTACAAAACTATCCCTTGAAATCAAAACATAGAAGAGGGATGGGTCACATCTTTATCAATTAAATATTTACCAATGATAAAGATTCGATCCCATCCGGCTTCAAGGTTAGGGTTTGTGCGGTTCTCTGTCTTGAAGTGTTAATCGGATAGAATGGGGATCACGCGCACAATGAAAAAGCCCAAACACAATTATATTGTTGTCTTCTATCAGGTAGTAAATTGCATACGGAAATCACTGAGTAAACGACGGTGAAATTTTCAATAAATCTTCGGGTAAAGAAGTGGATTCCGAAGAATCTCACCAACACCCGCATAAAATACCCTCAGGAAATCTTCGCCAAGTCCGGATGACTTCGCTTCATACCATAAATAACCACCAAAAACATCTTCCTCAATTTCGGGAAGGAAACGCAGTTCTTATATCATTTCCTTTTTTCTATTCTTGCTTGAAGTTCCTCAATAGATAAAAGCCTCCCACCGGCTGATTCATGTCTTTTGAGCCGTCTGTCTAATTCATCCATATGGCTCTTAGGGACAGTGACCATAGATTCCATCCGAAGAGATGCTGTCCCATAAGTCTTCGACCAATAGAATTTTTTCTGGTGTACTCAGTTTTGTAATTTCCGGAATATCATTTACACGCACTTTCTTACCTCCTATTTTATGATAACATTTCTTTTCTTTTTATTCACACTATATAGCAACTGTTTTTCCACAGTTGGTCAACCCCCGTTAGATAATAAACATCTGATGGAATTGATGTATTTTTTTAAATTGTGGCGTTTGGCTTATTTATCAAGATTTTACAAGCAATCCAAGTCTTTCGTGATAGCAAAGACACGTCGTAAAACATGTCTATTTCGAGTGTAATTTGTCAATTTGAAAGATTCGACCCCTTCGGCTTCTTACTTAATATTTAAGATGTGACCCTTTTGTTCCTCTCATGGGGATTTAGGTTTGCAAATCTGAACCCGCTCAGGTGTCTGAAGGGGCCACAAAATAAGAATGAAAATTTCCCAAATTAAGTACGGTGTCCCTTGAATCAACCGATTACCAACAAAATCACAAGGTGGCCCTGCTACTCATTCTCATCGGTTAATATCTGATATGGTATTTTTCTCATGTTAATTGTAGTCTTGGAGTACGCCTTTACAGATTATCTGAGAATTCATTTTTCACAATTTTTCAATCATAAGTCCTTTTTAAATTGTCTCAAATACCTCGACTCTTACATCATATCCGAGTCTGTGCAGGTAATCATAGCAATCGTCCCATGTTAGGCCAAATTCACGTACATCTGCGAGCCCTATCCGCGCAAGGGTATCTCTTAAAAGTTCAAAATACCCATTTTCAAAATCGGCATCTTTCATCATCATTTCTTCTGCCCAACTTGCGAGACTTGGTAAATCCATCTCCCTGTTAAGATACTTTATAAGCATACCGGCGAGCATCTTTCTTGATATAATCATTGTTTTTCATCCCCCATTCTTTTATGACCCTTATCCACAGGATATTTTTCATGGATTTCAATCAATTTTCCATTACTATCATAAATTTCCTGATAAGATTTTTGGTTTCTTCCCTGTCATCTACTTCTTTAACGTACCTTGCTTTCCACCCATGCCTTCCTTTTATCTCCAACCAATATTTTCTGCCCCCGTCGCTTAATTTTTCGCAATTAAGGAATTTTCTTTCATTAAGCAGCCTTTTACCTTTGATATCCATATACCCCCAATAAGTCTGAATTTCGATTTATATTATTATAAAAACAAAAAGCGATAAAAAAATTGTTTTTTTTATCTGGAAGAGGGATGTGAATTATCAAATCAAGACAGAGAACCGCACAAACCCTTCTTTATCAATTACATATTTGTCAATGGTAAAGATTCGACCCCTTCGTCTCCCTATTCAGGAGGTAGCTTGAACTGTCTGGCAGATGAAAGTGTAGATCGGCAAATAGTAGAGCGTTTAAGGCAAGATGGCCATCAGGTCATGAAAGTAATTTTACGTGGTATAGCTTTATGTCTCTTCTGGAAAATCTTCTAAAAACGCTCTTGTTTGTCGGTTAGCGAACGATGTCCATGATTGAGCGCTTCGAGCGCTGCCTCTTATTTTCATTTGCGGCCAAGTTCCCGGACAATCTTTAAAGATTAGGCCTCTTTTACTTTATTCTTCATATATGCGATAGCCACCACTTAAAAGCCAAATGATTTCCAAGGATCAGGATAGAAAACAGAAAAAAACTAACCAACACGTGAATGATTAACTCAGAAGGTTTCTTGTTCTCTCCAAGCCCCCTGACTATATAGTAACTTTCCACTATAAATGCTAAGGGAATATAAGAAACAATTGCTGCCTTATGTAACTTGTGGAGATATTCCAGAATATAATCCTCGGATAAAAGTAGTCCTATGATAAAATATGAAAAAAAAGATAGGATATACACCACTCCTAATATAATTGCTAATATGCCCGCCCAGTTTCGGGGGAGATCAGAGACATAGTTGCGAAGATATTGAGTACCAACACGAGCCGCCTTTTTTACACGACGTTCCAAGTCCAAGTTATAGTCTTCAAGCCGCTTGCGATACTGCTCTTCCTGGTCATGCAGGCGCTTTTTCATCAAGCAAGAGTCAATTCTTGCCTTGAGCAATACGGGATTAAAAGGTTTTGTTAAGTAGTCGTCCGCACCTTTTTCAATACAACGTACGATACTATCCATATCACCGATAGCTGAGATCATGATAACAGGAATGTGACGCCAAGATGCATTGCCTTTCAAATGACACAATACCTCGTATCCATCCATTTCTGGCATCATTATATCAAGCAGAATGATATCCGGAGGCTGTTCTCTTACTTTAGCCAATGCAGATAGTCCATTTTCTGCAAGGATAGAAATATGCCCAAGCTCATTAATCCTCTCGTTTAGGATATTGCGGTTAGACTCTTTATCCTCAACGATAAGAATTCTTGCCTGATTTGCCATGAAATTTCCCTCCGCAAATTTTCAACGCTTAAACACTTTTTAATAACTGCATACATTTGCTTTACATGGATAGGTTATCTACATCCAGTATTTCAATGGTCATCGCCAGATTACGCTCGTTATCCTTTGCTATTAGTATACGACGCTTTTCAAGGTGTTAACCCATTTCCTTTTGATTTGGAGGTCGTAGAGGTAGTATAAATGTAAAAGTACTTCCTTTTCCATAAAAGCTCTCCACCCAAATTTCACCACCATGTAATTCAACTAAACGTTTTGTAAGCGCTAAACTAAGGCCAGCCCCTTCATAATTCCGTGCTAATGAAGAATCCACTTGGCTGAATGCTTCAAATATTTTTTCTATATCTTCTTGTTTTATACCAATTCCTGTATCTGCAATAGCAAATTGTACATAGAGATCTTTCAATGTTGTGTCTATACACACATTACCATTTTTGGGGGTAAATTTTATTGCATTAGATAAAAGATTAAACAGTATTTGTTTTAATTTCAATTGATCTACAACGAAAGTAGGTATATCGGATTGGATAGTATTCTTTATTGTAATATTTTTCTTATTTGCAATTCCTGACACCGTATTTAATACGTCATCTATTGTTTCTTTCACGCAAATTTCTTCATATTTTAGCTCTAATTTTCCCGCTTCAATCTTTGAAATGTCTAACACGTTGTTAATCATGTTGAGTAAATGTTTTCCGCTGCTGTAAATATCGTCTACATATTCTCTTTGTTCATCATTTATGGGTCCAACCAATCCATCCTTTAAGACTTCCGCAAATCCAATAATTGCATTGAGCGGAGTACGAAGTTCGTGCGACATTGTTGCCAAAAATTCAGATTTCAATCTATATGCCTTTTCTAATGCAATATTTGTTTTTTGAAGATCACTGGTTTTTTCCTGTACTTTTTTTTCAAGCAGATGGCGATACTGTTCTTCCTGATCATGCAGGCGCTTTTTCATCAAGCAAGAGCCGATTCTTGCCTTGAGCAATACGGGATTATAAGGTTTTGTTAAGTAGTCGTCCGCACCTTTTTCAATACACCGTATGATACTTTTCATATCATCGATGGCTGAGATCATGATAACAGGAATGTGACGCCATGAAGCGCTGTCTTTCAAATGACATAAAACCTCGTATCCATCCATTTCTGGCATCATTATATCAAGCAGGATGAGATCTGGAGGCTGTTCTCTTATTTGAGCCAATGCAGAAAGTCCATTCTCCGCGGGGATAGAAATATGTCCAAGTGCATTAACCCTCTCGTTTAGGATATCGCGGCTAGTCTTTTTATCCTCAACGATAAGAACTCTTGCTGGATTTGTCATGAAATTTCCCTTAGTTAATTTTCAACGCTTAAATACTTTTTAAGAACCGCATATAATTGCTTTACATGGATAGGTTTTGCCAGGTGCGCGGTGCAACCCTTAGCAAGATAAGTTTTTTCGGCTTCAGCACCTGTACTGGCAGTCATGGCGATAATAGGAGTATTAACAAATTCTGGTATAGCTCGAAGCCTTTGAGTTGCCTCCAGGCCATCCATTACCGGCATCCGAATATCCATCAAAATCAATTCAGGTTTATGCTGTTTAGCCATCTCAATCGCCTCCTGTCCGTTTCTGGCAACTACTACCTGGTGGTTATGTACCTCCAACATTTCAACGGTCATCGCCAAATTACGCTCGTTATCCTCTACTATTAGTATGCGACGCCCTGTAGGAAATACACCATTTTCTTTTAAAACTTTCCCCACCTCTTTTTGTTCGGAAGATTTTTCTCGCGGTAATTTTTTCAGTGGTAGGGTAAACCAAAAGGTACTCCCCTTCCCCAATTTGCTCTCAACGCCAATTTTCCCATCATGTAGTTCCACCAGTCGGCGTGTTAGGGCCAACCCAATCCCTGTACCACCAAGTTGTTCATCGATCACATTCTCTGCCTGGTAGAATTCAGAAAAAATCTTATCGATCTTATCTTCCGCGATCCCAATCCCGGTATCCCTGACTTCTATTTTGACTCCGGAGTCTCCGTCACTAACAGCACAAATTTCAACCCGTCCATCTTTTGGCGTAAACTTGAGTGCGTTTGTGAGTAAATTCATAAGAATCTGCTTACACTTCCTAAGATCAGCCATCACAACTGATAGTTCCGGTTCAATTATTATTTTCACTTTTATCTTTTTCTTCACAAACTGACGACTCATCATGGATACCATACCATTAATTAGTTCATCGATTGAAACATCCTCCAGTTCGAGTTCCATTGCTCCCGCATCTATCTTGGACATATCAAGCAAATCGTTGATAAGAGACAACAGGAATTTTCCACTACTGTTGATTTCACCGATATATCTTAACTGTTTTTCATTGAGCTTTCCAGGCAATTGCTCACTTAAAAGATCGGTATAGCCAATGATAACATTGAGCGGTGTACGCAACTCGTGGCTCATATTTGAGAGGAATTGAGTTTTGGCTCTGTTGGCATGTTCTTGTAAGAGTTTAGCAGCTTCAAGGTTTTTGTAAGACGTGCGTAACTCATTCTCCACTTTCTTTCGTCCATTCATTTCTCGCGTCATTTCGAGGTTTGCATTTCTTAGTTGGGAAGGGCTCGGTAGTGCAATTGCCTTGGGAATAAGGGGCCAGATGGCTATGGCGGTAGATGCGGATGCTATGGCCGTAAGAAACTTTACGACACCTTCAAACCTATAAGAAGGGCTCCATAGGGTCCAGATATCCAGAAAATGAGTGGAACCACATGAGAAAATGAATAAACCAAACATGACGAACATCCACTTAAACTCCAGGTCTTCTCGCCTCCGCACGAAGTAAAATAGTGCAACAGGAATAGAATAGTATGATGCGGTAATAATGCCGTCAGAGATTACGAATAGCCATAAGATTTCAGGCCTCCATAGTAGACATTGCCCATGAGGCATAAAATCTTGGGTAAAGAGATTCTGAAAAAACTCAATCATGTTAATCCTCCTCCTACTTAATAGATTTTTTGCGTAACACCTTTTTTTTAGTGGCAAGGTAAACTAATCTGAAGATACACTCTGTGATTTTTGCGTTCTTTAATGTCCATAAGCCTATGGAAGTCTATTTTTATATTTTTTGTAATTCCTCTTCTCTGTTTATTGTCTGATCGGCTTTATAGAATTCTTCACTATCCGGCAGCAACATGAAAAATTTTGGTGTATAGTCTATTTGCAGCATTGTCTCTTCTATCGTAAAATCCAAAACGTGCCCGCCCATTTTGGTGTCTTTGCTTATGAAATGAAAGTGATATCCCGGAACATTTAATCCTTCAACAAACGGCGGACAACGAAAGCCAACAATAGTACCCTCTATGTTTTTCGAATAAAAAAGCGGTTGTTTCTTTATAATAGCAGAAAGCGGCGCGTATGGTTTATGTTGTTTCGGAACACTTCGCAATTTTATATCGCGAAAACGTCCCTTTATCTGAATGGCATAGAAAATATTTTTTGTGGGAACGGCATTGTCCATAACCAGTTTAAACGTCTTAAAATCTACTCCCGGCTGTAATAACCAGGCCATCATGTTTTACCTGATAAATATTTCCACCTACAACTACCATTTCACCATCAAGGGCATTGAATGTTCCAATGCCAAAATTGCCATATTTTTTCAACTGGTCAATGGTAGTTTCTCCATTATAAATACCGCTTAACAAAGAAAATAAGGGGGTCATATCTGAATATTTTCTTGAATTGTTTATGTATTGTATGATCCTTTGCAAGCCGTTGACGGAAACGGCTGACTGCTTTACTCACAGAAAAATAACTCCGTGCTCCATACCTTTGACTGATTTCTTTTAATGTCATGCCACCATGATTTACCGCTAGAAATAGCATTATCTGTCTGGCAATATTATTATACATTGGCATTTCTAACGTTTCCCTTTTTACCCCAAATTCTTTGCAAACATGCTCCTCTAACGTGTCAACCGATATATCCTTCCTGAATGGTTTTACCCCGCTTAATTCTCTTGATGAAAAATTATCCTATCTTTTAAGTACTGTCTTTACCCAATCATCACTGCCCAATATCCACTTTCCCGCTGCTTTCAACCCCGGGTTGCTTCTATCCCTTATCCCTTCCCGGATAAATTCTAAATACTGCCCGTTTGCCCTATTCTTACTTTGAAATTCCATGCACAAATTTATGGGATCAGGTACAACCCAATGTCATTAAGTTAAGGTTATTTGATTAAAAACAACCCCCTATTTCCTCCTTTTCTAAGGGGGACTTTTACGGCCGGTAGATCAACTTAATGATATCACCCCTTCGGGGTTAATTATGGGTTTTTCGCATAATTTCTATAATCATTTCATCCCTTCGGGATTATTGGAATTATTCAAAGAACTAAAATGCTACGTGAATATTAACTCAACGCCTTCACCACATAACTTTAATATAATAATGGCGGTATTTTCTGTTCACATTTTTATTTCACCATTTTTTGGCTTATTCTGATTCCAGATTTTTTAAGTAATTAAAAAGATTTGATTTAAATCTCACCCACACATTTTCAATATTTGCTATGCCTTCTTTCATACGGTCCCATTCCAATTGAAATCCATAACTATGGTAAACGACATGTCTGAACCTGCGAAAAGGCGCTAAAGCAGACTATAGCAATTCATCAAACAATTCTGGCAAAGGAGTATGCGATGGGGCACAAAACCGCTTGAACAAATCCATATGCCAGGTATCGCCTGCGGGAAGAGGAATGGAATAAAATTTACTAATGCGTTTTAGGATATTTTCAATCCCACCATAAAATTGGGCAAGAAAAGCAGCAGCGGCAGTCTTTTCACGTGTAGTTGGTTCACGATCTGCGATGTCATTGCGCAAAGAAGTAATCTCTCGCAAAATACCTTCGATTAGCTCTATCTCAATATAAACTTCCTCTTTAAGTTCATCGGCTATCACAGTATTATTCTCCCTTTACTTTCGATGTGTTTGGTGAATCGGGATGGTGGACTCAAAGGCACAAGATCAAGCGGTGCATGCAGTTCTTCTTCCAGCCTTGCCGCCAGTTCATAAAGCTTCCAACCGGCAACACCGTCACAGGCAATATCAATATCCCTTGCTTGCGTTGGAGTCTCTATAATGCTTCCAAAAAGGATTAATCGGGTTGCACCGTAACTTTTAGCCAGAGAAACGATTTTTTCAATTTGTGACTGGGTAATTGGCATCTTCGAATCTCCTTAAACGGTTATATAAAATCATCGTACAAGATCAGAAGAGTAATTCAGGGGACACCATACTTAATTTTAGGAATCTTCGCTTTCCTCTAAAATGTAAAAGCGTCGAATCTTTTAAAATGACGATTTATTTGTTCCATTTAGAAATCAATAAATCTTTGTATTTCGTCAATAATAAACAGGCTGTCCAAGAATGTAATCAGCAAAACTTTTTTTCGTCTCTTTGCAGAGTGTTCAGGAAGGTTCTCAAAGCACTTCCGGAAACGATCCGTTGTCTGATGCATTTATAAAGCGCCGTCACTCCTTATCGGATTCTTTTTTTAAGCCATTTATCAAGAGACTCCTGGCTTTCTCAGGAACGTCTACCAGCTAATATGCCTTCGAAGCTAATACCTTCATCAAGATCAGGCCAATGAATTCCTTCTCCATCTCCAATCAATTCATAGTTTCCTCGTTCTGGTTTATTACCGTTCAGCAATCGAGGAAACCAAATAATGGGAACGGATATATTTCTCTCATCATTTAAATAAACTACAAAAGAACTCTCTGTAAAAACAACTTTTTGAGCCAGATATTCATGTTCAAGCACTAAAGCACTCATTCCATTTGTCCTGAAATAATTTTAATTTTCTTCTACCAATTTTTGAATCTTTATGAGATCACTATCACTAAATCCCTTAGATTTTTGTAGACGGATTGGATTTAATCAAAATTTGGCCGTAAATCTTTCCTTTTTTACATGAATATGGTCAGGAAATTGCATTCCTTTTCCCCTTTGAAGCGGCATTAAAACAAAAAACGAAGAAGATTACAATTTATTAATTCTTTATAACTATTCAGCATAATCTATTAAACTACTGAGGTACAACTCGTCCTCAAACTCCTGTTTGCGAAATGTGCATTCCCGATTTTTTGTAACCGTTTGTGTGATTGGGGCAAAACAACGCTGCCACGGGTTAATACTACTGTACGTTTCATTAAAACATGGCAGAAGTCAAAAAAAACCGGGAATGCACCTGGATCAACCCCACAAGGGCATGAAAGCTGCAAAAAATGTGGCAAGCCTGTCCCCCCGCTGGCGGGGGATTAAGGAGGTGGAATTGTCTGCGGAGGAAATCTGGGAGGTTTATAACATGAATAGCCATAAGTTTTTCTTCTCATTCCTACGCTCTCAGACTGGGTCAAGTGGGCAATTTTATCCTATTTCACGATATGAATTTCCCACTTTAATAGAAAAACAGTAATAAATTGAGCATGAAATAGGCAAAATGTGATAAGTTGCCCCCGCTTGTGAGACAACAAAGTTCATTTGACCCAGTCTGTCTGCGTGGGAATGCATGTCACGAATCAGGATAAAATTGTCCACTTGACCAGTCTGCAGAGCGTGGGAAAGAGGGGCAGATTTGTTTTCATAACAAAGGGGGTAGTTGAATCGATGGAGAAATCCAGTCCACCCCCTGCACCCATAAGCGCTAACTTGTTTTAGGTATGCTCGAAGTATTTTGATATCTGTGTTTTTCGGATTCTTGTATTTTCTGCTAAAGAACAAGCAATGTCATTCCAGCACTTAAGAACTTCCTGTAATGATAACGCTGGTTCTATAGCCCGTTTTACTTGATTAAGCATAAAAGCAAATTCACGCCATTTGCTTTTAGTCTTCTTGCTTGACAATGAAGTATCCCCAAGGGGAAAAAGACGTAGCAAAATCTATTAGTTTTTCTGTCAAAAGAGCAACGAATAGTTTGCCATAAAGCCAAGCTTTTGAGCTATCATCATCGTATTTAGGTAAGTGTCCAAATTGTGCTATTTGTTTAAATCTTTTAAAGACCAGTTCAATTTGCCATCGAACTCGATACCATTCTAAGATATCAAAAGCGGTAAATTGATTTTCAGGAAACGTTGTGAATACTATTACGTACTTGGCATAAATAAGGGTCTCCGGTTTTAGTTCAATGCCCTTTTTGCTTGCATGTCTTTTAAGTTTTTTATGAGCTATTTTAATGGCTTCTTCTGTTTTGCGTATTATACAAAGACTACCTTTGACATATTCAGTATTATCAACGTTTGGAATAAAAACGTTCCATGATTTTATAGCAAGGGGTCTTTTTAAATATTGGATTTCTTTCAATAAAGGAAAGGGTTTCTTTTCTTCGCCGAATATCCGTAGAGATTGCGAATTAACTCTAACGCTAAGATAAGCGCCTTTCCTTGTTGCATGATGAATTCCTTGGCCAGTACAGTAACCTCTGTCAGCTATAATATAATCATCTTTTTTCATCGGAAACTGCCGAAAAGATTCTCCTGTGCCTTCTCCTTCAGTTCCCGTAAGTTTAAAGAAATCGCAAGATAATGAAGGAACCTCAATACTATAATGAATGCGCCAAAGACTTCCTGTTTTCCCAGGTTCCTTTACTGTTGTTGCATCAAATAAGCGAAGATGAAAATTATTCCGTTTATTAATTTGGAGGCCACGCTCACGGAATAAAGATAAACATAATTTATATAGCCATTCTTTGCTCTTTTTTAATCGCTTTAATAAGGCAACATCGGATAAATCTGCTAAGTTAGCACGCTTGGCTCGAACTACTGTTTCACGCAATGAATAGCCACATCCTAAATGAATTAATAATGTTCGAAGAAGCTTTTCTTCAGATTTATCCTTGCGCAAGCCTTTTAAAGCATTTGTATCAACGGCTAAACTTTTCCAATCGTTTGGGAAGAAAGTTCTTAGAAGATCCCAATCTTCTCTCATCATGGCTTTATCCTCCTATAGAGTGATTAGCGGGATAATTAATATAAAAATACCATGATGAATAAAAATACCATGATGAATAAAATTTGTCAATAAAACAAGTTAGCGCTTATGCCCCCTGCACCCCCGCCAGCGGAGGACATAGTTTGAGCAGGATCATTCCCGATTTTTGGTTAACTAATTGTACAAGGACTATTGTACAAGGACTAAAGTGTTACCAAATTTCACCATTAAATATTTTGCCAAAAATGCTAAGAAATTACTGATAAGGTACTAAAAAATCCCCCCCGGCAGACTTCTGGCAGGAGCCTTTAAAAAAAGGAAGCAAATCTTGCGCATACGCTTATTTTCAGTTGACAACTCTTATATACAAAACTATCATCTCTGCATGTTTTCATTTGCCAATATTAAACAATATAAAAAAATATTACTCTTATTCCTGCTGATAGTGTTCGCAAGCAGTATTATTGCACCCGTAGTAAAAGTATTTTTGGATTCATTTTTACCCTCAAATTCTTTTTTCGTTAATTTATTGGATTATGAAGATGGTCACTATAATTTTGCAAGAGTCATGCGGCGCATTATCATGGCGGTCGCCATTCTATGCATATTTTTATTGAGAAAATCACTCATGTTTCCTTCCTTTGGTACTATTGGTTTAAAGCCCGGTAAAGGCTGCTGGCAAAAATTGCAAATTGGATTTCTTATTAGCACCGGTATGTGTATTCTCTATTTCGCATTTTTATATTTTTACGGAATTGTTACTTTTGAAATAGAAACAATGTCTCCCGGCAGTTTGATCGGTAAAGTTTTCACCTTGATAATAATCGCCGTTGTTGTGGGCGGCGTAGAAGAGTTTATTTTCAGAGGATTTATCCTTCAAAGCATTTTAAGAGATACGAAGGTGTTATTTGCCGTTTGTTTCTGCAGTATGTTTTACGCATTGCTCCACTTCTTCAAGGCGAACTCACTCGTTACTCCGGGTTTTCAACCCTTTATTGGTTTTATTGTAGTATATCAATCTTTCGCCAATATTATTCTCACTATTGCAGAGACACTTCCACTAATTATTGGGCTCTTCATTGTTGGCGTGGTGCTTTCGTACGCCTATTTGAAAACAAATTCATTGTACCTCTCCATTGGACTGCATGCCGGATGGATATTTTTTATTAAGGCAAACAGGCTTTTTTTTGATTTCGTTGATTCAGAATCAGGTTGGTTGTTCGGAGACCGTAACTTAATTAACGGCATAATGGGCTGGAGTTTTTTGATCGTTACCCTTTTAATTGTACATTTTATTACAAAAAGACTGCATAATGGAAAAAACGCTGCAAGAACTTGCTGATTACGTAGGGGGAACAGTTGCCGGCGATCCCAATACCATCATAAACGGTATCATGGGCATTGATGAAGCAACTGAAGGACACATCACATTTGTCGCCAATGAAAAATACATTAAAAAAATGAATCATACCAAGGCTTCCGCGGTGATCGTTTCGCCAAAACTTATCAACGCTAAAAAGAACCTTCTGGTCTGCAATAACCCCTATCTTGCATTTGCAAGGATAGTGGAATTACTCATGTTTAAAAAACCGGTCTACGTGAAAGGAATTGATTCCGCCACAAGCATTGCAAATACGGCAAAAATCGGCAAAGACGTTTCAATTCAGGCATACGTTACGATAGGAGAAAACGCCTGCATCGGCGACCGCGTGGTTGTTTTCCCCGGTGTTTTTATCGGAGAAAACTGTACCATCGGCGATGATGCCGTTCTCCATGCAAATGTTGTAATCTATCCCGATACCGTAATTGGCAGGAGAGTCACTATTCACAGCAATACGGTAATCGGCAGCAGCGGCTTTGGCTATGCCCCTGATGGCCAGAGCTATTATAAAATACCACAGGCGGGCAATACTGTAATAGAAGACGACGTTGATATTGGTGCAAATACAACAATCAACAGGGCAACTCTGGGGCAAACTATCATCAGGCGGGGAACAAAAATTGACAGCCAGGTTGTCATCTCTCATAACGTCGAAATCGGAGAAGATTCTGTAATCGTTTCACAGGTAGGCATTGCAGGCACCGCAAAAATCGGAAAACACGTGACCCTTGCAGGCGGCGTCGGCATTATCGGACATATTACCGTTGGAGACAACGTTACCGTTGGCGGGCATTCCGGAGTGGCGCAAGACCTCCCTGGCAACGGAACATACCTGGGAACGCCTGCGCTTCCCATTCAAAAAATGAGGCGATGTTACGTAATCATTGAAAAATTGCCTGAAATGAAAGAACATATGAAATCACTTGATAAAAGATTAAAACAACTGGAAGAAAAATGGAAAAACTCGGATTAATTGCAGGAAACGGAAGATTCCCCATACTGTTTGCCAAAGGCGCAAAAAATAATAATGTGCCGGTTATAGCCGTTGCTATTGAAGGGGAAACCTCCCCGGAAGTCGGGCAATATGTGGAAAAACTCTACTGGATCGGCGTCGCTCAGATTGGCAAACTTATTAAAATTTTTAAACAGGAAAACGTTTCCAAAGCAGTCATGGCGGGCGGTCTTACGAAAGGCAATATGTTTTCCTCTTTGCGAAATCTTAGACTCCTTCCCGATTTAAGGACAATTAACCTCTGGTATAAAAACGTAAAGAGAAGAGACGACCAGACCCTGCTCGGAGCGGTTGCTGACGAGTTGTTGAAAGACGGCATAGAATTGCAAAGTTCCACCCTTTACGTTCCTCAATTACTCGCAAAAAAAGGCATACTTACCAAAAAAAACCCCACCGATAGAGAGATGGAAGATATTTATTTCGCAGTTCCATTGGCAAAAGAAATTGCGAAACACGGCATCGGCCAGTGTATTGTTGTTAAGGAAAAAGTAGTTCTTGCGGTGGAAGCCTTTGAAGGTACTGATGAAGCAATCCGCAGAGGCGGAAAACTGGGGAGAAGCGATGTTGTTGTCATAAAAGTTTGCAAACAAAATTTTGATCCGCGATTCGATATTCCTACCGTAGGTCTTGACACCATTAAAACCCTGAAAGAATCTTCCGCCTCCGTCCTTGCCCTTGAAGCAGGCAGGACTATTATTCTCGATATTGAAGAAACCCTTGCAGAGGCTGACAAGGCAGGCATTTCCGTTATAGGCATATAGGCGCTTCACGTTTAACAATTGACAATTTATTGTAGAGATGCTGCATCGTATAAATTCTAAATACGAACCCCGAAATACGAAACAATACAGAGCTACAAACAGATCACCCCTAACGGGGTTATATTGTTTTTTTATATATTGGCTTTTCAAAAAACTAAATTGTTACAAATGTTACCAAATACGGATAACGTTTTTGCCATTAGGATTTCGTATTTCGTGCTTCGCATTTCTTATCTCATCCCTGTTTAGTTATGGCTACACCAGCTTAGGAGTTTTATCTCTTTTAACAATGATGACCAAAACACCTCGTGAAAGATGTTTTCATTGCCATTTAATACTACAGGACTGTATTTGTCCCCAAAATCCTCCCCTCTGGACCGAACACAAAATAACCCTGTTAACAAGCAGAAAAGAGTCGCGAATCCCATCCAATACCGGAAGGTTGATCCGTATCATGTTGGAAAACACCACTGCTATTTTTATCGGAGAATACGGCTGGGAAAGAGCGGTTGAGCGGGAAATAGCAGGAAATGATTATACGCCTGTAATCCTCTTTCCCATGGCGCCTTCTATTGACGGTAAAAATATCATTGAAAAAAAGGGGAAGCCTCTGAATATTTTCGTACCGGACACAAGCTGGAGAAATGCGAGAAGATGGCTTCACAAACCACTGTTTCTGAATTTACCGAAAATAGGATTAAGAGAAATTCCTGCCTCTGAATATCACCTGAGAAAACAATCTGCCAAAAATTATTTATGTACATTTCAGGCAGTAATCTCATTAATGAAGGAACTCGAAATCAAGGATTTTGGCTCAGCATCTTTTCAAATGAACGAAAGATTCAGGCTATGGGTAAAATCGCTGGCAAAAGAAAGAGGATTAACCTTCACGAGCGATAGCATTAATTATTGAATTCGGGTAACTATACTCAAACTGCGGAATTTTTTGCTACTGTACAAAACAAGATGCATTAGTCATATTCAGGGGACACCATACTTAATTATTGGCACAATCAAGTATGGATGGATGGGGTTCTTGAAGTGGCGAGAAAGGTAACAATTTAGTATTTTGAAAAATTCCAACAATGTAGTGCGATGAGGTTCGTCGCACTACAAATTATAATTTCCTGTAGTGGTCAATAAATAGGGGTAATGCATTTACATCCCTCGTATAAACCTGATATGTGCTTACCTTTAGTCCCCCCCGCTGGGGGAGTCAGGGCAATGTCATTAAGTTAAACAAACGGCCGCAAAGTAGAGACAGATTTCAAACCTGTCTCTACGAAGGGGGAAAAAGGGGGGTGTTTTTGATCAAATAATTCATAGCACCTTAGTTATTTGAAAAATCCAAGGGGGGATATAAAAAACAATGTAGCCCCTGTAGGGGCGGTCTGTTTGTAGCGCAATAAAATTCAACAGGTAAATAGCTCCGTAGGAGCGGCCTGTATATGATTGACAGGAAGACAGGCCGCTCCTGATTATAGAGACAGGTTTCAAACCTGTCTCTACGATCTGTTATGGTATCCTATCTACAAACAGGTTGCTCCTACGGAGCTTATCGGCAATACGTTTTTTTTAAACCAAAGTGTTACAATAATTCTGAACTTAATGACATTGGGATTCAGGGGTTCTTTTGTACAATAGCATCCTATCCTGCTACAAACAGGTTGCTTGCACTGAATTTATCGACAATACGTTTTTCAAAAAACTAAAGTGTTACGATGCTTTTAGCTATCACTATGTCATGGTTTTCTGAAATCTCCGGGAAGCAAACCAAAGAGTCAATATCCCCATAACCATAAGAGCAAGCATTTGAGGCCAGAGAATTTCTGTCCCGATTCCTTTAAGAAAGATTCCGCGAATAATTTCCAGGAAATACCGGAGAGGATTCAGATAGGTAAGCCACTGGATTGCCCTGGGCATATTTGCTATTGGAAACATAAATCCGGAAAGTAATACTGCAGGAAAATAAAAGAAGAAGGTACTCATCATTGCCTGTTGCTGTGTCTGGCTTACTGTTGAAATGAATAGTCCGATGCCAAGCGTAGTCATGATATACAAAGCCGTAGCAAAGAAAAGAAGAAACAGGTTGCCTCTGATAGGCACTTCAAACCAGAAAACACCTATCACGGTAATCAGTATCACATCTGCAAATCCTATGAGTGCAAAAGGCACTGTTTTGCCCAGGATAAATTCAATTTGTCTTATTGGGGTAACCATGATCTGTTCAATAGTCCCTATCTCTTTTTCCCGTACAACGGCCATACTGGTCAGCATCAGGGTAATAAGCATGACAATGATTGCAATTACTCCGGGTACATAAAAATTTCTGCTCTCGAGGTTTTCATTGAACCATGCACGCGTTTGCATATCGACCCCAGCGGGCATTTGATAAGCGCCTTTGACCAGAGTAAGGCGGGTTATAAGAATCTTTTTTGAAAACTGTGCAACAATCTTTGCGCTGTAATCAAGTATTACTCCGGCAGTATTTGAATCGGTTCCATCTACAATTAACTGCAATTGAACAGACCTGCCTGCCCTTAAATTCCCTGCAAAGCCAGCATTCATATGAATTACCGCCCTTACCTTACCACGGTCAACAAGTTCCCATATACGCCTTTCATCGCTTACATATTCGATTACCTTGAAATAGCCTGATTGGACAAAACGTGCCGTGAGTTCACGGCTGACTACAGTATTGTCAAGGTCATAAACTGCTGTGGTAATATTCCTAACGTCTGTCGTAACAGCATATCCGAACACAAGTGTCTGGAGTACCGGCATGATAAAAATTATTCCCATCATCTTCCTGTCCCGAAACATCTGGATAAATTCTTTAATAAGGATTTGTCTTATACGTTCTATCACTTTTATTGTAACACTTTAGTTTTTTTGAAAAATTCCAATAATAACGCTGCTTTCAGTATAGTGTAAGTGTAGTGGCGAAGCATTTGTCATAAACGGTTGCTGCTCGTTCCTCACTTGAAATATCTAAGTAGAGACAGGTTTGAAACCTGTCTCTACCATGTAGTGCGACGAACCTCGTCGCACGACAAAGGACAATTTTCCAGTTTCAAAAGACAAAAGAGTTACCTTTTATTCAAGTTTTTTGTTGAAACCAACATTGGCGAGGATGACCATTACGATACCAAACAATGTCAGCAAAACCGCCTCCAAGATTAAAACCTCCAGCCCTACTCCTTTGAGATAGATACCTTTAAGCAGCGTCACAAAATACGTTGCGGGAATGAAGTATGTCATTACCTGTATAGCTTGCGGCATATTGTCAATTGCGTACACAAAACCGGACAAAAGAAATGACGGAAGAAACGTTACTACCATGGCAAGCTGGCTGGCCAGAAGCTGTGTTCTTGCCAGAATGCTTATCACTATACCCAACGAAAGTGCACCGGTAAGGAATATGGCTGCCATAGCAAAGAGAAGTCCCGCACTGCCACGAAGTGGTACCTGAAACAAAAATTCTCCCATGAGAACTGCGATCAGAACATCAAACATTCCAATAGCGAAATAAGGAAATAGCTTACCGAATATGAGTTCGCTTCCACTGACAGGCGTTGATATAAGCTGCTCCATTGTTCCCCGCTCCCATTCACGTGCAACGGTCAGAGAGGTGAGAAGTGCTGCAATTACCATCATGATCACTGCGATAAGGCCAGGTACAATGGAGTTCTTTGATTCAAGGTCGGCATTAAACCATGCCCTGGGCCTAAGGTCCACAGGGTTGCTAATCCCGTGTGATCCTCCGATGCGCTCAATCTGTCTGATAACGAGGTCACTGGAATAGTTAAAGGCAACAGTATCAACATACCCAATTGTAATAGTCGCTGTGTTTGAGTCGCTTCCGTCCACTATTAGCTGTGTGGAAACCCTACGGCCCGAGTTGATTCTCCTATCGAAATCTGTAGGTATAATAAGAGCTGCGAATGCCTTACCTGAATCTATCGCCCTTTCGATATCACGGTAATTGCTTACCTGGGCTTTGAGCGAAAAGTAACGGGAACCGGTGAACCGGCTTATAAACTCCCTGCTCATCTCAGATTCGTTCTGGTCCCAAACAACTATCGGTACACTGTCAACATCAAGAGTAAGTGCATATCCGAAAAGCACTAACAAAATCATTGGAATAGCGATAGCCATCCCCAGACTTCGCGGATCGCGTATAATATGTAAAAACTCTTTACGGGAAATAGCCCAAAACCTGTTTAGCTTCATCATGTTCTTTTCCGTATTTACTAAACGTAATTTTACTCCTGCGACCACCTGCAAAACCGGCCAATAAAATAAAAATCCCCAGGCGTTTAATCCGGTTCAAACCCCATCTTTGATCCCTTTTTGATGCTCACGATCGTAAGCTTCTATGAGTGAAATAAACACGTCCTCCATGGACGGAACAACTTTCTCAATACCTGTCACTACATAATTTTGCCCGGCAAGCAGGTTACGAATTGATTTTTCTGCTGATGCCGCATTACCGGTTACAACATGAAGCCCGTTTCCGAACAGGGTCACTTCTTTTATATCTGGCAGTCCGCCAATTTGATCCATTGCATCCTGTGACCTGTCACATGCCACTTCCAGGATATCCTCTTTCATGAGTTCGGTCTTAAGATATTCCGGAGACCCTATGGCAATAAGTTTCCCCCTGTAGATCAGCCCTATCCTGTCGCAATATTCGGCTTCATCCATATAGTGAGTTGTCACGAATACCGTAACGCCACTACCTGATAGTTCATATATCAGGTCCCAGAACTGGCGGCGGCTTATCGGGTCTACTCCGGAGGTGGGTTCATCAAGAAAGATTATCGAAGGCTCGTGCAAGATAGCACAACCCAGTGCTAACCTCTGCTTCCAGCCTCCTGACAAGATAGCTGTTTGAGAATGGCGGTGATCCTTAAGCCCTGCCATATCAATAATCCATTCTTTTCTTCTTTTTTTCTTCTCTGCGGGTATACAATAGATTCCACTGTAGAAATCAATGTTTTCCTCTACGGTTAGGTCTTCATAGAGAGAAAACTTCTGACTCATATATCCGATGTGTTCTTTGATCTTTTCCGGTTCGGTACGTATGTCAAACCCTCCAACTGTACCGCTTCCTCCGGTCGGGGCAAGGATTCCACAGAGCATGCGTATCGTTGTAGACTTGCCTGCTCCGTTAGGTCCAAGGAATCCGAAAATCTCTCCTTTGAAAACCTCAAAACTAACGCTATCTACGGCCAGGAAATCACCGAAACGCCTCTCAAGACCCACTACAACTACAGCTTTTTTATCATCATTTTTATTGTCAATGGTGTTCATCTCCATTACTTTACTCATTTTGGCTGGCAAGGACGTAGACAAAGACATCCTCAAGTGATGGTTCAATGGTACGGATACCTGTGATTCTTACTCCGGCAGTGTTCAGTATTTTTTCTGTTTCCTTTGTGTCCGTATCAGGATTTTTTGTCACTATGTGTATTTTGTCTCCGAAAAGGCCGACTGAATCTACTTTTAATTTTTCACGCAACAGGAGACTGGCTTTCCTGGAATCAGAAGTGCGGATCTCAATTACGGACATGTGCATCAATTTTTTCACTTCTGCGGGGGTACCGATACTAAGCAGCTTTCCTTTGTGAATAAGTCCTATCCTTGTGCATCTTTCCGCCTCATCCAGGTAGGCCGTGGACACAAAGATGGTTACTTTTTTTCTCAAAAGCTGGTACAGAATTCTCCAGAAATCACGGCGTGACAACGGATCTACGCCATTTGTAGGTTCATCCAGAAAGAGAACTTTGGGTGTATGAATAAGTGCACAGGCAAGTCCAAGCTTTTGTTTCATGCCACCCGAAAGGTTACCGGCGAGTCGTTTCCTAAACGGCGTGAGATTGCTGAATTCCAGAAGTTCTTCAATTTTTTCCTTCCTTCCCTTTCGGGGAACACTGTAAATATCTGCATAGAAATTTATGTTTTCTATTACTGAGAGGTCGGGGTATAGACCAAACCTCTGACTCATATAACCAATCTCCTCTTTAATCAATTCGGCATCTTTTACTGTATGTTTCCCGGCAATCCATGCAGCGCCGGAAGTTGGTTCCATGATAGATGTGAGAAGTCGCATAACAGTGGTCTTTCCTGCACCATCAGGACCAACAAGACCAAATATTTCTCCTTCGGCAACTTTTAGTGTAAGATTGTCTACGGCTTTCAGATTATTAAACAATTTTGTTAAATTTTCAGTTCTTATGGTATCCGTAATCATATTTCTTATTCTGTTTTCAACAGTATTTTCCCATCCGCAGGCATGCCTGGCTTGAGTTCCATTTCCGGATTATAAACCACTATTTTAATGCGATAAACGAGTTTTACCCGTTCTTCTTTTGTTTGGACGTTCTTGGGAGTAAACTCAGCCTCTGAAGCTATGAAGGAAACATGGCCTTCATAAATCTTTTCAGGATATGTATCCGTTGTGATGTGTACTTTTTGACCAACTTTAATCCTTCCCAGATCCGTTTCGTTTATATATGCCCTAAGCCAGATATCATTCAGGTTGCCAATGATTACAACAGGTGTGCCGGGAGATACGTATTCACCCGGTTCTACGTTTTTGGACAGGACAATACCGGAAATCGATGATTTAATGGTTGTGTATCCCAGCCGTGTTTTCGCCAATCTCAGTGCCGCTCTAGTCCGCTGCAGATCTGCCCTTGCCTTATCAATTTTTTCCTTGCGAGGCCCTTTTTTAAAGAGTACGAGTCTTTTATTAACCTCACGATACCTTGCTTCTTCCGCATCATAATCCGCTTTTGCAGCATCAAATTCACTTGTAGAAATTATTTTTTCTGCATATAGCCTTTCCTGACGTTTATAATCAGCAGCAAGCCGGTCTAAATCAACCCTTGTTCTTCTGACTACCGCCTCCCACTCCTCGATTTCCTCAGTTCTGTAACCGGTTTCCAGCTCTTCAAAGACGGCCCTGGCAGCATTTACTTCTGCTCTGTAAAGTAAAACTTCCTGTGCTAATTCAGTACTCTCCAATCTGGCAATTATCTGACCAGCACTAACTGTTTCTCCCTCATCAACCAGTCGTTCTTCGACCCAGCCGGAGATTCTAAAACTCACAGCAACATCAGTAACCTCAATATTCCCTGACACGTCAATTTCGTCTTTAACCCTGCCCATCCAGCTCTCAGCATACAAATAAATTACAATCCCTATTACAATTGGTAACAGCATCAATAGCACTATTTTCTTTTTGACTTTCATTAAAACACTCAATTAAATAATTTTTTGGAATCGGATATATTCAATATGTTTATCACTACAGTGACATTTTATTCTTAAGTCCTGATTGTAAAATCCTGATTTCAAACTATGTCCCCCGCTGGCGGGGGTGCAGGGGGTGGACCGGATTTCTCCAGCAATTCAACTACCCCTTTATTATGAAAACAAATTTGCCCCTCTTTCCCACGCTCCGCAGACTGGGTCAAAAGGACAATTTTATCCTGTTTCGCAACATGCATTTCCACGCAGAGCGTAGGAATGAGAAGAAAAACTTATGGCTATTCATGTTATAAGCCTCCCAGATTCCCTACGCAGACAATTCCACCCCCTTAATCCCCCGCCAGCGGTGAACAGGCTTGTCACATCCCTTGCAGCTTTCATGCCCTTGTGGGGTTGTTCCGGGTACATTCCCGGTTTTTTGTGACTTCTGCCATGTTTTAATGAAACGTACAACAGTATTAACCCCTGGCAGTGTTGTTTTGCCCCAATCACATAAACGGTTACAAAAAATCGGGAATGCTCCTATCCTGATCGCTAAAGGGGAAAAGGGACAACGACAATATCCCCTTTATTATAGTTGTCATATATTGTATCCTCTTCGTTATCCCAAATTTTTTGAAATGCTGAAGCGGATAAATCCTGAGAAGCTTTTATAAGGATATTTTTTTCTCTTTTACTTTCTAAAAATTGGATAAAGTCAAAAACTTCTGAGAGAAGATTTTCCGGGAGTTTATCGATCTCCCTTTTTATCATTTCTTTTACCGTCATTTTTCGTCACATCCGCTTCAATAATATTGTTATTTTGCCAGACTCTATTTATTGGATAAATTTTATCACAGAATTGCTACAATTATACCTGATTTTGATAATTATAATAGACTTCACCAAGATACCACGCCTTTAACAACCTTAATTTCTTCTGCTAATCCATACAGCCTATACACAATTTCATCTATTAATTCATCCGTTGCTTTAATTCTGGTTTTTAACGGTTCGAGGATTGGCAGGCTTTCAGCAAATTGCCTTTCCAGCAGTTCCTGCTTCTTTCGGTCTGATGGGTTTATGGATACCTTGTTTTTGTTCTTCCTGAGGACTTCGAGGAGTTGATTGAAGTCGTGTTCGTGATATTCCTTTTCTATAACAACCTTTTAAATTCATAAACGGATAAATGTGCTTGTTTAATGATGTGAGACAGAGTAAACCTTTTGATAGGATTGTGCGTTGGGACTGTGAGTTTTAGTGTTCTTTCTGCCGTATGCTTTTTTGCAGACGTATATGACTGTCTTTTTGCCGGACAATTACCCATCCATCACGATGTAAAGCTTTAACACCGATTTTCACACACACATAAACCATCATAATACACCCCTTAAAGTCGTCTGTGTTTGAAGGCTGCAGAGCGATGAATTTATTTTGCCCTTACCTTGTAAACTTATATTACAAAATAGTCTATGCCTTGTATTTCATTACTTGCCTGTTAGTAGTAACAAATTACATTTTTAAATCAGGGCATTTTTGCATTATTCGGGAATTTCAGCAAATTTTGGGATTTTAGGGTGATAATATGATGAACAAAATGCTTGATTGATGATTATAAGTGTGCTACAATTCTGAATATTAACCAATTAGCAAGCGCAAATACCTCTCAAATAGAAGGTATTTGACGGTATTATCAGTATTCAGCAAGAATATTACAAATGCATAATCATCATAATAACACCCTAATACATGGCAAACTTAATCTAGTTTCATATTTCAATAATCCTGTTTCACAAAGACAAAAACAATATGAAGCAGTAAGGGCCATTGTAATTGACAAACAGGCAGTTGAGACTGTAGCAACAAAATTTGGTTACAAGCCAGGCACGGTTTATTCTTTAATGAGAGACGTTAATGCAGGGAAAATAGAACTTTTCCCTATCGTGCGAAAGGGCCCTAAAAAGAAAAGGACTACTTGTGATGTTCAGGATAAAATTATCAAATACAGGAAACAGGGACTATCGACAACCGACATCCATAGCCGCCTTGCGGAAGAGGAGATCAATATATCTGCAATCACAGTAGAACGTATTCTGAAAACCGCAGGGTTCGGCAAACTAAAACGCAGAACGAATAATGAACTTGGAAAAACTCTTAAAAACAAAATCATACCGGAACGTTCGGAACACCTGGATTTTGAGATACTCGAATATCTTAATGTGGATTGCCCCACGGCCGGGGTTTTCTTTTTTATCCCTTATATCATAGAATCCGGTATCCTTGATTTGTTGCAGGAATGTAAGTTGCCTGAATCAAGCGATATTGGATCGACGCAAGCCTGTCTTTCCATGTTACTGCTGAAATTAATAGGCGAGAGGAGGCTGACCCATATTTGTGCTTATGACCAGGAACCTGGCTTTGGAGTTTTTGCCGGATTAAACGTTCTTCCGAAGCCTACATACATGAACACCTATTCATGCCGTTGCTCTGAAACTCAGTTGATGAATTTGCAAAGCAAAGTTGTTTCGCTTTTCAGGAAAAAGTATCCGGACTTTTATAGTAGCGACTATATAAATCTTGATTTTCACTCGATCCCGCATTATGGGGATGAATCCGAAATGGAAAAGATCTGGTGTGGGTCTAAGGGTAAGACCATGAAAGGCGCTAATACCATCATTGCGTCTGATAGTAAAAGCAATGCAGTTTTATATACAAGAGCTGATATACTACGGCGCGAAGAGTCGCAAGAGGTTAAAAAGTTTGTAAGTTACTGGAAAAATATAAAAGGCAATGTTAGCGAAACACTTGTTTTTGATTGCAAGTTTACGGCTTACAATATCCTTGACGATCTTGAAAATGACAAGGTAAAGTTCATAACGCTTCGTAAACGTTATGCCGGCCTTGTGAAGGAAACATTGGTACTTCCAAAGGAGGTATGGAAAAAAGTTTATATTCCGGTTCCAAAGCGAAAGTATAAAAACGTCTCAGTTTATGAAAGCGAAGTCAGGCTTAAAGATTGTAAAAACATTTTCAGGCAAATAGTGGTGAAAGATCACGGACGGGAGAACCCTACATTTATTTTAACCAATAGCAAAGAGCTGTCCTTACAAAGGGTATTGGAAGTTTACGCTAAACGATGGCGGATAGAAAACAAAATAGCCGAACTGGTAATGTTTTTCAATCTGAACTCTCTGTCTTCACCTATTATGATCCGTATTCATTTTGACATTCTATGGACAATGATTGCTGATACCCTGTATCATCGATTCGCATGCGACCTGAGACGTTTTGAAAATAATCTTGCCCCTGCAATATTCAGGAAGTTTATTGATATGCCGGGGAGGGTCGTTTATGACGGTGGTAAGTTTTTTGTGAAAATAAGAAAAAGAGCACATACTCCGGTTTTGATGGAAGTAAAAAAATTACAAACTCCATTCGCTGTTCCATGGCTTGGAGGAAAATCTATTGAAATTGTCTGGACGGCATGATTAGGGTGTTTTTATGATGGTTTTCATGCCTGTGAAAATCGGTGTTTAAAAGATGCGGAATTTCTTGACGAATTATTGCAGCAAATCCCTGAACATCGCATGCCCAGAGGCGTTCGCCACAGGAAACGTTCTATCCTGGCAATTTCTATCTGTGCTATCATCTGCAATGCCTGGAGCTTTGCCGCCATTGCAGAGTGGGCAAAGCGTTGTCCGCAAAATATGCTAAAACGTCTCTCCTGCCGTTATAATACAAAAACGAAACGATACGAACCACCGAGTGAACCTACCATCAGGCGTTTCTTACAGCAGGTGGATGCAGAAGCAGTTGATAAAGTCCTCTCGCGTTGGTTTCAATCTGTAGGTGATAAAAGCCTGCCCATTGCGGTTGACGGGAAAACCCTTTGCGGTGCAAGACAGCCTGACGGCAAACAGGTACATTTGCTTGCCGCTTTTCTTCATAAACAGGGTATAGTTCTCGCACAAACTCAGGTAGACCGCAAAACAAACGAAATACCGATGGTTCCGGTATTGTTTGATGATTTAGACATAAAAGACCGTGTCGTTACTTTCGATGCCTTACATGCGCAAAAGGAAACCGCCCGTTATCTGGTAGAAGACAAAAAGGCAGAATATATATTCACGGTGAAAGATAATCAAAAAACCATAAAACAAGCCATCTAGGAACTGAATCTCAGTTCTTTTCCCCCCCTCAGCACGAAACAATTGAAAAAGGCCATGGCCGCATTGAAATCCGCAGGATTTGGACCAGCACCGAATTAAACGAATAACTTGATTTCCCCTACGTTAAGCAGGTATTTTGCATTCATAGAATATTTACAAAAGTCAAGACCGGCAAAAAGACCGAGGAAATTGTTTACGGTATTACCAGCCTGACACAACAAAAAGCAAGTCCCAAAACCATTCTTAAGTTTTCCCGCGGACACTGGTCAATAGAAAATGGACTTCATTATGTGCGTGATACCTCCTTCCGTGAAGACCATTCTCAAATACGCACACAAAATGCCCCAAGGGCAATGGCTTCTTTGAAGAACCTTGTGGTTGGGCTGTTTCATTTTCTCAATGTACCAAATATTACCGAGTAGAAAACAGGCGCATTGCTAAACGTTTGAAACCTCTTTCATACTGAAGCGGAGGTATTTACTCAATCTCTTTTTAGTATGTTTCCTGTTCCCTCTCTAAAATTCCTTACGGTCAGAACCCAGGAAGTGCCTTTTTGGTCAAAAAGCATGTAAGCTATTGAATTGTGTAGAGATAGGTGTATATAGAGAGAAGGCATTGCCATACGTGGGTGGAAAATGATATGATCCCTTTTTTTCGGAGAAAGGGCGGGTACTCATGCCACAGTTAGTATTACCCCTATTTTCCCCTGACTGCAAACTGATAAATAATCAGGTAGGTTTTGAGAAAATAGGTAGCAAGATATATTATTTTCACGGAAGACTTCCTGTGTTTAGTCATGAGGAAGACGACCTGGAATCATTTCGGTTCATCACCAGTCAATTAGTAGTCGGCGGTAATGTCAAGCAACAACAAATAGTGAAGGCCTTCGGTGTTTCGGCAATAAGTGTTAAGCGTAGTGTAAAGCGGCTAAGAGAACATGGGCCTAAGGGATTTTTCCGTCAGTCAGCGCGAACAAGGTCAGCCCATGTGCTTACGCCAGAGGTAAAAGCGAAGGTGCAAAAGTGCCTGGAAAGAGGGCAGAGTGTTTCAGAAACAGGTAAGAAGTTCAATATCAAATCAAGTACGATTCACAAGGCAATCCAAAGCGGTCAGTTAGAGAAAAAAAAACGGCAGAAAGCGCTCCGGAGCAAAGAAACAAAAGTGAGCGTGCCGTAACCGATAGTCGTGCTGGTATGGGTCTTGGATGTACACGGGAACAAGAACGTGTAGAAGCCGCATTAGGTGGGCTTAATGAGGCAGTTCCGGCATTTGTTCCCGATCAGGACGTCAAATCGGCAGGGGTATTGTTTGCACTGCCGGCATTATTATTAAATGGTTTGCTAAAGTATGCAAACAACTATCTCTCATTTCCCAAAGGGTACTATGGATTACAATCGTTTCTGCTGCTACTGTCGTTTGCAGCCCTCTTAAGGATCAAATCACTGGAGGCAATTCGCTATTGTGAAGCTGGGGAATTGGGCAAGGCAATCGGGTTAGACCGTATACCTGAAATACGAACACTGCGCAAAAAAGTGAAATATATAACAAACCATGGCGAACCTGAGCAGTGGAGCAAAGAGTTATCAAAATACTGGATGGAAGAGGATCCGGAATTGGCCTGGATCCTTTACGTGGACGGCCATGTACGGGTATATAGCGGAAGCAAGACACCGTTACCGAAGCGGTATGTATCGAGGCAAAAGCTATGTTTAAGGGGTTTAACCGACTATTGGGTAAATGATGCAGTAGGTAAGCCATTTTTCGTGGTAAGCAAAGCGGTAAATCCCGGCTTGCTTTCGGTAATGAGAGAACAGATCATACCCCGGTTGCTCCGAGACATACCAAAGCAGCCTACCGGGGAAGAATTAAAAGCCAATCGTCATCTCTATCGCTTTGGTGTAGTATTTGACCGTGAGGGTTACAGTCCTGAGTTTTTCAAAGAAATGTGGGAGAAACGCATAGCGTGTTATACCTACAAAAAGGTAACTATTCAGCGAAAATAATTTAGAATTTACTTGACAGCAGAAATGTTACAAACAAGCAATTTACCTGGTAGTGTATGTATATGTTTGTAAATGCGTTAAAAACAGGCAGCAAGATGCCGTGCATAGAGACGTGTGTGGGGTCTGTTCAGTTATAGAATTTCGAGCCCTTGTGGTGTGTTATAGAGCGAAAGAAAAGGGTGAAAAAACCTGCAGTATAATAGATGCAGTAGATAATTTCAGGCTAATTATATATACAGGTATCATCCATTGACGATAGAGAATATAGACGTAGACGCAACACTCCAAAAAGTAGAGAAGCTGCTTTCAGAAGAGAAAGGGCTGTCACCGGCGGTGAGGTCAATGATAGAGTTGTTGGTATTATTGATAACACTGCTGGTAGGACGTCTGAACCGGAACAGCCGCAACAGCAGCAAGCCTCCCTCAAGCGATCCGAATCGCAAGAAAGAAAGCAAGGCGAAGGGTGAAAGGAAGGCAGGCGGGCAAAAGGGCCGTGATGGAGTAACGCTCAAAAAGGTAGACAATCCTGATGAGGTGGAAGTAATAAAAGTAGACCGGAGGAAGTATCCGCGCAGCAAATACAAGGTGGTAGGTTACGAAGCACGCCAGGTGTTTGATATAAAGATTTCGCGTGTAGTGACGGAGTATCGTGCAGAGGTAGTAGAGGATGCGAAAGGGAATCGGATTGTAGCGTCATTTCCGGAAGGGGTAACAAAGGCGGTGCAGTATGGTCCGGATTTGAAAGCACATGCAGTCTATATGTCGCAGTATCAATTGATACCCTACAAGAGGATACAGGAGTATTTTGAAGGGCAGATTGGGATACCGCTGAGTGAAGGTTCTATTTACAACTTTAACAGGGAAGCCTACGAGTCATTGGAACCCTTCGATGTGAGAGCCAGGTGCTAAGCCCCATAAGCGCTAACTTGTTTTATTGACAAATTTTATTCATCATGGTATTTTTATGTTAATTATCCCGCTAATCACTCTATAGGAGGATAAAGCCATGATGAGAGAAGATTGGGATCTTCTAAGAACTTTCTTCCCAAACGATTGGAAAAGTTTAGCCGTTGATACAAATGCTTTAAAAGGCTTGCGCAAGGATAAATCTGAAGAAAAGCTTCTTCGAACATTATTAATTCATTTAGGATGTGGCTATTCATTGCGTGAAACAGTAGTTCGAGCCAAGCGTGCTAACTTAGCAGATTTATCCGATGTTGCCTTATTAAAGCGATTAAAAAAGAGCAAAGAATGGCTATATAAATTATGTTTATCTTTATTCCGTGAGCGTGGCCTCCAAATTAATAAACGGAATAATTTTCATCTTCGCTTATTTGATGCAACAACAGTAAAGGAACCTGGGAAAACAGGAAGTCTTTGGCGCATTCATTATAGTATTGAGGTTCCTTCATTATCTTGCGATTTCTTTAAACTTACGGGAACTGAAGGAGAAGGCACAGGAGAATCTTTTCGGCAGTTTCCGATGAAAAAAGATGATTATATTATAGCTGACAGAGGTTACTGTACTGGCCAAGGAATTCATCATGCAACAAGGAAAGGCGCTTATCTTAGCGTTAGAGTTAATTCGCAATCTCTACGGATATTCGGCGAAGAAAAGAAACCCTTTCCTTTATTGAAAGAAATCCAATATTTAAAAAGACCCCTTGCTATAAAATCATGGAACGTTTTTATTCCAAACGTTGATAATACTGAATATGTCAAAGGTCGTCTTTGTATAATACACAAAACAGAAGAAGCCATTAAAATAGCTCATAAAAAACTTAAAAGACATGCAAGCAAAAAGGGCATTGAACTAAAACCGGAGACCCTTATTTATGCCAAGTACGTAATAGTATTCACAACGTTTCCTGAAAATCAATTTACCGCTTTTGATATCTTAGAATGGTATCGAGTTCGATGGCAAATTGAACTGGTCTTTAAAAGATTTAAACAAATAGCACAATTTGGACACTTACCTAAATACGATGATGATAGCTCAAAAGCTTGGCTTTATGGCAAACTATTCGTTGCTCTTTTGACAGAAAAACTAATAGATTTTGCTACGTCTTTTTCCCCCTGGGGATACTTCATTGTCAAGCAAGAAGACTAAAAGCAAATGGCGTGAATTTGCTTTTATGCTTAATCAAGTAAAACGGGCTATAGAACCAGCGTTATCATTACAGGAAGTTCTTAAGTGCTGGAATGACATTGCTTGTTCTTTAGCAGAAAATACAAGAATCCGAAAAACACAGATATCAAAATACTTCGAGCATACCTAAAACAAGTTAGCGCTTATGGTGCTAAGCCCCACAATAAATGAACCTGGAATTCTCAGATTAAGTGGAATTAATATATTGAGGTAAAACGGATTTTAGCAGATAGACAGCATCTGGGAAAGAGGAGTTGGAATCTACCATGACGATGTCGATGGTATTAAAGTTTTTTTTACAACGGAAACACCTGGCGAGGTTCGTATTTGGGTTGGTGGCGGAATTAAATTCAGAACAGAGAGGGCAGAGGAAGCGGAAATAGCCTTCGGAGTATTTATGAGGTATGGAGAGGACATCAGCGATGAGTCGATCGATGGGGATATCGTTTCGTAATGAGCGCAAGAGTTGAGGGGAAAAGAGACGGGCCATGGTAGACCTCCTTAAAAAGATTGAATTTCAGCAAGAGCCTGATGGAAGATATCCTGGGTAATTTTCTGTGATTGTCTGATGGAAGCGTTAATCAGGCAGGCGGTGGAAATGGCGTTGATTTGCCTTGGGATGCCGGCGGAGAACTCATGGATCAGGTCTTTGACGTCTGAGTCAAAGATTTTATCGGATGCGCCGGAAGATTTCAGATGGAAGTCTATGTATGCAGCGGTTTGAGTTTTAGTAAGGGGATGAATGTGGTAATGTACCGAGATGCGTTGTGCGAAGTCGGCATGGATGTCTCTTTTGAGGATATATTTGAGGTGTTCCTGTCCCGAGAGGATGATTTTGAGATGAGTGGAAGAATCAAGCGGAGAGCTGACAAGGAGTCTGAGGTCTGTGATGGCGTCGGTTTTCAGGAGATGAGCCTCGTCGATAACGATAATGGGAGTGAGATTTGAGCGCAAGGATTTATCCATAATTTGGAGGAAGAGCCGGTCTTTGGTGTGTTTTGGTATTTCACCGAGCTGGGAGACGATTAAGGAGAGAAGGCTGGATGATTTTAGGTGGGTAAAATGGAGGTAGATGGGGAGAAACAGGTTTTGGGGGATTTGTGAGAGGAAGAGTTTGAGGAGTGTGGATTTTCCGACTCCCGTCTGTCCGTAGAGGACGGCGATAGAGCCTGAGTGTAAGAGGTATTGGAGTCGTGCAAGCCCCTGGGTAAAGCGTTCGTCTTTCATGATAAGGCTGGTGTTGATTCTTTCAGAGAACGGCTGAGTAGTCATGGAAAAATGAGAAGTAAACATGGTTAAGAGACCTCCTTTTTCGAGTAAGCGATTTGTAATTCACGAATGATATAGGGTAAGGTTTTCACGGAGGCATTTTGGAATGCCTCCGTGAGCAATGATTCGTTGAGAGCGGGGATACGGTTGTAGCATTTTTTAAGCGATTCGAGTTCATGAGAGCTGAAGGCGGAGAGAGAGCCTTTGTGTCCCATGAGGAGTGCGAGTTTCTGGACGAATGCCATGAATGGCCAGGGTCGTTCGGAGATGATTTGGTGGTAATCAATGCCTTTGGCCTGAGCCTGGAGAATGGATTTGTGTTTCTGAGTGATAAGGTCGAGGTAATTATGTTTTGGTTTTGAAGGTGAGGCGGCTGGAGTTTCAGCGCCCTGGTCGCGCAGGTAGAGATTTCCCGAGCCGAGGTATTCACCGTTTGCGGAATAGATCAAGACCTTTTTGAGATCGCCGTATGGGTCGTAACGGACTTCTACTTTATCGCCTCTGAGTTTGGGGTCAACACGGTAAAAGCGGTTATCAATGCGGACATCGGCAAAGGTTCTGTCAACGGTTCTGGGGATGCGTTTCATGAAGAAGGCAAGAGCGGCGTCCATATCGACGTGTCGGATGACGGTAAGCCCCTCGTCGTAGCGTTGTTTTGGAGATTGATTGGTTTCGGAGTGGATTCTTGCGTGATAGACAACGGCAAGGTAAGCGGAGAAGGCCTGGTTAATGGCATCAAGGGTGATAATGTCGCCGGAGCGGACTTCCGACTCGAACTATGTCTGGCTGGTGCCGAAGAAACGTTCGACCAGTCCGCCGGGAGCAGGGTCGCGTGGTGGTCTGTGGATGAGTTTAATGCCGAGGTTGTAACAGGCAGAGCGCAGGGCGTCAGAGTGGTAGACCTTGGCATTGTCGAGGTAGAGTTCTTTGGGCGAGCCGTGGATAGTCCAGGCCCTGATGAGAGAATCGATAAGGATATCGAGGGTTTGTTTGAGATAATACCGTCCTTCGACCACATAACGGCTGTAGCAGTCGATAAAGAGACAGAGGTTTGTGGGAAGCGCCTCGCCGTCAACGAGCACGAAAGGGCCTTCCTGGAAGTCGCCAATCCAGAGGTCGTGGGTATGCTCACGGCTAAGAGCGTATACGCACCTTTTGCTGTGAGACGCCGAGTTTGAGCCGGGTCGCCCCTGCGAGTCTGAGATGGCGGTAGAGGGTGGATTTGGGGATCGTTTTCCCATAGTATTTCTCAAGAAAGCGGTTGAGGCAATCGTCGCTGCGGCGTGGTTGTTCTTTTTTGAGTTCAACGGCTTTGTCGATAATTTCAGGAGAAAACCTTCTGGATGCGCCACGGTCGCTCCTCGCCTTTCTTGCAAGAGATTGAAATCCATCTTTGCGGTAGCGGTTGAGTTTTCTCCTGAGGGTAGAGATAGTGGGTCTTTTCCGCTTTCCGTTGGGGAATACGACCTCCTGAAGGCAGAGTTTTTTCAGAAAAAGGTTGGTCTGCTCCTTCTCAATCTCACCGAAGATGACAGGATGCAGAAGATTGCACCAGAATAAAGCCCATTTTTCGTCTTTCGATTTCATAATTCACCTCCTTTTTTAAGTGTGGAGGTGATTGTAACTCAAGACCAGCCGCTTTTTGTTGCCAGTTCGGGGAAAAATGAATGCCCAAAAATTCGGTGATATTCCGGCTCGGCGCTGAACAATTGAATCGATTGATCGAGGGAGGTTTTTCGTTGTTTGCTTTTATACTTTCCGTGGTAAATGGGAAACATTTGGCGAAAAACCGGAGAGTTGGGGTCGGCCTGCCTGATGAGGTCAAAGGCGTTGCGGAGTGTGTATTTCAGTGAGCCAAAGAAACGCAGCCACCTCCAAACGGTTGACCAGGCAAGCATGCGGTTGTCTATTTCCTGTGTTCGGGTAGTATATCCGATGGCAGAGGAGACACTCCGGTAGGTTTCTGTATCATCTTTGACATAAGCCTGACTGAAGGAGAGACAGTGATCCTTTACGTACCGCTTGTAAGGGAGCGCATACTCAGGATAGGAAGTAAACGTCTTCTTGCACAAGGAACATTTCCAACGTCCCAGGAAAGATTCTATCGTATGAACAAGGGAGTCGATAATAACGTGAAACAACCGATATCTGCATTCATGAAGGGTGAAATTGACATGGGTACTCTTGCACTTTGGACAAAAGCATGGCTTCTGTTTTGTCGCAATAAGCTTTTCATGCTTGTGGATTTTTTCTATAATATTCACGCACTGCCTCCTTTGTATAGGGGGGAAATGGGCAGGAGGATGAAGTTTCCCAACGTTCGGTCCTCCTGCCCTGAGTTTTTTATGTTCCGGAAAAATCTTACAAAACTTGTCCTCGTGAAAACGGGGAACTGGGAAGTAAACCGCCGTTAGGAAGTTTGGAAGTGGTTTTAACCCCTTCCAAACTATTTAATGAGGCTTTACTCCGCCTTACGGACGTAACTTCTTTCTAACGGGGTAAACGATGTATTTTTCTTAACGTGAACAAAAAATCAAGTGAAATACTTACGCAGGATAAAAAAAAGGCGGGGTAGCTGGGTAAGATTTTTCAAATCATTTGCTGGGTATTAGACTCAAATATTCTGAGACTAATTGGGCATTTTTGGAGCATTTATTCTAAGACGTAGCACCAGGGAAGAACTTGCAAAATCAGAGGTGATGCATGTGGATGAAACTAGTATCAACAAGAATGGAGACAGGTATTGGTTGCACAGTGCATCCAATAGTTTGTGGACGTACTTTTTCCCGCATGAAAGACGTGGAACAGAAGCGATAAATAGTATCGGGATATTACCTGAATTTAAGGGGATTCTTTGCCACGACCATTTGAAGTCGTATTACACCTATAGCAACTGTACGCATGCGTTGTGTAATGCACACCACTTGAGGGAATTGGATGGTGTGTGGGAAGATGATAATAAGCAGGAGTGGGCGAAAGAGATGAAAGCATTACTTAAAGAGATAAACCGTGCGACGAGTGATGCCGGGGGAATGCTGGGAACTGATGAGTCAGAAAAATACCGGCAAAGGTATAGGAAGATACCCCAAAACGCAGAAGCCGAAAGCCCTCCTCCTGATGAAACGAACCGTAAGGGAAAAAGGGGGAGGGTAAAAAGGACAAAGGCACGGAATCTTCTGGAACGATTGAGGACGTATGAGGGTGATGTGCTGAGGTTTATGGACAATAAAAATGTCCCCTTTACGAACAATTTAGCAGAAAACGATATCAGGATGACGAAGGTTCAGCAGAAGATATCTGGTTGTTTTCGTTCTTTGGAGGGAGCGAAAATTTTCTGCCGCATCCGGAGTTATCTCTCGACCTGTCGAAAGCAAGGGGTAAATTTGAGTCGGGCATTACAGATGCTATTCCGTGGCGAATTGCCTGATTTTGCTAGCTCGTAGCGACAGTGGGTGAAAATACGCTGAATAGTTACACAAAAAGTATGTAAATGATGTTTGGCCGGAATCAGAATTTATAGAGAAAGAGGTGGTTCTTAACCCAACTTCGACAAGCAGAAATCGTATCTCTTTTATTGCCAATGTGATACGACTTTAGTCCTTCATTTTTCGGCACTACATCTTTGAGTTTTCATGGGTGATTTTATATTTTTTCTGCCTAATGGTGTATGTTTAATTTGTAGTTTATTGTAAATCGTGTGCTGCTTTTCCGTGGGCGCTGTGCAGGTTCTGACGGCAATAACGCAGCCGTCCTTTGTGTTCATGGTCGTTGTTACCCTTATATGGGTGGCAAGGATATTACGAATCGTATTCCAATTATAATGAACCCCTGCGGTTCTTAGCTTTTTTAATATCCCGGCAAGTATGTGATAGGCCAATACAGTGACATGCACGTGGGCAATGGTTGGGGTATCTGTGTGGTGAAAGTTTGGCCGTAAACCAAGGTTGCCTTTCATTGTTTTAAAACTTTCCTCAACAGTACTCAACGACCTATGGAGCTTTGATATCTCTTCCCCGCTAAGATCAAGTCGGTTTGTCCGTAATATAGTCAAACAAGTCAGGTTTTTGAAACTTAAACCGGCAAATGCAGGCGATTCGCACTACATTTTTAGAAAATCAGAAGCTTTTGGCTATACATACGTGCCTATGGCTTCTTCCTTTGCTTGCGCCTGAGCATTTTTCTTAAATTTGATATCGGTCGCTTTGCCATCCGTCTGTTCCACTTTGATCGTATATAAATTGCCCACCTTGTAGCGTTCTTTTAACCGGCCTATCCTCTCTATGATCGTATCATATTTTTTCTGTCTTTTTGGCTTCTCTAATCCTTCTTTTATTGCCGAGAGCGCCTCTTCAAACCTTTGTTCTTTCAGGGAAAGGATGGACTTCTCTTTTGCCTCTTTTGCCTCTTTTGCCTCGCTGTGGCATAAAAGGAATGCCTCTTCTTCAGTACGGACTAATTTCATGCCCAACGTTGTTTTCCCGTCTGATAACATAATCTTCTCTTCGTCCGTTTCAGGCCAAAAAGTATCTTCAAAAGATTTCTTGCGCGAGACGACCACATATTTATAGCCACTCTTCCTGATAAGCGCAATGTTCTCTTCCGTTGCTATCCCCGCGTCCATAACAATCGTTCTATCATTTGAAAACATACCGTCTTCTTTTTTTAATCCATCCAAAATATCTTTTAGGGTACCAGGCTCCGACACATTGCCCTCAAAAACCTTGCTCTGCTTGGGAAATCCCTCTTCATCAACGGTAAGGGATAGCGTAATTAACGGACAATCATTACGGCTCTCTTTTGATTTGTAGCGCCGGGCCACCTTACTCCCTCTTTTGCTACCCTCAAAATAGGTATTTGTTAAATCATATAAAATCACCGTCTCTTTAAGGGAAAATATCTCTCGCGCCCGCTTTGACAACTCTTGCTCTATGGCGGCATGATTCTCCCAAAGCAAGACTGCCGCGCGATGCAGCGCTTTATCATACAGTTTAACCCCGGAGTCCAACAGCTCTCCCGCCCCGCTTGTTTCAGAAAGCCATCGCACGGTATCACGCTCGCTGCCGGGATGAACCATTCTCCCCACAATGAGCATCTTGGAATAGGCAATCTGGTCATCTGTAAAATCAAGCCCTTGCAATATCTTATCAAACCCGTATTCATTCATTTGGCTTATGGCCACGTGTTCGGCGCCTACGGTCTTTGCATCATTTGTTATCAGGGAATTAATATTCACGTGCTCGTATTGAGCAGGTTCTTCCCCTGCTGATTCACCGCCGGTAATACGTTCTTGCGCCCTGTCCAACCGCTCCTGTCTTATCTGGCTGGCATAATGCCTTGCTTTCGCCTCTATTTCAGGATCTTGAGTAAACAATGTTTTTTGATTTGCTAAAAATCCTTCAATGCAATTGGCAAGGGTCTTCCACTTCTCCTCGGGCAGACTAAGCTGCCCAAGGTTTAAGACTATTTGCTGTCTTGGCCCTGAAGGGGTGCGAATGGATTCGATGAGTTGGTGTTGTATGTAGCTCTTCCCGCCATTCACTTTTTTGATCTTTTCACGGATAAACACACCGGTATTTTACCATGTAAGCAATGGCGCCGCAAGCATAAACAATAATATTCAGGCACTACATTAAACGCCGAAAGCAACATTCAACCATACCAATAGGTTACGACTATTACATGCTCAATTTCTTGCCTTTTTCAGGATAAATTTGTCGAAGTTGGGTTAAGGCAGCATGTGGAAATACAGTCTCTATTTTCTTTAAAAAGCAGGGGCGAAGCATTTGTCCGGTTAGGTATGAACGCATTTATGACAATTTTTAGCAAATGCTTCGCCCCTACAATATGCGTGGCAAATTATTGTTTTTATCTCGGCTTTTTATTCTTTTTGAAAAGGTCCAATATTTTTCCAGTGTTTGAGGATTTTTTTATGAGTGAAGTTATTGCCGCCCCCCATGGGTTCGTTATGACAAACCCTGCGATTACTGCCGTGGCAATAACGCCGCCTATGCCCATCAATCCCAGCATCTTCCTGAGTTTTTTCTGATCTACGTCTTTATTATCAACCAATTGCTTCAGCGCAATGAGCTGTTCTTCCTGTGTATAATCAGGCTGTGAAATGCCGCTTTCCCACCTGCTCACTGTTGAAAAGCTGATTCCCAATGCCTTTGCAAACTCGGACTGGGTTGCTCCCAGTTTTTCACGAAGTTCCTTAATTTCTTTTGCACCCATTATGCCACCTCTCTTTCACTAAATTTAAAAGGTATTCATAGTGAATACCTGTGGAAGTATATCACGAATTAACTATTATGTAAGGCAAATAATTTGCATATGCAAACTATTTGCGGCTGATTTAACGTTTCTTCTTCTTGTTCCTACGCTCCTGCGTGGGCATGCGTGGAAAAGGAACAAACCCACCCTTACCCCTCCCAAGAGGGGAATTTGATGTAGAGACGCACGGCCGTGCATCTCTATGTGGGAGATTGAGGTGTGGATTAAAATGAATGCCATGGTTTTATTCTTTTTTCCATGTGAAGCCGGGGCTTCTCAAACAATTGCGTTTCCAAGCCGGAGCTTGGGAACGAGTGTATAAATGTTTTATCTCGTGCTTGTTTTGTTCCGGCTATGAAGGGATGGCTGGTGTTATTTTTTACCTGCTGCTGCCAAATATATTACAAATTCCTCATCGCCATCGAGAGAGAGTAAATCGTTTATATTATCATCAGAAAACGCCGCAATTGCGCATACCCCGCAATCAATGGATTCTGCGCTTAAATACAAATTCTGGCAGACGTGTCCTGCATCCAGATGCATATACCTGTATCCGCGTTCTCCATATCGCCATTTCATACGGTAAGCTACCGCAGACCAAATGAAAACAACATCGCATAGTTTTATTATATTCTGCCCCAAACACGCTTCTGTAATTTTATCAGCAATATCCGGTTGTAAATTTACTTCCATCAGCTTATGTTTAGATGCAAGAAATCTGTATGCGCCTGGCAACAAGCCCGTTATGTTATTTACCAATAAATATGTTTCCAAAGAATGCCGTGCCCCCGCTGACGGCACGTTTCGATACGTTGCAGTCCCGGGTATCACTTCTTTTACCCCCTGAGTACACCACAGCAGGTAAGATAATTCTTCAAGGGTTAATGGTTTTTTAGAATAATTACGTATACTCGTTCTTGATTCTATCACTCTTCGCACATCAGCATTTTTTACAACAATATCCTCCGGTTTCGGTAAATCAATAATCGGTTTTGACCGGTCATAAGGAAGCTCCAAAGGTGGCTGCTGTATCCCTTTCATCTGATCCGATGCCGCTAAATATTGATATTTCGTCATGTGCATAAACTCTTTTCCAATTCCGTTTGACATAATCACACTCCTTTTTTGGCAACAATTTATTTTTTTAGAAAAAGCATGGGGCGAAGCATTTGCCTGCGTACAGTATACTCGTTCAGTGGAACGGTGCCGGCGCATATACAGACAACGTTTTACGTCTTTGTTCCCTGTGCAGGCAAATGCTTCGCCCCTACAATCTATCATTTTGTGAATAAAAAGCTATAGCTTTATGCAGTGAAAAACATGTACAATTTGCTTCCACTGTATTTGATGTATAGGAATTTCAATATTTTTAGTTAAGCAATGCATAAACCCACCCCCTGCCCCTCCCAGGAGGGGAATTTGATAAGTCCCCTCCTGGGAGGGGATTGAGGGCATAAGCGCTAACTTGTTTTAGGTATGCTCGAAGTATTTTGATATCTGTGTTTTTCGGATTCTTGTATTTTCTGCTAAAGAACAAGCAATGTCATTCCAGCACTTAAGAACTTCCTGTAATGATAACGCTGGTTCTATAGCCCGTTTTACTTGATTAAGCATAAAAGCAAATTCACGCCATTTGCTTTTAGTCTTCTTGCTTGACAATGAAGTATCCCCAGGGGGAAAAAGACGTAGCAAAATCTATTAGTTTTTCTGTCAAAAGAGCAACGAATAGTTTGCCATAAAGCCAAGCTTTTGAGCTATCATCATCGTATTTAGGTAAGTGTCCAAATTGTGCTATTTGTTTAAATCTTTTAAAGACCAGTTCAATTTGCCATCGAACTCGATACCATTCTAAGATATCAAAAGCGGTAAATTGATTTTCAGGAAACGTTGTGAATACTATTACGTACTTGGCATAAATAAGGGTCTCCGGTTTTAGTTCAATGCCCTTTTTGCTTGCATGTCTTTTAAGTTTTTTATGAGCTATTTTAATGGCTTCTTCTGTTTTGCGTATTATACAAAGACGACCTTTGACATATTCAGTATTATCAACGTTTGGAATAAAAACGTTCCATGATTTTATAGCAAGGGGTCTTTTTAAATATTGGATTTCTTTCAATAAAGGAAAGGGTTTCTTTTCTTCGCCGAATATCCGTAGAGATTGCGAATTAACTCTAACGCTAAGATAAGCGCCTTTCCTTGTTGCATGATGAATTCCTTGGCCAGTACAGTAACCTCTGTCAGCTATAATATAATCATCTTTTTTCATCGGAAACTGCCGAAAAGATTCTCCTGTGCCTTCTCCTTCAGTTCCCGTAAGTTTAAAGAAATCGCAAGATAATGAAGGAACCTCAATACTATAGTAAAAAGCATTTATTTTTATAAAAATCTGTTTTTTTCTTGCATTTGAATTGTTTCTAGAGTATTAAATTCTGCATGAATCCATTTCTCAGTGAAAAAACCCGAATAGAATTTAAAAAAGCACATAAGAAAGAGCCTCATAGACGTCATGCCGACCGAATCAAAGCTATACTTCTTCTTGATTCAGGATGGAGTTATGAAAAAGTAGCAGAGGCGCTCTTGTTAGACGATCAAACAATCAGGAATTACGAAAAACTATACAAAGATAAAGGTTTTGACGGGCTTTTATCTGACAATTATATTGGCTGTGTGCCAAAACTCACCTGCGAACAAGAAGAACAATTAAAAGATCATATCAGGAAAAACAACTATAGTGCGGCAAAAGAAATTGTTGAATATGTAAAACAGACATTCAATAAAATCTATACACCCGAAGGAATGGTACATACCCTCGATAGATTAGGCTTTACTTACAAGAAAACTACAATAGTTCCAGGCAAAGCAAACCCTGAAAAACAAAAAGAATTTATCGAAAACTACAAACAACTCAAAGAAGAGAAAGCCCCTGGAGATAAGATACTTTTTATGGATGGAGTTCATCCACAGCACAATTCTACGTCTGCATATTGCTGGATAGAGAAAGGCAAAAAGAAGGAAATACCCTCTAATACCGGCAGGAAAAGAATAAATTTAAACGGGGCTATTGACATAGAAACCTTTGAAGTAACAATCCGGGAAGATGAAAGCATCAATGCTCAATCAACAATAAAGCTTTTCCATGAAATAGAGTCAAGGTATGCTCAAGCCGGTACTATTTACATAATCTCTGATAATGCTAAATATTACAGGTCTAAGTTGGTCAAAGAATACCTTGCAAATTCGAGAATAAAGATCAAATTTCTCCCTTCCTATTCGCCCAATTTAAATCTCATTGAAAGATTATGGAAATTCTTTCGCAAAAAAATATTGTATAACAAGTATTATGATACTTATGAGAAGTTTAAAAACAAATGTTTAAGTTTTTTCAAAAATATTAACGAGTATACAGATGAATTGTCTACTCTTTTAACTGAAAATTTTCAAATTATTGGCGAGCAAATTTCGAAAATCTGATTTGTTTGACTATATAATGAATGCGCCAAAGACTTCCTGTTTTCCCAGGTTCCTTTACTGTTGTTGCATCAAATAAGCGAAGATGAAAATTATTCCGTTTATTAATTTGGAGGCCACGCTCACGGAATAAAGATAAACATAATTTATATAGCCATTCTTTGCTCTTTTTTAATCGCTTTAATAAGGCAACATCGGATAAATCTGCTAAGTTAGCACGCTTGGCTCGAACTACTGTTTCACGCAATGAATAGCCACATCCTAAATGAATTAATAATGTTCGAAGAAGCTTTTCTTCAGATTTATCCTTGCGCAAGCCTTTTAAAGCATTTGTATCAACGGCTAAACTTTTCCAATCGTTTGGGAAGAAAGTTCTTAGAAGATCCCAATCTTCTCTCATCATGGCTTTATCCTCCTATAGAGTGATTAGCGGGATAATTAATATAAAAATACCATGATGAATAAAATTTGTCAATAAAACAAGTTAGCGCTTATGGGGCACCGCCCCCGCAGCTCCTTATGAAGCAAATTATGTAATCGATCATTTTCTGAAAATTCTATGCTTTACCATCGTGCGTATCACCAATGAATTGCTGCCTTTCATCGGTGTTCAGGCAATTTGCAATGGTAATGAAAAGAATACACCGAAGTAAAATAATTTATGGAAAACATACAAATAAATATTAACCATTTGTGGGTGATTATGGCGGCCTGCATGGTATTCCTGATGCAGTTGGGTTTTACCTCTTACGAAACCGGATTTTCCCAGTCCAAAAATGCCATCAGTATTGCATTGAGAAATCTCGTAGATACCCTTATCTCATCACTCGTTTTTTTCAGTGTGGGCTTTGGGTTCATGTTTGGCAAAAGCTACATGGGATTGATCGGAATAGATCTTTTCTTCGCAAATGATTTGGCATTGCATCCCAATACGTTATCGTATTCATTCTTTTTTTTCCAAATGGTCTTTGCATCCACAGCCGCCACAATATTAACAGGCGCCATAGCAGAACGCTCCGGTTTTATTCCCAATATAGCAGGTACCGCATTTATTGTTGCCATTATCTATCCAATCTTCGGGCACTGGGCATGGGGCAATCTCTTTTCCCCCGATCAAACCGGCTGGTTAAAAGAATTGGGTTTTATTGATTTTGCAGGTGCAACGGTAGTACATTCCATCGGCGGCTGGTTTGCCATGGCGGCGGCTATAATGGTAGGGCCAAGAATAGACAAATACAATCCTGACGGATCTTCTAACCGGATTGGGTTACATAATGTACCACTAGCCACATTAGGCACTTTTTTTCTGTGGTTTGGTTGGTTTGGTTTTAACGGCGGAAGTCTTTTGAGAGTGAGCGCAAATATCGGATTGGTAATCCTGAATACGAACATGGCCGCCGCCTCTGCCGGGGTTTCCGCCCTCATATTTATTTATGCAACAAGAAAAAGGATCGAAGCAGGAAGTCTCTTCACTGCGATACTTGCCGGATTAGTTGCCATAACGGCAAGTTCAAATATGGTTACCCCAGTCAGCGCAGTAGCTATCGGCCTCATTACCGGCATACTGGCAATCATTGCAGAAGGTTTTATTGAAAAGACTTTGAAAATCGACGACCCCGTAAGCGCCATTGCCGTGCACGGAGTCGGCGGGGTAATAGGTACGCTCTGCGTCGCAATATTTGCGCAAAAATCGTATCTTCTTGCGGAAAACGGAAGCAGAATGCATCAGTTAGGCATACAGGCGTTAGGCGTTATCGTCGCCTTTTCGTGGTCATTCGGGCTGGGCATGCTTTTCTTCTTATGCCTAAAGAAAGTAAAGAGATTACGGGTAACCCCTGAAGAAGAAAAGAGAGGACTGAATGTCGCCGAATATGAAGACGTTGCGTCGTGGCTTGATTTTATAAGAATAACACGGCTGCAGGATATAAATACAATACTTGAAAAAAGGGTGCAGGAAAAGACAGCAGACCTTCAAATGGCAAATGTTGCTTTAGAAAAGGCAAACAGGCTGAAATCTGAATTCCTGACAACAATGTCACATGAGCTGCGCACTCCTTTAAACGCAATCATTGGATTCGCAGAAGTCTTACGTGACGAAATCGCCGGTTCTCTCAGCAAAGACCAAAAAGAATACGTAACCGATATTCACAGCAGCGGCCATCATCTGCTTGATATGATTAACAACATATTGGACCTTTCAAAAATTGAAACGGGGAAAATGCATCTTCAATACGAGGAATTTTGCATTGAAGATGCAATTAATGACACACTGACAATTATAAACGCATCCGCCAACAATAAAGGAATTTCCGTTCATACAAATATACAGGATAACACGCCACTGCTATCCGCTGACAAAACAAAATTCAGGCAGATTCTTTATAATTTGCTATCAAATGCAGTGAAATTTACCCCTGAAAATGGCAAAATTACTATAAACGTTTTCCAAAAAGACAACTCTCTGCAATTTGAAATAGTTGATACCGGCATTGGTATAAAGCCTGAAGACAAAGAGAAATTATTCGAAGCATTTCACCAGGCAGATGCATCGCTTACAAGAGAATATGAGGGTACAGGGCTTGGATTGCATCTGACAAAACGTCTTGTAGAATTACATGGTGGCAAGATATGGGCAGAAAGTACCTTTGGAAAAGGAAGCACCTTCTTTTTTATCTTGCCCATAAATCCAGTGAACAAGTAAGATATGCGACGCACTACGTTAAAGTTTAAATTCCTTCCCGTATCTTGCGGAGAAAGAAACCGGAAGGAGGCATTATTTCATAACCACCCCTTAATCCCTTCCTTGCATAGGAGAGGAAAGCTCTCTCTGTTCGTACCTTTGACAAAATGATTTGAAATGCTAAGCAAATGCATCTTTTGTATCTCGCATTTCGTGCTTCATAATTGTTGTATGTTTTGGATTTGTTTTGAATTTTATGCTTTGTTATTCGGATTTGTTTCGTATTTCGTACCTCGAGTTTCGTATTTTTTATTTCGTGCTTGTTTGGTTCTGGCTATGCCAGCTTAGGTATGACCAATAAATTTAACTATATACTCCTCTTAAGTGTTTTAATTATCACCCCGTTATTCTTTTTGCCATTTACTCCGGAAGACCCTTTTCTGCTTCCCAAAAGAGCAGTTTCTACCTTACTTTCATGCGGTGTAATTATTTTTGTTTTCTTCCCTGCGAACAAATTATTAACGACTTTATCATCTTCACTCTTTTCAGCAACGTTGCTATTACTCACCTGTTTTGCCGTAACTATTCCATACAGTACAAATTATCATGAGGGCTTCGATGAATTAAAAAGATGGGCATGCCTTTTCACTCTTTTCCTTGCGGCTTCACAAATAAGGTGGTCCCGAAATATACTTCTGCCACTGATAAAGATCTGCATGGGAATAAGTTGTTTTATCGCACTATATGCATTGTTAGAGTATTTTGAAATACTCTCCTTCTATCCATGCGGTTTTTCAAAAAAAAGAATATATTCTTTTTTTGGTTATCAAAATATACTGGCGCAATATTTATCCATCATGGTTTTGTGGAGCCTTGGAATCCTGGTAAATTGTTCATCAATTAAAACAAAAATAACGACCATTTCCTGCATATCCATATCCTTGCTAGCCTTGTTTTTTACTTTTTGCAGAGGGGCGATGGTTTCAACTATAATTGGAGGCATATTCTTTTCAGTTTATTATCTCAGCATAAAATTAAAAACCTCGTCTATTTCCCCAATAGTCTCACTATGTTCATCAAAGAAAAGAGTAATCTTTTTTTTGTGCATCATATCGTTTATGTTTGCACTGCCTGTTGCCGCTTTATGGGGAAAAATTCCAATTAAACACAAAAAAACATCACGCCATATTTCAACGATAATCAGCAGAAAAGATAATTTACGTTTTACTCTTTGGAAAGACTCGGCAAAAATGCTGATTCAGGAACCTGTCAGGGGAGTGGGTTTAGGAAATTATTTTATTAAATACCCTCTTTACAAATCGGGAAAATGGAAATGGATGACCATGTATGCACACAACGAATTATTACACATGGTTACAGAAACAGGTATCGTGGGTTTTTGCGGCATTTGCATTTTCCTCTTTGTTATTATAAGGGCTATTTTGCGGAATTTTCTTTTTAAATATACTACTGAAACAAAACTATTATTCCTTGCGCCTGCCGCAGGATGCATTGCTGCGTTGTCTCAATCGATGGTAAGTTACAACCTGCACTCATCTACCTCTTCCGTGTATTTTTTCATCGGACTGGGAATTATTTGCTCAGGGAAATTTGAAGAAACAAAAACCGAAACGCTCTTCTTTAATACTTTGTTTAAAAAAATCCTTGTTATCGTTCCCGTTATTTTTATTTCGATTTGGGGGATGTATGGCGAATACAGGAAAATTATCGGTCATTATTATTACAATAATGCTTTAAACGCATTGATTGAAGAAGACCCTCAGGAGTGCATTGAATATTCTTTAAAGGCGATAGAACTTCAGCCATACAATTCAAAATACCATCGTTTAATAAGCATTGCCTATGAAGATTCAGATCAGCAGGAACTTGCAGAACAACATTATAGAAAAGTCCTGACACTGACACCGAATCATAAATAATGAGTAACAACATGTAATGCATATAAAGACGGCTGACGCCTGCCTATGCGATGCATGCAGACAGGTGCGATCAACTAACAGGCAGGCAATACCAAACCCACAGTGTACCTTTTTTCGTCAAGCAATGAATACCCCCCTACACGGCAACGTCAAAGTCACCCTACGAAAGACGCGGATCAAGAATTTGTGCCAAAAGCTCCCGTCAATAAGTGGAGAAGAAAGTAAAAAACGATAGAATTCCCATATAAATCGGCAGAAATGAGCAAAACAAGCAAAATGTAACGGGAGTATCCCTGTGGTAACGAAAGAGATAGTAAAAAAATAAAGGCTTTTTTTTGTTCTCTACATTACAAGCGAAGCATTTGAAGTGCAAGAAAAGGTCTTGCCGCAAAATTTCTGAGCGTCTTTGCAATATTTGGTACATTGAGAAAATGAAACAGCCCAACCACAAGGTTCTTCAAAGAAGCCATTGCCCTTGGGGCATTTTGTGTGCGTATTTGAGAATGGTCTTCACGGAAGGAGGTATCACGCACATAATGAAGTCCATTTTCTATTGACCAGTGTCCGCGGGAAAACTTAAGAATGGTTTTGGGACTTGCTTTTTGTTGTGTCAGGCTGGTAATACCGTAAACAATTTCCTCGGTCTTTTTGCCGGTCTTGACTTTTGTAAATATTCTATGAATGCAAAATACCTGCTTAACGTAGGGGAAATCAAGTTATTCGTTTAATTCGGTGCTGGTCCAAATCCTGCGGATTTCAATGCGGCCATGGCCTTTTTCAATTGTTTCGTGCTGAGGGGGGGAAAAGAACTGAGATTCAGTTCCTTGATGGCTTGTTTTATGGTTTTTTGATTATCTTTCACCGTGAATATATATTCTGCCTTTTTGTCTTCTACCAGATAACGGGCGGTTTCCTTTTGCGCATGTAAGGCATCGAAAGTAACGACACGGTCTTTTATGTCTAAATCATCAAACAATACCGGAACCATCGGTATTTCGTTTGTTTTGCGGTCTACCTGAGTTTGTGCGAGAACTATACCCTGTTTATGAAGAAAAGCGGCAAGCAAATGTACCTGTTTGCCGTCAGGCTGTCTTGCACCGCAAAGGGTTTTCCCGTCAACCGCAATGGGCAGGCTTTTATCACCTACAGATTGAAACCAACGCGAGAGGACTTTATCAACTGCTTCTGCATCCACCTGCTGTAAGAAACGCCTGATGGTAGGTTCACTCGGTGGTTCGTATCGTTTCGTTTTTGCATTGTAACGGCAGGAGAGACGTTTGAGCATATTTTGCGGACAACGCTTTGCCCACTCTGCAATGGCGGCAAAGCTCCAGGCATTGCAGATGATAGCACAGATAGAAATTGCCAGGATAGAACGTTTCCTGTGGCGAACGCCTCTGGGCATGCGATGTTCAGGGATTTGCTGCAATAATTCGTCAAGAAATTCCGCATCTTTTAAAGATAATTTCATAGGCTTTGTCTCCTTTCTTAATTGTATGGTAAGATTAAGGTTGTTAAGTTGTTTTTGGACTTGTGCTTTCAATGAGCGAACAAAGACCATCTTTGGCTTATTGTGCAGAAGATAGCCTTGTGATGATCTGGCAAAACCGGTTGAATGTCCTAAAAAAATCCATCCTGCGGCCTTATAGCAGACGCCTTTAAAAAAACGAGGATCGACAAAGGTCTCCACAAGCCAGATTGGATGCCCATAGACCTTAGTCCAGTCTTGTGATAAGCGCTTAAGGTTAAGAGAAAGAATACGGGAGGCAAGGTTTGGTACGTGTATCTGAGGAAGGATCAGGAAACGTGAGTTGTTTGCTATGAGTTTCAGTCGTTGCGATTTTAAAAATGGCGGCCATCCAATCCACTTATCGCGAACGGTACATTTTAATGCTGCGGCAGCCCAGCCGATCAAGGCAAGCCATTGTCCCTGTGATTCCGCTACGTAGCGAATTGATTCTCCTACGAGAGAATGAAATCCAAGGTAATGATGCTGGCGCATCAGTGTGTCCCAATTTGCCTGGTCGTTTTGTGAAACAGGACGAACGGTAATTGAATGAAGTAGTTCGTTGTGTGTGTTATCGATTGGTGTTGTATGCTGGTTCATGCCCTATAATATAAAATATTTTAGGGGGAATGTCCACGTTTTTTTACATATCTTTGTATATTATGCGCTTATGGAAAACTTTGACAGCGCCGTGGTAGGAAGATAGTCTTCCTCTTTCATGACGAAGTCGATAGATATACCCTAAGGGGCTCTCTTAGAGATGCAGAGATTGATATTGATGAGTTTGTGAAGAATCTGTAGGGTTAGTTTTTTATGAAGGGGTGATTGGTAAAAAGTTTCTAACTTAATAAGGTACAAGGATCACAAATAGAAAACACCTAACAATTCAATACAGCGGACGGCAAAAACCGCTGCCGCTGATTTCTGCGTTAGCCCAAAAAACAATACTTCTATTATTCATGTGACGTGCTATACTACTAAAAACAATAACCTTGAATTTGAGGGGAGAACAGAATGTCAACAGTAAGCAAAATCAAAGAAGCGATAGAAACCCTTCCAGAGAATGATTATGTACAATTGAGGCAGTGGTTTTCGGAAAAAGACTGGAAAAAATGGGATAATCAGATTTTAGCGGATTCAGAAGCAGGAACGCTGGATTTCCTGATTAAGGAAGCCCTTGAAGAAAAATCGAAGGGAAAGCTTAAAGAACTATAAATGCATCGGACAACAAATCGATTCTGGAAATATTTTGAGAATCTTCCACCACTTGTTCAAAAGAGAGCTAGGAAGAATTTTGAGCTTCTCAAAAAGAACCATTCGCATCCATCTCTTCATTTTAAAAAAGGTGGAGTGCTTTGGTCAGCCAGAGTCGGAATGAATCATAGGGCACTTTCAGTTGAAGATGGTAAAGATTATATTTGGGTTTGGATAGGTACTCACGATGAGTACGAGCGTATGATTAATAAAAAGGGCTAACAAGCGCATTAAGCCAACCACCAATAACTATGCGATTTAATATTTATTGAGGCTGCCGCTTCAAGCCTTTCTTGCAAGCGTTACGCACAGGTGGTGGTTGCTTATGCGAGACGTTAGCCGTACTAAACAAAAACAGGAACCAATCAGGTTATACCTGAAAGAGTTCTTTATTTCCCATCATAACTTCATGCATTAGACCAAAATTGTTTTATGGGGGTATCCGCTTGACTCAAGTAGAGCCATATCTTGTGGTTTACGTATGTAATCGGTCACCACGAATATTTCGTCCCTTTACTGGCTCACTGGTTCAATGTTAACAGCCTTTAGTGGGTAATCTTCTATACCCACCTATACTATATGTTGTATCTACTTGAGTCAAGCGGATACCCCCATTGTTTTATTTATAAGACTTTCTACAGAAAGGAATCGGAACGATGAATATGCATAACTACCTGTTACCGTTACTGCTGACTCTTGCATTTGTATTTTTTTTATCAATGCCAGGGAGCAAGGCGAGTAATTGTTTTGCCGGGGATGCATATGCAGGAGATAAATATGAATACAAGGTGGCGCGTATCACTACTGTGGGAATCCCTGAAGAATTGCTTAATGCTTCAGGTGATGAGGGATGGGAACTTGTACTGATCCATCAGGAACAGAGATTTAAATACTTAATATTTAAAAGAAAGGTTGTTGATGATTATGAGAAAAACAAACAGGTTGCTGTTCCTTCTGGGAAATAATACCTCCTTATCGTATCGCATGAATTGAACACCTCTGGGATAAACCAATCATAAAGCCTTTGAACCGCAGAATCCCCCCCCCTCCTCTTTCCCCAGCTTACGAAGGAATGTATTAAGGGGTGGCAAAAAACTTATTTTAAAAAAGAGGTTTTACCGGATAATACTATCCGATGTTTTCGTTTCGTTTCATTTCATCGCATCCCTTTACATAGTACGTTTCCCATGCTTTCGTTTCTTTTTACAAAAGGACTTTAATTTCTCCAGCGAAAACGTATTTATCACATCTTGCGATTCCAGCCAACCTCTTCTGGCAATTCCTACTCCCAGTTCCATCATCCACATTTGATCTGTGTGGTGGGAGTCGGTGCTAATAGCTATCTTCACTCCCCTCTCTTTTGCCTTTTTACAATATATGTCATTCAGGTCAAGCCGGTCATAATAGCAATTAATCTCCAGCGCCGTGTCGGTTTCCGCACATGCATCCAGAACTTTTTCGATATCAACATCATACCCAACGCGTTTGCTGATAAGGCGTCCCGTTGGGTGTGCGATAATGTTGACAAATGGGTTTTGTATGGCGGCAATCATTCTTTGCGTAATCTTCTCTTTTTCCTGTTTAAAACCGCTATGTATGGCCGCTATCACTACGTCAAGTTTTTCGAGCATTCTGTCTGAAAAATCAAGGGAACCATCCGTCCTGATATCAACCTCAGAGGCTTTCAATAATGTAAAGCCTTTTAAATTTTTATTGAGTTTGTCTATTTCATCAATTTCCTTAAGTAATCTTTCCTCAGTTAAACCGTTTGCTATATGGAGTGATTGTGAATGATCGGATACCACCATATATGCATATCCCCTCTTCATCGCATGTTCCGCCATCTCCTCAAAGGTGCAGTGCCCATCGCTCCAATTGGAATGATTATGAAGATCGCCTTTTATATCGGAATACTCGATCAATTTGGGTAGTGTTTTTTCAATGGCGGCTTCAATTTCCCCCCTGTTTTCCCGCAATTCCGGAGGAATCCAATCCATCCCCAATATTTTGTAAATATCAGATTCATGCCTTCCGCCTAATTTCTTTTCTCCCTCGAAAATGCCATACTCACTGATTTTATAACCCTTTTTCTTTGCCAGTTCCCGGAGATGAACGTTATGGTCCTTTGACCCGGTAAAGTATTGCAGGGCAGCCCCATACTCCTCTTCATTTACCACTCGCAGGTCCGCCTGAACGCCCTCTTCCAGTCTGACGCTTCCCTTTGTAGTTCCGGAGGCAAGTATCTGCGTCACTTCCGGCATGGTGACAAATGACTTTATTATTTCTGCCCCATCATTTCCTGTTGCAAGGATATCAATATCGCCAACAGTTTCCTTCATCCTTCGCAAAGAACCGGCAGCCTGTATTTCCTTAACCTTTGGGTTTTGTTTTAATCGTTCAATAATCCTCTTTACTATCGGATATGCCATCCCTATGGAAATGCGTTGCTGGCTTGTTTTGTATAATTCTATGCCTTTTACGATATTCTCAATCTTTTTTTCTCCAATACCGAACAGACCCTTCAACTTCCCATCCCGGATTGCATTTTCTATATCAACAAGATTCACAATACCCAATTCCTTATTGAGCATCGCAACCGTCTTTGGCCCTAAACCTGGTATCTGCATGAGTGCGACCGTTTCTTCAGATATCCCCTTTGCAACCTCCTCGTATTTTGACATTTTTCCCGTTGTAATATATTCAATAATTTTATCTGCCGTGCCTTTACCTATTCCGGGAATATTGGTTAATTTATCGTCCCTTGCGAGGGCTTCAATATCTTCCGTTAAGTCCTCTATTACCCTTGCCGCCTTGCGGTAAGAGTTGATACGAAAGGTATTTTCGCCTTTCAGTTCCAGTACATCAGCAATTTTTCCGAAGAGTAATGCAACTTCGTGATTCTTCACACATAAATCCTCATATATTTCTATAAATGCTCTGTTAGTACCTTAACAGTAATTTCTTTGCATACTTCCATTCGTCAGTACGTGCTTTTTTGCAAAATATTTATTGGTGAAATACGAAATCCTATAACAATTTAGTTTTTTGAAAATTCCAGTAGGTGCGAAGCATTTGCCAGTACGAGTATGAATGCATTTATGATAATTTATAGCAAATGCTTCGCCCCTACAGTTTCAAAAAACTAAAGTGTTACTAAATACGAAACAAATTCTAATGACAAAATGATTTGAAATGTTAAACAAGCATATCTTTCATTTTCAAGCTTTGTATTGTTGGATGTTTTGAATTTGTGTTGAATTTTATGTTTGTTTGGTTCCGGTTTGTCAGGATTTTAGGCATGTAAAAAAATAAAAAACGAGGCCGACGGGAATCGAACCCGCAACATCCAGATCGACAGTCTGGTACTCTAACCAATTGAGCTACGGCCCCTTAAAAGATGTTTTTTATTTTTCAAAATTGCAGTATTTTCAACTAATTGTATATTGCTTATTGAAAGGCATTCAAGAGATGATACTGCCTTATTTCCCAATAAGCAGAAAGGATATTAGCAGGTTTTTGTATCAATTTCAAGCCTTTTGTTTTGTCTGATTTAATCGTTACCGTGTACTTTGGTAATATTCACTTAATATCTTTGCAACTTCGTGCCTTGTAAAGGTTGGAGGAGGCGCCTCTCCCTCGCTTAACATTCTTCGCACCTCAGTGCCGCTTAAGATGACATGATTTGCTGAGTCATGCGGACATGTCTTATAAGACGCCATACCATTGCACGCTTTACAATAAAATGTATGGTCAAAAAAGAGGGGAGTAATTCCTATTTCATGCGCATCAAATTCATCAAATATATAATGTGCGTCAAACGTCCCGTAATAATTCCCGACCCCTGCATGATCCCTTCCCACAATGAAATGCGTACAGCCATAGTTTTTTCTCAACAGCGCGTGGAAAACTGCTTCGCGCGGGCCCGCATACCTCATTGCCGCAGGAAAGACGGACAACATCGCGCGGTCTTTCGGATAATATTTTTCTAAAAGAACTTCGTAGCTCTTAATCCTGACGTCTGCAGGGATATCATCGCTTTTTGTCGCCCCTACCAGTGGGTGCAAAAGGATGGCGTCAACAATCTCAAGAGCACATTTTTGAATATATTCATGCGCCCTGTGAACGGGATTGCGCGTCTGGAAACCGACAATTCTCTTCCAGCCTCTTTTTACAAACAACTCCCTTGTTTCGGCAGGATCGAGTCTGTAAGCGAGGAAGTCTCCGGGTTTTGCCCTGTTAACAACACTCACTTTACCGCCAAGAAGATAATCATCCATCTTGTAAACATAATCAACACCGGGGTGTTTTTTATCGTCCGTTCCATACACTTCAAGCGATTCTTTCGTCTTATCATGATGGAATATCTCTTCCAAATGTAATATGGCAATTACTTCATTTGCTTTATCGATAAGGGCAACATCATTCCCGGGCTTAAGCCCTTCAATTTCTTCCTTACTCGCCGATAACGTCACGGGAATAGACCAAGGGAGTCCGTTTGCCAGACGCATATTATTCACAACAGTATCATAATCTTCTTTGCACATGAACCCCTCAAGCGGACTCATTGCGCCAACTGCAATCATATCGAGGTCCGTTATTTCACGGGAATCGAGTTGGATTTTTTTCATGGCGTAATTTTTCGCTTTATCCAACAACACTTCTCTATCTTCTGCGGAAGCTATCCGGTTTATAAGTTTACCCCCATGTGGAGGGATGTTCTTGACCATAGTTCACTCTTTCTCCTTTCAAAACTGTTTAAATGTATGCGATTTCTCCTGCTTTGCACCTGCTTTTATAAGGAACTAAAATTGTTGCGATAAAATTAATTCCTTACCTTTATCACAAATTCTTCTTTTTTCCCATGCGAATTCCAGATTGTCCAGATTGTTTTATCCTTAGTCATCCGTGCTTTTAATGAGGCGCTTTCGCTGCAAATCTGAAACGGCAATCTCAGTTCGATTGCCTGGACGGGGCATTCCTTTACACAGCAAGCACACGTCCAGCAAGCCGATTGGTCGCGTATTTCCGCTTTCATATTTTCCGTACGGTAGCAGAGATTTCCCGGACATATGCGTTCGCAGCGTGCTTCCGGTAATCCTTTACAGCCATTGCAGATGGTTTTGTCGATAAAAATGCTCATTATTGTAAGGGCCGTTCTTTCATCTTTATTTCATTTGTTTCAACGTCATAGACAGAATTTACATACTTAAGCCAGCGATTATCGTCTTTTTGGGGATAGTCCAATCTGGTTTGATAACACGCCCATCGGGTCTCCTTCCGGTAAATGAGATGTTCCACCAATGTCCTGGCAACATCAATCCGATCGATACACTCCAAGGCTTCTACGAGGTTGTAACTATCCGCCGCCATCAACTCCGTTGTATGGTTGTGCAAACATTTCAGCAATTGCCGGGCTTCCAGCAATCTGTTTTCATGCAACATGTAATTAAAGGAAATACCCCCGGCATATTCATCCATGATTTTTTGAAGCCGTTCTCTCACATCCAATGGTGTTATCCCGTTAGTTCTGTTTAATAAATTAAAAATCCTTGCCTTTTCCTTTTCAATACTATTTTCGTCAATTTCTTCTGAAGAGACGTTATCAATGTCTTTTAGCGCCGTTAGCGCCGCAATAGCGCCTTCAGCCCAACAGCCACTGACATATTTTTTAGGAGCCCCACCGGCGGCTTCGCCAGCGGCATAAAGCCCTGGAATGGTAGTTCTCCTTTCCGTATCAATCCAATATCCCGCCTGGCAATGACCACCCACAACATAAGGTTCCGTACCGCGTATTTCAACGGGTTTTTTTCGCGGCTCCATTCCTTCGCTTGCCCACATAAGAACAATCTGAGGGTTCATATTCAAATAATCTTCTTTTAGTTTCCTTTCTTCTTCTTCATTCAGGTGCGTTGTGTCAAGATAACAAGGCCCACGGCATGCCCTCATTTCCTCAAGCGTGGCAAAAAGTCTGTGTTGAGTCAAACATTTTCTTCCGCCCAAATGCTGATAATGGCAGCCAAGATAGTCTTCCCCCAGCGCATTAACCTGTTTTGAACAAACACCGATCGCAATTGTGCCTGTAGGGGCATTTACGTCTTTTACGCGCAAAGGGATAAACCTGTTCTCAAAACCTGTCATTTCGGCGCCAATACGAATCCCCATTGCATAGCCCGTCCCGGCATTCCATGGGCAATACCACATCAAATGCCTCGCGCCGCCGGTATTATTAGGTTTATATATCCCGGCAGCTCCTCCGGTAGCAACAATAACGGCTTTTGCCCGAACTACATATAAATTACCACCCCTGACGTCATAACCAAACGCACCACAAACCCGTTTTCCATTATAGATAAAATTTGTCGCAACGACGCGGTTTAACACCTGAGCCGCCGTTTTCCTCACCGCTTCAGCAAGCATAGGCTTCAGCCTTTCGCCAAAAATGCGAATACTGCGCGTTCCCCGGTTTTTGTAAGAGCCGTCATCATTTTTTTCAATAGGCAGCCCTAACGCTTCCACCTCCTTTACCACGTCATTAAATCTTTCCGCCATGGTAAGGACTAAATCTTTCCGTATAACCCCTTCAAACTCCCTCGCAACAAAATCAACGTATGATTCAGGGGTTTGTCCCGGATGAATATACGCATTAATAGCATTAAGCCCCATCGCCAAACAACCGCTGCGTTCAATATGTGCCTTTTCCATGATAACCACTTTGCAGCGGGAAGATTTTTTATAAATTTGCATTGCTGCAAAGCAGCCGGCCGCACCTCCGCCGATAATTAATATGTCTGCATCAATATTTTTAATATCCATTTATGGTAACACTTCTGGAGAAAACATTTTTAGGAAACATCAACATAATCAGAATGAAGCTGGAAAATTAATATGCTATGGATATTTTAATCTACTTTATGAGCGGTAATTTCGATTGTTCTTACACAAAGACCTTGAATTAAAGCAAGATTCCAGAGTTCATCTTTTCAAAAAATAACAAAGTGCCAATGGTACTTATATTTTATTAATATGTCAAATTGAAAACGCCCTTCTTCATCAATGTAAATTCGTATTTTTGATTTGTTAAGAAATTATGTAACTTATATTTCTTTATAAATGAACAAATCCTCCTCTATCCTTCCTGAGAGGTGATCTATCAAATTCTATTCCTGGTAAGGCCTTAAGGGATTGGTAAAATAAAAAATTGATAATGTTTCATGATATTTGTATAATGTGCCCATGCCTATAACGAAAGAATTAGAGAATATACGAAAGTTTGAATCTGTCGGGTTTACTCACGATCAAGCGGAAGTTCTTACAGAGACCCTTGAACAATCGCATGTTAACGGACAGCAAAACCTTAAGGATTTTCTTAACATTAAATTTAATGAGATGGACGTCAAATTTAATGCGATGGATGTCCAGTTTAATGCTCTTCGTAACGATATGGATGTAAAATTTAACGCTATGGATGTAAAATTTAATGTTCTTCGTAATGATGTGGATGTCAAAATTAAAGATTTCCGTAGCGATGTGGACGTTAAGTTTAAAGACCTTCGTAACGAAATTGACTTCAGGTTTCTGGAAACCCGTAATGAGATTGTCAACCTTGAGTTTCGCATAAGGGCTTCTCACGCAGATTTGCTTATGAAGATATTTGCAATCGTAGCCGGTTGTACCACTATTGCCGTTGCTGTAGCCAAGTTATTTTAACCCCGCCAAAGGCGATATATTCCCATTGCCTTTCGAGAGTTTCACTCCGCTTTATTCTGCCTTTTTTTGATCTCCTCATAGCCGCCTGCATTTATTACATTTAGATATCCCATTTTATCCAGAATCTCTTTTGCAATACCAGACCGCCTCCCGCTTTCGCAATAAAGGAAAATTTTTTCATCCTTGTTTTTTGCAACCGACTCAATTTTCCTTCCAATTTCTTTATATGGAATGTTTATAGCATCCTCAATATGTCCCGACTTGTATTCCCCGGCAGTTCTTACGTCAATCCAGATTCCCTTCACATCGTTCACTTGCCCCCCAATTACACAATTAATTACGACAGTTAAAAAACATAAAGCCATAACTAGTTTTTTCATAATCAACTCCATTTCTAAAATAATGTATCTATAAAAATTGATACCCTCTCAAATCCGGTATGCCTTTCCCTGAGTTTAGTGATTGATTAGCATTTTATTTGGAACATCTCAGTAAATTATAGCAGTAGATAGCTGTCAGTTGATAGAAAAAGAACGCCCAACTACCACCCTTGAGCTGGTTTAGTCATCTACGATTGGACAGACTTGAGAATTTATCCATGTATTAAGGATTACCTCTTCCTTAACTCGTGGGATCATTAGTACTATCTTTCCGGATTTTAAAATGAGGCGAAAGGGACGAATTAAATAGTATAGACAGAGCCTCTTTGAGGACAAAGGTACTGAAAACCTGTTTGAGAGAACTTTTGGATGTGGAAATATTTCTTTAAAGAGAATCTTCACCTTCGTTTGAAATGTATCCGCGATTTGTGACTTGATAAAACTACCGGGAACGACGGGAAGAGTATCTTCTCTGATAAGTATTCTTTTATTGATAAGCCGCACTAATTCTTTATTTAAATCCTCTGATTTAAAGCTACTAAGGGCATTATGAAAAACGTCATCGTGCTCCCCCATGATTTCCCTTACAATGGAAAAGGTAGTATACATTAGGGTATCTATTCCGTATTTTTCGGTTTCAGACTTAAACCTTACCCAATCAATATCATCTCTATAATATTTAAGGGTTTGAAAAATATCACACAACTGGATAAGTGCACCTTTGCTACTAAAACCTCCATTTTGATTTATAAACCGGTGTTTTAAAAAATGTAGACAGAGGTGAGTAATTAAATCCTCCGGACTGAGTATCTGTACTTTATTGCCAGAAAATTCTATCGTTCTGGCCTCTTCCCACCACCTTTCAATAATGTCATTAATAATACGAATTCTTACTGGGTGTGCCTTCCTTGCTATGTGCCAGTGAATCTCCACCGGGATATTCTTATCTGAATGAACATAACTTATATGCTGGTGATTTTCTCTGTACCAATCCGGTTGCATTTCACCCTGGAAACGATAGTCTAATCCGGACATTATTTTCTCTGCACAAAGAAGGTCTTCTTTTTTAACGAGAAGGTCTATGTCATTCATTTGCCGTAAACCAATATCGCCATAAACAGTTTTCGCTAAAGTCGCGCCCTTTAGAACAATAACTTTCACACCTTTATCACAAAATGTCTCTAAAATCCTCTTTAATTCCGCATAAAGGTACATATTCCTGGCTAAATTTCCATGATAAGCCGTTCTCAACTGAGCCATGACCTCTTGAGGTATACAATGTCTCTTACTGATATTCTTTAAGTTGTGATACAGTAATGGGGCGATACCATGCCAAAAAGCAGAAGCTAAAACCTCTTCCCAGTTTAACGGAATGTTTATTACATCCTTAATTTTCTCTCCTGTATTCCCTGAGATGCTTGCCTGAAGACAATGGAGTAAGAGCCTATTTTCATGTGATATGTTCATTATCAGCCTCCAGGATAATTTTATCCAATTTACTATATCTTATCAGGGAAACAATACGTCATCGTATAAGTTTTAGTTACTTCTGCATTTCTTTCCAGAAAAATATCCCCATGATAAAGAAGCCAGGCATGGCCCTCCAATTTCTTTTTTGCCTCTCCATCAGAGAACCTCCCGTTATATCTCACTCCAAAACAAACAAAGACGTTTATTCCCAATTTACGTAAAAAGTGATAAAGAACTAAAGACCGCCTGAGACAGATATTTTTGTCTGTCCAAAGGTTATGCCTCAATATGTAGTCTGTAAATTTTACGATCTTATCTTTCATGTTTTCCAGGTCTTTGTTACGGCAAACTCTAAAGTTCCGTGGTGCAAGCATCTTCATAACCCTGGGCAGGGACAAAAATCTGAACAGGAAAGGCAAAACGTTAATCAGGAGAAAAATTCGGGTAAAAAGCCATATCTCCCCGAAGGAGCTAAAATGAGTCCTGAATTTTTTAATAGCACAAGTTTTGTTACCCATCTACAACCTTCACTAATTTTTCACGGATAAGTTCATGAATAAGTTTCAGTACACTTTCTCTGGCCTTTTCAGGTAAAACATCAAATTCATTTTGAATTATTTCGCTTATCTCTCCAGCCGTAAGACCGCTACTGAGCATTTGCCAGATCCGCAGTCCTGTTTCATTTAAGGTGAAGTACATCTTCGTGCCCAGATGGAGAAGGACGGCCTCTTTGCCCTCTAATTCAGTAATAACAACATCAGGGTCAGGCGTTACCCTATAATTTAACTCCAGCATCTTTTATCAACCTCCTTTTCAGTATTTCTCGTAATTATTCAATATGAAGTGAAAGACCTCCCATCCCTTCCTATCTGCGAAGGAGGGGAGATAAGAAGTCCCCCCTTCAAGAGGGGATTTAGGAGTGTGTTTAATAATCTTGATATTATGCAAATATCACTTCCGTCCAAACCATGCGAGACCAGGGGTTTCCCGAAAACTCTTTCAGCCAGTCTACCTTCTTAAAATAATTCAAACAGAACCAACAGGGAAAATAATCTGAATCTCTAAATTTACCATTGCTGTAGTGTTCAAGCTTCTCTTTTTGAAATTTCCCACTAGCCTCAACCAAACTTACATAAGCCTCAGAAAAACTCATCTCATTCAAATTGCCTATTATATCATCGTTTCCCACATCTTCTCCATGTCCCGATAAATTACAGCACATGGTGACATTGCCTCGCCAGTCGATGTTAATCTCTTCCATTTTAAGCGAAGCGCAAGGAAAGAGTTCGGTCGTATAGTATCCCGATGCCATAACAATAGGAATGGAAAATGTTTTCTGGAGCTGACAGATGATAGTTTCTGTTTGCCTTCTTTCTATCGGCGAAATGTCCATATTTTCTGATACGATTCGGGGAGTTGAAATAAGATGGCCAAGCCTGAGTCCCCGGCCTCCCAGTTTTGCTGCAAGCATGGCTATTTCATTTAATTCACCCCGACTGTGGGACGTAATGACCGTATTGAAGGTGAAGGGAATATCTTTTACCACGCAAATGCTTACTGCCTGCATCACCCGGCGATACGAACCCTTTCCACGAAGCATGTCATGTGTTTCCTCCCTTGCACCTTCTAAACTAAAGGTAATTCCAGTAAGACTATTAAGATGCGGGAGCAACTTCTCATAAATTCGGGTAAAATTCCAACCATTTGTTACAAAGCCAAAGTTATATCCAGCTTCTGATACCATCGTGAGCATCTCGGTAAATCCGGGATGCAACGTTGGCTCTCCGCCAGTAAAGGAGATGTAATCAAAGCCATGCCCCCTGGCATTCCGGAGAATTCTTTCTAAGATTTCTATTTTCAGGTCTCCGTCACCACTATGCCTTCCATCAAGGCAATGATGGCAACTTAAATTACAGCGATTGGTAAGTTCTATCAATATTCCCGGCATTGTAGTATTACTGTATAAAAGCATCTCTTCAGCGTAAATATTACACGATTCCCAACGGTTTCAGGTTTACAACCGTTCGGCTGGGCTCACGACGAAGCCTGAACCTATCTGTAATTTATTTGTCATTTGTTCTGCTAATAGAAGGCTGGATTGAAAGTATAAAACATTTGGTTCAGGTTACAAACCTGATAATCATATAGAAGGCACCTCCGAGCGCACTCTTCATGGTAAAATGGAGGATACCGTGAAAGGCGATTGTTAAATAATAACAAAGTAAGGAGGGAGCGAGCAATGGGATATTTCGTAGGAATAGATTTACATGGTGATAATAATTATATTGGAATACTCGATGAGGAGGATCGGAAGGTATTCAAGAGGAGAAACCGTAATGACATCAATGAAATAAAGCGCGTATTAGAGCCATACAAAAAAGAAATAAAGGGTATAGTAGTAGAATCGACCTTTAACTGGTACTGGATAGTGGATGGTCTGATGGAGGCAGGCTATCAGGTACACCTGGCAAATACATCGGCAATGCAGCAGTATGAGGGATTAAAGTACATTGACGACACGAGGGATTCGTTTTGGTTGGCAAAGATGTTACGGTTAAAGATATTACCAGAGGGATATATTTATCCCAAAGAGACGCGGTCAGTGAGGGATTTACTGAGGAAGCGGATGATGTTGGTACAACAAAGGACAGCGCATATATTGAGTATGCAAACGATGGTAAACCGTAACAAAGGAGTACCGATAAGCGGTGATACGATAAAGAAGCTGAGTAACGAAGAGGTAATGGGGATGTTCAGCGACGTGCATTTGACCATGTCAGCACAGTGCGATCACGAGGTAATAGAGGTATTAAATAAGCAGATATACAAGATAGAGAAAGCGGTATTAAAGGAGGTGAAGCTAAAGAAGCCGTATAAGAAATTGCTCAAGGTGCCAGGGATAGGCGAAATCCTGGCAATGACGATAATGCTGGAGACTGGGAACATAGAGCGATTTAGTGATGTGGGGATGTATTCATCTTATTGCAGATGCGTATCGGCAAAAAAATTATCGAATGGTAAGAGCAAAGGGAAAGGAAACCGTAAGAACGGGAATAAATACCTTGCGTGGGCGTATGTGGAGGCAGCGCATTTTCACGTAAGATTTTGCGAAAAGGGAAGGAAATGGCATCAGAGGAAGGCGTCAAAGAGCCATGTAGTTCTGGCAACGAAAGCCTTGAGCAATAAGCTGGCCAGGGCATGTTATTACATAATAAAGGAGCAAGTAAACTACGACGAGAAAAAAATGTTTGGGTAGCAAGCAGATTAGGTGGTGCAAGGAACCGGTTGCGGGTTAGGTAACCAATCCATGAAACCTGATTGGAAGTTGTTCCACCTTTTATTATGAGTTGTGCCGGTAAAGGAATCGGCGAAAAAGAATATTCCATTCTGATCTGCCCATACCATGAGCCGTGAGGTTTTGGCCGTAGAGCCGAATATTCTGTGAATAACGATTGGACACTGGTATGGAACCGATGGTTTTCTGGGACAGAAGATAAGTCAGGGGCGGTGAGAAAGTCTTTCACAAAGCCTTGATCCCGATGGGTGAATGGTGCGGATGAGAACGATACCAAAACAATTGCGAAATACCACGGGCGTAGATAAACGTGAACGGTATAGTCATTTTCGTAAACAGCAGTAAGAGCGATTCCGTACTTGGAGGGGTATTCAAAACGTGAAAATGTAGATATTTTTGCGACCGGAGATATTTTGTCCTTGACAAAAGCCTTCTAATGAGTGTGAATAACGATTGGACACTGGTATGGAACCGATGGTTTTCTGGGACAGAAGATAAGTCAGGGGCGGTGAGAAAGTCTTTCACAAAGCCTTGATCCCGATGGGTGAATGGTGCGGATGAGAACGATACCAAAACAATTGCGAAATACCACGGGCGTAGATAAACGTGAACGGTATAGTCATTTTCGTAAACAGCAGTAAGAGCGATTCCGTACTTGGAGGGGTATTCAAAACGTGAAAATGTAGATATTTTTGCGACCGGAGATATTTTGTCCTTGACAAAAGCCTTCTAATGAGTGAACCCGCGAAAGTATCTATGCAGCGTAAACGACGCACGGCTCGTTCCAAAACCTTGTACTAAACATAGTGAAGTATCCAGTTTGGGAATGCTTATGGATAAGCCTCCTGGATTTTCTACGCAGACAATTCCACCCCCTTAATCCCCCGCCAGCGGGGGACAGGCTTGCCACGTCTCTTGCAGCTTTCATGTCGGGGGCATTCCCGGTTTTTTGTGACTTCTGCCATGTCTTAATGAAATGTACAGTAGTATCAACCCTGTCAGAGTTGTTTTACCTGTGTTACGTGTGTTCCGTGGTTCCGTTTGAAACCCTGGCCACATGAACGGTTACAAAAAATCGGGAATGCTCCTATTTGTGTCTTGGTAGCTAAACAATTAAACCTGATAAAATTTCTGAAATTCTCTCCGGCTCTTCATACAAATCGCGTCCTGCAAGGAGTTCGTAACTATCTGACTGAGATACAAGCCGCTTAATGGCCTCTAAATGTACATTGACCGCCTGACGTTTAAAAAATAGCGATGAACTTTGCCTCATCAATCTTATAAAAGCAGTTGTTTTATCTACGGGTATCAACATACTCTCAGGTTGAAGAACTATTTGGGTGTAAATCAATACCTTTGGAAAACAGCTTGGTTGAAATCGACCGGGGTAGACCGATTCTACATCTAAAAATCGTTTTGTATGGTTTCCCATTGCTGATCCCTTAAGATGAGGATCTATTTCAGGGAATTGCCGGGACAAGGCAGGATCAAGATAAAAATGCTTCCGAAAGGCCAGGGATTCTATCCCGTCCGCAGATGATCTAAGAAAAAGGGCATCGTCTGAGACATAGTGCCAGCCCTGACTGACCAAACTAAGGGCAGTGCTGGATTTTCCGCTCCCTGACTCCCCTAAAAACAGATAGCCCATCCCATCCCTGACAAGCCCGGCAGCATGAAGGTCGTAGAAACCCCGGGAAGAAAGGAGATGGATAAGGCCGACAAGAAAGAAGTTATACTTCGATAAAGGAGGTTTTTCCTTAAAAGAGCGATGAAGGGTTACGAGCCCTGTTCCCGCTTGAAGTTGGAGCTGAAAAACGGATAATCCGTCGGTGAGGTAAACGTGACCATCTGCCTCGTAAATCGAAGAATCATAGCCGTTGAGTGGTTGTGATGCCGTATATGGGATATGCGAGGGGACATCTGTCGCTACGAATTTCAATTCAATGTGAGCAGGCTTACCGCCATTGTATATTTGAGTAAAGGGGAAGGAATAGAAGAACTGCTCAATTTCATATCCAATCCCTTCCCCTTTCCACTGAACCCCAACGGTTATTTCGTATAAAGAATAGAAATTAACCCCTGCTTCAGTCATCTCAACTTCTTATCCTCCCAACCTCTCATCTTCCTATCTTCCCATCCTCTTTTTTATGAGTTTACTTATTATAACTAAATAAAGGCCAACAATATAATTTACCATAATAAGTTGCTTTTATTTATCCTGAGGGAAACGAAGGATCTTTCAGAGAAGACCCTTTGCGTTGTCATGGGTAAATGAAACCTTACATTATGATAAAATATTTCTTTATTTTCATTTACGGTGTAAAGGTACCAAATAGCCCATTGCCGGTAATTTTGGTTGCATCCCCGTGTTTCGTAAGCTTTGGTTCTACGAAGGTTAATTTGGGTTCTGCAAAAGGCTTCCTGGCGTGAGAATCACCTATCCCTGTAACTACCTGGCCTATGTGTCCTGCTGAAATTTTTTCTAACATTTTTCATTCTCCTATCATTGTTTTTTGTGAAGAATAACCACAGGGTACGCAGGGTATTTCTCCGTGCACCCTTCTGTGTTCAAAACATATTTCTGATTAAGGACGGAATCTGCCAAAGAATCTCTTACCCTTAGTCCTGGATTTTGTTTTCTTTAATTGCTTTTTGACTTGTGATGCATCTGCGCTCGTCACTTCCTGATCCGTTTGTTCTTCCGTCTCAAACCCCAACACGTCCACAACAAAAACAAACGACTTGCTCTCCGTTAAGCAAATAATGAAAGTGACATCTACCGATTCTCCCGGGCTTAGTACACCATCCGCATAAGCATCTGCTGTCAATGGAATGGTCATTGTTGCCCCTTCTCCACCATCCCCTCCGTCTGCATTATGGAGTAGATTTCCATTTGTCAATGTTTTAACCAAAACCACAAGGCCTGTAAGGGGCGGACTGCTGCTCTTGTTTGTAAGTTTGGCACCAAAGCTAAATTTTCCAACAAATCCAGGTGGACAATCGGTGGTATCAGTAGTAATCACGTAAGTTGAACGATCCCTTACAAATCTAACAAAGTCATTAACAATCCCTGGGTACTCTACTGCACCAATGTCGCATACAACACTACCATCGCCATTGCCATCTGTGCGAGGATTCCCAAGCTGGTCAGTTTGTGTATCAGGATAATCCTGATACACGTCATTGGCGCCTGCATCAATGGCAGGGCTGGTTGATAGCAGTGGGAAGTGGCCATTGCCAGGTGTCCCGTCATCGGTGAAGGCGCCCAAACCTGAGTCCCCTGTGAGGTCGCTTGGTTGAAGGATGATGTTGACGTGGCTACCAGTAGTATTGCCAATAAGATTATTGCCCAGTGATATGATATCACCGAAACAATCTTGCGCCGCCCCTTGTGACGCTGTATTTCCAGCAATGATGGTGTTTTGTATTTTTACGCTTGTGTTTCCTACGGGTGAAGCAATTCCGCCGCCGCCACGGCCAGCACTGTTTTCGCTGACGGTGCAGTTGATGAGCAAGCATTGTGCTAGAAAATTAACCCATATGCCACCACCATCGTGGTATGGTACAGTGTTATTAGCGATTGTGCTGTTAATAATTGTCATCGTGCCGGTTCTGTGGTGTATTCCGCCCCCCTCGAAAACAGAATAATTACCACTAATATCGGTGTTATTTATCGTCAGGTTTCCAGAATGATTGATGATACCACCACCGCCGCCACCAGTGCCGCCATTGTCAGCATTGTCTTTGACTGTGCAACTGCTTAACGTTAAATCTCCATTGTTTCCGATTCCACCACCAGCACTAACAGTTCTTCCTATGCTCTGATTGCTGCTGATGGTGCTGTTGATGATTGTCATCGTTCCCAGGTTCCATATGCCACCACAACTGGAATGGGCTATATTGTTGCTGATGATGCTACTGGTAATTATTGCCGTGCCTGCGTTATAGATGCCTCCAGCATCGTCACCGGCCATATTGTCGCTGACTGTGCTATTTTTTATTGTCAGTTTGCCGAGATTCCTGATACCACCGCCGTCATGTTCTGAATCCTCAGGAACTCGTTCAGTAGCAGTAGCACCTCTCATAACGGTTAGTCCATCTAACTCCAGAGTTCCTGTATCAGCAACATGAAAAATACGAAAAAAAGGTTCACTATCGCTACGTTCGATGATGGTGGTGTCAGCACCAGCACCTTTTATGGTGATATTGCTTCTGATAGAAGGTAAGCCCGTTGGTCCGTCGGTATGGGTGGTATCGTTATACACATCCGGCAGGGTATAGGTGTCAGCCGCCATGGTAATCGTATCGGTTCCCGGATGTTCAACTTCATTGTTAGCGTCATTGATTGCATTAATCAATTGTGAAACGTTACTGACAAGAAAATCAGTAGCATTAATGGTACGTGGCACAGATAGTGCGAAGACTGTGAATGAAATGAATAGCACCTGCGCATACCCCAAATAAGCAAAACTTCCATATCCCCTTTCCCTTTTGTTCCTTACCGTGTTCATATGCCGCTCCTTTTACGCTACGTGCGTTATGTGTAGTATGTGTTCAAAACATATTTCCAATTAAGGATGGAATCTGCGAAAGAAACCTTTTCTCATAAGTCCTGATCCTTTCCCGAATTTTGCAAGACCTGGTTTAATGTCTGTTGATTGGAGTTCTGCAACTTGTAAAGAATCTGTTTGTCCTTCCTTAATCCCCAATACATCCACAACGAAACCAAACGACTTGCTCTCAGTTAAGCAAATAATGAAAGAGACATCTACCGATTCCCCCGGGCTTAGTACGCCATCGGCATAATCACCAATATTTGGAACAGTCAACCTTGCTCCCACCCCGCCTGGTACTCCATCGGCATTTTGCAATACGTTGTTATTCGTTAATTCTACAACCTCCATCACGAGATCCGTAAGCGGAGGGTTATTTCTTTTGTTTTTCAGCGTTGCATCGAAACTAAACTGCCCCACAAACTCATCCCCACAACCGGTTGTATCAGAAGTAGTCTGATATGTTGATCGTACAGGTTTAAAGGCAACAAGGTCATTAATAATTTCCGGGCTTGGCGCTGGTGCTTCTCCAAGGACAATGTCTCCCAGTGCCGATGTATCCAAATAATTATTTGCCGTTCCTATCCAGACAACCTGTCCTTCACGACCCGACCAATCGTCGTCATCATTGTATCCCACACTAAAGCCAATGGTCATACCTGCCGTGGGGGTAATTCCCAGATTGCTCCATGGTATGGCCAGTTCTATACTATACCCGCCAGTAATTGTCGCCCAGGCATGCAATACGTCCGTTTTCTTACCATTTTTTTCAAAAAGTGTTTCATCATTCCATCCTTTAATGAACTGACGATCGTAACTATCGTATGTCGTACCGTGATTATGGTCGCCGTCAATATAGATCTCCACACTGTCATTTTCATGCACAGACGTTGAGTCATTATAGAGGGTATCATCCAGCACCTTAACACCTACGTAGAGGTAGGTATTATCCCAGAGTACCCCGAACGTTGCGGTGTTGTTCGTAGTCCCAATGACCACATTACTCACATCGGTTGCAATGTCCCATGCCGATTCGTCTAAGTTTCCATCCACGGCTAGATTCAGGCTCACATAAGGCACGGTCACCGGATTTGCGGAAAGATTACTGTCAAACTTTGATACAAAGGCATCAGTAGGACCGCCACTATAACCAGCAAGAGAAGGATCATATGCATCAGTGGTTGTTGGAAAGTCTGAAGACCAAGTCGCACCAGTCACATAGACATCTCCATTTGGGGCTATCGCTATAGACATGCAAAATTCACTGCTAGCTCCTCCAAGATATGTGGATGCAAGGAGGCTGGTTAAATCACTATTGAGCTTTGATACAAAGGCATCTTCGTTACCAGTGAGGATGCCGTTAAACGAAGTATCATAGGCGCCTCGAGTTGTTGGAAAGTCTGATGATGAAGTACTGCCAGCCACATAGACATTTTCCCATGAGTCTATGGTTAGAGAATAGCAAAACTCACCGGAAGACCCTCCAAGATATGTTGATGCAAGGAGTTTTGTTAGATCACCGCTTAACTTTGATACAAAAGCATTTGTCCAACCATCTTTAAAAGTATCATAAGCGCTAGCGGTTGTCGGAAAGTCTGCTGAGTTAGTCCAGCCAGCTACATATACATTCCCCCCTGAATCTATAACAATAGAACGGCCATAATCCCAATTAGTCCCCCCTAAATACGTGGATGCAAGGATGCTGGCTAAATCACCGCTGAGTTTTGATACAAAGGCATCTTCTCTATAAGTACTACCATTGTAAGAAGTATCATAGGCACCCGTAGTTGTTGGAAAGTTTGGTGATGAAGTACTGCCAGCTACATAGATATTTCCCCCTGAGCCTATGGCAATATCCTGGATCACCCCTCCGTTCAGAGATTTGGAAGCAATGAGGTTTGTTAATGTATCATTTAGTTTCAACACAGCAGAACCACGAGCCACATAGATATTTCCCCCTGAGTCTATGGCTATCGAATCGCCTGAACCCCAGCCAGATCCCAAATATGTTGAAGCAAGGAGGTTGGTTAGATCATTACTGAGCCTTGCTAGAAAGGCACTACCGGAAGTATTATAAGCGCCCGGGGTGGTTGGAAAGTCCGATGACAAAGTTTCACCCGTCACATATACATTCCCGCTTGCATCGAGGGCGATAGCATTACCATAATCATCGTCAGAACCCCCCAGATACGTGGATACAAGGAGATTTGTTAAATCGCTACTTAGCTTCGATACAAAGGCATCATGACCACCATTAAAAGAAGTGTCATAAACACCCGAGGTTGTTGGAAAACCTGACGTACTAGTCGAACCTGCTACATATACATTCCCACTTGAGTCAATAGTTACAGAAGTACCGTAATCAAAGCCACCGGAAGACCCTCCTAGATATGTGGATGCAAGAAGGTTGGTCAAATCACCGTTGAGCTTCGATACAAAGACATCATAACCATCATTAAAAGAAGTATCATAAGCACCCGGAGTTGTTGGAAAGTCTGATGACCAGGCCGAACCAGTTAAATATATATTCCCGTTTGAGTCTATGGCTATAGCGCTAATATATCCTCCACTATCTCCATATCCTCCACCCAAATATTTTGAAGCAAGGGGGCTGGTTAAATCACCAGTAAGCTTCAATACATTAGAACCACCCGTAATATATACATTCCCCTCTGAGTCTATGGCTATATCATTGCCAGCATCACTGGCAACCCATTCCAGATATGTGGATGAAAGGAGAGTGGTTAAATCACTATTGATCTTTGATACGAAGACATTAAAATCATAATAATCATCAAAATAAGTATCATAAGCACCTGGAGTTGTTGGAAAGTCTGTTGATCCTGTTGAACCAGTCACATAGATATTTCCCCCCGAATCTATGGCTATAGCATTACCAGAATCTTCGCCATCTCCTCCCAGATAGGTGGATGCAAGGAGGCTCGTTAATGCACTATTAAGCTTTGATACAAAGACATCGCTACCGCCATTAAAATAATCATCATAGACACCCGAGGTTGTTGGAAAACTTGATGACCCGGTCGAACCAGTTACATAGACATTTCCATATGAATCTATGGCTGTAGCACTGATAGATCCTCCACTCAAAGATGTGGAACCAAGGAGACTTGTTAACGCCCCATTGAGCTTAAATACGGTGTCACCCCCCCCCACATAAATATTTCCTCCAGTGTCTATGGCTATTGAAGTGCCTGCGTTTCCCAAATATGTAGAAGCAAGGAGGCTGGTTAGATCATTACTTAGCCTTGATACAAAGCCACTACCGGAAGTATTATAAGCACCCGGGGTAGTTGGAAAGTCTGTTGACCCGGTTGAACCAGTCACATAAATATTTCCCCCAGAATCTATGGCTATAGCATTGCCAGAATCTTCGCCAACTCCTCCCAAATAGGTGGATGCAAGGAGGCTGGTTAAGTCACTATTGAGCTTTGACACAAAGGCATAATCACTACCATTAAAAAAAGTATCATAGGCGCCGGGAGTTGTGGGAAAGTCTGGTGACCCAGTCGAACCAGTCACATAGATATTTCCCCCTGAATCTATGGCTATAGCATTACCATAGTCCGCACCAGATCCTCCGGATCCTCCCAAGTATGTGGACTCAAGGAGTGGGTCAATTACAACCTCCCGTGACCTGTCATAGTCTTCAAGTTTAAAACTATACTCATTACCTATTACAACATAAGCAGCCTCAATGTATTGTCTGTCACTGAGATCCCCCTCACCCCTACCCTTTCCCGCAAGGGGAGCGGAAGAACGGCTTTTTTTTGTAGTGGTAGAAGGAACTTTGGATTCCTGATAGACTATGGGCTTTGTGAACTTGACGATACCTAACGCCGTCTCCGCCTCAAGCAGTCCATCTTCATTTACTTTTAATGTCTTTGCACCGCTCAGTCTCAGTTTTATCGCCGTGGGGTCTGCGCCAGGCTTTACATAAAAGAGTTTTTCGACGTTATTCCCGTACGCCTTCAGTTTTAGTTCTATTCCATTATAAACTTCCCCAAGCGTCACCACATCATACGTCTGGATATTGGTCTTCCACTTCGATTGATCATTTCCTCTGAAGTCGTTCACAGTTGTGGTGGCCTTCTTTTCCCCTTTTATCTTACCAATCCAGCCGCCTACCATCTCCTCTTTCAATACTACTCCCCTTGTCCCTTGTTTCTTTTTATTTTCGGAATGGCCTTGTTTACCGTCATCCTGCTTCGTATCATTCTGTCCGCCAGCCTTTACTGACGGGCTATTTGCAGGCGAGTGATGATGCATACCGTCAAATCCCCCTGCATTTCCCTTTTCCCCTTTGTTAATGGGGGATTTATGAGGATTTACCGGTCTGTTGTGGGCATGGACGTCGGCCCCTCCATTTTTTCGTTGGGGCAGGGAATAGACAATCTCTCCATTCTTCGTTACAAATACCGTTCCCCCAAATGTGTTAGCATAGAACATTACCCTTTCATCGGTTTGCCCTTCATTGGCTATAAAAGGCATCTGAAGTTTCCTTGTCCTTTGAACAACCTCTGCCATACTCAATTGCTCATCCCCGGTCGAAGCCGGAGAGAGGTTTTTGATTACAGATTGCGGACTTATTGGTTTAGACAATGGTTTACCTGTATCAGCCAGGAGGATTTTGAAGAAAAAAACGACCGGCAAAAGAACCGCAAGTAATACAAAAAACTTGTTCTTCTTTTTCATTTTACCATCCTCCATTATTGATTATATGAAAACCCGTATCTCACAACGCACACTACTTTGAAACTACAAAATACTTTGATACGGAACATTGGCCAGCCACAAGGGTTGCGGCGCTACATTTCCATGCTTCCCCATGCGCCCTTAGGGAATGAGGTTTTTTGCAAATATTCATTAAAAAACCTATAGCATATAGCATATTAAAAATAATTCATTTGTATATACCCTATTTTGGGTGTATACAAATGGATGCCTACTTTTGGGTTAATGGATACATGCGTTTGCGCTTCTGTCAAACTACCGAAATACGACAGGCCTGAAGGATTGAAAGCATATAGCCAAGGGCTTGGGTCATACGCATCAACCTAACTTGGCAGTAGTTGTAAAGGTTAGCATTGCAAGAACATGTGATATTAAGTGTGGGTAGGTGAAGCGTTATCGTGCTTATTTATTTGTGCGTTGTACGCTGAGAGGATATAAAAAACCGGCATTTAAAGCAAGGGAGAGGTTAAAAACAACAATTTTTCAAAGAGAGGGCAAAATTTTTTTTAAATAAACACATTTTTTTCGGGACATACCTAAATTTTTTTGATATAAGGAAAATATAACTTACACCTAAATCCTGCAAACGATTTTCGCAATGCGAAAATCAGTATTTTCCACTACCAAGATTGGCAAAAAGCGATAACAGATATCCGTTTTTTAGCAATTGTGGTAGCGCTATTGTACTACTTTAAACATTACTTTGTTAAAGAAAGCGTCTGAAAAAATATTTTTAAGTCGTAAGTCGAGTCGGCCACAACTTATGACTTAGCAATGCTTTGCGATAAATATTTACTCTTGATTTTGCTCGTTACTTCCGGTATTAATTGCACTTGTAAATTTTTTACACAATCAATTACCGGAGCAAAGGATTTGAGTATTTTCAGAACAAACATACCGTTATTAAATAAATTTCTTGAACATTTTGCATCGTGTTTTACTAAAAAACAATTTGCAATGTTTCTACTTGTCGTCTACGCAATGTTTAAAGACTATAAAAGAAATTCACTGGAGGCCATGGCGCAAGCCGTTCATACGGATTACCAGAAATTTCAATGCTTCTTTTCTGAATCCAAATGGGATTTACCCGCATTAAAGCAGAAAAGAATGGACATTATCCAAAAACAAAGAACCACGGCATTGACAAAAGACAGCATCCTTACCATAGATGATACCGGATGTCCAAAGCCCTATGCTAAAAATACAGAGGCAGCCAAATGGCAATATTGCGGTCCGCTTAAAAGGCCGGAAACCTGCAATGTTGTTGTTGGCGCGGCATTTGTCTCAAAAACAAAACATTTTCCCCTGGATGTTATTCCCTACCTTCCTGCCGATGAGTTCGGGGAAGGGAAAAATGATCCCAAATTTAAAGACAAAATACAAATAGCAATGGATATGTTTGATGCTGCTTCTAACGTCTTTGATTTTTCAGCTATTGCCTTCGACACATGGTATGCCTCTCAACGGTTTCTCGAACATATTCACGCAAAAAAGAAACACTTTTTTTCAGAAATAAAATCAAACAGAAATATCTCCATGTACCATCCGGAAAAACAAAAATATTGCATAATCAAACCAGATGAGCTCGTGACCCTCATCAAAAAGCATTATGCCGACAAAACCAAGTATGTTACTTTAAAATCCGCGGATGGAAGTGAAGTTTCCTATAAAACCTACACGTTTGACGCCAAACTGAATGGTTGCAATGTCCCGTTGAAGTTTGTGGTAATTTTGGGAAAATGGAACAAGGAAGATGATAAAAAATATCATGTCCTTATCACCAATCAACTCGACGCCTCTGTAAAAACGGTTATCACAAACTATCTGTTGCGTTGGGGTATTGAACACTGTTTCAAGGAATTGAAGGATACTTTTTATTTCGATCATTATCAGGTAAGGCACATTGACAAGATTGAGCGATATTGGAATATTTGTCTGATCTCATGGACATTCGTTTACTGGATAAAACAAAACGCTTATCTGGATAAAATCATGGAAACAAAACCTTCTACCTTTAATGAATTCAAAAAAGCAATCAATTCCCTGCTTGAATTCTCATCAACAAACGCTTTATCAAAGAACGAAAAACTCTCACAAGAATATTTTAAAATTAAATCCGCTCGATTTAAGAAAAAAATCGCCGCTTAATTTTTAACAAAGTAATGCTTTAAACAAAAAGACATGAGAAATTGCCGGAAACGTGCTCCCTGATGCAATGAAAATCAAGGTAGGGATGTACTGTCTCCATCTGCGGTATACTTACCACTCTCAAAAGACTAAAAAAACGAAATACAACGTCGGTTTTCTACTGAAAAACTACATCCAGTGACATGCGTTCCCACTTTTCCCATTCCTCCTGATGGAGAAATTTCTCCGGCAATTTTAATGTCATCTGCCGGCTTCTCTCCACCAGTTTCCCTGCCACACGGATTAACCACAGTCTCATCGTCTTTACTTCCCACTGTTGTATCACTCCACCACTGAGCAATCCCATCCACTTCAAAAGATTATACGCTAACACCGCACACTGAAATAGCGCAGCATTGGCCAAAAATTCACCCGTACGTATGTGCCCCGCATTCATCTGTCCTTTACTCTCTTCTATCAAAGTCTCGCAGGTAGCCCTCTTTCCATAACAACGATGCGCTTCCATCGGACTTAACCGCTCCGTTGTAACGTAACAAAAATACTCATACACGGACACTTCTACTAATTTCTTTTCTCTTTTGACCAATTGCCGCACTGCCACAAAACGTCTCGCACGATCCCACCCTGCACATCGATACCAAAATTCAGCCTGTTCCCATCCTGGCTCCCCTTTCACCTCATTCCATTTCTGCCCTTCAAGCAATCCTTCCAGATTCTTCAGCTTTACCTTAATCAGATATCCCGCCAATATTGACTCAAGGTATTCAAGTAATTCTCCGGTAAAAAAACCGCTGTCTCCCCGAAATACCACCCTTACCCCCTTATTCATGTACGCCATACATTCCTTCATGAACTCTACTACTCCGTTACTCGTGTAGGCGCTTCCACAGCGGAACCAACTATGTAATACCTCCTTTGTTTCTGCAATAAATGCCATTAAGGGATGATACGCCTTCTGCCCCTTCTTGTGCGGATTATATCCTACCTCTGCACCCTCCTGTTTCCCATATACACCATCTACGGTAGAATCAACATCTATCCATACTTCGCAAAGAGCACTCCTGAGTTTATGGCCTGATCTCACCGCACGCTTCCATATCTTTCCCCTAAACCGGTGGATCACCCCCGTCAGTTCCACTATATCTCCCTGACTCGCCAGCTTCATAATACGTCCTATCGTAGTATCTACAGGTACCTCTTTCCACCCGGACATCTTCTTCAATACCTCATCTGTACACACCTTCATCACCTCTACCATCGATGTCGCCCCTGCTATCAACCCTATCACTACCATTTGTACCGCATCGACAAACTGATACCGGGCATTTGCTCCACGATCCTTATGGACCGCTTCATGGACTCTCTCCCGGAACATCAGCTTACCCATAAAATTCAATACCGGTAAAAGCCCTGCATGTACCGTTAAGTGCTACGTCTTAGAATAAATGCTCCAAAAATGCCCAATTAGTCTCAGAATATTTGAGTCTAATACCCAGCAAATGATTTGAAAAATCTTACCCAGCTACCCCGCCTTTTTTTTATCCTGCGTAAGTATTTCACTTGATTTTTTGTTCACGTTAAGAAAAATACATCGTTTACCCCGTTAGAAAGAAGTTCCGTCCGTAAGGCGGAGTAAAGCCTCATTAAATAGTTTGGAAGAGGTTAAAACCACTTCCAAACTTCCTAACGGCGGTTTACTTCCCAGTTCCCCGTTTTCACGAGGACAAGTTTTGTAAGATTTTTCCGGAACATAAAAAACTCAGGGCAGGAGGACCGAACGTTGGGAAACTTCATCCTCCTGCCCATTTCCCCCCTATACAAAGGAGGCAGTGCGTGAATATTATAGAAAAAATCCACAAGCATGAAAAGCTTATTGCGACAAAACAGAAGCCATGCTTTTGTCCAAAGTGCAAGAGTACCCATGTCAATTTCACCCTTCATGAATGCAGATATCGGTTGTTTCACGTTATTATCGACTCCCTTGTTCATACGATAGAATCTTTCCTGGGACGTTGGAAATGTTCCTTGTGCAAGAAGACGTTTACTTCCTATCCTGAGTATGCGCTCCCTTACAAGCGGTACGTAAAGGATCACTGTCTCTCCTTCAGTCAGGCTTATGTCAAAGATGATACAGAAACCTACCGGAGTGTCTCCTCTGCCATCGGATATACTACCCGAACACAGGAAATAGACAACCGCATGCTTGCCTGGTCAACCGTTTGGAGGTGGCTGCGTTTCTTTGGCTCACTGAAATACACACTCCGCAACGCCTTTGACCTCATCAGGCAGGCCGACCCCAACTCTCCGGTTTTTCGCCAAATGTTTCCCATTTACCACGGAAAGTATAAAAGCAAACAACGAAAAACCTCCCTCGATCAATCGATTCAATTGTTCAGCGCCGAGCCGGAATATCACCGAATTTTTGGGCATTCATTTTTCCCCGAACTGGCAACAAAAAGCGGCTGGTCTTGAGTTACAATCACCTCCACACTTAAAAAAGGAGGTGAATTATGAAATCGAAAGACGAAAAATGGGCTTTATTCTGGTGCAATCTTCTGCATCCTGTCATCTTCGGTGAGATTGAGAAGGAGCAGACCAACCTTTTTCTGAAAAAACTCTGCCTTCAGGAGGTCGTATTCCCCAACGGAAAGCGGAAAAGACCCACTATCTCTACCCTCAGGAGAAAACTCAACCGCTACCGCAAAGATGGATTTCAATCTCTTGCAAGAAAGGCGAGGAGCGACCGTGGCGCATCCAGAAGGTTTTCTCCTGAAATTATCGACAAAGCCGTTGAACTCAAAAAAGAACAACCACGCCGCAGCGACGATTGCCTCAACCGCTTTCTTGAGAAATACTATGGGAAAACGATCCCCAAATCCACCCTCTACCGCCATCTCAGACTCGCAGGGGCGACCCGGCTCAAACTCGGCGTCTCACAGCAAAAGGTGCGTATACGCTCTTAGCCGTGAGCATACCCACGACCTCTGGATTGGCGACTTCCAGGAAGGCCCTTTCGTGCTCGTTGACGGCGAGGCGCTTCCCACAAACCTCTGTCTCTTTATCGACTGCTACAGCCGTTATGTGGTCGAAGGACGGTATTATCTCAAACAAACCCTCGATATCCTTATCGATTCTCTCATCAGGGCCTGGACTATCCACGGCTCGCCCAAAGAACTCTACCTCGACAATGCCAAGGTCTACCACTCTGACGCCCTGCGCTCTGCCTGTTACAACCTCGGCATTAAACTCATCCACAGACCACCACGCGACCCTGCTCCCGGCGGACTGGTCGAACGTTTCTTCGGCACCAGCCAGACACAGTTCGAGTCGGAAGTCCGCTCCGGCGACATTATCACCCTTGATGCCATTAACCAGGCCTTCTCCGCTTACCTTGCCGTTGTCTATCACGCAAGAATCCACTCCGAAACCAATCAATCTCCAAAACAACGCTACGACGAGGGGCTTACCGTCATCCGGCACGTCGATATGGACGCCGCTCTTGCCTTCTTCATGAAACGCATCCCCAGAACCGTTGACAGAACCTTTGCCGATGTCCGCATTGATAACCGCTTTTACCGTGTTGACCCCAAACTCAGAGGCGATAAAGTAGAAGTCCGTTACGACCCATACGGCGATCTCAAAAAGGTCTTGATCTATTCCGCAAACGGTGAATACCTCGGCTCGGGAAATCTCTACCTGCGCGACCAGGGCGCTGAAACTCCAGCCGCCTCACCTTCAAAACCAAAACATAATTACCTCGACCCTATCACTCAGAAACACAAATCCATTCTCCAGGCTCAGGCCAAAGGCATTGATTACCACCAAATCATCTCCGAACGACCCTGGCCATTCATGGCATTCGTCCAGAAACTCGCACTCCTCATGGGACACAAAGGCTCTCTCTCCGCCTTCAGCTCTCATGAACTCGAATCGCTTAAAAAATGCTACAACCGTATCCCCGCTCTCAACGAATCATTGCTCACGGAGGCATTCCAAAATGCCTCCGTGAAAACCTTACCCTATATCATTCGTGAATTACAAATCGCTTACTCGAAAAAGGAGGTCTCTTAACCATGTTTACTTCTCATTTTTCCATGACTACTCAGCCGTTCTCTGAAAGAATCAACACCAGCCTTATCATGAAAGACGAACGCTTTACCCAGGGGCTTGCACGACTCCAATACCTCTTACACTCAGGCTCTATCGCCGTCCTCTACGGACAGACGGGAGTCGGAAAATCCACACTCCTCAAACTCTTCCTCTCACAAATCCCCCAAAACCTGTTTCTCCCCATCTACCTCCATTTTACCCACCTAAAATCATCCAGCCTTCTCTCCTTAATCGTCTCCCAGCTCGGTGAAATACCAAAACACACCAAAGACCGGCTCTTCCTCCAAATTATGGATAAATCCTTGCGCTCAAATCTCACTCCCATTATCGTTATCGACGAGGCTCATCTCCTGAAAACCGACGCCATCACAGACCTCAGACTCCTTGTCAGCTCTCCGCTTGATTCTTCCACTCATCTCAAAATCATCCTCTCGGGACAGGAACACCTCAAATATATCCTCAAAAGAGACATCCATGCCGACTTCGCACAACGCATCTCGGTACATTACCACATTCATCCCCTTACTAAAACTCAAACCGCTGCATACATAGACTTCCATCTGAAATCTTCCGGCGCATCCGATAAAATCTTTGACTCAGACGTCAAAGACCTGATCCATGAGTTCTCCGCCGGCATCCCAAGGCAAATCAACGCCATTTCCACCGCCTGCCTGATTAACGCTTCCATCAGACAATCACAGAAAATTACCCAGGATATCTTCCATCAGGCTCTTGCTGAAATTCAATCTTTTTAAGGAGGTCTACCATGGCCCGTCTCTTTTCCCCTCAACTCTTGCGCTCATTACGAAACGATATCCCCATCGATCGACTCATCGCTGATGTCCTCTCCATACCTCATAAATACTCCGAAGGCTATTTCCGCTTCCTCTGCCCTCTCTGTTCTGAATTTAATTCCGCCACCAACCCAAATACGAACCTCGCCAGGTGTTTCCGTTGTAAAAAAAACTTTAATACCATCGACATCGTCATGGTAGATTCCAACTCCTCTTTCCCAGATGCTGTCTATCTGCTAAAATCCGTTTTACCTCAATATATTAATTCCACTTAATCTGAGAATTCCAGGTTCATTTATTGTGGGGCTTAGCACCATAAGCGCTAACTTGTTTTATTGACAAATTTTATTCATCATGGTATTTTTATGTTAATTATCCCGCTAATCACTCTATAGGAGGATAAAGCCATGATGAGAGAAGATTGGGATCTTCTAAGAACTTTCTTCCCAAACGATTGGAAAAGTTTAGCCGTTGATACAAATGCTTTAAAAGGCTTGCGCAAGGATAAATCTGAAGAAAAGCTTCTTCGAACATTATTAATTCATTTAGGATGTGGCTATTCATTGCGTGAAACAGTAGTTCGAGCCAAGCGTGCTAACTTAGCAGATTTATCCGATGTTGCCTTATTAAAGCGATTAAAAAAGAGCAAAGAATGGCTATATAAATTATGTTTATCTTTATTCCGTGAGCGTGGCCTCCAAATTAATAAACGGAATAATTTTCATCTTCGCTTATTTGATGCAACAACAGTAAAGGAACCTGGGAAAACAGGAAGTCTTTGGCGCATTCATTATAGTATTGAGGTTCCTTCATTATCTTGCGATTTCTTTAAACTTACGGGAACTGAAGGAGAAGGCACAGGAGAATCTTTTCGGCAGTTTCCGATGAAAAAAGATGATTATATTATAGCTGACAGAGGTTACTGTACTGGCCAAGGAATTCATCATGCAACAAGGAAAGGCGCTTATCTTAGCGTTAGAGTTAATTCGCAATCTCTACGGATATTCGGCGAAGAAAAGAAACCCTTTCCTTTATTGAAAGAAATCCAATATTTAAAAAGACCCCTTGCTATAAAATCATGGAACGTTTTTATTCCAAACGTTGATAATACTGAATATGTCAAAGGTCGTCTTTGTATAATACACAAAACAGAAGAAGCCATTAAAATAGCTCATAAAAAACTTAAAAGACATGCAAGCAAAAAGGGCATTGAACTAAAACCGGAGACCCTTATTTATGCCAAGTACGTAATAGTATTCACAACGTTTCCTGAAAATCAATTTACCGCTTTTGATATCTTAGAATGGTATCGAGTTCGATGGCAAATTGAACTGGTCTTTAAAAGATTTAAACAAATAGCACAATTTGGACACTTACCTAAATACGATGATGATAGCTCAAAAGCTTGGCTTTATGGCAAACTATTCGTTGCTCTTTTGACAGAAAAACTAATAGATTTTGCTACGTCTTTTTCCCCCTGGGGATACTTCATTGTCAAGCAAGAAGACTAAAAGCAAATGGCGTGAATTTGCTTTTATGCTTAATCAAGTAAAACGGGCTATAGAACCAGCGTTATCATTACAGGAAGTTCTTAAGTGCTGGAATGACATTGCTTGTTCTTTAGCAGAAAATACAAGAATCCGAAAAACACAGATATCAAAATACTTCGAGCATACCTAAAACAAGTTAGCGCTTATGGGGCTTAGCACCAGTGTCCAATCGTTATTCACAGAATATTCGGCTCTACGGCCAAAACCTCACGGCTCATGGTATGGGCAGATCAGAATGGAATATTCTTTTTCGCCGATTCCTTTACCGGCACAACTCATAATAAAAGGTGGAACAACTTCCAATCAGGTTTCATGGATTGGTTACCTAACCCGCAACCGGTTCCTTGCACCACCTAATCTGCTTGCTACCCAAACATTTTTTTCTCGTCGTAGTTTACTTGCTCCTTTATTATGTAATAACATGCCCTGGCCAGCTTATTGCTCAAGGCTTTCGTTGCCAGAACTACATGGCTCTTTGACGCCTTCCTCTGATGCCATTTCCTTCCCTTTTCGCAAAATCTTACGTGAAAATGCGCTGCCTCCACATACGCCCACGCAAGGTATTTATTCCCGTTCTTACGGTTTCCTTTCCCTTTGCTCTTACCATTCGATAATTTTTTTGCCGATACGCATCTGCAATAAGATGAATACATCCCCACATCACTAAATCGCTCTATGTTCCCAGTCTCCAGCATTATCGTCATTGCCAGGATTTCGCCTATCCCAGGCACCTTGAGCAATTTCTTATACGGCTTCTTTAGCTTCACCTCCTTTAATACCGCTTTCTCTATCTTGTATATCTGCTTATTTAATACCTCTATTACCTCGTGATCGCACTGTGCTGACATGGTCAAATGCACGTCGCTGAACATCCCCATTACCTCTTCGTTACTCAGCTTCTTTATCGTATCACCGCTTATCGGTACTCCTTTGTTACGGTTTACCATCGTTTGCATACTCAATATATGCGCTGTCCTTTGTTGTACCAACATCATCCGCTTCCTCAGTAAATCCCTCACTGACCGCGTCTCTTTGGGATAAATATATCCCTCTGGTAATATCTTTAACCGTAACATCTTTGCCAACCAAAACGAATCCCTCGTGTCGTCAATGTACTTTAATCCCTCATACTGCTGCATTGCCGATGTATTTGCCAGGTGTACCTGATAGCCTGCCTCCATCAGACCATCCACTATCCAGTACCAGTTAAAGGTCGATTCTACTACTATACCCTTTATTTCTTTTTTGTATGGCTCTAATACGCGCTTTATTTCATTGATGTCATTACGGTTTCTCCTCTTGAATACCTTCCGATCCTCCTCATCGAGTATTCCAATATAATTATTATCACCATGTAAATCTATTCCTACGAAATATCCCATTGCTCGCTCCCTCCTTACTTTGTTATTATTTAACAATCGCCTTTCACGGTATCCTCCATTTTACCATGAAGAGTGCGCTCGGAGGTGCCTTCTATATGATTATCAGGTTTGCAACCTGAACCAAACGTTTTATACTTTCAATCCAGCCTTCTATTAGCAGAACAAATGACAAATAAATTCCAGATTCCAAACAGTCATCATGTTTCATTTGCAACACCCGGAAACGATGAAAATGGTTTTATAACCCTATCGTGTTGTAGTATGTGTACTTAAACTATTTTTTTGTAGTCTTACTTTAGAGTCGGAAACATCTGGCATTTCTGTTTCTGTACCGGTTCAAATGTATAGGGCCATCCAAAAAGTATCAGCTTGTCATTGCAAGGGTCTCTCAGCTTGTCATTGCGAGGGTCTTTTCCGAAGCAATCAGTATACTACGAGATATTTCGTGACGTAAGAAACGCCATATCGCAGGAGAAGCAAATTAAGGGTGGCTCAAGGGCTTAAAAAATAGAATTAATTAATGGAATGAATGCAGGATGGAAGGATCTCTATGACGGTTTATGAGATTGCTTCGGAAAAGACCCTCGCAATGACAAGCTGAGACCCTCGCAATAACAAGCTGATACCCTTGTAATGACAAAATAAGTCACCAGTCATCATGTTTCATTTGCAACACCCAGAAACGATAAAAATGGGCTTATAACCATATCGTGTTGTAGTATCTGTATTTAAACTATTTTTTGTAGTCTGATTTTCGAGTCAGGGATTTTGTGCATTGGAATTTTACCGCAGTACATGGCCCCATTATACGCATAAACTCATAGGTTCAGGTTGCAAGCCAATGTCATTAAGTTAAGAATTATTGTAACACTTTGGTTTTTAAAAAAAACGTATTACCGATAAGCTCCGTAGGAGCAACCTGTTTGTAGATAGGATACCATAACAGATCGTAGAGACAGGTTTGAAACCTGTCTCTATAATCAGGAGCGGCCTGTCTTCCTGTCAATCATATACAGGCCGCTCCTACGGAGCTATTTACCTGTTGAATTTTATTGCGCTACAAACAGACCGCCCCTAAAGGGGCTACATTGTTTTTTATGTCCCCTTGGATTTTTCAAATATAGTCAAACAAATAAGGTTTTCGAAAAATTTACACACCCCCGGCCCCTCTTTTTAGGGGGGAGATAAGAAGTCCCCTCTATCAAGAGGGGATTTAGGGGTGTGTTTGATAATATGCCTAGTCAAATAAATCTGTTTTTTAGAAAGCCATTTTATCGCCAAATCTCTAAAATCATATTTGTTTGGCTATAACTAAGGCACTGTCCAAAAATAATTTGGTATTTTTATTAATTTAGTTAAGTGAAATTGTATAATTCCAATCTGGCAAGACACTGTGTTTGTTTATGTTTATTTCTTTCATTTGGTCATCAGTGATTTTGATTCCTTTTTGGTATTCTTTCTCGTTAAGAATGGTTTGTACGAGAAGACCCGCTGTTGTTGTAGTGCCAGCAATTAAACTTAGCATAACATCATAAGACCTCAAAGGATTCCCCTCCCAATTTTTACTGATAAAACTAAACAGACGATGTTCTACCGGATTCCATTTTGATGCTCCTGAGGGATAGTGGCAAATCCTGATGGAGAGTCCGTAAACTTTACAAATATTTTGATAAAGCGCATATTTCCACAACCGGGGACGAAATCCGTTGCTCCCTCCTGCGTCACAAAGAATAAGGAGTTCTTTTGCGCATGGATACCTCTTCCAACCAAATTCATCCAGCCAAATCTTAATTGACTCGACTGCAAATTCCGGTGTGTCATAGGACGTACCAACAATAACTGTCCCTAAATTAGTCAGCAATTCATAGATACCAAACGGACATCCAACACCAATTGCCTGAGAACGAAAATCATGGGCCAAAACTTCATTTACTATTTTTGTCCACGCCTTGCCCTCATTTCTGAAATTACCTATCAATTCCTTTTTCTTACTGTCAACACTGATTATTGGCTGACCAGAATCTTCAAAATACTTTTTTGTCTCATTAATAATTTCAAACTGTCTATTACGGTCCGGATGACGTGTCTCTGCTATCGTTTTGCGATTTACTCTCAGAGAATAATCCATGTCCTTAAGAAGCTTACTAACTGTTGTTGCACATACGCTTACACCTCTATCACCGCATTCTTTTTTTAGAGTACGTGTGCTTCTTCTCGTCCATATTTTTCCTTTACCCATTGGGTCTCCTGCAGTATCGCCCTCCATCAATTCTTCAAGAAGTTTTACCACATCAGTTTTTTTTTAATCGAAGAACGACCTGAACCAACCTTACGTATCCGTCCCGGTGTAATGTTCTTACTCGAAAGTTCCCGACGCCCCTTGGCAATTGTTTTTACATTTATGCCGGTTAGCTGTGAAAGTCTTAAATCGCCGCCATGTCCCAGTTTCATTGATTCTAAACCAAGATAAAGCCGTTTCTGCCTTTCATCAAGTATGGAAAGAAATGTCTGCAGGCAATCCGTAACCACTTCACTCCCAAAGCCGGGAATTAATACCTTTTCTTCCTTACAAGCACACAACATGATTGACTGTTTACGTCTGGCGAGTTGATCCGTACCTAACACCTTGGAGATATACAAATATTCTCCGGCAATCTGCTCGCGCAAGACCCTTCCAGATACCACTAATTGAGTCAGTGCATTAAAGACTCGCACATGTACCAGCGTTTGAAGCTCCGAGGCAAAATAACCTTCCTGGGATTTATTAATGATGGCCTCGAGAGTATCTACAAGACTTCCTTGTTGAGAAAAATATATTTGATTGAAACTCCAAATGCCATATTTATTATAGCTTGCAAGTGTATCCAGTGTATGGTATTTGCCCGCATGGGAATAACTCGCACGATGTCCGAGCGATTTTAGCTTCCTGAAAACCGTTGCTTTTGAAGTCGTTCCCAAAGCTTCTTTGATACTGTCCAGAGTTAAAACGACATCCCTGCTGAATAGTCCCAAGAGCTTGCGATGAGAATACTTAGCTAAACGCATAATGACACCATTAGGATTAATACGCCGGATAAAATACCACTTAATCCTAATGTTATCATAATGGCTGGAGGGTGTCAATGCCTATATTTACTAGTTGTAACGGCTATTACCGTGACATACACAAAGACACTGCAACGATACTATTGGTACTATACAATACCATGTTATTTGTGGTCGCTCCCATAGCTAAGATTTTAAAAGACATAAACAACGGGGATCAGGTTACAAACCTGCTCCCACCCGAACCATCCAAGAGTGTACATCCCGAAAGACGCCATCATAAATTCATCTACGGCTTTACCGTTGCCTCATACGAAAAATCCTCCCCCCTCGTCATAGACCCCATCCTCGAATACTCCACCTACCTTGGAGGAGGCGACACGGATCATGGCTATGGCATAGCGGTGGACGGCGCGGGGTCTGCCTATGTTACCGGATATACTGAGGGCAACGGCCTCCCAATCGTGGGAACAACGACTCCTCACGGCGGCAGTTATGACGCCTTTGTCACCAAGCTTGGCACATCGGGCAGCAGCATCGAATACTCCACCTACCTTCAGAACTCCTGATCTGGTGGAATTTGATTTGATACCAAATTATATACAAGGCGCAGATTTGTGCCTGGGAATAATGTTTCGGAACTATTAAGTACATCGCATAATTGCTGAACATATCTGTTGTTCCTTGGGTTTGTCATGTTATGAATCGTTATCCTTAAGACGCCATTCTTTTCATCCGGCATTATATCTGCATCTGTCATAAAAATTTGACGTACCAGTGATCTTGCTTCATCTTTTTTAGAAATATATTCCTGCAATGTATTTGCCATTGCCGTCTCTGCCCGATAAGCAATCATTTTGATTGTGTCTACGAATTGCTTTCCGCTCTTCTTTAAATCCTGAAATTTCTTATCTTCCGGGAGTTTTGAAAACTCTATATGTTTCTCCGTATTCTTTTTTGTCGCCTTGAGTTGTTCAATCTCTTTCTCCAGCGTATCTATCGATTCTCTTATTGTTGCTTTCTCCTGTACATACTTCCGGATATCGGGTTCTTCTCCTTTCCTGACGGAAATAAGATAGATGGCGTTGCAAGTACTAATTTCTACGACGCCATATTTACTCCCACAAGCGTTCTTTCTTACGATACTACTTATACGGCATTCGCCACTACGAAAATCCAGGCGGCAAACTGGACGGGAACAACAATAGAATCGAATCATTCATGGAGTTTCACCACAGAATCCGCCCCGATAGTACCCACACCGACCACGGCAGCAGCGGTGTCGCCCACACCCACGGTTTTATTAACGCCGACCCCTACAATCACATCACAGCCCTCGCCAACCCCGACGGTATCGCAGGACGTTATGACACTGAGCAAGGATGTGGCGTATCTCTCCGGTGATACGGTGATTGTCACGGTAGCGGACGGCGACAGAAACACCGACGCAGGGACAAAGGAGATACTCACCACTGCCATAAAGGTTTCGGGCGATAACTATTATATCGGAAGCGACCTCCTGCTGGATTTAAACGAAGACGGCGCTGACAGTGGCACATTTATAGCGACCATAAAGACATGTACTACCACGAGCGGAGGGGCAGGTGCAACGGCGCGGTCAAATATCGGTACGGTAAAGACCGTGCAGGACGGTACGGTTACGGTGGCATACAGCCCACCTTCCGCCGTATCAGTCACAAAGAAACTCTCTTTCAGCAATTTTGACGCACCGCTTGCATTCAGCCGTCCTGCATATAGCCAAACAAATATGATTTTAGAGATTTGGCGATAAAATGGCTTTCTAAAAAACAGATTTATTTGACTAGGCATATTATCAAACACACCCCTAAATCCCCTCTTGATAGAGGGGACTTCTTATCACCCCTCTAAAAAGAGGGGCCGGGGGTGTGTATATTTTTCGAAAACCTTATTTGTTTGACTATATCTCACCGGGGAATATGCGGAAATCACCCTCAATAATGCGGAGTCGAACGCATACCATAAAGAGGCGGAAACGCTTTTAGAGAAAGTTTATGTACAGACCTCTCAGTTTAACATTGCAGGGGTAAGTATGGCGGAGACGGGTACCGATACGGGTATATTCATGGGTTCAATACAGATAAGCGCAGATTCCACACTCGACTATGAACACATACAGGCGGCAGACGGAGATACCCTGACGGCGAGTTTTTATGACGAGACAACCATTACCGGGTTCCCGCAATTGGTGACGGGTACCTGTTCAGTATCGGCCCTGCCTGTGCCAACGGCGTCCCCTGCCTTCACACCGGCAACACCAGTTCCCTCGCCGTCAATTACCCCTGTAGCAACGGTACCCGTTCCTACACCTACACCTACACCTACACCTACACCTACACCTACACCTACACCTACACCTTCTTCTTCACCCACCCCCGGGACGCCTAGCAAGGCGGAGAAGATAGCGGTATCGCCGGACTCATTATCTCTGGGAAAGGGTGAGGAAGGGCAGGTGACGGTAATGGTCACTGATGCGGATGGCTTCGGTATTGAAGGGGTCAAAGTGAGGGGAAAAACAACCACGAGTAACAATAAAAAAATAAAGGTGAAGCCTTCACACCAGAATACAGACGCAGAGGGCAAGGCCGTATTTACCATAACGGCAAAGAAGAAGTGCAAGAAAAATAATTGTGATGCAAAGGCACGCTTCAAGGCGAAGGGGGTGAAGGAAAAAGCAGAAGTGACCGTCCGGCTGGTGGAATAGGCGTAAGGCTTTTAATGGTTGATTAGTTGAATCCAGAATCATAACCGGACGTATGTTGGTCAACCCTGACAGGGTGAGGAACCCTGTCAGGGTTTTTTTATGGGTTCAGGCTTGCAAGCCAATGTCATTAAGTTAAGCAAACGGCCGCAAAAGTCCCACTTAATAAAGGCGGAAAAAGGGTGTTGTTTTTGATTAAATAATTCATAGCACCTTTGGGAGCGACCACAAATAACATGGTATTGTATAGTACCAATAGTATCGTTGTAGTGTCTTTGTGTATGTCACGGTAATAGCCGTTACAACTAGTAAATATAGGCATTGACACCCTCCAGCCATTATGATAACATTAGGATTAAGTGGTATTTTATCCGGCGTATTAATCCTAATGGTGTCATTATGCGTTTAGCTAAGTATTCTCATCGCAAGCTCTTGGGACTATTCAGCAGGGATGTCGTTTTAACTCTGGACAGTATCAAAGAAGCTTTGGGAACGACTTCAAAAGCAACGGTTTTCAGGAAGCTAAAATCGCTCGGACATCGTGCGAGTTATTCCCATGCGGGCAAATACCATACACTGGATACACTTGCAAGCTATAATAAATATGGCATTTGGAGTTTCAATCAAATATATTTTTCTCAACAAGGAAGTCTTGTAGATACTCTCGAGGCCATCATTAATAAATCCCAGGAAGGTTATTTTGCCTCGGAGCTTCAAACGCTGGTACATGTGCGAGTCTTTAATGCACTGACTCAATTAGTGGTATCTGGAAGGGTCTTGCGCGAGCAGATTGCCGGAGAATATTTGTATATCTCCAAGGTGTTAGGTACGGATCAACTCGCCAGACGTAAACAGTCAATCATGTTGTGTGCTTGTAAGGAAGAAAAGGTATTAATTCCCGGCTTTGGGAGTGAAGTGGTTACGGATTGCCTGCAGACATTTCTTTCCATACTTGATGAAAGGCAGAAACGGCTTTATCTTGGTTTAGAATCAATGAAACTGGGACATGGCGGCGATTTAAGACTTTCACAGCTAACCGGCATAAATGTAAAAACAATTGCCAAGGGGCGTCGGGAACTTTCGAGTAAGAACATTACACCGGGACGGATACGTAAGGTTGGTTCAGGTCGTTCTTCGATTAAAAAAAAACTGATGTGGTAAAACTTCTTGAAGAATTGATGGAGGGCGATACTGCAGGAGACCCAATGGGTAAAGGAAAAATATGGACGAGAAGAAGCACACGTACTCTAAAAAAAGAATGCGGTGATAGAGGTGTAAGCGTATGTGCAACAACAGTTAGCAGGCTTCTTAAGGACATGGATTATTCTCTGAGAGTAAATCGCAAAACGATAGCAGAGACACGTCATCCGGACCGTAATAGACAGTTTGAAATTATTAATGAGACAAAAAAGTATTTTGAAGATTCTGGTCAGCCAATAATCAGTGTTGACAGTAAGAAAAAGGAATTGATAGGTAATTTCAGAAATGAGGGCAAGGCGTGGACAAAAATAGTAAATGAAGTTTTGGCCCATGATTTTCGTTCTCAGGCAATTGGTGTTGGATGTCCGTTTGGTATCTATGAATTGCTGACTAATTTAGGGACAGTTATTGTTGGTACGTCCTATGACACACCGGAATTTGCAGTCGAGTCAATTAAGATTTGGCTGGATGAATTTGGTTGGAAGAGGTATCCATGCGCAAAAGAACTCCTTATTCTTTGTGACGCAGGAGGGAGCAACGGATTTCGTCCCCGGTTGTGGAAATATGCGCTTTATCAAAATATTTGTAAAGTTTACGGACTCTCCATCAGGATTTGCCACTATCCCTCAGGAGCATCAAAATGGAATCCGGTAGAACATCGTCTGTTTAGTTTTATCAGTAAAAATTGGGAGGGGAATCCTTTGAGGTCTTATGATGTTATGCTAAGTTTAATTGCTGGCACTACAACAACAGCGGGTCTTCTCGTACAAACCATTCTTAACGAGAAAGAATACCAAAAAGGAATCAAAATCACTGATGACCAAATGAAAGAAGTAAAGAATCCACCCGCGGAGCAGGTGGCTTTGGGATAACCCCTATAAGGGGATGAAAATGCCTTCCTTCCAAAGGAAGCAAGGTTGAGTTGTCCCCATTTTAAATTTACCGTTGTGACTCTTCTTGGCGCTCTTTCTGCTCTTGATATTTCACATATTTACGTATCTTTTCCGTATCCAAACCAACGGTATCGACACAGTAACCTCTCGACCAGAAATGATTACCCCAATAAGGTTTTTGCTTCAAATGTCGAAACTTATTGAAAACTCGAATAGCTGTTCTGCCTTTGATTATACCTACAAAATCGGATATCGATATCTTGGGTACTACCATGACAAGCAGATGAACATGGTCAATTTGTACATTTATAGTCAAACAAATAAGGTTTTCGAAAAATTTACACCTCCCAGTCCTCTCTATAAAGAGGGAATTAAGGGGCGTGCTTGTATAGTATGCTTAGTCAAATAAATCTGTTTTTTAGAAAGCCATTTTATTGCCAAATTCCTAAAATCATATTTGTTTGGCTATAACTCAACAACTTCACAGCCTTTTTGTTCAGAAAATGCTCTGATACACTTACCTACTTCTTCTGCTACTTGACCAGTAAGTATTCTTAGACGATATTTTGGTGTCCAAAGAATATGATATTGACAATGCCATATCGTATGCGATAATTTGCGAAATCGACTCATTTGTTACTCCTTTGTTGATGTTGTGGGGACAACTCAACTTAGATTGTAACAATGAGTCGTTTTACTGGCAAAGCCTTTAAACTCTGACCACGCCCACAGGGCGTGGTTTTCCACATTATTAATAAACATAAACAAACACAGTGTCTTGCCAGATTGGAATTATACAATTTCACTTAACTAAATTAATAAAAATACCAAATTATTTTTGGACCGTGCCTATGGTGGCGCAGGTATCCGTTCCTTCCACCCCCTTCACCCCCGCCAGCGGGGGACATGTATCAACCAGCAGCGTATCCTGCGGCTCTGCAAGCGCCTTCACCCCCACCAACGGGAGATATATATCCGCCACCCGTTGGAGGGTGCCAGGTAAAGCAAGGCACTGCGCAAGAACCGGTCGAGGATCTGTCCCCCTTTGGAGGGGGTTAGGGGGAGGAGCTTTGGGCGTGGTCAAGTTTATGGCAGGCTCTGCGCCCTTTGCGTCTTTGCGGTGAATCACCTCCACCTGATGTCCCGGTTGGGTGCGCTCCGTCCATTCGGCCGGTGCAGGATGGGATTCATCCAAACCACATACCCTGTTCAGTATCCTGAACGAACCTTCAATCTCTCTCTTTTCTCCGTCGATTATCTGATAAATATACGGTTTTTTATGGATGATGCTGCCTTCTTTAAGGATGATTTCCATGTCGCCGTCTTCCCTGATGCGCAAGTCTTCTATCCCTTCATAACACAACTGAACACGGGACGGACTGACTCCTGGCTTCACGATGACGTCATATTCCATCTGACGGTTGTTGCCGTAAAACCGCATATCGACGCCGTCGTAAATATTTTTGTACTCAACCGCGCCAAAGGTGGGGATATTGGTACGCCACTTCTCAGGACTGCCTACAAAGTAATTGATCTTGCATTCCTGCATATCCTCCGCAATGATCCCGGGGTCTTTGTTTGCGCCAAGAGGAAATAGCCGTATGTGTTCCTGCGGCTGTGGGCTAGGAATTGCAGATCGAGGATTGGCGGATTCCGTTTTTTTGCTGCGTGTCAGCGAGAGATATATCCCTTTTTTGGTAAAGAACATGCCCTGTCCGCTGCCTTTTTCATAATACTGTACCCGCTCATCCACCTGCCCGTCATTCTGTATGAAATAGAGGGGCAATTTCCCGTAAGATTCCTGCACGGAGGTGCGTACCGCCTCGCCCGGTTCCGGTGTGCCGCTGACGTCTTCGGGGATGAATAGACCGTTTAAGCCGTTCAAGTCATTTAAAATGTTTGAACCGGATTGTTGGTTGCGCTCAACCGACCTGCATGGCTGTGCCGGAACATTTACGGCACGTCCGTTTATCGTGAATACCGGGTCACTATGTACACCGATATCCCATTCATAGTCGGCCGATACGGCATCCTCCATTCCATGCCCTATATCTGTATAAATCCCAACAGCCAAAGCGATAAAAAACAATGTACACCACAAGCGTACTACCCTACACATAAATACACTCCTTTCGATAATTCAACAGAAGTTAGAAGACAGAAGGCATCGTACTATTTGAATGGCTGCGTAGCTGCGAAACCTCTGTGGTTCACATTCATATCATTCAAATAAATAGTAACACTTTAGTTTTTTGAAAAATGTACTACCTATAAGTTCCGTAGGAGCGACATGTCTCTTGTAAATCCATATTAAACAGGTCTGCCTGAATACGGACAGGCCGCTCCTACGGAGCTATTTACCTTATTGAATTTTATTGCTCTACAAACAGACCGCCCCTAACAGGGCTACATGGTATTTTTTCTATCCCGGGAATTTTTCAAGAAACTAAAGTGTTACAATAAATAACATTCCTCATAAACAATTTTATCTTTTTTCAGAAAACCAGGGTAAAGCATTTGTCTGATTGGGCTTAAAGGTATTGGCGTAAAAGGTTACCAGTCCATCCACCTGGCCATTATTGGCAATGAAGGGAATTTGGATGCGATGTATGTTCTGCCTGGTATGTTCCTTTGATACTGCTTCTGCCTTTTGGCTACCTGAAACTGTGTATTGGGCAAGAAATACCAGTAACAACACTATTGCCGATGTAATAAATAATCCCTTTTTCATAATTTCTGCCTCTTTCCGCCTGTCTGCAAACAGGCTTTTTTATTCTACAGTATTACAATGTAAAAACTTTTTTTGTAAGTGGAGACAGGTTAAAACCTGTCTCTACGCCTTTGCGTTCTATGTTCTTTTTTTGGCTGTGTTATTGAATCTAAAGAATCTTAACATTTTAGTTTTTTGAAAAAGATATTCACGTATTCCCGTTATATAACAGGAATAAAACATTTTCCTTGTAGTGCAAGGCATGCCTTGCCATTATTCAAATTTCTTATCTATCTCTTCTTTGTTATCAAAATAATAGCTAAGGGCATCAAATAACTGCGCGGGGGTTAGGCTTGGATAGCCATCAAGTATCTCCTCTATCCCCATGCCTGAACGGTAGTGATTTACAATTGATGCAACGGGGATCCTTGTGCCTTTAATAATGGCTTTACCCTCATATTTGCCAGGGTCTTTTTCGATATATCGATGTTGGGTACTTACAAACATTTTATGCCTCCTTAATCGGAAAGGTAAATAATACTATCCGGCTTAGAAAAACATAGTCTCTTTTTTTATAAAACATCGATTACATATTACGCTACTACCCATATAAACTTATGGGTTCGGGTTGCAAACCACCCATGGTTCTTATGGCTGTCAATGCTTCTTACTTCACCTTTACCATTAATTTCGCCTTCTTTTTCAAGCCTTTTGGGGAAAATACAATCCCGGCGGCGCCTTTTTTATTATATGCCGTTACAGTAAATGCCGCTTTACCATACGCATCGGTTGTTGCGCTGGAAGTAACACTGACCTTCTTCTTACTTCGGCGGTTAAGCCTTGCTTTAACTACCGTGCCTTCAACCGGGCATCCGTCAGTACCCAGCACCGATACGGTTACCGTGTCTGACTGATTTCTCATAATTACCAACTTCTTCTCAGGATCTGTCGTAATCGTCTCAGCCTTGCAGGCTTCATCGGTGGGTGTTGGCGTAGCTGTTGTGGTAAAAACTTCTTCGTTTCCATATGAATAACAAGGTGTAAAGTCTGGAATAATCTCTATCCTGTATTTATATATTCTGTAATAATAAGTCGTCCCAGCAGATAGCCCACTTACCCTTACGCTTTTACTTCCTGCTTCTACAAATGCAGAACTGGAATCGTCACCTTCGATATGTATTCTATTGGTATATGATTCACTAGAAGTGCCCCACTCAAAACCCAATTCCCCTCTTACTGAAAACTCCCCTCCAACCAATCCGTTTAAAGTGGCAGAATCCGATGTTACATCCGTTGCTTTATATGTTTCTAAGATAATCCCTCCATCGCATGGTGCAGTTGTGGTGACTGTGGGAGTCGGTGACGGCGATGTCGTATCCGCCGAGAGGTCGCCATCCAGTTTGGATATAAAGACATCAGAACCACCACTAAAAGAGGTATCATATGCGCCAGTGGTAGTGGGAAAGCCTGATGAATATGTATATCCGGCCACATAGACGTTCCCGCTTGAATCTATGGCTAATGACGTTGCCCCCTCACCCTCAGAGCTACCAAGGTAAGTGGAGGCAAGCAGGCTACTCAGATTGCTGCTCATTTTTGATATAAATACTTCATATTCCATATTCACACTACCATAATCAAAATCTGCACTTATGTCATAGGCGCCTGAGGTTGTGGGAAATAAACCGTTTGTATCACCAGTCACATACACATTACCACTCGAATCCAAGGCCAATGAACCTGCAGAATCATTACCTGACCTTTTATCATACTCAATGACATCTTCTGCACCCAGAAAGGTCGAGGCGAGCAGGCTACTGAGATCATTGTTTAACTTTGATATGAATGCATCATCATATATACCATGAGAGGTATCATATGCATCTGAGGTAACAGGGAAGTCTGGTGAATTTGTATATCCAGTCACATAGACACTTCCGCTTGGATCTATGTCCATCGAATTTGCCCTGTCGTCAGATGCCTCGTCGATATCATAAGAACCACCCCCGAGATACGTGGAAGCCTGAAGTGTGGATAATGAACTATCCAGCTTTGAAATAAAGACATCAAAACCATCATTAAAAGATGTATCATATGCACCGCTGGTGGTGGGAAAGTCGCTTGAAGAGGTGTTGCCCGTTACATAGACATTATTACTACTGTCGAGGGCTATGGCATAAGCGTAATCACTATCAGAACCTCCGAGATACGTGGAAGCCTGGAGGGTGGATAATGAACTGTCCAACTTGGAAATAAAGGCATCATCACCGTCATAGGATGTATCATATGCACCGCTTGTGGTTGGAAAGTCGCTTGAAGAGGTGTTGCCCGTTACATAGACGTTATTGCTGCCGTCAAGGGCTATGGCATAAGCGTAATCACTATCAGAACCTCCGAGATACGTGGAAGCCTGGAGGGTGGATAATGAACTGTCCAACTTGGTGATAAAGACGTCTCTGTCACCACCAAGGGAGGTATCATAGGCCCCGCTGGTGACGGGAAAGTCGGTTGAAGAGGTGTTGCCCGTTACATAGACGTTATTGCTGCCGTCAAAGGCTATGGTATAAACGCGATCACTATCAGAACCTCCGAGATACGTGGAAGCCTGGAGGGTAGATAATGAACTGTCCAGCTTGGTGATAAAAACGTCTCTGTCACCACCAAGGGGGGTATCATAGGCCCCGCTGGTGACGGGAAAGTCGGTTGAAGAGGTGTTGCCCGTTACATAGACGTTATTGCTGCCATCAATCGCAATAGCCACGCCATAATCATTAGAAGAACCTCCTAAGTAGGTAGAGGCCAGCAACGGATCAATGACAAGTTCCTTTGTTTTGTCATAAGAAGCAACCTTAAAACCATAAATCAGGGATTGGGAATCAGGTACCTGGAATTCGGGGTTTATTAATTTAGAGTTATGAGTTTTGGAATTCAACACACCCCTTACCTCTCTTTTTAGAGGGGAAATGTCGGGTTCTTCTCTGTTCTGAATATTGTATTCAACTTCAACGTTGACTTTTTTACCCTCTATTTCCTGATATGCCACTGGTTTGGTGAATGTTACGGGGCCAAGTTCGGTTTCTGCTACGAGCTGGCCTTGTTCGTTTACCCACAACCCGCTTGCCCTTAATCCACCCCCTCCCCCCGCCAGCGGGGGACAATCCTTCACGGAGCTTGTAAAAGGGGATAAAGGAGGTTGTATGCCGCTCAGATTTATTTTTATCTGGTCGGGATTAGCACCCGGTTTTACATAAAAGAGTTTTTCTACGTTGTTTCCATACGCCTTCAGTTTTAATTCTATGCCCTTATAGACTTCTCCAAGATCAACCACATCATACGTGGAAATATTGCTTTTCCACTTCTTCTGGTCATTTCCCCTAAAATAATTTACCTTTGTTACCGACGTACCTTCTCCCTTTATTCCCTTTACTTTTGCGCCGACAAGCGTTTCTTTTAATGCAACGCCCTGTAATAACATATTAGGATTCAGGGTTTGTGAGTTTGGGGTTGGGGAATGTAAATCGCTGATTTGTTGGGTGCGCTCCGCCCATTCGACAAGCGCAGGGCAAGCTTCATCCAGCCTACACGATTTGATGCATGAATCACGATTTTCATGTATCTCGCATCCCGCATCGTGTATCACACCGGGCGAATGCCATTCGCCACTACTGTCAGCATTCTTAGCTTCCGATCTTTTTGGCAGTGAATAAACAATCTCCCCCTCATTCGTGACAAATACCGTCCCGCCAAAGGTATTAGCGTAAAATTTAACCTTTTCGCCCATCTGTCCTTCATTGGAAATAAAGGGAATCTGGAGTTTTCCTATCTTTTGGTTAACCGCCTTGTTTGACGGTTTACCTGTGCCTTCTTGCGCAAATAACGGAAAAGCAAAACCAAATAACAATAAAAGCACTATCGAAAAGTTAAAAATATGGGTCCTTTTTTTCATAAGTATTGTCCCTTTAAATTAAGGTAAAAGTTTATAGGGTAAAATTGTGCGTGCATTATAGACAACGCAATTCCATCGTCAATATTTAAAAAAGACCAACCACGCATGGGAGAAGCAATGTGGGGGCAGCCCATTAGAAGGTTTTCAAAAGGATAACCCTTGATTTGATTTGCCACGTAACAGAAAATGGTAAGCTCTACTTGTGGCTATTCAGCGTGAACATTATACAGCTTGTTCTGCGGTTCGGTCTTCTCTTTAAAAAACCGCATAAGGCCTGAACCCGCGAATGTAGTTTCCAGTACAATTACGTTCCCAAACAGATACTTCACTATGTTCAGTACAAGGTTTGAGAACGAGAGTATTAATGTTCAAAAACCCGGTTTTTTTACCTGCGTAGTTTTATGTACTCAATATCTTTCATTTCATACTTGCCCAATCCCTTTTTCCCTGCATTGACGATGTGTTTTGCTTTTTGCGATACAGGCATTAAGCGGTTTTCTCTGCGTTTTGCATCTATTATATCAAGCCCTATCCGGTCTATTGCCACAGGGTCTGTTCCAAAAAACAACTGTTCTTCATTCCAAATAGTGTTGGAGGCCTTGGGTCTGGGGCCTCCTGAGAAGCATGCCTGTAATGCGTCAACAATATGCAGGCGCAGTTTATTTTTAATGGCAGGATGGGCGCAAACCTCCGCAGAAGCAGGGTCGCAGTAATAGGGTGAAGAATGAAACCGCGGGGTATTATTTATTACGCCAAATCCGATATTTTTGAGACACAGGGTTACGCCGGCAATGCCATGGTCTTTCATTACCGGCACATTAATAATGGCAGTAGTCTGCTGCGTGACAATCCTGCTGAAAAGAGACCTTGCGCCGTCATCCTGGCGTAATTTCGGGTCATCGTCGTGCGATTCGTAATAGACATCCCTGTCGTATCCTGCCGTATGTTCCGTGCCGTAATACCGTACGCCGGCGGTTCCTCTGTTTACCTCATAGCCTGCGCTGACCAGATGTTCTTCAAAACGGTCCCAGACGATGATATTATTTTCCTTAACGCCTGCAGCAAGCAACCCGGCTATGATGGCGTTTACCACTTCCGGTCTGGTAGAAAGCAATTTGCCGCCTATCGGGTTGATCTTGACGCCTACAACATCCTCCGATGTAAAAAAACAGCGCCAGGCGTCTTTAGTGGTTTTTTTGCCGGTAAGCGCAAACATTCCTTCGTCCACCATTTTATCAACCCTTATTTGATCAGGGGCACTCTTGCTTATAATCCCGATGTCTTTTACGGCAATAACCCTGCTCTTTGATAGCATATCGGTATCAGAATCTGCGCCAAAGGTTTCTCTGAAGCCATTAATGCCCATAGCGCCTATTCCAACCCCAACGGCGCCCATCGCGGCATTCCTTAAGAAATCCCTACGAGAAAAATGATTGTTTTTTAAGTCCATAACATCCTCCTCTTTAAAATGTCAAGAAATTAAGGAACCTATATATTTTTATTTAATTCATACCTTTCAATCACACCGGCGCCAACGCTATCGCCCCACACGTTTACTGCAGTACGGAATCTGTCTAAAATCCAATCAATTGCCAGGATTAATCCAATGCCTTCGATGGGTAAGCCAACGGACTTAAGCACTATTACCATAGTAATTAATCCCGCCTCCGGAATGCCTGCAGCGCCTATGGCTGCAGGTGTTGCGGTAACAAATATAATGATTTGCATTGCGGGCGTCATGGTTATTCCATATGCCTGGGCGATAAATATCGCGGTAACTGCTTCGTAGAGAGCCGTTCCGTCCATATTTATTGTTGCTCCCAACGGAAGAACAAAACTTGCCGTTCTATTTGAAATTTTATTTTTTTCTTCAGCGCATTGCATGGTAAGCGGAAGGGTCGCCGAGCTGGACGCTGTAGAAAATGCATTTAGCAAGGCGGCGCTCATGCCTTTTCCAAAAATAACAGGACTCCTTTTCCCGAATATTTTTAGTATGAGGGGCAAAATAACGAAACCGTGAATGGCAAGACCGATTAAAACCGTAAAAGAATATTTTCCCAGTAAGTACAATTCAGGAATGAATCCGCTGAATCCCCCTGCCTGTCCAACCCTGGAAGAAATCAAACCGAAAATACCAATAGGCGCAATATACAGCACCCAGTGTGTTATTTTCATAACCGCATCATTGAGAATAGAAATGACATTAACCGCAGATTGGGCTTTTGGCCCCAATGCAGATAATGACAGACCAATTAAGATGGAAAAGACAATTAAGGGCAGAATCTCCATTTGAGCCATTGCGGCAAAAATATTATGTGGCAACATCCCCTGCTTCCCGCTTTCTTTGTCACCTATTAGTATTTGTCGAAAGACGCCTCCCATCGTATCCTCATTGACACCATAGGGATTATTTTCCTGTATTGTGTAAGATGCGTCAGGATAGATTTCACCTGTCGACAACCCTTTTCCAGGCTGAATAATGTTTACCAGGGCAATACCGATCAGTACGGCAATACATGTCGTTGTCAGGTAGTAAACTATTGTGCGCCAGCCAAGTGTCCCAAGACTGCTAAGATCGCCGAGATTTGTTATTCCAACAATAAGCGATAAAATAACAATGGGAATTACAAGCATCATTAATGCGTTGATGAATATTTCGCCCAGCAGGGAAAATTTGACTGCTATGTCAGGAACGAATCCCCCCGTTACCATACCTGCAACTACCGCAATAATAATATACAACCTAAATCCTGCAAACAAGGCAAAGCCTTGTTGCAGGAATAGGATTGAAATGGTAGGATTTCCAAGGTATTCGGCGGTATATTGATAACAAAAAACACCTGAAAGGAGATTCACCATTTCGATGAAGAATATAGCAAAAAAATACAGCAAAAGACAACCGAAAATCAAGGCAGAGATGAGCGGGAAAGGCTTAACGGTACATGCAGGGCTTTTACCGGTATTGAATTTTATGGGTAAGCTGATGTTCCGGGAGAGAGTCCATGAAGCGGTCCATAAGGATCGTGGAGCAAATGCCCGGTATCAGTTTGTCGATGCGGTACAAATGGTAGTGATAGGGTTGATAGCAGGGGCGACATCGATGGTAGAGGTGATGAAGGTGTGTACAGATGAGGTATTGAAGAAGATGTCCGGGTGGAAAGAGGTACCTGTAGATACTACGATAGGACGTATTATGAAGCTGGCGAGTCAGGGAGATATAGTGGAACTGACGGGGGGTGATCCACCGGTTTAGGGGAAAGATATGGAAGCGTGCGGTGAGATCAGGCCATAAACTCAGGAGTGCTCTTTGCGAAGTATGGATAGATGTTGATTCTACCGTAGATGGTGTATATGGGAAACAGGAGGGTGCAGAGGTAGGATATAATCCGCACAAGAAGGGGCAGAAGGCGTATCATCCCTTAATGGCATTTATTGCAGAAACAAAGGAGGTATTACATAGTTGGTTCCGCTGTGGAAGCGCCTACACGAGTAACGGAGTAGTAGAGTTCATGAAGGAATGTATGGCGTACATGAATAAGGGGGGTAAGGGTGGTATTTCGGGGAGACAGCGGTTTTTTTACCGGAGAATTACTTGAATACCTTGAGTCAATATTGGCGGGATATCTGATTAAGGTAAAGCTGAAGAATCTGGAAGGATTGCTTGAAGGGCAGAAATGGAATGAGGTGAAAGGGGAGCCAGGATGGGAACAGGCTGAATTTTGGTATCGATGTGCAGGGTGGGATCGTGCGAGACGTTTTGTGGCAGTGCGGCAATTGGTCAAAAGAGAAAAGAAATTAGTAGAAGTGTCCGTGTATGAGTATTTTTGTTACGTTACAACGGAGCGGTTAAGTCCGATGGAAGCGCATCGTTGTTATGGAAAGAGGGCTACCTGCGAGACTTTGATAGAAGAGAGTAAAGGACAGATGAATGCGGGGCACATACGTACGGGTGAATTTTTGGCCAATGCTGCGCTATTTCAGTGTGCGGTGTTAGCGTATAATCTTTTGAAGTGGATGGGATTGCTCAGTGGTGGAGTGATACAACAGTGGGAAGTAAAGACGATGAGACTGTGGTTAATCCGTGTGGCAGGGAAACTGGTGGAGAGAAGCCGGCAGATGACATTAAAATTGCCGGAGAAATTTCTCCATCAGGAGGAATGGGAAAAGTGGGAACGCATGTCACTGGATGTAGTTTTTCAGTAGAAAACCGACGTTGTATAGTCAAACAAATCAGATTTTCGAAATTTGCTCGCCAATAATTTGAAAATTTTCAGTTAAAAGAGTAGACAATTCATCTGTATACTCGTTAATATTTTTGAAAAAACTTAAACATTTGTTTTTAAACTTCTCATAAGTATCATAATACTTGTTATACAATATTTTTTTGCGAAAGAATTTCCATAATCTTTCAATGAGATTTAAATTGGGCGAATAGGAAGGGAGAAATTTGATCTTTATTCTCGAATTTGCAAGGTATTCTTTGACCAACTTAGACCTGTAATATTTAGCATTATCAGAGATTATGTAAATAGTACCGGCTTGAGCATACCTTGACTCTATTTCATGGAAAAGCTTTATTGTTGATTGAGCATTGATGCTTTCATCTTCCCGGATTGTTACTTCAAAGGTTTCTATGTCAATAGCCCCGTTTAAATTTATTCTTTTCCTGCCGGTATTAGAGGGTATTTCCTTCTTTTTGCCTTTCTCTATCCAGCAATATGCAGACGTAGAATTGTGCTGTGGATGAACTCCATCCATAAAAAGTATCTTATCTCCAGGGGCTTTCTCTTCTTTGAGTTGTTTGTAGTTTTCGATAAATTCTTTTTGTTTTTCAGGGTTTGCTTTGCCTGGAACTATTGTAGTTTTCTTGTAAGTAAAGCCTAATCTATCGAGGGTATGTACCATTCCTTCGGGTGTATAGATTTTATTGAATGTCTGTTTTACATATTCAACAATTTCTTTTGCCGCACTATAGTTGTTTTTCCTGATATGATCTTTTAATTGTTCTTCTTGTTCGCAGGTGAGTTTTGGCACACAGCCAATATAATTGTCAGATAAAAGCCCGTCAAAACCTTTATCTTTGTATAGTTTTTCGTAATTCCTGATTGTTTGATCGTCTAACAAGAGCGCCTCTGCTACTTTTTCATAACTCCATCCTGAATCAAGAAGAAGTATAGCTTTGATTCGGTCGGCATGACGTCTATGAGGCTCTTTCTTATGTGCTTTTTTAAATTCTATTCGGGTTTTTTCACGGAGAAATGGATTCATGCAGAATTTAATACTCTAGAAACAATTCAAATGCAAGAAAAAAACAGATTTTTATAAAAATAAATGCTTTTTACTATATTTCGTTTTTTTAGTCTTTTGAGAGTGGTAAGTATACCGCAGATGGAGACAGTACATCCCTATCTTGATTTTCATTGCATCAGAGAGCACGTTTCCGACAATTTCCCATGTCTTTTTGTTTAAAGTAGTATAGCCAAACAAATATGATTTTAGAGATTTGGCGATAAAATGGCTTTCTAAAAAACAGATTTATTTGACTAGGCATATTATCAAACACACCCCTAAATCCCCTCTTGATAGAGGGGACTTCTTATCTCCCCTCTAAAAAGAGGGGCCGGGGGTGTGTAAATTTTTCGAAAACCTTATTTGTTTGACTATATAATCATCTTTTTTCATCGGAAACTGCCGAAAAGATTCTCCTGTGCCTTCTCCTTCAGTTCCCGTAAGTTTAAAGAAATCGCAAGATAATGAAGGAACCTCAATACTATAATGAATGCGCCAAAGACTTCCTGTTTTCCCAGGTTCCTTTACTGTTGTTGCATCAAATAAGCGAAGATGAAAATTATTCCGTTTATTAATTTGGAGGCCACGCTCACGGAATAAAGATAAACATAATTTATATAGCCATTCTTTGCTCTTTTTTAATCGCTTTAATAAGGCAACATCGGATAAATCTGCTAAGTTAGCACGCTTGGCTCGAACTACTGTTTCACGCAATGAATAGCCACATCCTAAATGAATTAATAATGTTCGAAGAAGCTTTTCTTCAGATTTATCCTTGCGCAAGCCTTTTAAAGCATTTGTATCAACGGCTAAACTTTTCCAATCGTTTGGGAAGAAAGTTCTTAGAAGATCCCAATCTTCTCTCATCATGGCTTTATCCTCCTATAGAGTGATTAGCGGGATAATTAATATAAAAATACCATGATGAATAAAATTTGTCAATAAAACAAGTTAGCGCTTATGCCCCCTGCACCCCCGCCAGCGGGGGACATTGTTTGAACAACAGGGGCATTCCCGATTTTTGGTTAACTAATTGTACATTGTAACACAAGCATCCTGCTTGTGGCATTTTACCCTCAAGCTGGAAGCTTGAGTTACTATTCTTTCCCTCCCCGCTAATGGCATTTTTACAAAAAATCGGGGATGCTCCCGTTTTGTGAGAGGCTTGGGGGGTGAAACTCCCCCTTGCCTATTCGGTGCCTTTGTGTAAAAAAAGTAACACTTTAGTTTTTTGAAAAATTCCCGGTATAGAAAAAATACCATGTAGCCCCGTTAGGGGCGGTCTGTTTGTAGCACAATAAAATTCAATAGAGTAAATAGCTCCGTAGGAGCGGCCTGTCCATATTCAGGCAGACCTGTTTAATATGGATTTACAAGAGACAGGTCGCTCCTAACGGAGCTAATATCTGTTATAATATCCTATTTTGCTACAAACAGGCTGCTCCTACGGAGCTTATAGGTAATACGTTTTTCAAAAGACTAAAATGTTACTAAAAAAAAGATTTTCGGACTAAAATTCCTATACATTTAAGGCATTTGTTTTGGGAAGTTCTGCCTGATTTCCTGTAAAATTTTATCACCGCCATTGTCCAGCATCCTTTGAGCAAGTTCGTTTCCAACCGCAGCCGCTTGATTAGCAGGTCCCTTGTGACTGTCCCGTATAGTACGTTCTCCGTCAAGCGTACAGATAACCGCTTCGAGGTGTACTTCATCATTAAGCACTTTTGCATGTGCTCCAATAGGTACCTGGCATCCACCCTGGAGTTTCGCCAATAAAGCACGTTCCGCCTCTACTGCAATCCTGGTGTGCAGATCATCCATTTTCGATAGTATTTTATTTATCCGTTCATCATCTTTGCGTATTTCTATTCCGAGTGACCCTTGTCCTACGGCGGGTAACATAATTTCGAAAGGAATGATTTCGCTGATCTGTCCGGTATAGCCTATCCTTATCAAACCTGCATGGGCAACGATAATACCATCTAAATCGTCAGCCTCGAGTTTTTTTAGACGGGTATCAAGATTGCCCCGAAGATCTACAATTTCAAAATCTGGCCTTAACGCAAGGAGTTGTGCCTTTCTGCGCAGGCTGCTGGTGCCGATACGCGCATTTCCAGGCAGTCTTTCAAGGGTGACGTTTTTCGCGCTTATGAGAACGTCGCTGGGATCAACCCGCTTTGGCATTGCACCGAGTGTTAATTTCTCAGACACCTCTGTAGGAATGTCTTTTGCGCTATGCACCGCAAGATCAATTTTCTCCTTAATCAAGGCAACTTCAAGTTCCTTGGTAAAAACGCCAACGCCTCCCAGACGTGACAACGGCACATCGGTAATCTTATCTCCGCTGGTAGATATTTTTTTTATTTCAAATTCAACACCGGGGTTTAATTTCTTGAGCTCTGAAATAACCCAATTTGTCTGGGTCAATGCAAGCTTACTTCCCCGCGATCCAACGATAATAGGTTTTCCTTTTGGCAATGCAAACACGCTCCATTTAAAAGGTTAAATAGTAATAACATGCACATGTATTTTTAACTTTATTTAGTGTTCCGATAATAGCATAATATAGTGTATGAGTCAAACTCCTTTGTTAACGGTAGGGGCGAAGCATTTGTCCGCTTTGAGTATGAACGCGTTTATGTCAATTTGTAGCAAATGCTTCGCCCCTACACTATGCGGCAAAACAGCTCCATTATTGGAATTTTTCAAAAAACTAAATTGTTACCGGGAAATGATAAAGTCAGTCGTCTTTTCATTTTCGATAAAGGAAGGAATTTATGAAAACCAGCATATTCAAAAGAATTCTTTATAGTTTGTTATTATGTATCGTTATTCAAAAGGTTTCGTTTGCAGACGCTCTTCCCTTCAGAGTATATGTGGAGGACGTACCGGGTGAGGTTTTCGTTGGAGATCAAATCCCCATAACTCTAATCATTGCCATTGATACTGGCCATTACATTTACAAGGATCAGGTAAAAATGGTAAGCAGCGAACCGTATCTCTATGAGGTTTTCTTTACAAAACTTCCTGAAGGAAAAACAAAAATAGATCCCTTTCTGGAGAAAGAGGTAAGTTTTTACGAAGGACAGGTCGCGATAGCTGCGTATGTACAATTGACGGATAATGTGCCTGAAGGCCCTTATACGATTCGCCTGAAGGTAAACTATCAGGGGTGTTCGGAGACAATTTGTTTCGCCCCAAAGACAGAGGAATTACTCTTGCCGTTAAAAATCAATTCCTCTCAGAACATGACATTCACGGGGAAAACCGAAGATGTTTCGCGTGTATTGCAAAAAGAGGAAGTAACGTCGGATGTGAGCGATATACAGAAAACCATCGAGGATAAGGGGCTTATTTTATCATTTATTTTTATTTTCCTGGCAGGAATAGGCTTAAGCTTTACCCCATGTGTATATCCAATGATTCCCATTACCGTGGCGGTAATTGGCGGACAGGCTTCCGGCGAGCAGCAGGGAAGAAGAAATTCCCTGAGGGCATTCCTACTGTCATTGATTTATGTGCTGGGCATTTCCATTGTATATGCTGCGTTGGGAGTAACGGCAGCATCAACCGGCGCACTGTTCGGCGCCGCATTACAAAGCCCGTGGGTTATTGGTTTTGTTGTGGCGGTATTTGTAGCGCTCGCAATGAGTATGTTTGGATTTTACTACTTGCGTGTCCCGTCTTTTATTTCAGACAGGCTTGGCGGTAAAACAGGAAGGGGCGTTGCCGGTGTTTTTGTCATGGGTTTGATTTCAGGGATTATCGCTTCGCCGTGTATAGGCCCTATTCTTGCAAGTTTACTGGTATATATTGCGAGTACGGGAAATATCTTTTTAGGTTTCTGGATGCTGTTTGTCTTTGCGTGGGGATTGGGCGTTCTCCTTATCGTGCTGGGGACTTTTTCAGGCGCAGTAAAGGCGCTTCCCAGGTCCGGCGCGTGGATGGAAACCGTTGAGCGGATATTCGGTTTTCTTTTGATAGGAGCTGCTTTTTATTACCTGCGGCTCATTATTCCCGAAGGCGCTTTTATTACTTTACTCGGCATTTTCCTGATTGTTGTCTCGGTTTTTTCGGGGGGTTTTGATAAATTAACATTTGACAGCTCTCGTTTTCAGCGTACCAGGAAATCATTTGGTCTGTTAGCATTTATCTTCGGAGTATATTTTTTACTTGGATATATGGTAAACAAAGGATTCATTTTACCGCCGCTATTCACTGATACAAATACCAGAATTGGCAGTGTGAACAACGCGGAAATACATTGGATTACAAATGAAAAAGAGGGTTTGGAAATAGCAAAAAAGGAAGGGAAGACGGCAATAATTGATTTCTGGGCGTCGTGGTGTTCTGCCTGCATGGAATTAGAAAAAATCACGTATGTTGATCCGCAGGTAATAGAGGAGTCGAAGAAATTTGTCAATATTAAGATAGATGCTACAAACGCAGAAGATCCGGAAATAAAAAAACTTTGGAAAAAATACAAGGTTGTCGGTTTGCCAACGATAGTGTTCGTTAATAAGGACGGCGTAGTCCTGAAGGACAAAACAATAACGGGTTTTGTCGATGCAAAAAAATATTTGCAAGCGCTAAAAAGTGTGGAATAGCGCTAGTTGGCGAACGGATAGGTTTTATTTTGAAATTTTTTATAATCTTTGGCAAATAGTATGCTTAATGTCCTCTCAAAATGTAATTTATTTAAAAACACGAACTCCGAAGTAGTATAAACGGGACAAACGGAAAAAACTGCACTGCAGAAACCAAACATTTTAGGCCAATATGAATACTGCTTTATAAACAGACTACTAAAATGACACTGGCTGGAAATACTCTGATTTCTCGTGATAAGATGATACAATATTTATTAGTTCCGGGAAAACGAAATGATAAATCACAATGGTTATCCAGGGCAGGATACACTCTTTAAAACTGGTATTTGCTGAAAAATGGCTTGCATAATCAGATTTTATCGCTTGATGCCATATCCATTGAAAATACACAATACGGTCAAATGTATAAAACCAAAGGCACATTAACCGGGCCGAATGGAAAAAATTTGACAGTACATATAAATTATTTGAAGAAATTGTTTTATTAAAAGATATCCCTGAAAAAAATTGCAGAAAGGCGACGTTGCTACTATTGTTGAGTATCACCCTGTTTCTAAGGGTGAAGATGGATATTCTTTAGAAGTATTTAATGCACCTGGAGACACCATAGCTGTGATAACGGTACCTGTGTCGGCAATTGAGCCTTTAGCAGAAAACGAGATTTTTAGTATTCGTACATTGGTGGTAGAAGGAAAAGATTAAGAGACAGGGTAAATCTTCATAATTCGTAACACTTTCGTTTTATTTGAGTTTTATTGTTTTATAGGGTGCATTCCCGATTTTTTGTATATCTTCACACATTTTGTTTTTTTACAAAGAATTGTAATACTTTAGTCCTATGAAAAAAAACGCTCGTTCCCAAGCTCCGCAGACTGGGTCATAAATGTTTTTTATTTGACTCAGTCTGGGAGCTTGGGAACGAGCATTTTTGTTTTTCAAAAATCTAAACTGTTACAAAAAATCAGGAATGCTCCCCCGTTTTATATCTGCGAACTGCGCAACACTTTTTTATTGATGTCTCCTTACGACAAATTCTGCGACATCCGTGGAATAGCTTTAGTTAACCTTCACGGTCATTGATTTCTTCAAACAACCTACCTTAAATTTGACCTTTGCAGTTCCTTTCTTTTTCATTGCGGTTATGGTAAATGCCGCCTGACCATTGAAGTCTGTGATACCACTGGACGGTGAAACCGATACCTGCTTCCTGCCCGCCTTATTTACTGTTACATTTATTGTCTCGCCTTCGGACGGAGAATCGTATTCGCCTGTTATCGTTACCGTCACTTCACTACCTTCCTGCCTGGCAAGTGTCAATTCTTTAGGAGATATTGTTATCGACCCCAGGCATTTCGAATCCCGAAATTGAGAAACCGTTAGTTTGACTTTGTTTATCGAACGGGCATTATTGGCATTATCAGTGCCGGTAGCAAATCCTTCATAGGATACATCCGGATTCGAAAAATAGTTGACCCTCGTGCCATTGCACGTAGCCATGACAGACCTATAAGGATAAAAGCAATAGCCGTATGAATATTCAAATACACCCGTAGCCGAGTATGCGTCATCATGTCCGCACCCCATATTGTGTCCCATTTCATGGGCCAGGGTTTGGTCTGAACAATACGAATACGAATACCAAGAACCACTGCCAGAACTAATTTCGCCTACCTGTACCACTGAAAATGCCCAATTTTCAAACGAGCTACTCAGTGACGTCATTTGCCATGCTCTGCCACAAACATCGTTACCGGACGTGTAAACCCTCAACAAAACAACAAGATCAGCGCCCAAACGATTGCGCAGGTCCGCCACGTCTGAAAAAACGCCACTCCCGTACGTTAAATCACTGAGGGCGTCCGCCGTTGTTCCGCTGTCTTCATAATCAACCTCCTCTATTCCGACAACCCGTGCAGTAAGGCCAATTTCGCTGTTTACATAGGAAGCGTTTGCTACACCGGCCAGATAACTAATCTGGGCAATAAGCTCATCACCCGGATATGCCTCCGCAAAACCATTCGTATATAAAACAAGCACGTCAAAAACCGATCCGTCATCTCTTTTTTCGGAAGAAGAACTATCCTTGATCTCTTTGTCATTCAATTTATCATAATGCGGAATCGAGCCACCGTCGTCTATGGGAGCGGCTTTTTCCGGATCGAGCTTAAAGACCCGGTGCGTGTTTGCGCCTCTGACAGGTACTATCTTGTAAACCTCGTCTTTCAGCTCAATCTGCCCAAAAAGGGCATCGCCGCAAACCGACATAATGATCGATCCTTCCCGACCTTCAGGCTTTCCAATCCATGTCACGCTTTCCTTCAACCCCCGAAGAAATGCAGTGCGTCTGACAACAATGCTATGTTCCAGAAAATCCATGCGCACCTTTTCATATGCTTCAATTTCTGATTTCAAAGGAATAAGGTTGATAATAACTTCCTGCTGACTGTCAGACATTGCAACGCCAAATACTGCATCATCAGATGTTAAATTCCCGGACACGGCAGAGGTAAAGAGGGAAACAATTTCTTCATTGCCGGCATGCACATTTAGAGACATAGCCAACAGGAAAACAACATACCACAGCATTTTTAATTGCAAAATTGTATTTTTGGGTTTAGGCATAACTCCATTTCCTTTTCAATCACATTGTATTGCAGAGCGAAGCGGCGCTTCGCTCTACATGCTTTCCATTCTGCACCACATGCGCCTTATACCACATGTACGTACTGATCACAGCTTGAGACCAAGCCAGTCTTTACAGGATTGTATAAAACATAACTTACAATCCGTTCCGGTTCCTTTCCATCACGCACAACATGGTCATAGCTTTCGTGCTGCCAGAAGGCGCCACTGCGGTTGAGGAGTTTGTTTGCTTCCCTTGCCATGTATGACTTTAATGATTGCAGAATTTTGTAGAGCGAAGTGCCACTTCGCTCTACAAAAAAATGTTGCCAAATGCCTGATTTACCGGTAAAGAATTTCAAATTGGTAGCGCGACCGTCTCGGTTGCGCAAAAAAGTTGGCCGAAGACCTTATTAAATGCCCAGAAATTTATTCAGCAGCCTTTCTTCTGTCGTTTTCGACCAGAATATACACTAAGACGTTGCCCTAAACGAAGTGCAAAAATGACTATTCCTAAAAATGGTTATTCATGATAATTTGTCAATAATAAAGATTTGATTCCTCCATATAATTCAACTCCTTTCCACTACCTATAATCACTAAACAAAATAGTGCCTGTCCCTATTTGCCCCTTAACATGAGCATTCCCGATTTTTTGTAACCGTTTGTGTGATTGGGGCAAAACAACGCTGCAAGGGATGTGGCAAGCCTGTCCCCCCGCTGGCGGGGGATTAAGGGGGTGGAATTGTATGCGGAGGAAATCTGGGAGGTTTATAACATGAATAGCCATAAATTTTTCTTCTCATTCCTACGTTCTGCGGGAATGCATGTCACGAAACAGGATAAAATTGTCCATTTGACCAGTCTGCGGAGCGTGGGAAAGAGGGTCAAATTTATTTTCATAATAAAGGGGTAGTTGAATCGATGGAGAAATCCAGTCCACCCCCTGCACCCCCGCCAGCGGGGGACATAGTTTGAACAACAGGCGCATTCCCGATTTTTGGTTAACTAATTGTACATTGTAACACAAGCACCCTGCTTGTGGCATTTTACCCTCAAACTGGAAGCTTGTGTTACTATTCCTTCACCTCCCCCCGCTAATGGCATTTTTACAAAAAATCGGGAATGCTCCCCCCTTAACCACTAACCACACTTAATCACAGATCAAGGTTTGATACCAACACATGACCCTATTCGGTATCCTTACGCAACGCTTTTTGTATACCTTCAGGTTAACTTCACTAAAACTTTTTCACACAACAATCAGAAACGGAGAAATCAAATACGTTAAACCCGATTCATGCCCGATCCAGCCCTGAAAATGTGGAGAAATGATTAAAATTATTCCTGCCCAACCGGAGGAACTCGCTACATCAAAATCAAAGACCCCCATTCCCCGTAAGCTGAACTATTCCGGTTTAACGAACATTTCCAACAACTCCTGTAACGAGCATGAAATCTGCATTTTTCCAACTGCTGACTGTGTTGTCTGGGAGACAAGTACACGTTTATCCGCTCCAACCAGATCGGCAGCGCGGTTGAGGCTGTCAAAATCCTGCAAAGAAGGGTTCGACGTCAACTTCACTTCAATAGCCCATAATTTGTTCTTGTAACGGAACATGAGATCAATCTCAGCGCCATCAGCCGTACGGAAGAACCATGGATCCACCGGCCATCCGGTCATATTCAAGGTGTCCAGGATTTGCCCGATAACAAACCCTTCCCAACTTGCGCCCACCCATGGTTGATTAAGAAGCGTTTCATAGTCCTGAACACCAAGCAAACTGTGAAGAATGCCGGTATCACGCCAATAACACTTCGGACTACGAACAAGCCGTTTCTTCACATTTGCAAACCAGGGTTGAAGCTTCCGAATGAGAAAAGTCCCTTCCAGAAAATGGACATAGGTATTGACCGTATGGTACGAAAGGCCGAGGCTTTGACCAATTTGCGAGGCATTCCACAATTGGCCATGAACGGCTGCCAACATTCTCAACAAACGTTGCATCACTTGTGGTTTGGCGCTTAACCCCCAGCTTGGTAAGTCACGTTGCGTCATGAGGTCGAGATAGTCCTTTTGCCATTGTGGATAGCGGTCGGACGTCAAAACACCGCCATCAGGAAAACCACCCCGTAACCATAATTCCGTCATTGGGATATCAGGAAGTTCGGTGAGAGTCAAAGGGGTTAATTCAACCAGGGAGAGACGTCCTGCCAGGGACTCAGAAACATGTTTCATGAGCGCCGGTGAAACAGAACCCAGCAGCAGGAAGCGACCAAGCCTTTGTCGTTCCATATCTATTGCCCCACGTAAGCGCGGAAATAATTCCGGCCATGACTGGGCCTCGTCAAGGACTATAAGGCGTTTGGTCTTGATCAACGAAGGCCATTGGACGTCCAGACGCAGTTGTTCTGGTTCTTGTTCCAGATCGAAATAGTCAGTTGACAAAGAGCGCGCCAGCGTGGTTTTGCCGGACTGGCGTGGTCCGATTAAAGCTACCGCCGGATACGATTTCAGGCGCTGTTGTACCAGCGTTTTTATCTTTCTTGCGATAATCATACAAAATAGAATACAATTTCTATTTTGCAATATCAAGATATTTCCAAAATGTTTCGATTCAGGTTACAAGCCTGAACCCGCCTGGAAAAATTGAAAGGAAATTCTCACTTTTGAAGATTTTACCACCCTTTCTTTTTGTTTAGCGCATATGAGTTATTTCGGTACGGATGCTCACCGAAACAGGTAAATAAAAAAACACAATTACTTAATATTTAAGACGTGCCCCTCAGTCCTCTCCTGCCATCCAAGCTACATGGCTCCGGCTTTTACCATGACGGGTCTTTCACCCGTTAGAAAGCAATACTCTTCTCTGGGCACGCTAATATTTAAGACGTGACCCTCAACCCTCTACAGACGTTACCCTGAACAAAGTGTAAAAATGGCAGTTCCTAAAAATGGTTATTCATGGCAATTTGTCAATAATAAAAATTTGACACCTCCATATTTTCCCTCTTATTTGTTACGGGTTTGTGGCGTGCCGCAAGGACGTTCACAAACTGCGTAACCCACAGATCTGGTGTATATGCCATTTGACGCTTCAGGTGGTGGGGCAGAACCACGATAGTACGGGTGATAGTAACTCTTCATTTCACTCACCTTTTCAATCAAACCAATAAGCAGGAATTCCTTACACGCCTCTCCTTCCTTCTTTCCATTCCATGATGTCGCGTTTCCGATTGTAGAACCGAATGAATATGAATAAGAACCCTGAACCTGATATGGTGCTTTTTCCACTCCACCCGTAATCTGGAACGAATGCTGACTGCTTTCCTCAAAGTATAATGACCAGCTTCCTTCTACCCCTTCTCCACAACCACTTTGAGGTCTCTGGAAATTAGGAGGTTCGACCCATTCATAATTAAGGGAAAAGCTTGGTTTCCAATACCTTTTGCCACCCCATGATGGCCCTGCAATTTCGTAATCACCTGCCCTCAAAAATTTGTTATCATTTGGGTCATCCGACGGCATACTTCTCCGTGTCCAGCCGGAGCCGGAGGGGCAAGGGTCTTGCGATCTTAATCCAAACGGGTCCACCCTTACTGTAGGTTGTCCGCCCACATACTCATACAGTAGCAGTCCCGTATCGTATCCAATCGGATCCCTGCTTACAAACCTTCCTTGATCCGCGTTCATGTACCGCATACGGTAGTAATAAACTCCAGTTTCCGGATCTAGTCGGCGACCCGTAAACAGATACGGATTGTCAATACTGCCAATGCCGCCTGATGTAACCACATCGTCACCGTCAAAATCCACTGTGCCATTTGCCCCGGATTCAAATACCGTTTGAAGACCATAGGCATCATATTGATAGCCTTCTACAACTTCGCCGTTATTATCAGTTAATGCAAATATGGAGTACAATGTATTCTGATGATAAAATAACTGCTCGTCACCGGCGCTGGTAGCGCTGTCGTCACTGTCCACATTTCGATTCAGCACAAGAGGTTCGTCTATGTACATCCCAAAGACATATTGTTGTAATACGCTATCGGCATCATCCCGTTCCTCGATCTCCCGCCATCCATCCAGGTAAAAGTTTGTGGTTCCATCTAAATCACCGGAGTTCGACACCACTTTGCGAATGCGGCGTCCCGATGCATCATACGTATAGGCGGAGATTACGGCGCTATCTGTTTTTCTGCTCACAGTGTACAGCCGGTTTGCAAAGTCATATACATAAGTGTTTGTTCCATCGTCAGTCAAATTACCATTGTTGTCATGCGCCTGAGAAGCGCCTTTAAAGTCAACGTACTCATTCATTTCATTTGCGGTATTTTTAAAGGTTTCAGTGCCAATCGTAAGCGTTAGCCAATTCCCTAAGCCGTCAAACCCCCAGTCCGTTTGGTTCTCACCGGCCTTCCCTTTACCATTCTTATCTTTGTAGAGCGAAGTGTTATTTCGCTCTTCGTAAGGCGAAGCGACGCTTCGCCCTGCATTACTGGATGCCTTTTTGGGGTCAATGACGTCTCGATTAAAGGTTATCAGCCTGTACACCGAATCATACGTATATACATCGCCTACGTTCTTTTTCCCGCTGAACTCGTGCAATCTGGTTTCGTACAATTTGTTACCCGCCCGGTCGTATCCATGTTCAAACCCGGCAACAAGGTCATTGTCTTTTGTAAGGTGTCTCAGCTTTACCGTACGTCGTGCCTTGTCGTAACCCTCGTTTTTTGTCCTCTTATCATTAAGAAAGGTCATACGAACACCGTTACTGTATGTCCGTTCCAAAATCCTTCCGGGTCCTATGTAATCATAGTCAACAATGTTTGTAGCAGAACCAGAATCTTTTATCGTGTCAATCCTGTCAAGCTTATCGTAGGAAGTTTCTATCTTCCTTCCATTGGGATAGATTAACGCCAGCCTGTTATTAGAGCCATCCCACTGGCTTGAGACGGCTTTGCCGTTCTGCACCTCTTCAAGAAGCCTGCCAAGGGAATCATAAGCATAAGCAACCGTAGCATCGTCCGCGGTATCGTTAGGGTTGTTATTGTCAAGAGATTTGGTGAGCCTTGAGAGTCCGTCATACTCAAATGCCTGCTGTGTTGTCCCAATAACCCCTGATGCCCTGGTTACATCCTTCTGCGTCAGACGGTTGAGTGCATCGTAAGTGAACTCTGTCACAGAGCCGTTCTCGTCGGTCGCTTTTACCAGATTGCTGTCCTTATCATATTCGAACGTCTTTGTCGTCCCGTCGGCATTGGTCTGTTGTGTAAGACGGTTTGAATCATCATAGTCGTATTGTGTGGTATTTCCGTTATCGTCAGTTATTGCAGTGAGGTGGGAATTTTTGTCATACGTATAGGCAATGGTAATCTTTCCATCGGGGTTATACGGATTGGAGGTGTCGATAGCCCCATTGCCCTGTCCACCCTTCCGGAGGTCTCTTTCCTCTTTAATCTTCCGGTTGATTCCATCATAGTAGTAATGCACGGTGTTGCCATCCTTATTAATCTTGCCGTCATAAAGCCCCTGTTTGTCCTTTGTCTTTTTTCCATTTGGGTCACTGGTATAAATGAGATTATTACGGCTGTCGTAGGTAAATCTGGCGGTCTGCCCTATATTATCAGTTACCCTGACTAAACGGTCCAGTGCGTCGTATTCGTTTATGGTGGTAAATTTCTCTGTCAATGAAGGGCTGTTCCCTTCCTGAGTGACCTCAGTTTCTTTGACCATTGTCATATTGTTGTTTTCGTCGTAGGTGTAGTCTGCACGATTCCCTTCCGGGTCAATCCTTGCTATCAATCTGTTTACCCCGTCGTATTGTGATTCAAACACGTCTCCATCGTCCGCAATGGTAAAAGTCGTGCGTCCTTTGCGGTCGAATTCGTTTCGTGTTGTTACCCTGCCGTCATCAGATGTACCCAAAGGTCCATCTTTGAGGACAGTGGTACGGACGGTACTCACACCGTCAGCCACAAACAGTATTTCATCCTGCTGGTACTGCCTGTTCATCTCGTCAAAGAAGTACTCTGCCTGGCTTAACAACACGTTCCCAGAACCTGAATTGTCTTTCGGGCTTTCACCACCGATAGCGCCATAGCGTAATACCTTTATAACATTACCACTAGGATCATACACCTGTTCTGCAACATTCCCTAAAGGGTCTGTAGTCTTAACGAGCCTGTTAAATCCGTCATATCCATACAGGATGCTGTCGTTCGCTCCGTCACCGTTATTATCCTCTCCGTCTATTTGTTCAACAAGGTTTCCGTTCTTATCATAATTGTATGTTGTATTTGGAGAACCTCCGCTGCATCCGCACACATTAGTGGAGCGAAATACCTTGTCCCGTTCGTCATATTCCGTCTCCTGATAATTTCCCTCCGGCTGTATGACCTTTATCCTGTTTTCATTCGCATCGTAATGATACTCAGTAACCAATGTTTCATTCTCGCTAACTTCCTTTGTCTCTTTAATTAAATGATCAAGAATGTCGTAGGAATAGGTGTACTCAACAAAATCCCCTGCAAGATCGCCGTTATTGCTGTCACTATTTTCAACCTCTTTCTTTACGATATTGTCATTATAATCGTACTCCATATAGGTGACATATTTGAATGCCTTTAAGTTTGTTTTTTTCTTTTTTCCTTTATTTTTAGAGACAGAGGCAGCACGGGTGATTTTGACTCTTTGATTGAGTTCGTTAACCACATATTCCGTAGCAATGCCGCGGCCATTGACTTCTTTTATTACATTTCCCACATCATCATAAAAATATTGAGTCTTAATCTTTGCCGGTTTTGAATTTTTACCGGAATTCCGCTTTGACGAGGAAGTGGTATCTGCTACTGCCTCTTTCAGATAACCAAAGTGATCTTTCCCCTTGCCATTAATCTTATCCTTTCCATCGCCGTCGGGGTCGTTCTCAGGTTGATAGTCGTATTCAGTAACATTCCCCTCGGTGTCGGTCTTTGATGTAATCTGGCCATATTTATTGTAGGTAAACAACTCCACAATTTCCTGTGATGTATCGCCTTCAAGTTTCGCCTGATTGGAATCACTCAACAGATTTGCCGTCGGATAAACAATCTTGACCACATTGCCTGCAACGCCGTTGGTAACGCCGTCGCCGTTCAGATCGCCCAGACCAATTTTTACCCCTGCCTCATCAAGCATCGACTGAACGTCAGCACTTGAAACACCCAAGACCTCTGCTATCGCATTCAGATTGTTGCCTTCCTGATAGTCAAAATAATAGGTAGTAGTATAACGTGCTTTTGAATGCGTGCCGCCGTTGGGTGGCGCATAGCCGGCGTCGTTTCCCCGCGGGTCAGTCTCTGTTCTGGTACGATTGTATATCGGCTCATAGGTAAAAGTCGGGGTGATTTGCTGCTGGTCGCCCCCGCGGTCGCTGTCTGGTATCTGCTTATTTTCAAGGAGATTCCCCTGTTTAAACCTGTCCTTTGTATAATCGGTTGAACTTGCATCCCCTGCGGCGAACGTATTTTCAACCTCATTTCCCTCTGGCAGCGTGGCTTTTACCCTTTCTCCATCTGCATTATATTCAAAGCCCGTCTCAAAATATGCCGGTTCACCCGTTCGCAGGCCTTTGGTATATTCCTTAATGGATATGGCATTCCCCAGTTTATTGTGCTCGTATATCGTCTTGTTACCGTTGCGGTCTGTCACCGTTACGCGATTGGCCGGTTCATTGGTACCCGAAGGGTTTGAGGTAAGTTCCTCATATACATACGTGACATCACCTCCTGCGGCAATTCCGCCGGCATTAGTTCCTCCGTAGGTCTGTTTTATAACGCGACCGTAGGCATACGATGTGGAGTCTGTCTCATATACATTAATCACGCGCGGTGAGCCACCGACTGCCACTTCGTTCGGGGCTGTTATGGTCAAAAGGCCGTGGTTTAACGTTTCATCATCAAACCCTGATGAATAGGTATATTTAGTGGTCTTGCCATCAGGGAAGTCATTTCCATTAGTGGTACCGGTGACTGATGGAGAGGTTACAGAGACGAGATCGCCGTTGCCGTCATATTCAAATTTAATGGTTCTATCGGCAAAATCCTTTACCCCGGTGAGTCGTCCGTCACTGTTATAATTGTACGAAATCTTCCTGCCAAGTGTGTCGGTAACTTCTGTGAGTCTGCTGTTGTCATCCCTTTTAAACTTCATGGAATTTCCGTGTCTGTCTTCCAGATTATTAAGGAAGCCATTTTTATCATACGACTTTTTACTCCCCTGCCGGTCTCTTAGTATGAATGAACCGTCCTCATTTTTTGTTAGTCGGGTATAGGCTCCTAATGGAGTGCTATATGCGCCATCTGATTGTAAACCATAGAGGTCTGACCTGCCGTGACCATCCATAACGACAACACTCCCGACTTTTGTAAACGAACTACTGAATACAGGGGTAAAGGTATCCGTTGAAATGGCGTCCTGATTATCTTCCGTAATTTCAATTAGCCTGGAGTTATAGTTAAAATCCCAGTTATGTCCCAACGTCCCGTCATAGGTAATGCGGCTTTTGTAGGTGCGGGTAAACGCCCAGTCGAATCCGCGTCCGGGTATCTTGAGGTCTGTTGCCTGTAAGACGAATTCACCGTTATGGAGCGTTATGGGGTCGGGTGCGTCATTGATAAGACCAGGACTTGTAATCATGAAAGCTTCATCAGGTGGTGGACATATAGTGCAGGCAGCATCAATAAAAACGCCGCCATTTGCTCTCATGAGTTTTTTATAGTTTGTAGACGCATTATTTAAGGGTGTAACATACTGATCGTCATTGATCATAAGCCCGGTTGGTGACGTAACTGTCGGTGTCGGTTTTGGAGAGACCGTTGGGATTGGCGTTGGTTTAGCCTCTTTCACGGTAACAACCACCTCACAAATGCCGCCTGTATCGGTTTGTTCATAATACCACTCAATTGCAAAGCTCGTTTGCCCAGCCCCTGTGGCGGTAATGGTAAACACGCCATGGTGGCTATAGAACTCCGTATCAGGAGATAGTGTTGCTATGCTGGTATCTCCCGTATATACCGGCCGATAATGGGTCACATCTTCCGTCAAATCAGCCGTGATCTGCCAGGTGGTGGTTTCCCCGACGTTCATTGTCACTGCAACAGGGCCGCAATCGTGTGCCTGGGCAATGGGCAATTTTGTGAGTGCGGGAAGAATTAAAAAAGCGAGAGTAATCAATGTGGCTAAAATTAGTGTCCGGTTATAATGCACTGTTTTCCTGTCAAATAGTAAATACATACATGCTCCTTTCTGTGATATAAAGATATTTATGCCCAAGAAATACGTGGAAAAACAATTTGGATTTTCTCCGCCGTTCTCTTTCTCTATTTTTCTTCCGGTTTATTTAAATCAGGTATCAACGGTCCTCCCTATATAGGACGAAGAGTCTCTTCGCCCTACAGCCGCAATTTTAAAATTCCTTGTTCAATAGGATGAAAATTTCACATTCCAAATATTTAACACAAGAAAACTCACCGATAGCTCACCGATTCTCAATATTTTAAAATTTCTTGCATTCCGGCTTGTGAGTACCGGATAGTATCGATCTGTACAGAGCTTCTGTTTCCGGTGAAGGTGTAATCTGATAAACCGAAGAGAGTGCATTCCTTAAATGGTGATAAACCTTAACTGCTTCCAAACGCTTGTCAAGCCTATGGTGACACATCATAAGCCGCTGGTAAAACTCCTCTGCAAGATTATCTATCTCAATCGCCCTTTCATAATATTCCACTGCAATTTGCCATTGTTTCGCACGTTCCAGATAATTCCCTGATAACATAACCAGCCTGAAAAACTTTTTCTGTAAGGATTTCCGGATTGATACAGTCCATAAACATGATATATCCGCCGGCAGAAAACACCCTTTATAGAGATCAAAGGCCTTTTCAAACAACTTTAAAACATCGGGTCGCACAAGGGGGACGGGCTTTTCAGATACGGATGCACCGGCAATTTCCTCCAGTAACCTTTCAAATACCCATACATCAACCCAGCAATACCGGCTGTCAAGCGATAAATGTCCGCCTTGTAGCTTGATTGCCGCATCATTGCCAATGAGGCGGCGCAACCGGTACAATGTGCTCTCAAAGGCATGATGCGCCATGTCTCCTTCTGTATCGGGCCACAGCATATTTGTTACCCGGTCTATAGATACTTCCTTGCTTCCCAGTGAAATAATCGCCTTGATAAGTTCCAATGGCTTGCGCGGTACCTTTCCGGACATGGAAACGGGGCTGTCTTCTTTCAGCAGGGTAAACCTCCCCAGCGTGAATATCTTTAACGGCCACGGCCAGTTTTCACACCCCAGAGGCGGCGTATCGGGAACCAGTTTGCGTGTGCGGACAAGTTCACGGACGTACTCGGCCTCGATTCCTGCCTCAAGCGCCTTTATGCACAATCGTGAGACGACTTCAGGCCGCCATAAGAAGCAGTTGATGAAACGATGTTCCCTCCCAAACGACATTGCCTTGCGCAACGCTGCCAGCCCCTCTTCCTCTGAAGTTCCTTTTCCGCTACACTCCAATGCTAACCAGGCTTTCGTCAGGAGGCACATATGTTTGATAAGCTTGCTCTTTGTCTGCCGTCCAATTTGTTGGGCACGATTGAGCCAGGATATTGCTTCACGGTATTCTCCCCTTGCCGCAAAGATATGTGCCGCTGCAACATGATTTACCGCAACAGGGAGATACGCTCCTATCTTTGCGACCAGGCTGGTATGTATTCTCATGTGTTCTGCGGCAGATGACAAATTTCCACTGGTCAGATCTCTCCATGCACACAGGAAGTGATAGAAGATAATGTCGATTTTTCGTGCATGTGTCAGACCGGACGCTATTTTACGAATCATTCCATTGGCTGTTTCAATATCTCCGTCGCTCAGTGCTGCGCAAGCCGCAAATGAGAGGAGGTGGTGATCCCAGAAATGTATGCCCGTTTCGCAAGAAAGCTTTAACGCCTCAGAAACAGTACGAAGACACGACTCAACGGAACCTGTAAGCCATGCATACATGGCCTTTGTATTTTCCCACAAAAGGCGCTCCATCGGAAGGATTGTTTCGGATCGTAACCCTTCGCTGATCGAGTTTATTACAATGCCGACATTTGCAAAATCACCCATCCACAAGTAATGTACCGCAAGATGAAATCCGAGCTGGAGACGAAGGTTTACCTCTCTGCACTCCTGCAGACACAAAAAAACGCGGTGAGCCCATTTATCAATCTCAGGGTGATTTGGTTCCCTCATCGCCATAATGAAAAACCTGCAGGGAAGAACCCTCAATTCAACTTCAAATGAAGGGAAGGGTGTTCTTTTCTGAAATATGTCATCAAATAATGAAGCATAGTTGTCAAGACGGGGAAAATCTTCAAATTCGTGAAAAATAGTATCTACCGCATACGACCAGGACAGCCACATGCCCGTTTGTTCATTCCAGGCGCGGAACTGCATAAATGCCCTGTCAAAACAACCACGGCTTTCTGTAAGATTGTACGATAATTTACAAACACCGTGCCAGTAAAGGATCCACGGTTCATTATCTCTTGTTTCTTCAGGAATATTTGTAATCCATTCCACAAGCGTCTTTGTTCTCCCCTGCGCTATGAGGGACGATGCATGGCTGCAGGTTAGCTTGATAAGACCATCCCAGTCACCAACATTAATGAATAAAAGGGCAGCATCTTCTATTTGCCCTGATTTTCCAAGAAGTGCGGCAGCCTTTCGCTGCATAGCAGACAATCTTCCGGTGTCAAAAGAATCCCTTGCCCTGGAGAGCAGAAATTCCCTGAAAAGCGGGTGGTATTGATAAATAGTCTCCTTCTGATAGTGTGCCGTGGTAAAGTAATTCTTTCGGGTCAGTTCGTGCAGGATGCGTCCCGATTCGCTGACGCCGGTGAGTTTTTCTGCCATGTGTATCGTCATTCTTGGCAAAAAGGCTGTCTTAAGTAAGAATATCTGCGTTTTCTTATCTGTCTTTATAAAGATTTCATTTGCAAAATAGTCAAATGCCTTTTCGTATATTGATCCGCTTCGTAGCGTATCATCAAGACCCTTTGTTCTTATGTGCTCCGCTATAAGTACAAGACCTGCCGCCCAGCCTTCTGTTTGTGTGTATAACCGGGTTAAGGATGTGTTTGCTATTCTCTTTTTTGCCCCTACCAGAAGTATCTCCTTAGACTCTTTCATGGTAAACCTGACCTCTTCCCGTCCAATAAGATGGGATTTATTGTTTGCACTAATACTGGCATAGTGGGGAGGCGGGTCATTCCGGCTGACGGCTATAATACTGATACCATCAGGGATTATATCGAGGCTGCTGGTAAGCGTTTTATGAAATAAAGAATTAACAGGCGCATCCTGTATATTGTCAAAAACGATTATCCATGGTGACGTCAGTCTGCTATACAACTCTTCAAAATACCGTTTGGTAAACAGGGGAATACTCTGTTGGTACTCAGGCGTTAACAAGGGGAGGGGTTTCCTATGCGATGGAACAGCCTTCTTTACCGCTATTCCCATAGAGTAGAAAAAGGTTGCAATATCAGCATCGCCTTCATCCACGCGGTACCACAGATAGGAGAGCTTACGGCTATTCAGATAGCTTGCCGCAAGGGTTGTCTTTCCGGAACCGGCAGGCGCCGATATCCAGATTACAGGCTTGTCCCTGCCTTTATCCATCAAGCGGAACAGTCTTTCTCTGGGAAAGATACCCGCAATCTTGGGGCGGGTTATTTTTGCTATAAAAGTATTTATTTTTTCCATACAGCGACTTGTTTTATAAATAACCGGATCAAAACGGTCCGTAAGGGAAAGGAAAGAGAATTTGAGGAAACAGAGAAAAATCACGCCATGTTTTATCCTTTTACTTTCCGCCTTTCCAAAATCCCCCCTACGTCTTTTTTGCGTTTATAGGCATTTGGAGGTATTTTATCAAGACAATTCCGTGAGAAATGTCTTCAGGATTTTCAGAAATTATTGATGGGATAATATAGGAGAATAGGGACACTTCCCTTATTATCCCACCAGATCAATCAAGAAATATAGGAAGTGTCCATATTCTCCCCAATGCTTCGCCCTTACATTGCAATTATTGTAATTTTTCAAAAAACTAAAGTGTTACCGTGATATTCATTTGTTTGCCGAGGGTGTTTTGGACAAAAGAATATCTTTATAAACAGCTTTAAGCATTTCCCTCCCTTGAGGTTTTGGTATTTTTCTCCGTTCCTTCTTTGCCGTTTCCAGCCAGAGGTACCTGGCTGTTTTAACTTCTTCCAGGGCTTCTTCTTCCGTTTCACCAAAAGCCGAACATTCAGACAATTCCGGCACTACAGCAATATATCCCTCGTCCTCTTCACTATAGAATATTTCAATTGCATACTTATACATTCAATCGCTTTCCTCTAAGAGATTATATTTTTCAATTCAGACAACCTGTGAAAGCTTAAGAAGGCTGTCGGAAAGCCGTGTGCGGGAAAATCGCATGCACGGTTTGACGAGGGGCAGGTGATAAGTATATGGCGGAGATATGGTGGCACTGGCGGGAAACCAGCCAGCAAACAGAGAAAACAAACTTCTGCCTAAGTTCTCGTCGTCTGTTTCTACTCTACTGAAATCTGTGGTTCCTCTTTCGTATTTCGTGCTTGTTCGGTTCTGGCTATGCCAGCTTAGTTTTTTGTCTTTCTGCCGATTTTATTTTCTGTGCCGTTGATGATGCGTTTGATATTGGATTTGTGCCGGAAAATGAGAAATAATGAGATAAAGATGGAAAATAATGTTAAAGACAACCCGCTGCCGAAGGGTTCGTTATTTAACAGTATTATACTGATTACCAATACAACGGTACTGACCATTGACCCTAATGATACGTAGCGTGAAATAAAAGTGGTTAATAACCATGCGGCTACTGAAATGAACAGAGGTAAGGGAGCTAACCACAGAAATACACCGCACCCGGTTGCGGCGGCCTTGCCTCCTTTAAAACCTAAAAAGACCGGAAAGGTATGCCCCAATATAACACCGGTGCCGCACAATATAGCATATAAGCTGCGGCTTTGTCCTGACGTCACGTAATCAAAAATTAAAACCGGAAGAAAACCCTTCATCATGTCAAGAATGAAAACCAGTATCCCATACTTTTTCCCCATTACCCGCCACACGTTGGTTGCTCCAGGATTGCCGCTTCCTGCCTCACGAATGTCGATGCCTTTTGCCACCCTGGCAATAATAAACCCAAACGGAATGCTCCCAATAAAATATGAAATAACCGGACTTATTATATTTATCATGAACATGGAAGAACCTTTTTTAAAAAATGTTTTAGGACAACCCCGAAAAATGCCACCAAAATTTGTGAAACGTGTACGGCGAATAATAGCGGTGAATGTATACCTTCCAATCTCTGTCTATCGCCGGGTCGGTCGTCATGTATGCTTTGAAAAATCGTATCCTGTCTGTTTTTGATACATGGGAAAGCGGCTTTTCTGTTTTTTTACCTTGCAGCCAATAATATTTTTCAAGGGAACGGTCTAATCGCAGCAAATTCTTCATTCTTTTACCGATAGTTAATTGACGCCAAACCGTTGATTTGTCCAAATCAATTATGTACGCTTCAAATGTTCCCCCGGAAATCTTCTTTAAGAGCATATTTTTTAAATGTAAGTCCGCATGGTATATTCCCGCGTCATGCATTTTTCTTATCAATTTTGCCAGGGTAAAAATAACAGATTTTTTTGAGTGGACATCTACTGCAGGTTGTTCATTGAGAAAGTCTATTAAATCAACGGCGCCTGCAATCTCCTTCGATATGAAATTGGCCGAATAAAAAATGCCCCATCTCTTTTTTTTTGTTACGGCGATGGCTTCCGCGGAGGTTATGCCGTTTTTTCGGGCAACTTCATGTACATAGATTTCATTTAATGGCCGGTCGCCGAAAAAGAATACATTTCCTAAAAGCCTGCCCAACATACCGCCATGTTTATAGTTTCTGACAATGAGTCTTTCACCGCCGTTTTTTTTAATAGGAATGGTCGGATAGCGGCCCCTTCCCTGCTTTATTTGAAAAGAATCCTGATTGCCTGCTTCTGACACCAATGGAGGGGAAATTATGTCTGCAATAAATTCTTTATAATCTTCTTTTACACATATGATAGTCTTATTGCTTCTCATTATGGAAAAATGCGGGGGTATTTTTGTTGTATGCGGCATACAGTTCATATACTGTCGGGGTAAAGCTTAGTGAAAAAAGGGGTGATTTAAACCATCGATTATGATGTACGAATTACGATTTGCGAGGTACGATTTAAATCCCAAATCCCAAATCCCAAATCGTAATTCGTAAATCTTATAGAAGTCTGCATGGGTGTTTCATTATATATCACGAATTCCATGAATACAAACGCAAAGTTGCTATTCCTGCATTGTGATAAACGGTGGCGTATAACGGGTTAAATTGGAGTTGCAAATACACATTTCGGCGGGTACATTAACCCGAAAGATGAACTGCCGCAGAAAATATCGTAAAAGGACGGAGATAGGGTTTTCAAATATGAAAATAGGGAAAAACAGCATCAACCAGAAAAATATTTTAATTGTTCGCCTGGGTGCTATGGGTGATATTATTCACGTGATTCCTGCCGTAAAAAATGTAAGAGAAGCATTGCCCACCAGCAAAATTACATGGCTTGTTGAGGATAATATTAAGGATTTGGTTGAAATGGTTCCCGAAGTGGATGAAGTGCTTGTCTTCCCCCGGAAGCGATGGCAATCATGGTTATTGCGTCCGGAACGGTATTTTCAATTCATTTCAGAAATGTTTGCCTTTTTTAAACAATTAAACATGAAAAGGTATGATATTGTATTGGATTTTCATGGTAATTTTAAAAGCGGCCTTTTGGGATATCTAAGCGCCGCAAAAATACGGGTGGGGTTTTCCATGGGATATTGTAAAGAATTCAATTATATTTTTACGAATGTGCATATTACTCCGCGGCAAAAAACCATGCACAGAATTGAAAAATACCTGTCGCTCGTTCAGGGATTGGGCATCGAAGCATATTATAAAAAACCGGTGTTTTCTGTTCCGGAACAAGACAATAATTATATTGACGATTTTATCCTCAAAAACCATTTGGGTCAGAAATCCATGGCGATTATTCATCCGGGAACAAGCCTGTTTGGCAAATACAAGAGATGGCCGACGGAAAAATATGCGCGTTTGTCAGACAAATTGATAGAAGATTTCGGATATGCAGTGATTTTTACGTGGAGCGGCCCGGAATATAACATTGCAGAGGATATCCGGTCGCACATGCATTTCCCGGCGATAATTGCATGCAAGACCGCATCGGTGAAACAGTTGGTTGCGTTATTGCAACGTGCGGATATTTATATTGGAGGGGATACCGGGCCTACCCATCTTGCATCATGCCTTGGGATTCCTACAATAGCAGTTTTCGGGCCAAAGGACCCGGTTGTTTACGCACCCTTTGATGAGAATGCGTCGGTGGTGAGAAAAGACATTCATTGCAGTCCTTGTGAAAAACGCAGGTGTGAACATGTTACGTGCATTCACTCAATAACCCCTGACGATGTATACAGCGAAATCTGTAAATTAAGGAAGAAAAGAGGTTTGACTTTTTAAATATTGCCTGATAACATATCGCTTCGCTTTACTATTAATAGAAGCCGATATTTAGGAGAGATTTTGTTTTGGAAACAGAGGATATTTTCGCTTCAATCGAACCACTCATGGATGAGGTAGAAGCCCGGTTTTACAAAGAATTACAACCACAGAATAACTCACTGGCAGACCTCGTTGTACATATAAGTAAATATAAAGGAAAAAGGCTGCGGCCCGCCTTAACGCTGCTTTCAGGCAAATGTATAAGCGATACGGCACCTCAGCACATAGACCTTGCTGTTGTTGTGGAAATGGTGCATACCGCGACATTGGTGCACGATGATATCATCGATGAGGCTGCCATGAGAAGGCATGTCGAAAGTATGAATTCAAAGTGGGGACGTGAAATATCCATTCTGTTTGGTGATTATTTGTTTTCGCGCGGCTTTACCATCCTTTCCGCCCTTGATTCTCAAATAGCAACTCTGCTGCTTTCTCAAACGGTAAATACGATGTGCGAAGGCGAGTTGATTCAGTTGAAAAGACGCTATGATGTGGGGCTTAGTGAAGAAGATTATATTGATATTATCGAAAAGAAAACCGCTTCATTGTGCGCCACAAGTTGCCGTTTAGGCGCCACCTTTGCCGGGGCAAACCATAAGCTTTCGGAGATGATGTCAAATTACGGCTTAAAAATCGGTACCGCCTTTCAGATAATAGATGATTGCCTTGATTTTATGGGAGATGAAGATGAGGTTGGCAAATCGCTGAATACGGATATTAAAAAAGGGAAACTCACCTTACCGCTTATCCGGCTGGTGCATCAACTCCCCGTAAGCAAGAGGGAATCAACAAAGGAGTTGATCTTTAAAGGTCATTTAGATGAAAAAAAGGACGCCATCGTAGAGTTGCTTACCGAACACGATGCCGTAGAGTACGCATTTGACAGGGCAAGAAGCATTGTTAAACAGGCGCAGGATGTGATTGCACCGCTTCCCGATTCTCAATACAAGACAGCGCTTATTGAACTGGCAGATTATATCATTGCCAGGAAAAAATAAAAAAGAAGAAAGGACTGCTTTATGTTTTCCATACCAGGTGGTTGGGAGTGGATTATAATCGCGTTAATTGCTTTTCTCATATTTGGCAAAAGACTGCCTGGCATTATGAAAAATGTCGGAAGAAGTATTGCTGAGTTCAGGAAGGGCTTTAAAAACGTTGAAGAAGAAATAAACGAAGTGAAAGAAATAAAAGGCAATATCGATACTATTACTAAATTTAAGATTAATTGATACTTGCCGGGTATTTTATTGACTGCATCTTCACACAAATAATCACGAAGATTTCAGTAATCCTCAAACACACCCACGCCTGACGTCTTAGTAATAATTAACTTGTAGTCAGCAGCCCTTTCCAACAAGTTTCAACCGCATCATTTCTGCGAAGAGCCTTACCTCATATTCGATTCCTTTCTGAAGATCGTTTTCCATTGCGTAGTTGATACATTTTTTCATTTCCTTCAACACCCTTGCATCCCGTTCCAGCAAAGTTTTTGCAATTTCAATCGTATGTTTTAAAACATCCTTATGAGGCACGATCTGATTAATAAGCCCCCATTCCAGCGCAGTATCAGCCCGTATCAGTTTTCCAAGGAACAACATCTCCTTTGCACGCGCTACCCCAACCAATCTCGGGAGTCTTTGAGTAGCGCCCAAACCCGGAATAATTCCAAGCTCCGGTTTGGCTTCCGGCAGACTGTAAAAGGATATATCAGACGCAATACGCAGGTCGCACAACATTGCCAGCTCCAGCCCTGCACCAATGGTAACGCCATTTATCGCGGCAAGAACGGGTTTCTTGCAATTCTCTATTTCAACAAATATTTCATGCGCCTTGCGGAATCTTTCGTAATTTTTCTCCGCTACAAGACCGGAAATCCATGACCCAAACAGCTCGTCACGATCTGCCCCGTCGCTAAAAACCCCACGAATCCTGCTTGCAATAATAATCGCTCCGATAGAGTCGTCCCCTTCATATTGATCCATCTTGTCGTAAATAGCATCCAACAACCATGAACCAATAGAATTTCTTGGCGGTTTTTTCATGTAAATAATGCCGATCGCCTTGCCATTTTTCGCTTTTATTTCTTCAAATTCAATGTGGTCGTACCCTGAGGTATCTCCACGATTCATACGGATGTCTTTCATAATAATAGCCCGGTTATTTACCTGTTTGATTTTCTATTAAACATATAAACTTAACATACTTACAAAATTTGGTTTGTTTAAAAACGTGTAACACCGCTGGCACAGGAAACCTGGGTTTAAAAGGAGAATATTCTTCCATCATAGTATTCTTCCGAAAAGGCTTATATTTTCAGCGCTACCTGAAATCCTTCATGAATAGCCTCTAATGCCGTTCGCACCTTAACACAGTCGCCTATGCTGTAACTCTCTGAAAATTTACGGGATATTTCATCCTGCAGCTCCGCGTTAGGACGATAACCTGCCGCAACAATTATGGTATCCGCCTTTATGAAATGCTCCTGCCCGTCTTTTTCATACACAATGCCACTACCCTCATGGTCGTCAACAATTCTTTTTACCTTTACTCCCGTTTCGGCGAGTATCCCGGCATCTTTAAGCTCATTGAGCATAATCCATCGCGTTGAAACGCCAAACCCGCCCCCGACCTTCCGTTTCATCTCCAATAGTGTGATATTTCTGTTTCCATGAGATGTACATTCCACTGCCTCATCCGCATTAATCACTTTATGTTTCAGCAAAAAACAGGCAACCTCCGGGCTCATTGCCCCCTGTTTAGCCGCATAGAGCGCAACCTCGCTACCAACAGTCCCCCCCCCGATAATTACTACATTGCTTCCCAGCGGCGTCTTTCCCTCCAAAACACTACTTGCAAGGCAAACGTTTTTTGAGTTAATGCCCGGCAGATCAGGCAAGATTGGCACCCCCCCGGTTGCGAGAATAACGACATCTGGATTCTCTTTTTCAATAAAAACACTATCAACTTCAACGCCCGTATGTATTTTGACATGCAGTTTTTTCAACTGTTTTTTGAGATAGTGTATAATATTTCGCACCTCATTACGTCCCGGAGGAATACAGGCATATTGCAATTGTCCCCCAAGGATATCTTTTTTTTCATACAAAGAAACATCATGTCCCCGTAATGCCAGAATACGGGCAGCTTCCATGCCTGCAGGCCCGCCTCCTACTATAATAACTTTTTTTATACTTTCCGCCTTTGTTACCGCATATTCACCCTCATGCCCGGCCATTGCATTGTAAATGCAGGAAACGGCCTTAAAATTGAGCAGCGAATCAAAACACCCCTGATTGCAGGCAATACACGTCCTGATATCATCATAACGTCCCTGTTGATATTTGTTGGGCAACTCCGGGTCTGCAATAAGCGGCCTGCCAACAGACACAGCATCTGCACGGTCATTATCAAGTATTTCTTCCGCCAGTGAAAGATCGTTAATCCTGACGGAAGAAATCACCGGCACATTGACGTGTGCCTTAATTTTTTCAGAGAATAAGACATATGTCATCCTGGGAATTACCATTGACATGATAGGTATCCTGCTTTCATGCCAGCCGGGAGATACATTAAACGCATCAGCCCCCGCCTTTTCTAATATTCCAGCTATTTCAACAGAATCGTTGATCCTGATGCCGTCTTCCACGAAATCCTCCCCGGATAACCTGAAAATAACGGGATAATCCCCCCCTGCCTCTTCCTTTATTGCAATTACCAATTCCTTCGCAAACCTCGCTCTGTTTTCCAGACTTCCACCGTATTCATCATCACGTTTATTCGTCGCAGGGGAAAAAAACTGATTAATGAGATATCCCATACCGCCATGAAGCTCCACTGCGTCAAACCCCGATTTCTTTGCCCTGATCGTTGCGCTCACGTATCCGTCAATAACCTTTTTTATTTCCGTTATTGTCAATGCATGAGGTTCCTGTCTGATATTTCTGTGTGCCAATTGCGACGGGGCAACGGGTTTCATTTTCGTGAAAAATGAAGAGGCGCTCCTTCCCCCGTGAAGCAATTGAGCGGCAACGCACGTTCCATAAGCGTGAACAGCGTCGGTCAGTTTTTTGAGTCCGGGAATAAATTCATCTTTGTCAAGCCCTATAATGCTCTTCCACACCTTGCCATTCATTTCGGGATAACAACCGCCCACAACAATAAGGCCAACCCCCCCCTTTGCCCTTTCAATATAGAACTGAATGATGCGGTCATTAATACCGCCGTCAGTAGTAAAACCCAAGTCCATGGCAGACATGAAAAGCCTGTTTTTTACCTGCATACGTCCGATTTTTATTTTCTGGAATAGTTTATTCATAATAAAATTTGTTGTAAAAAATAGCAAAAACCGCAGCAATAAAGATAATTACCGTGGTAATGGAATGAAATGCCCCTTTACGTGTTGAATATAAATAAGAGGGGGAGTGGAAACCAAAAACTGTTGGCAGGAGACATATTTTTAATCAAACACGCAATACTCGTTTACCGTTAAAAAAACAGACACATTTGCTCTAATTCTTCACATTCAGGAACGTTACGATTATAAAAATCATTTAACTTTTTGTCAAGGTAATCAAAAAAAAGTGCAGGGGACGAAGCATTTGCCAGTTTGGGCATGAACGCATTTATGCCAATTTATTGCAAATACTTCGCCCCTACTTTTTCAAAAAACTGCCTCATCCGCAGAATCTGTGGGTAAGTATTGGTTCCGGCAAATTACCAAGAGTATGATACAAGGCTGTTTGCAGGCATTCCAGAGATTTATAACCATAAGCCTTTCTCATAGTCAGTTTCGCCTTAAGGTTAAACCCCTCAACCGTACCGGAAGAAAGTCTGCCATCAGCCTTGAACCAGTTGAGAATGAGCTGCTTGTGATTGCGCAACATCTTTGCCACTTTTTTCATAGGTTCCAGGTTGGTTTTTAGGGTTCTCGTAATCCAGTTCTCGAGAAACCTGTCTGCATACGCCGGATACTTATACTCCCAAAAACGCTGAAAATCTTCACGCATTAAATATGCCTTTATTGAACTCAGGTTGATCTTAACTATCTGGCTTAACCGTACCGTTTGCTTTTCTGTCAAGTTCTCAGGCCTTTTCAACAGTAACCAACGGCTCTTTTCCAAAACATTGTCTGTGCCTTCATCCTTGAGCTTTTTGACCTCTTCCCTCCGTATCTGGTCTATGGCTTCATTGAATTTCTTCATGATGTGGAAACGGTCAAGAATATTAAGCGCCTGGGAAGCCTTCTTCGCTATCACCTTCAGGTACGGCGACCACATATCGCTGCAAACGAATTTGATTCTCAGACAACGTTCTCTACCTAACTCCATGAAAAACTTCAGCAGGGTCTTTGCCTTCCGCTCAGGGCCACTCCATAAAAGCCTTTTGGCATGCGAATCAAGCTGATATACAAGGGTTAAATACTTGTGGCCACTCCAGACTTGTATCTCGTCTATTCCTATTTCCGTTATATTCTCCAAGTCCCTGTGGGCAAGGCCGTAGGCAACTACAAACTGCACTGCCCTATACACACTGTCCCAACTGGACTTGAATATCTCGGCTGTCTCTTTCCAACTCAGGCGTTTAGCCCATCGAGACAGGAATACCTTGTATGTGGTGGTCATCTGCTCCTTACCTTCTGACCAGGGAATTCGCTCTACATGGATTCCGTCCACTGGACAGGCGGCGCGTCGCGGGGAATATCGGAAAAATACTTGAAACCCCCATAATGGCGGATACTCGTATAACCGGGACGGCTGTGTATCATACCCAGACGCTCTCTTCCCACATACTGAACATTCAGGCTTGGCATTTACCCTCGGCTTTATATCTGCTACTAATGCCTTTCTACCATTTATGACCTCGAAACTGACTGCTTTGTAAACAAATGACTTGAAATTCTCTACCGTATTTAATAATGTCTTTATCTGCATTGCCTCTCCTTTTGGGTTAAGATGCTTTCTTGATAAAAAACATCTTACTCCCTTTGGGATGGCAATGCACCTTTTCTCTTACTAATCCTTACTTATTACCCACAGATTCTGCGGACGAGCCAAAAAACTAAAGTGTTACAAATTGTTACCAAAAATGCAAAATTTGCATAGGCAAAAAATTAAATAAAATATGCATAGGGTTAGGCGCGAATACTTTGTTTGTGTGTATTTAATCAAAGGCATACGTTTTCCATCATATATCTATAAAGTATGTAAGTATTTGATAAACGTATTCTTATGCGTTGATTGCAGATATTGCAAAGCGGCATCCTTTATTCGTTTCATTTCCTTGGGTATTTTATTTATTAATTATCAAATAATTAGCGTTAATGGTTGTAATATAAATAGTTATATTTAATACAAAAAACCCTTTCTCGTGCTGGCATACTATTTGTTTAATTGTGAAGATAAGAAGCTCTCACACATAGGAAATGGGGCATTGTTTTGCAGGAATGGGTACTTTGTAATAAAAACAATACGAACAATTTTAGAAATAATTCTTGAGAAAAAAATTGTTATGAAAATAATTAAAGTTGACGAATCAAAAATATCAGATGACTTGTTTAACATTGTCAAACTTGTATTCAGGGATAAAATGGACTGGAACTGTCCTGTGGAAGTTTGGCGCATGTGGATTAAAAAGGAAACAAAATCATGGAACCATTTTGTACAGTGGTTCCTGGACTATGATAAAAACATTGATTTGAAGTTGCGGGAGTTTTTGCACATGCATAATGGCGAATTTGAGGCGTTTACGAAAAACTGGGTTGCTGAGGATGAGCAAACATCATTCTATGAATTTTATGCAGAAAAGAAATGGGAAGAGGTCTTATCAAATATACAGAAATTTTTCACAAACACAGCAAAAAACATAAACAACACAAAACTACCCTAAAATCGGTTGAGATAATTCTCAATGGGTAATCCATGGGAATACTACCATTCACTTCCTACCATTCACTTCATTTGCTACTTTTTTGTAACACTTTATTTTTTTTAAAAATTCCAATATTGGCAATGTTTGCCGCATAGTGTAGGGGCGAAGCATTTACCATAAATTGTTATAAATAAGTTCATACCCAAACGGGCAAATGCTTCGCCCCTACTTTTCCAAAAAACCAAAGTGTTACGATTTGTTTGACTTATAGCAACAGGAACGAAGGCTGCCGAGGTTAAGACTAAGAAAAAAGACTTAACTTTTTGGCAAAAGATTGATAGATTGATTATGTGGACGAGGAATAGTAATTATTAAGCTAAACATTTTACCATGAAAGAGTAAGGAGGTAAGTCCCTCCGTATTTCGGCATAAGAACTATCATTTTTGTTTCTTTTCGGGAGAAGAATCCAGTCTCCACATACATTTTCAATATCTCGACGGAGAAACAAAATTCTGGTGAGAATCACTGGTTTCACTTGCAAGGCATTATGGACTATCTACAAAGCAGTCATCATGTTTCATTTGCAACACCCAGAAACGATGAAAGATGAAAATGGTTTTATAACCCTATCATCTTGTAGTATCTGTACTTAAGCTATTTTTTGCAGTCTTACTTTCGAGTTGGGAACATCTGGCATTTCTGTTTCTGTACCGGTTCTAATGTATAGGGCCATCCAAAAGGTATCAGCTTGTCATTGCAGGAGGCCCGGCTTGTCATCGCAAGGGTCTTTTTCTGCTTGTCATTGCGAGGGTATTTTCCGAAGCAATCAGTATACTACGAGATATTTCGTGACGTAAGAAACGCCATATCGCGAGAAAAGCAAATTAAGGGTGGCTCAAGGGCTAAAAAAATAGAATTAATTACTGGAATGAATGCGGGATGGAAGATCTCTATGACGGTTTATGAGATTGCTTCGGAAAATACCCTCGCAATGACAAGCTGAGACCCCTGCAATGACAAGCGGATACCCTTGTAATGACAAAATAAGTCATCAGTCATCATGTTGCATCAGCAACACCCGGAAACGATGAAAATGGTTTTATAGCCATATCATATTGCGGCACCTGTGCTTGAGTTATTTTTTGTAGTCTTATTTTCGAGACAGGAAATACAAAAAATCATTGAGGAGAAAAAAACGACCTTGCAAAAAAGTGGAAGAAGCATTTTTGAAAGCCGAAATTGTAAATATATCCAATTTCGATATTTGGCTATATACAGTCGGTATTTGGCTATATACAGATGGGAAGGAGTATTTTTTGACTTACTAAGAGTACCCTTGGTTTCAAGATGCAAAAATGAGGGAGATTCAGAATGTACAGCTCATCCACGACTCGCATTTACATTGGCCTGACCTGGACATCGATCTGGAAATAGACTCTCTGGAAAATCCAGAAAAGTATCCTCTGGTATACAAACCATAAAAGGATGACACATAGTGTCAATTACTGCCAGCTTAAAGCAGGCAACAGCTATTATTGAGTTTGTAATGTAGATAACCAGACAAATCATACTGAAGTTGTCAATAGATAAGGTCTGGCCCTGTCATTATATATAGTCAAACAAATAAGGTCTTCAAAAGAAGAACAATAAAATTCGTAACAATTTAGTATTTTAAAAAATTCCAACAATTTAGTGTGACGGGATTCGCCGCACCAAAAAAAGTTGTGCGATAAGGAAGAAGGTCTACTCGATAGTGCGACTAAGATACAAGGGAGTGATCATTGATTTATGCAATAATAGGTGATATACACAGTAATTATGAGGCGTTTACTGCCGTTGCAGATGAAATACGAAAAGAACGTGTCGATGAAATATTCTGCGTAGGCGATATTGTTGGTTATGCCGCAGAACCAATTTTGTGCATTGAATTAGTACAACAACTACGTTGTAAAACCGTTGCAGGCAATCACGACTGTGCGGTGGTAGGGAAATTCCCCGTAAGTTATTTCAATAAATCCGCAAAAGAAGCGGCCATATGGACGTCAAACCAACTTTCACAAAGTTATAAAGATTATTTGAAAAATTTGCCCCTGATTGAGAAATGGAACGACATTACCCTTGTGCATGCTTCTTTAAACAGGCCGGAATTCTTTGACTACATAACAACCCTCGCAGACGCTCAATTGAGTTTTGATAAACTAAATACATCTGTTTGCTTTTACGGTCATACCCATGTGCCCTCGGCATTATTTCTAAACGAGAGTTCTGTCCGGTTGGATAAAGGACATGTCTTTGATTTGAATAATGTAGAAAAGGCACTCATAAACGTGGGGAGTGTTGGACAGCCGCGCGATTGGGATTTGAGGGCATCTTACGCTATTTACAACACCGAACAAAAAACCGTACATATCAAGCGGGTCAAATACAATATTATCTCTGCAATGGAAAAAATTTATAAGGCTGGACTGCCTGGAGAAAATGCATTACGGTTAGGAGGTTAAAGTCTATGGATTCTCACAAACATACTGATAATTTTTCTAAAAACGAGCTGGAACGTGATATCTTCGGTAGCATAAAAGATAAAGAAATAGAAAACGTGGAATGCGAACGATGGATGGGCGGTCCCCGCGGACCTGAGAAAATAACTTTTAGAGATGGAAGTATCGCAATGTTTAAATGCGATATCCGGCACTACTGGATGGCTGATAACCCGGATACTCCTATCAGGGAAACTATTGTTTATAAAATTGACACCATAGTAGGACTTGGATTAGTCCCGAAAACGATGGTAATTGACGATACCATTAACAATATACGATATAACGGTTCCATTCAGGAATGGGTAAAAAATGCGAAAGACGGATATCAAATAGATAAAATGACCCGTAAAGAAAGAGAGGATTACCAACGATTGCTAATCTTCGATTTTATAATTGGCAACAGCGACAGACACCTGGGAAACATATTATTTACCAGTGATGACAAAATACACGCTATTGATAATAACGCATGCCTTGTTATTGGTAAAGATGAAGATCTTCTTGCATTTCCGGATGCGATAATTGATTTTTTTAATAAAAAAACTATTACCGATATTCCCCACGTTGTGGAGTTGATAGAAACATTTTACAAAAATAAAAAAATAATATTGAATTTGATTGGGAAATATGTGCATGACAATACAAAATTGGCGCAATTAATGGTGGAGTCAAGGATTAATTATTTGTTTAATATGCTGAAAAAAAAACAGCCTTTCCCGCGAAAATACTTAGAATGGCGGAAGGGATTGAGCGCGGAAATTCAAAGAATTTTGTCGCAAAACCAATCGTCGTTCCCCATGTATTTAACCTTAACCGCCTTATCACAGCTTGCAGTATGGGGTTAACATTACTTCAGGATTAACGCATTAAATCAGATAGACGCATTGCATGCGTCTATCTGTTGTGTCAACATTTTTATTACGTGCAGCAGTTTCCAGATGCATGCAATGCGTCTCTTACATTATGCACATTGAAATTCCTATACGTGAACGTATTTTTCAAAAAATTAAAGTATTACAAAACATTTGATTTTTTTGCGATAACCTGTCATTTTTACCCGTAAGCTGATCTGTTTTTTACTCATTTTACCAAAAAAGGTCTCCCTTATCATTAAAGATAACAACTAAGAACCGACAGATATCCTTTCGCTTGCCTTTCTGGTATACGATGACCTCTCACCAAAAGATATTGAGGATATAGAAACATTGGTTCTCGATAGAAGCAGCTTTTCAAGAGATCAAGAGATAATGACTAACCATACACCAACCATCACTCCTCTACACAGACATATTATCAGCACTTTTCAAAGGGAATCACGTAACTATTCAGCGTAAACGATACACGGCTCGTTCCCAAACTTTGTACTGAACATAGTGAAGTATCTGTTTGGGAACGAGTTGCGCTCTGATCTCCGGTAGTTTAATAAATTACGCTGAATAGTTATTGTAATTTACTTATTATAAACATTATTAATAAATAAGTAAAAAAACATTTATCTTATCTATAATATTATACTTACCATATTATTTAAAAACGTAATACTAGCACTATACCGACATGTTATCAACAATTGTTTTATGATAAAATACTCTAACAGATTTTCTTTCTGTGGTTTTTCTGCCACCGTTAATAAAAAAAGTCCAAGCCCCTTCCCTTATTTTCTCGGGCCCTTTTTTGTAAAATTGTGATCAGATGTATACTGTAATAGTTCACAAATAGGGATTTCTAAGGAAAAATTTAACTTCTGCCAACATAAATAATTATAGCATTTCTGGAATCACATTTTGTGAACTCCTACAGTATAGCAACCCCGCGACCCTCTTACACAAAGAATGGACAAATGGGGGGTAAAAGAAGATAGACAAGACGGTTTAAGATTTTTGATAAAAAAGCAATGTTTTCTCTATTTGTAGCACCGATAAAAAAGAGGAAAACAGGTCGCCGGATCAATGCAATTTTTGTATAGTTGATGTCTTTATTATGGAGATTGTTATTGTTAAAGTAGCAGATAACGTGTATCATTTGTGATAGTTACAAATTTTATACCTATTTAAATAATGTAAGGATAGAAATAATCTATGGAATCATTTGAAAGTTTAGGACTGTCAGAATCAACACTAAAGGTGTTAAAGGAAAAGGGGTACGAAGAACCTACGCCAATTCAGCAAAAAACCATACCGGCAATACTGAGCGGAACTAAAGATATCGTGGGGCAGGCGCAGACGGGTACTGGCAAAACAGCGGCATTCGGCCTTCCCGTTCTTGAACTCCTGCCGGAAAAATCAAAAAATGTTCAGGCGCTTGTACTCACTCCAACACGAGAATTGGCAATTCAGGTGGCAGAAGAACTCAATTCGCTGAAGGGAAAGAAAAGATTGAGCATTGTTCCCATATACGGAAGGCAATCCATGGAATTACAGCTAAGAAGCCTTAAAAAGGGGATTGATATTGTTGTCGGCACGCCAGGCCGTGTCCTTGATCATCTGAAGCGGGGCACATTAAAGATCGGCAAAATATCGTTTCTTGTCCTTGATGAAGCGGATGAAATGCTGAATATGGGTTTTATTGATGATGTCAGAGAAATCATGGAAAACACGGGACATGAAAAAAGGACATTGCTGTTTTCTGCTACTATGCCCTTTGAAATAATGCAAATAGCCAAAAATTATATGCGAGACTTTGACGTGCAGAAGGTCAACGCCGGACAACTTACCGTAAGTCAGACAGATCAGATTTATTTTGAGGTATTTGCGGCGGATAAATTTGAAGCGCTTTGCAGGATAATAGATATCGAGAAGGATTTTTACGGCCTTGTTTTCTGCCGTACAAAAATTGATGTTGACGCCGTTGCCAGCCATCTGATTGAACGCGGTTACGATGCGGACGCATTGCACGGCGATATATCTCAAAGCCTGAGGGAAAAGATCCTTGCCAAATTTAAAAAACGCCAGATCAACATACTTATCGCAACTGATGTGGCGGCGCGGGGATTAGACATTCACAACCTTTCCCATGTAATAAATTATTCCCTTCCGCAGGACCCAGAATCATATGTCCACAGGATTGGGCGCACCGGCCGCGCGGGGAAAGGGGGAATTGCTATAACATTTATAACCCGGAAGAATACAGGAAACTGCAATTTATACAAAAAGCGGCAAAGACGGACATTCGCAAGGAAAAACTTCCAAAGATCGAGGATATTATACGGACAAAAAAACTTAAAATAAAAGACCATATTAATGAAATTGTGGATTTAAATGCCCATAATTGCTACATTGAAATGGCAAAAGAATTGACCGAACATAAGAAACCAGAAGATATCATATCAGCATTACTGCAGTATTCCTTTCCTGATGAACTTAATGAAAAACGCTATGTTGAAATAGAAGAGGCGGTAGTTGACAAGAAAGGGAAAACAAGGCTCTTTGTAACGCAGGGGAAACAGGAAGGATTAACACACAAAAAATTAGTGACATACATCAAGGATATATCAAATATCGCGAGTGAAAAAATACGGGACGTGCAGATTCTTGATAAATATTCTTTTGTAACACTCCCTTTTCGCGAAGCGGAAATATTATTAACGAGTTTTAAAAGAAGAAAAAAGGGATCCGGATTGTTTATCACCAAAGCGAAAAAAATGCGGACATAGACTATTCATCCTCCAGACCTTTTCGCTTACTCTTATAAAAGGAAAGTCGTTTCCTGATTTCTGCATCAAATCCATTCTGCGTCGGATGGTAATATTCCTTACTATCCAATTCTTTTGGCAGATACGACTGTTCAACATATCCACCGAAACTGTGTGGATATTTATAATCCTTGCCGTATCCCATCCCCTTCATAAGAGTGGTAGGCGCATTTCTTACATGCATTGGTGCAGGCAATGCCCCTCTTTCTCTTACATCTTTTATCGCTGCTAAATATGCCATATACGACGCATTACTTTTCGGCGCACAGGCAAGATAGGTGACCCCCTGCGCGAGCGGTATCCATCCTTCAGGCATACCTACAAAATGAAACGCATCTTTTACCGATACGGCTAATTGAAGAGCGGCCGGGTCGGCATTGCCGATATCTTCCGCTGCAAATATGACCATTCTCCGCACAATAAAGAGAGGGTCTTCCCCCGCCTCCAGCATACGCGCCAACCAATAGAGTGCGGCGTCAGGGTCGCTTCCCCTCATTGACTTTATGAAAGCGGAAATCACGTTGTAATGCTCTTCTCCCCCCTTGTCATAGAGTAATGCCTTTCGCTGCATTGCCTCCATGGCAATTTCCATGGTGACAGGGCGAATGTCTTTTTCGTTTGGACGAACAAGCATAATGGCAGTTTCCAGGGTATTCAGCGCCGCTCTTGCCTCACCATGTGAGAACTCCGCTATAAAGTCAATGACGTCTTGCGGTATTTCTATCTTCTGACCGCCCAAACCACTTTCTCTATCCGACAAGGCATTCAACAAAATAGCAGTGATATGGCTCTTTCTGAGCGGTTCTAAAACAAGTACCTTACATCGTGACAAGAGAGGTGAATTGACCTCAAAGGAGGGATTTTCCGTTGTCGCACCTATTAAAGTAATAGTACCATCCTCCACATGATGTAAAAAAGAATCCTGCTGGGCTTTGTTAAACCGATGAATTTCATCCACGAAAAGAACCGTCCTTTTGCCATTGAATTTAAGCTGTTCCTTTGCTTCCTCAATAACCGCCCGTATTTCTTTTACACCGGAGAGTACCGCTGAAAATGTGATAAAATGAGCATTCATCGCGTTTGCAATAATCAAGGCAAGCGTTGTCTTCCCAACACCCGGAGGACCCCAAAAGATTAATGAAACAAGTTCTTTATTTTCGATAAAACTTCTCAGAATCTTGCCCTCCCCCACGAGATGTTCCTGTCCCACAAATTCACTGAGATTTCGCGGCCTCATCCTGTCTGCCAAGGGTGATTTTTTTGTATCATCACGGACTGTATCAAATAAACTTCTTTGCACTTTTTTTGTAATCAACGCCTCATTCCTCTTTTCTTTTAACGAAGCTTTTGGAAATAAATACTGTTTTTCAACAAGTTTCACACGTATAGTCAAAAACAGGGGCGAAGCATTTGCTATATATTAAACGGTTGCTGCTCGTTCCTTCCTCACTTGAAATCTAAGCCCACTAAATTCACATGTAGTGCGACGAACCTCGTCGCACTACAAATGACAATTTCCAGTTTCAAAAGATTAAAGTGTTACAATACTTTTCATAGTAGAGCAAAGTTTAAAGGCGAACATATCTCCACGTGTGTGTGGGAAAAATGTGCAGGTTTTGCATTTTTAATTATAAAAAAATAACACCAAAAAAAATAAAACGGTTATTTGTAATAGTCACATTGTTATGGTAATACGCAACTTAGTACAATATCCTTTAATAAATTCATATTTGGCATTATTATTGCTATTTAACTGGATAGGGGAGAAAAACAGAAAGTCAGGAGGTAATTATGATGATAACAGATGATGAAATGGAAAAACAAAATTTTCTTAGCTGGTACTGCTTTTACGCAAAACCGAAAGAAATCGAATGTGCAATGAAAACACACAGGGCTAAAATGGAAAGGTACATCGAGAAATATTATTCTGAAATCATAAGAGTGAGAATGCTAAACAGCCTCCGCGAAAAAATATTTTAACGGTAAGGCAGGGTCACCTTCTTTACAAGAAGAAAAACAACAATAACAATCCCCATTGCTAAAAATGCAAAAACAAACATGACAGAATCACGCAGTGTATAAAGTTTTCCATACCCCTCATTAACGTCTATCTCCGCGATTACTCCCCAATCGTAATCCGGCATCCAATGCCAAAAGCCAAGTACCCGTACTCCCCTGTAATCAGGATAACCATGCGCATCATAGCCTTCCCCGCCGTTAATACATTCAAGCGCTCCTTTTGTCGGCTTTTTTGTGTAAGGATCAACAATTTTTAACTCCAATGATGCCCTTTTTTTGATACGGTCAGCCTGAAGTAATTCATCAGTGAACCTTGAGGTAGTTAACATATATCCGTTTTTATTTATCAGGTATGCTTCTCCCGTTTTCCCGAAATGAACACTTTTCATCACCCTGTCAATTTCGGCAACATCCACACACACAGCCAGCACCCCTAAAATTGCATCCGGGGCGTTTTTTACCGGCAAGGACATGATCATTGCCGGTGTATCTGCCTCCTGGAATCCGGCAACATTGCCGGTGAGTTCCAGGGAGGATTGTATATTCGATACAAAAAATGCCCCGGCAATTGCCCTGCGATAGTAATCCTGTTCCAATATATTTTCACCGTACAGTGCCTTGTTGGATGCAAATAAAATTTTTCCGTTACGGTCAGCGTAAAAAATCTCTTTATAGCCAAAATCGCTGCAAATGGATTTAAAATATTCGTTAACTTCTATGGTAAGCGCATTCCCTGTTTTTTGCATTGCTTGAATCAAGAACGGATTATTTGCGATGTACCTGGCATTTGATAAGCGGCCTTCCATCCATGCTGCAATTAATTCAGCCTGTTTATTTACCGCAAGCCTCAAATTACGAATAATTTCATCCCTTAATGCATTGAAAGCAATGGGATAAACAACAAGACGCATGATAAATAACGGCAGGAACGAAAAGATGAGCAAAAATATAATGAGTTTGTTTTTTGTAAAGTTAAACAATGCGCGGCACTCCAGGAAATAGCAAACAGCGTTTTGAATTTTTATCTATTGTTTGCCTGTTAAAATCATCAATTGAGTCCCCCTGATAAAGTGTTACAAAGTTTTTCATTATGTCGTTAACTCACCCCTACCCCCTCTTCAAAAGGGGAATTTGAGAAATCCCTTCTCGGGAGGGGACTAAGGGAGTGGGTAAAACGGGCTTATACTATTATTTTTTCGGAACTTTTTCCCAATCGGCAAGAAACTTTTTTATACCGGCATCCGTTAACGGATGCTGCACCAGCAAATTAAAAACGTTAAAAGGGATGGTAGATATGTCTGCTCCCATTAATGCCGCATCACGAACATGATTCGGGTTCCGGATACTTGCCACAATTATTTCAGTCGCAAACCCATAATTATCATAAATTGCCCGTATATCCTCTATGACGTCCATTCCTGTATGCCCTATGTCGTCCAGTCTCCCCACAAAAGGGCTAATGTAGGTTGCCCCAGCCTTTGCCGCTAACAGCGCCTGATTGGCAGAGAAACAAAGTGTAACATTCGTATTTATTCCTTCTTCAGATAATATTTTCACTGCCTTAAGTCCGTCTTTTATCAGGGGTATTTTTACTACGATATTCTCGGCAATTTTCGATAACTCACGAGCTTCATCAACGAGGCCTTGTGTATCGAGGCTTACCGCTTCAGCGCTCACTGGCCCCTTTACTATGGAGCAAATTTCTTCAAGCGTTTCGCGGAATGGTCTGCCTGTTTTTGCAACGAGGGACGGATTCGTCGTTACACCGTCAAGAATTCCAAGGTCATGCGCTTCTCTTATCTCTTTTACATCTGCGGTATCAATAAAAAATTTCATAACAATTCCTTTCTAATGCAAATAGAATTAATGTGTCAAAAAAATCCGCGGCCATAAAATATCATGCACACAATTTATGTACCAGGAGTTCAAGCAATAGTTGTTTATTGAATGCGCTTGTCTTGCTTTGTATGTCAGATTCAAGCAGGGAGGCATGTTTTTTCATAAGGTCATTTTCGGTAAAATCCCTTACCTGGTCAAAAAACTTTTTTTTAAAAAAAGGCGCTATTTGAAGCTCAGAAGAAATGCTATTTTCATCTTTTCCCTGCGCCAATAATTGCCTGGCTCTCCAAATCCTCCTGATTTGCCATGCCAGCAATGTGATAATTTTCACTGAATTCTCACCGTGTGTCAACATCTGATTGAGAATCTTAAGCGCCTGTGGAAAATTTTTCCGGGCAACTGCGTCGGTAAGCTCAAATATCGTTCTATTCCTGTCGGCGGTCACTAATGCATCGACGTCCGATTCGTCTATTGTAGCTTTATTATCTTTATAAATAGAAAGTTTCTCAAGATGCATGTCTAATATAGCCAGATTGTTTCCGACGTCCCCGGCTAACCGCTGTGCGGCTTTAGGGTTCATCGTCTTTTTGTAATGTTTTGCGCGGGACATAAGCCAGGTGGGCAATTGATATTCCTTTATCCTTTGACAATCTGCGACAATGCCGGTTTTCTCCGCTAATTTTGACAACCTTATTCTTTTATCCCATCCGGCACATATTAAAATCAAATGCGCATGCGTTGATGGCTTTTGCAAATAACTCTCTAATGAATCTTTGTTTTTTTCCACAAAATTGTCTGCGTTAATTACAATAACCAGCTTTTTATTTTTCTGGAAAAAGGAACGTCCTCTTAATTCATTAAAAATGACCGGTGCCGGCGTATCATTTCCGCCGACCTCAATCACCACCGGGTCGGTATCGTTATCGGCAATTAAAGCGGCTTTTATTGTCGTTACCGCTTCTTTAATAAAGAATTCTTCATTCCCGAAAACAACAAAGACCGGGCAATCTTTCTTCTTCGCTATTGATGTTTTGAGTTCCTGATATCCATTACTTGATCTTTTGTGCAATTCCTGAAATTACGAAATATACCTCTGTTGCGTGCTGCGCCAGTATTTGGTTTGCAGAACCGGCTATATCGCAAAAATGCCGCGCCAGTGCATTTTCCGGCATTATGCCAAGTCCGACTTCGTTTGAGACGATTATAATGTCTGAAGTTATTTCTTCACAAACGCGGCACAGTGTATGTATTTTATCAATTATCTGTGACGAATCCTGATTTGCCGGCATTACAAGAAGATTGGTAATATATAAGGTAATGCAGTCTATAAAAACCAGGTCTGCCTTTTTACTCTGGTCGAAAACGACTTTTTCCAAATTATACGGCGATTCAATTGTTTGCCAGCACAACGGCCTCCGTTCCCGATGTATCCGTATGCGTTCACGCATCTCATCATCCTTGATTTCGGCGGTAGCCACATACACAACTGTTTTGTAACGTTTCGCCATGGTTTCCGCAAATGAAGATTTTCCGCTGCGGGCACCGCCAAGCACAAGGATAGTCTTAGCCATAGAACTCTGTAAAAACCTCTTTTTTTAATTTCTTATTCTTAAACAACTTTTCATTCCCTAAAAATACAGAGAGAAAATGCTTCACTATGGAATTTTATAAAAATCCATATTTTACAAGAAATGGGGTTAACCGTTAAAAAACAACGAACAGTGCTAAGAGGAAAATAATTTCTGCCGCCTCATTGATTGCGCCCAATGTGTCACCTGTCATACCGCCAATCTTTCTTTTGATATACCAGATTATAAATAATGTAAAAACAACAATTATTGCGCATTCCGCCAGACCCTTTAAACGGCATAAATACAGTATAAGAACAAAGGGAACAACGGATGCAACAGCCACATGTTTTTGCGTGGTTCCGTTCACGATGAAACTTCCTGTTCCCGGCACATCTCTTGCATAATTTGATACTCCGGCGGCAAACACCTGCGCCCATCGCCCTACTGCAGGCATTAAACACAGCACAATAATTTTTGTCACTACTGCGGAAGAAGCGTCTCTACTGTATGGCTCGCCAAATGATGGTAATATCCCGGCTGAAATGTCTTTTGTATTCAAGAAAACATGGCATTCTCCTGTATGCAGAAGGCAGGCATATCTCAGTCCGAGAATACAAATCAAACCAATAACGCCATAACTCCCAATATGGCTGTCTTTCATTATTTCCAGCCGTTTTTCCTTGTTCCATCCGCCATAAATACCATCACATGTATCAGCAAATCCGTCGAGATGCAACGCTCCGGTTACAATATACGTTATTAATATGAAGGCATTTGTTATACACGGAGGAAAAACATTTTGCAAAAGCAGAGAAACAACTGATAAAATAGCGCCAATGACAATTCCTACAATGGGGAACCAGCACACGGCATAACTGCTCTTGGGCAATTCCCGGATCCGCTATTAATTGGAATGATGGTGAGAAACTTTAGCGCCCATAAAAAATTATTCATGAATTGCCATTACAATGTGGGGATGGCCACAATTTTACGTATTACACTAAATAGTTTGTCATGACCAAACATTACCAAAATTAATTGTCCGTGCGCAAGAGTAAAGTGTTCTTATTCATCAGCCTTTCAAACGGTCAACTATTTTCCGGTTTTTCATTAAACGGTATTTAACCAGGAGTAACACCATAATGGTCCAGAATAATACACTAAAAAAACTTATCGATACTATATCTGCCACTGATATCAAATCGATTCAGAAATCCTTTGCCAATCATCTCACATGTTCTTTGTCCAAAGACACCTATTCGGCGACAAAACTGGACATTTATAAAGCATTGCCTATACCGTTCGTGACCGTCTCGTGGAACGCTGGATTGCCACACAACGATCCTATTTTGACAATGACGTAAAGCGTGTGTATTACCTTTCTCTTGAATTTCTTATGGGCAGGGCGCTTGGAAACAATCTGATCAATCTTGACTTTCTCGATGAATGCCACAAGGCGCTGCATGAATTAGGGTATGAGTTAGAAGAAATTTGTGAAAAAGAATGGGATGCAGGACTTGGCAACGGTGGGCTTGGGAGGCTTGCGGCTTGTTTCCTTGATTCTATGGCTACTCTTGAACTGCCGACGTATGGCTATGGCATGCGCTATGAGTATGGGATTTTCTTCCAGAGTATCCTCAATGGTTATCAGGTTGAACTGCCTGACAACTGGCTGCGCTACGGCAACCCATGGGAATTCGAACGACCAGAGCACTTATATCCGGTAATGTTTTATGGGCATGTGAGGGAAAAAAAAAAAAGAAGAGAGAGGATTTTAATGAGGGAAATTATTTTAAGGCTGTGGAGGAAAAACAAAGAAGCGAGACAATTTCAAAAATCCTTTACCCTGTCGACAAAATCCATACGGGGAAGAAGCTACGGCTGAAACAACAATACTTTTTTGTGTCGGCAACCCTTCAGGATATTATTGCCGATACAAAAAAACACATACCTCCTTCGATCTTTTTCCCGATAAAGTAGCTATCCAACTGAACGATACCACCCTGCCATTGCAATCCCGGAACTAATGCGTATCCTTATTGACATAGAAGGTATTTCGTGGAAAAAGCATGGGATATAACCGTCAGTACTTTTGCATACACAAACCATACCATCCTTCCAGAAGCATTGGAAAAGTGGAGTGTCCCCCTGATAGGCGAATTATTGCCGAGACATCTTCAGATTATCTATGAGATAAACTCCCGGTTTCTTGAAAGTGTAAAAACCAAATATCCTGACGATGCGATCGGTTACGCCGTATGTCATTAATTGAAGAGGGCAATGAAAAACAGGTAAGAATGTCCCATTTGGCAATTGTAGGAAGCCATTCAACAAATGGCGTAGCCGCTTTACATACACAAATTTTAAAAACAACCGTTTTCAGGGATTTTTTCGAACTTTACCCTGATCGTTTTAACAACAAGACAAATGGCATTACCCAGCGACGATGGCTGAAAAAATGTAATCCTGCGCTTTCTCAACTGATATCGGATACTATAGGAGAAGGCTGGCTCAAAAATCTTGCGGATTTAAAAAAATTGATGCCGTTTACCGGAAATAAAGCATTTTGTGAAACATGGCAGCATATTAAAAAAGAGAACAAAATACGGCTTGCTGAATACATAAAGCAGACTACCAGTATGTGGGTGAATACAGATTCATTGTTCTGCTGCCATATAAACGCATCCATGAGTACAAGAGACAATTGATGAATATTATGCATGTTATTTTTCTCTATAATTCACTGAAAAACAATTCCATTGAAAACTTTGTGCCGCGTACCATACTATTCGGAGGAAAGTCGGCTCCCGGTTATTTTATCGCAAAGCTCATTATTAAACTGATAAACTCTGTCGCTGAAGTCGTTAACAACGACCCCGATATTGGCGATAAGCTTAAAGTCGTCTTTTTGCCGAATTATCAGGTCTCTCTGGCAGAACGCATCATTCCCGCAGCAGACCTTTCCGAACAAATTTCCACCTCTGGTATGGAAGCTTCAGGTACTGGAAATATGAAATTTGCCCTTAACGGCTCCTTAACGATCGGAACGCTTGACGGTGCTAATATTGAAATTATGAACGAGGTAGGATCTGATAATATCTTTATTTTCGGACTTACCGAGAAAGAGGTCGATCATATCAAACGTGTGGGTTACAATCCGTATGAATATTATCGTAACAATACCGCTCTTAAAACGGCAATTGACATGATTGCGAATGGATATTTTTCATCTTCCGATATTTCACTCTTTATGCCAATTACCAATTCACTTCTAAAAAGCGATCAGTATATGGTGCTTGCAGATTTTGCCAGTTATGTCAACTGTCAGGGGTTGGTAAGCAAGTTATATCGTGACCAGGATGAATGGACAAAGAAATCAATCATTAATGTCGCCCGTATTGGAAAATTTTCCAGTGATAGAACCATTCATGAGTATGCCGAGGATATTTGGAATGTAAAATCTGTTCCTATTCGGTTAAATGGCAAGCAAACGTAGCTGATGGCTGATTAGGTAAAAAGCGGGGAAGTCTTTAAATTTTTTATCAGGATAATTCCACCCTTACAATGAATCTTATTATTCACCTTTCGGAAATTCTATTTGTTTGACTATATACTGTAATTCCAACAGTTTTTTCAATATTTTACCGGTTGATTCTTCAGCGGTTTCTTTGTCTGTTTCCACGACAAGATCGGGATTTAATGGTTCTTCATAGGGATCAGATTCTCCCATGAAATGCAGTATATTGCCATTTAAGGCTCTTTGATAGATACCTTCCACGTCTCTTGCTACACATAATTCAAGGGGACATTTGACATAAACTTCAATGAAATTGCCTGTTTCCCTGCGAGCCTTTTCCCTTGATGTCCGATGGGGGGATGCTAATGAAGAGATCACCGCGATTCCATTCCGTGACAATAATTTGCAGATAAAAATAGCGCAGTGGATATTGATTTTCCGGTCGTGCCTGGCATGTTTAAGGTTAGAGCACAGGTTTGCTCTGATTAATTCACTTGTAAGTACTTCAACATTTATTTGATAATTTTCACTTAACCTATTTTTCAGCAAATGAGCTATTGTTGCCTTGCCAGCCCCAGGCAAACCGGTAAGCCATACGGTAAAGCCTTTATTCACCCGAATACTCCTCTGAATAATCCGATGCTGTGGCATTGATTATGCGATAACCCGTCCTTCCATATTTTCAGGTATTTTAACGTCCAAATATTGTAAAATCGTCGGAGAAACATCATAGAGGGTAGTGCCATTTTTTCTGATGCCACCCAAATGCCCATTTTTTTTCAAAATAAAAATACCCTGTTGAGAGTGGTTCGCATCATCCGGGCCGGTATCATTCTCATCTGCCCAAATGGAACCGCTACCAACACTGCCAATTGACCGCCAATCAAGGTTGCCATAATAGACAATTAAATCAGGCGGAACACCTGCACATTCAGAGTAAATCTCCTCAGGTTTAAATACTCTTGTATTTATATTGTTTCCGTTTTCGTCCCGCAAATCTTCAAGTTTTCGTATTAATTCATTTCTGAAATTTTCATAATTATGTTTGGGGATTACACCATGTGGTTCGCGGCCTTGTACGTTCAGAAATACCCTGCCGTAATAGCCCCCCTCTCCCCACACCGAGGTATTCTTCCAGTCAACCATAAGTTTATTGAAGGGAGTTGTTGTTTTCGGATACTCAACCAGTTTCATATAACCGTTTTGTATAAGCCATTCATTAATACAAATACCGCCAACCATCTTTTTTGAGCCATGGTCGGATACTATAAGCACCATTGTATTTTCATCTAAAAGCGCAAGTGTTTCCCCGATTTCCTTATCCAGGTATTTATAATAATTTAAAATAGCATCTTTATACTCAGAACCCGACGGATGTTTCGGATGTGTTTCATCAAAATATTTCCAAAATGCGTGATGTATCCTATCAGGCCCCATTTCAACCATCATAAAAAAATCCCATTCCCTGGAATGGATATATTTTTTTGTCAGCTTAAATCTCTTTTCGGTCATATCATATATTTTTTTCAATATATACTCTTTCTTTTCACTCCTGAATTCATCAACATCAAGTATATATCCGTTTGTTATACCCTCCACCTCAGCCTTTAATCCGGCAGGGTATGTGTACTGACTCTTTGTGTCCGGAGTCATAAAACAAGTAACCATACAGCCGTTTACGGGTTTTGGAGGATAGGTCATGGGAATGCCTATCAAAACAACTTTCTTCCCTATCCGGGATAAAATATCCCAGACAGTATCAATTTTAATTGTTTTTGAACTTGCGAAACATAATCCGTCATAATTGTAGTTTGAACGATTTCGGAAACCGTACAAACCAAGCCTTCCGGGGTTGGCGCTTGTCATCATTGACGGCCACGCCGGACATGTAATAGCGGGAATGGTGCTTTCCAATCCCCCATAGAGCCCCTCAGAGACCAATCTTTTAATATTGGGCAATTGATTCAGCCACCGGTCAAAAAGCAATTCCGGTGGTATTGAGTCCAAACCTAAAACAAACACCTTTTTTTTATTAATAACCATGGCATTATTGCATTGTTAATCTTCTAACCGTTTAAAAAATTAATCACTTCTTAACAAAAAATATATTGGTCATTAGTCAGTTGCAGACTGCTGACTGTAGAAGGGACAATAAACACTTGTTCACAAGATCCAGCTTGGGAGCGAAAGTATTAATGTTCAAAACCCGGGTGGTTTTCATTGGGATTTTGTATTTTGGAATTTGTTCCGTGCTTCGTGCTTCGTAAGATTTTTTATCTCGTGCTTGTTTTGTTCTGGCTATGCAGGCTTAGCGCCCTCAAGGCATTATAGCAAGTAAACATAAGCTTCCTGATACGCCTTTGTGTGTATAAAAAGCCCGCGATATGAATGATATTTTTGAGTTTTTTGCCATTTTTTATAAGTGACTAAAAGTGTGTCTTTTATGACTGTAATAATTTACCACAAAACAAGTTGCATCGCAAATTAATTTCCTGTTGATTCCTGTAGATTCCTGTCCATTCCGATGGAGTTGACTACGTTTTGACTACGTTTTGACTACAGTGGGGAAAACGAAAAGGGATAACATCCTAAACGGTGTTATCCCTTGTTATTTCTTGGGAACTATACAAAAACTATACAGTAATTTAACACAAAATATTGAATCTTTGAGATATAAAACATGAAAACTCAAAGATGTATTGCCGAAAAATAAAGGGCTAAAGTCGTATTGCATTGATATTAAAAGAGATACTATTTCTGCCTGTCTAAGTTGGGTTATCTGCACATACCAGATACTTATACTCCCAAAAACGCTGAAAATCTTCACGCATTAAATATGACTTTACGGAACTCAGGTTGATCTTAACTATCCGGCTCAACCGTACCGTTTGCTTTTCCGTCAAGTTCTCGGGACTTTTCAACAGTAACCAACAGCTCTTTTCCAGAACATTATCAGCGCCTTCCTCCTTGAGCTTTTTGACCTCTTCCTTCCGTATCTGGTCTATGGCATCGTTGAATTTCTTCATGATGTGAAAACAGTCAAGAATATTAAGCGCCTGGGGTGCTTTCTTCGCTATCATCTTCAGGTACGGCGCCCACATGTCGCTGCAAACTAATTTGATTCTCAGACAGCGTTCTTTACCCAACTCATTGAGAAATTTCAGCAGGGTCTTGGCCTTCCGCTCATGACCACTCCATAAAAGCCTTTTGGCATATGAATCAAGCTGATATACAAGGGTTAAATACTTGCGACCACTCCAGACTTGTATCTCGTCAATTTCTATTTCTGTTACATTCTCCAAGTCCCTGCTGGCAAGAGGCCGTAGGCAACCACAAACTGCACGGCTCGATATACGCTGTCCCAACTGGACTTGAATATCTCGGCTGTCTCTTTTCAGCTCAGGCGTTTCGCCCATCGGGACAGGAATACCTTATAGGTGGTGGTCATCTGATCCTTACCCTCTGACCAGGGAACTAGTATGACGTTTCATTAAAATATACAAATAAAATAGCATCATTACTATGAGGGCATCTAAAATTCAATCCCTTGTAAATACAAGATTTAAGACTGTTCAGTCTTTGTTCATAATGGAAAACAATATGTCGATGTTTTACCGAAACGCTATACTAGTTCTACATGGATGCCGTCAACAGGACAGGTAGTGCGTCGGGATGAGAATATCGGAAAAATACTCGAAACCCCCCATATTGACGGATACTCGTATAACCGGGACGGCTGTGTATCATACCCAGGTACTCTCTTCCCGCACACTAAACATTCAGGCTTGGCATTTACCCTCGGCTTTATGTCTACTACTAATGCCTCTCCTTCCTTTACTACCCCAAAACTAATTGCTTTATTAACAAACGAAATTGTTAATTGGTAATAGCTAAAAAAAAGGACATTCGCTAAACGCCGGTGTCATTTTTTTGTTTCTGTAATTATCAATTATGGACGACCCCACCTTCCTTAATCTCCTTATCGGCGCACCTATCATCATACCCGCCAGTTGCCCCTGCACCGTCTTCATACTATTTGCTATGCTGTGCCGGAACTGATCGTCGCTGCGTATGGCTTCCACAGAGACGCCGTTCAATGCCCTGTTGCATTTCTCTACCGCCGCGGCAAGCGCGGCATCGTCGTTGATATTCATCGTACCGAAGTTATCAATAAACTCCCTGATATTCCCTATCAGCGTATCCCTGAATATCTTCTTTTCTCCGGAGAGGCGCTCAACCGTCCGGTTCACCATCTCGGCGAGCGTTGTCCGGAGTGTAGTCATAGCGGTATTCCTTTTACAAGAAAAACAATATTATGTGCTTTATCAATTATATGTGCTTTATTAATTAAAGGTGGCGTTATAGTAATGCGATACATCCGTTGTTCCGCTACATACACCTCGCTTACCAGCCGTGTGTTTTCAAAAACAACATCACTTCCGGGAAACAATGACGCCGTATGGCCATTTTCGCCAAGGCCAAGAAAAATGAGATCAAAGCGAGGAGTCTCTTTTCCTTTGTAATGACGTCTTCATATTTTTTTGCAGCCTCGTCCGGCTCTAAATCAACAGGAATTGGGTTAATATTTATTGATGGGATATAATGTGCTCCAGCAATAAAGCTTTTGCCATATTGACATTGTTTAGTTTATTATTAAAGGGTACAAAACGCTCATCACCCCAAAAAACAAAGGTTTTGTTCCAGAGGATTTGATCCCGGTAAGGTGGTTTTGCTAAAAGAGAATACAGACATTCAGGGGGTAGTGCCTCCCGATAAGGACAAAACAAACTTTCCACGACTTTCGATGGCCTGTTTCGAAATTTTAATCATTAAATCAGCGGCTGCCTGTGCCAATGCCGCTGAAGTCTGAAAAACGCTTATATTATTTTGTTGATGCAATTTCATTTTTTTCAAAAGGTATTGTGATCCAATTGTGGCCGTCTACCGCTATCAATGCGTCTGCATCCTGTGGCCCGTGTGACCCGGCATCATAGGTTGGGAAATTAGGAGAAGTGTTTGCTTTCCATGCATCTAACACTGGCATTAGTATTGTCCATGCCGCTTCTACCTGGTCTGCACGCATAAAAAGTGTTGCATCTCCCCGGAAGACATCAATTAGCAATGTTTCATAGGCTTCTGGTGTTCCGCCCGTGTAGGTGTCGTGGTAATTAAACAACATGTGAACAGGGTTAAGAAGCATTTTAAGTCCGGGTTGTTTTGCCTGAAAGCTTAACTGTATTCCCATATGAGGCTGGATATTAAGGATAAGTTTGTTGGATTGCCAATTTTCAATAGCTTCAACCGGGAAGGAATGATGTGGTACCGGTTTAAATTGAATAGTGATCACGGAAATCGTTTCATTCAACCGTTTCCCGGTACGAACATAAAAAGGCACTCCTTGCCAGCGCCAGTTATCGACATAAAGTTTCACTGCCGCAAAAGTTTCTACATTGGATGATGGGGAAACATCAGGCTCCTGCCGATAACTCTTAACCTTTTTGCCTTTTACCCATCCACTACCGTATTGACCTCTTATTGCATTTTTATGTACTTCTTCCGGTTTCATTTTTCTCACTGCGTTCAGTACATCTACTTTTTTATTACGGATCTCGTTGGCATCAAAAGAAATGGGTGCTTCCATGGCAATAAGGCACATCAGCTGGAGCAGGTGATTTTGAATCATATCGCGAAGTGCACCTGCAGTCTCATAATAATTCCCGCGGTGTTCGACGCCCAATTCTTCTGACACAGTTATCTGTATGTGATCTATATAATTCCGATTCCAGATCGGCTCAAATAATGCATTGGCAAAACGGAATGCCAAAATATTTTGTACGGTTTCTTTACCCAGGTAGTGATCAATACGATAAATCTGTGATTCATCAAAATGGGTATGCAACAAGGTATTAAGGTTGATAGCACTTTCCAGGTTGTGCCCGAAAGGCTTTTCTATGACAATGCGGCTTTTCTCCTTATTTTCTGCAAGCTCCGACGATCCTATTTTCATAGAAATTCCTTCGAATTGATTTGGCGGAACAGCAAGATAAAAGACACTGTTGGCTGTGGCATTCCACTTTTTTTCAAGAGCTTTTATCTGTTTGCCGATGGCAGCATAGGTAGATGTAGCATCAAACTCTCCTTGCAGGTAGGTCAGATATTTAGTAAAAACATCCCAGTGATCTTTTTTTGCTTTTCCCTGTCGTGAAAATTTATCTACGCCTTCATGCAAATGTTTTCCAAATTCGGGGTCGGTGTATTTACGACGACTTACCCCAATTACCGCGAATTCTCCAGGAATCCAGCCGTCTAACCAGAGGTTGTAAATGGCGGGAATCAGTTTACGCCAGGTTAAATCTCCTGTAGCACCAAGTATTATAATAATTGTGTGACCTATTTTTGTTTCGGTTTCCATGTTATTTCTTTTGGTTCCAATGCGTATGAAAAATTCCTTCTCTGTCGTTTCGCTCGTAAGTATGAGCGCCAAAATCATCGCGCTGCGCCTGTATTAAATTTGCGGGAAGCCACCCACTCCTGTAGCTGTCGAAATAGGCCAAAGCCCCCATCATTGCAGGAACCGGGATCCCGAACCCGACGCCTGTCTGAATAACTTTCCGAATACCTTCTTGCGATTGCATTAATTTTTTTGAAAATGCAACGCTCAGTATAAGATTAGAAAGATCCGGCTGTTTTGAAAACGCAGAACGGATGTCTTCCAATAATGCCGCACGGATGATACAACCACCCCTCCAGATGGCAGCAATATCTTCTAATTTCAAATCGTATTTATATTTTTTGGATGCTACCTGTAACAGCGCCATTCCCTGTACATAAACCGTGATGATTGAAAAATAGAGCGCCTGCTCCACCCATTTCACCAGATCATTTTTATCTCCGGTGAATTTCACTTCAGAACCTCCCATGTTTTGATGTGCAACTTCTCGTTCATTTTTATAAGCTGACAAATCCCGCATGGAAACGGCAATATCAATCACCGGAATAGGTACCTGTAAATTCATGGCATCTTCAGAAGTCCAGGCGCCTGTGCCTTTTTGTTTCGCACTGTCGAGGATTCTGTCAATAATCCGGCTGTCGGTAAGCTCATCTTTTTGCATAAAAATATCTGCGGTAATTTCTATAAGATAAGACTGCAATTCCCCCTCATTCCATTTTGAAAAAACAGTGTGTAGCTCATCATTGCTCATAGCCGCACATTCCTTCAACAGGTGATAAGCTTCGGCAATGAGTTGCATCAGCCCATATTCAATGCCGTTGTGTACCATTTTTACATAGTGTCCTGCGGAGCCAGGCCCCAACCATGTTACGCAAGGCTCATTATTCGCTTTGGCAGAAACAGCTTTCAGCATCTCAGCCACACGCTCATATACTTTCTTAGGTCCGCCCGGCATAATGCTTGGCCCGTGGCGGGCACCCAGTTCTCCTCCTGAAATGCCAACACCCATAAAATGAATGGCTGATTCTTCCAATTGCTCACTCCTTCTGTTGGTATCCGTAAAGTGAGAATTACCGAAGTCCATCAGTAAATCATTTTTTGACAAAAAAGGTTTTAATTCACTAATAACGTCATCCACAATTTTTCCGGCAGGCACAAGCATTATGATTACTTTAGGGGTCTTTAGCGTATTTAGAAATTCATTCAAGTCTGATGTGGCAGATATCTTTTCAGTGCCAGCTTCTTTCTTGAGCGTTTCCACCTGGGAACGATTCTTATCAAAACCAATAACGGTGTATCCATTATCGCTCATGTTATAAACCAGATTGCACCCCATGGTACCGAGACCAATCATTCCGTAGTCGAATTTTGTCTCTTTCATAATTTCAAGCAATTGACTTGTATTTTTTTGCCTTCCTCAGCATTTGGTTGATCAAGATGTTTTGCCTCCAAGCATTTTCAATCTTTTATCTGCCAGGTTGCTAATCAATTTATTATAAGCCTCCGTAAATTTCTGGATGCCTTCGTCTTCTAATTGTTGTGTTACAAACGAGATATCAATACCCAGCTTTTTTAGTTCACCAAACAAAGCCCTGGCTTGATCGAGGTCATCCTCAATGGCATCTTTTTTTAGGATTCCATGTTTGGCAAAAGTTTCAATCGTTTTATCGGGCAAAGTATTTATTGTGTTTTCACCAATCAGCGGGTCAACGTAGCGAAGATCATTGTAGAGCGGGTCTTTGTTGCTGGTGCTTGCCCACAATGGCCGCTGTACATGAGCGCCTTTTTCTTCCAGTTTTTTCCAGTTCTCACCGCTGAATATTTCTTTAAACCGCTGATAGCATAATCGTGCTGTGGCAATTCCTGCCTTGCCCGATAAAGGATGGGTTCGGTTGGGGTTTTTATTTTCTTCGTTTTTGATAATGTACTGGCCGAGCAGTTGGTCGGTGAGTACATCAATTCTGCTGATAAAAACACTTGCTACGGAAATAATATGATCTATCGGCTTGCCTTCTGCAACTCTTCGTGTAATGGCATTGATGTACGCTTTTGCAACTTCAACATAGCTTTCAATAGAAAAAAGAAGTGTTATGTTGATGTTGACACCTTCGTAAAGCATCTGCTCGATAGCCGGAACGCCTTCCTTTGTTCCCGGGATTTTGATAAGGCAGTTTTTCTTACCAACTGCATTATACAATCTGCGGGATTCTTTTATGGTGCCTTCCGTATCACGTGCCAGATAAGGCGGTACTTCAAGGCTTACAAAACCATCGGTGCCATCTGATTTTTCATACACCGGAAACAGGATGTCACAGGCATCCTGAACATCTTTTATGGTAAGTTCGTCATAAATTTGCGCCGGGGCTTTGCCTTCTTTTACCAATTTGGCAATCTGATCGTCATAATCTGAACCGCTTGTAATCGACTTGTTGAAAATGCTTGGGTTTGAGGTTACTCCCCTCAGCCCCTGATCATCTACTCTTTTTTTCAATTCGCCGGAAGTGATTTTCTCCCGCGTTAAATTATCAAGCCAATAGCTCTGGCCGTATTGCAATAATTCGATTAGTGTTTTCATCTTTGATAATATCCTTGTTTAGTAACTATTTAGCTGCTTTACACAAGCTCTGGTTTTTAATGGCCACTTTCTGAGGCCGCCTCTAACTCCACCGTCTGCCGACGGAGAGAATGCCAGCGCACCTGCTATTGGTGTGGCTGGTGCGGCTGGGCTCTCTTCTTCCGCCAACCGGCGGAGAATGCTTGTCCCAACTATGGGAAGCTGGAGATACATGGTCGATCCGTCACTAACTTAAATGAGGTCGGAGCATCCAGGCTGTTTTTAAATGGTATTCCATCAAGCCGGTAATGTAATCGCTGATGCCTTCTGCCTTTAGCTTATCTGCAATTGGATTTATATTTTCTCTTAAAAAAATGATGATGCTTTCGTGGTCTTCCAATAATTCTGCAAAAAGGCTTCTGCTGTCGTTCTTGTCGATAGCTTTTCCAGAAAGATGGGTGAGTTCGAGATATTTACTGAGTTGTGCGGGTACGTAATGCCCAATGGCACGTATCCTTTCGGCTATGGTATCTACAATTTCCTGTTGCTGATTGTAGAGCTTCTCCAGATACACATGCACTGCATGAAAATTGGAATAAAGTACGAATTCATCGGCCAGTATTTTTGATAACTGGTCGGCAATTGCTTGTCTGTTTGTATCGGTAATTCCGATGTTTGCTTTTTTCATGGTTTATATGTTTTAAGTTAACAATCTTTTAAAGTGTTTTTTAGGTTATTATTCAATCAAAGCTTTCGCTCTTTTTACTACATTTTCCACAGTAAAGCCATATTCTTTCATCACCTCTTCACCAGGAGCAGATTCTCCAAATCTGTCGATGCCGATGATGTCGCCCTGGTCAGTTACATATTTAAGCCAGCCCAAAGGTGATCCGGCTTCTACTGCCAGTCGTTTCCGCAATGAGGCGGGAAATATCTTTTCTTTATAAGTTTTATCCTGTTTTTCGAATAGTTCCCACGATGGCATGCTTACCACACGTGCGGCGATGTTTTCTTCTTTTAATCTTTGCTGAGCTGCCAGCAGCAACTGCACTTCCGAACCCGTACCAATTAAAATAATGTCGGGCTGTGTTTTTGATTCCGAAAGAATGTAAGCCCCCTTTTCCAATTCAATCGCCTTTGTATATTTTTCCTGGTCGATTACCGGAATTTTCTGGCGAGTTAAAATTAATGCAACTGGTCCACCGGAATGTTCAATTGCTATCCGCCAGGCTTGCACGGTTTCATTGGCGTCTGCCGGGCGAATTACTGTTAGGTTGGGAACTGATCGCAAACCGATGAGTTGTTCTACGGGCTGGTGGGTGGTGCCATCTTCTCCTAACGCTATGCTGTCGTGTGTAAAAACATATATGGGCCGTATTTTCATAATCGCTGCCAGCCGGATGGGTGGCCGCATGTAATCGGAGAATACCAGGAATGTAGCCCCGTAAGGAATGAGGTATTTACTAAGCACTAATCCATTTAAGATAGCGCCCATGGCGTGTTCCCTGATGCCAAAGTGAAAATTGCGACCATCATAATTTGTCGCTAAAAATGATTTGTATTTCTCCAGGTTGGTGTCGGTAGAAGGAGCAAGGTCCGCCGAGCCGCCTATTAAATTCGGCAAATAATCGGCTATTGCATTTAACACTTTGCCAGAGGCTTTGCGTGTCGCCATTTCTTCTTCAGTTTTAAAAACAGGCACCCTCTCTTCCCATCCTTCCGGTAATTTACCGCTGCTCAACAACTCATATTCATTGGATAGTTCGATATATTTTTCTTTGTACCTTTTATAAAGATCGTTCCAGTTCTTTTCTTTATCTATTCCTTTCTTACCTGCTTCACGATAATAATTTAATACATCGTCGGGCACAACAAAATGTTTATCAGGGTCAAAGCCAAAATTCTCCTTCACGAGCTTCACTTCTGCTTCGCCTAAGGCAGAGCCATGTGCAGCGGCCGTATCTTGTTTGTTGGGGCTGCCATAACCAATGTGTGTGCGCACCTTTATCAGTGAAGGACGGTCTGTTTCCTTTTGCGCATTTTTTATTGCTGTTGATAAAGCACCTAAATCATTACCATCCGGAAGCTCCTGAACATGCCAGCCATACGCTTCAAAGCGTTTTGCCACGTCTTCATCAAATGCAAGATCGGTATTGCCTTCAATAGTTATATGGTTATCGTCGTACAAATAAATCATGTTGCCTAACTGAAGATGTCCGGCTATAGAAGCAGCTTCAGAACTAATACCTTCCATAATATCGCCATCGCTGCAAATAGCATAAACCTTATAATTAAAAATATCAAAACCAGGTTTATTGTAGCGGGCTGCCATATATCTTTGTGCAATGGCAAACCCTACGCCGTTGGCAAATCCCTGCCCTAGCGGGCCGGTCGTTACTTCAATACCGGGTAACAATCCGTATTCAGGATGCCCCGCTGTTTTACTGTGTAATTGCCGGAATTTTTTGATATCGTCGAGCGTGATGGGATAACCCGTTAAGTACAAAAAACTATACTGCAACATGCAGGCATGGCCGCAGGATAAAATAAAGCGGTCTCTGTTTGCCCATGCTGGATTCTGGGGATTATAGTTCATGATTTGCGCCCACAGAACATGGCCAACGGATGCAAGCCCCATGGGTGTTCCGGGATGACCTGAATTTGCTTTTTGTACGGCATCTGCAGCGAGTATCCGAACCGTATTGATACCCTGCTGTTCAAGTGTTCCTGTTTTAGGGTTCATGTTGTTCAATTGTTTAAGTTTTAAGTTGATAATTTAAACGCATTATAAAGATTTTCGTTGAATGGATTTCGTTTCGTCATTTAAATAAAAAACGCCACCGATACTTTCATGTAAACCCGTCGTTGTAGCTATCTGTTCATGATAACTTCGCCTCTATTCAATAATATCTTTTAACATTTGTTTAGCCATTTCTGGTTTTTAATCTTTATTCCTTTCCAGTACGGAAACTTTGTTAAGGCGTCGCAGGAATCGTTCTTCATTCTTAAACCTGGCATTGATAAATATCTGCACCAATTCCCCGGCTAACGCAGACCCTGTGATCCGACCACCTAAACACATTATATTCATATTGTCGTCCTCAACCCCTTGGCGGGCAGAGAATGAATCGGTGATCAAAGCTGAACGAACGCCGGCAATTTTATTAGCCGCAATACAAGCCCCAACACCGCTCCCACAAATGGCTACACCTCGTGAGATTTCCCCATTAGCCACTGCCTCCGACATCGGAATAACAAAATCAGGATAATCATCGTCGGTATTGAGTTGATAAGCGCCAAAGTCTTTTACTTCGTAGCCGGCAGTTTTGAGTAACGCAACCAGTTTTACTTTCAAATCAAATCCCCCATGATCAGACGCAACACCTATACGCATCATTTTTCTTACAGGACTTGAAGTTTCTTCTTTTAAATTTTGTGGTTGAAATTCGATACTTTTCTCTTTGACAGACAACCCCAAATCTGCTAGTGCTTTCGCTGTTGATAGATAATCTGTATGGTGAATGCTGGTGATACCCATGCCCTTCGCCATATTTACAAACATTTGCGTGTTATCAATGTACACGAGTTCATCTAAGGGCGCCTGGGCGCCATCAATTGCCAGGCGAAAAATAGCTGCATCGGGCTTTCTTCGATGAACATAGCAGGAGGACACAAAAAAATCAAATATTTCATTCAATTTAAATTTGTTTATCCTGTAGGCGTTTATTTCTCTTGCTTCGTTGCTAACCGCAATTACTTTTAGTCCATATTGCAATTTTATTTTTTTAATAAAGGCAATCATTTCCAAATCAGGCGTGGATAAGGAGAATATGAAGTCTTTGAACTGGTCGGGGGTAAAATCCCTTTTTTGATAGAATACCATCCGATCAAGATATTCGTTGAACGTTATCCTTCCTTCTTCATACGTTACAAACAGGAGGCCGTGGCGGTTTTCCATTTCATTCGCATCCAGGTGAAAATGTTCAGCAGCCCGCTGCCTGAATTTGTAATCCCATCCGTTTGAGAGCAATACACCTCCGATATCTAAAAATAAACAACTAATAGCATTCATATTATTATTTTTTTAAAGCTTCCTTTTTATTATTGCATCAAAAACAATAGAATAAATCAAATCTATAAATACTATTGCCCATGCACTGTAGCAAAAATTACAAATTCAGGTGAAATCCTTATCAGAAAGGTAATCTGATGGCTTGTGACAATTTTACTGTACAAGCAGTTACCTGCCTAGCGTGAGTTTATCACGAAATAAGGTGTAAGACAAAGACATCAAGTTGCAATCCAATGATTTGTATCGGGTTGCGACTTTTTTTGTCTAAAAAATTATGTATACACTGAATAATACTATATTTATATTGCATTATATGCCTGTATATACTATTATACACGGAGTATTAATCTATTACGTATACACTAACAACTAATAGCCATGGCTACCATTCAATCTAAAAACTCCAGAGGTTATAAATATTGGTATATTGTCGAATCGCGGCGCGTTAACGGCAAGCCCAGGCCCATCGTCCTGGCCTATCTTGGCAAGGCAGACGATTTATTAAAACAACTGCAAGGTCTTACCGAAAAATTACGGCTCAAATCTTATTCACATGGCGCGGTAGCCGCATTGCTAAGTGTGGCCAATGCCCTGGACGTCCCTTCCGTGATTAATAAATATATAAAGTCGCCACGGCAGTATTGTGCTAAAAAACCTGTTCGAAATAATCTGACCGCCGGAAGTACCCTCTTGTTGGGTGCCGTGGGGAGAGTGTGTGTGCCTACCAGCAAAAGAGGATGGTGGGATTGGGCAAAGACGACTACTGCCGAATACTTACTCAGACACAGCTTGAGTAAAATAGACAGTCAGCATTTCTGGGATTTGATGGATGCACTTCCTGAAGAATCCATTGCAGAAATCGAGCGCGAATTAATTGAAAAGACATTTAAAACATACAACCTTCAAAGCGACACACTGTTTTTTGATACAACCAATTTTTTCACGTATATCGACACAACTAATCTGCGATGCACTATTGCCCGGCGGGGGAAAAACAAACAAAAGCGATACGATCTCAGGCAGGTCGGGTTGGCGATGGTCGTTACACGTAACGACATGATACCGTTGTTTCACCATACCTATCAGGGGAACATGGCGGATGCAAAGGTGTTCAGCGCGGTTCTTGAGACGATAAAAGACAGGATGACCGGATTAGGTTTCGACAGCAAAAAGCACACTATTGTTTTTGATCGTGGAAACAATTCCATGGACAATATGGCTATTGTAGAGAGATTGGCATTGCATTACGTTGGAGCGCTTACACCGTATCATCACAAGCAGTTGGTAGGGGATGCCATGTGTAATTTCAGGGAATATGACGTTGACGGCAGTAAGATACAGGTGTACCATGACAAACGGGTTATTTGGGGGCAGGAAAGAACCGTTGTCGTATTTATTTCCGAGAAATTAAAGGTTGGGCAATTAAGGGGAATGTCTCAGTCTCTGGAAAAGGCAGAACATCAGTTAAAGCTCTTACAGCAGCATCTGTGTAATCCAAAGGGAAAGATGCGGGACAAAGAGGGTCTGGAGGATACGATAAGAAGTGTAGTGAAATGTCAATTTGCGAAGGATGTTATCGATTGGTCGTTAAAAGAGGTATCTGAAGGCAAGTTTCAATTGAATTTTTCAATCGACCAGAAAAAGCTCGAAGAAATAGAAGGGGAACTGGGGTTCAGGATTCTTATGACAGACCATCACGATTGGGATACCGCGGACATTATAAAAGCCTACTATGGGCAATCAAAAATTGAACATGCCTTTAGAAATCTCAAGAACCCCTATCACCTTGCTTTAAAACCGCAATTTCACTGGACGGATCAGAAAATCAGGGTGCATTTTTTTATTTGCGTCCTCGGATACCTAATGGCGGCGATTGTGTGGTATCAGGCAAAAGCGCACGCACAATTTAGTGGAACGTTAGATACCCTGTTAGACACCCTTAATAATATAAGGCTTTCTGCTATGCTTGAAGAAACAAAGGCCAGAGGGAGAGTTAAGGCTACCTACAAATTGGAAGAAATGTCCGACAAGGAATCTCTGTTGATGAATGCGTTAGGCATTATGGATTTCCACAAACATCGGCTGAAACTTCAAGGACTCAGTGTATACAATTGATGTTGTGCTTAACGCATTGACTGTATTTATGTTACGTTGCTTCATGCCTTATTTTGTGATAAACTCACGCTAGGGGGAATATCATTTCCCAATACCGGGCATTATATTTTAATGTCGCCTTTTTTATAATATGTCGCCATACACTCCAAATAATTATTAGTGGTATCCACTAGTCGCTGGTTTGCCATTTAACCTCTGCTTTTAATTGCTTTATAAATTCAGGAATATTTACATTTACCAATGGAGTACCCATTTTTCGTGTTCCTTCTGGTCTTAAGTCTGTAGATTCATTATTTTCTATTTCCATGAATATGTATTTACCTAAATCCAGCAAACAAGGCAAAGCCTTGTTGCAGGAATAGGATTGAAATGGTAGAATTTTCGAAGTATTCAGCGGTATATTGATAACAAAATACAGAAGAAAGGAGATTAGCCATTTCGATGTGGAATATAACAAAAGCCGACAACAAAATACAACCTAAAATCACCACAGAGATGAATGGGAAAGGATTAACAGTAAATGCAAGGCTTTTACCGGTATTAAATTTTATGGGTAAATAAATGTATGGCATACATGAAGAAGGGAGTAAGGGAGGTATTTCGCGGAGACAGTAGTTTTTTTGCCGGTGAATTGCTTGAATACCTTGAGTCAGTGCAGGCAGGATATTTGATTTTGGAAGTAAAGACGATGCGGTTGTGGTTAGTCATTATGGCAGGAAAATTGGTGGAGAGAAGCAGGCAATTGACATTAAAATTGCCGGAGAAATTTCTGCATAATGAAGAATGGAAAAAGTGGGAACGCATGTCGCTGGAAGTAGTGTTTCCATAGAAAATAAATCTTGTTTTTCGTTTTTTTGATTTTCTAAGAGCTGTAAGGATACCGCAGATAGGGACAGTATCGCCACATTCTGATTTTATAGCTTCCGGATGAATGATTCGGGCTAATCTTTATGTCTTTTTGTTTAAAGTAGCACAACTCAGCTACCACAATTGCTAAAAAACAGAGGTTTGTTATATGTTTTTTGCCAATTTTGGTATTGGAAAATACCGATTTTCATACTACGAAAATCGTTTGCGGAATTTAGGATTTACTCAATTTCGTAAGTGCTTTTCCTTTATGCACTGCAATATGGTCAGTCTTATCGCTTTGGATGGCATATTGGGGGTCTTCTTTGGAGGCGTGATGTGTGTAGCCCTTGTAATCAAAATCGGTGGTATGTATTTTTATAATCTTGCCTGATACATATCCGGCTTCAGAATTCCATTTTACATGGTCGCCTATTTTAAATGAGTGTTCCATTTTCTACATATCTTAATTGTTTGACTATTTGCCAATAAATCAAAGTATTCGTCATCTTCATTTTTGCCTCCATAGCCTTTGCCAACCGTTTCATGTTTTTCCTCAAATTCAATTCATTCAATCCATTTTACCGTTTTATAACCTAACTGATTTTCTACACGCAGTCTTAAAGGGGCGCCATATACTACAGAGAGCGGTCCATGATTCATTTCCCAAGCCAGATGGATGGTTGAGATGAGATGATAGGAAATTGCTTTTTTCTATCAGGCAGTCAGCTTAGCAAAAACAAAGAAAATTGCAAGTTTTTTTATTTTATCGACCCTACTGAACATCAAAGGAAAGAGAAATAAGAGAATAAGGCGGCGGGAGTCAAACCTTGATTAGTTATTAAACACTTAACAATAAAAGACAGTTTATGTTGCCTTGTCTTTGATGACAAGACAATGGCGTATAGCATTAAAGGAGCTTATTATCACCTCTTATCGTGCGCCAATGAGAGAAGAGATATTTTGCGGGACAATGATGATCGTGTTTTATTTCTGAAAACTTTAGGAAATATGTCGGACAGGTTTGAGGTTGAGGTTTACGCCTATGTTCTTATGGATAATCCTTATCATTTGCTACATGAGAAGATTTTCGTCACGGCCTTATTTTGGGTTCTCAGAAGTTTGCTGACCGTATAAAGTCCAAATATTTGTCAGAGAATCCTGATGTTGAAATTCCTCAAAAACGGCAAGTATCAAGAGATACCGATCCTGAAAACATTCTAAAGAAAGCTGCAAAGATTTTAAAATGCGATACAGACGTTTTTTTATACTCCTTTAGGATAAGTGATTCAAATAAACTAAATCGTGATTTATTAATCTATCTTTTATGAAGTACAGGTTGGCAGTACCTTTTAGTAGGGTGCCTTCCCGATTTTTTGTAAAAAAGAAAGCTGTTGGCGGATATTTTACTTGAATATGTATAAATTCATGAAGAGAGCATAGAGCATTCAAAATTCTTGTAACATTCTGGTTTTTTGAAAAGATCCAATAAAATCAAGGATTTCTGGTTTTATTGAGTAAGGAGTTTTTTTGTATTAAAACACATCCCTAAATTCCCTCTATCAGGAGAGCACTTTTTATCTCCCATCTAAAAAGAAGGGCCGGGGATGTGTAATGAGTTAGCTTATGGTCATGAAAAATTGCTGCTAAAATTTACAAAAAATCGGGAACGCTCCTGGTTGGTATGATAACCAGAAAGTCGGTGATTTGCTTGGTCTTGGTTATTCATCAATAAGTCGACGGGTAACTATTATGGAATCAACTATTTCGAAAGATGATGACATTAATGAAAGATTAACAAGGATTACTAATCAAGGTCTGACCCCATATTCATATTTGTCAAAGGCGTGATGTAGCTCCTACAGGAGAAAATTACTCTCCATGAAAACTCAAACCGTAGGTTTCAAACGCAGACCTTTTGGCACAAAAAATCTCTCCAAAGCCTCAAAACCACCTTGTACTATCAGAGCAAGTACGGCTGCCGGTACCGCCCCCTGTAGGATGAGTGAAATATTATCTAATCGAATACCGGTAAGAATTAATTGCCCATAACCACCGGCGCCTATAAGTGCACCTAATGTTGCCGTTCCCACATTAATCACAGCTGACGTCTTAATGCCTGCTAAAATAGATCGCGACGCCATTGGCAATTCCACCAACCTAAGCCGCGCTCCCGGTGGAAGCCCAAGTGCCTCTGCAGATTCTCGAATATGTGAAGGAATATCATGAAGACCTGTGTATGTATTCCGTACAATTGGCAGGAGACTATAGAGAAAAAGTGCCGTAATGGCCGGAGGTCCGCCAATACCCAGTAACGGAATCATAAAGACAAGAAGGGCCAGTGACGGAATGGTCTGGAGAACACCAACAATAGCAAGGATAATTTGTCCCAATGTTGTTCGCTTCGCAGAGACAATACCCAGTGGTATTGAAGTTAAAATGGCTGCTGATAACGAAATTGTGACCAAATAAAGATGTTCTGTGGTAAGGCGTAATAGGCGGCTAATAGCAGTTTCCTCATAAGATTCAGTTTCCAGAGATAAACTTTCCGATAAGAAGTCTGCAGCTATCCGATTTTCCGGTATCATTTCCATATTGGCACGAAAATTCATTTTGACCATTTCTAATCTAGAAATTTTATTTTCGATCTTTTTTAGAACAGTAACAACATGCGGAGCGCGTTCTTCTAAATCAGACCGATACAGGATTACGGCATTGTAAGCGGGAAAATGATTCATGTCGTCCTCTAATAAACGCAGATTATAATACCGGATTTTGGCGTCTGTTGAATAGGTATCAATCGCCTGAATAATGCCTTTTTCCAAGCCACGGTAGGCAAGATCATGATCCAAGCCTCTTACATTTTGCTGAGGTAGGTTGTAATGCCTGCGCAGGATTGGCCATCCGTCGCCCCTGTCCATGAACTCATTTCCAAAACCAAATTTCAAATCAGGGTGGCGTTGCAAGTCTGAGATCTTTCGAATTTTTAATTTTTCTGCAACTTCTTCCTTCATTCCGATAGCGTAGGTATTGTTAAAACCTAATGCATCTGTCATCTTAATCCCACGTTTGATTAAGGCTTGCCGGATCTCCTCCTCACTGCGTACTTCCTCACCTGCCAGAATTTCTTCACTAATCGTACCTGTATATTCAGGGTAAATATCAATTTCACATTTTAATAAAGCATTCCACAATACACGTGTGCCTCCCAGTTCTCGCAGGTAAATGGGCTGTTCTCCGGTACTTTTTAACAGATGATTCACTATCTCTCCCAATATTACAGATTCAGTGAACTTTTTTGAGCCAATTTTGATCTTAGGAGTGGAACTATATGCTGTAAGTGGAAAGAGATATGCAAAGACAGCGTTGCATAAAAACAAGTATATGACAAAAAAGTATGTTTTCATTAGAAGTCCTTTCTCATAACTTCCAAAGGACTTCGCTGAGCATTTATAAAGCAAGTAACAAATGAATCGGCCGGTGATTGTACGAGATCTTCGAGTGTGCCTTTCTGTAAAATTTTTCCATCCCGTAGTAAGGTAATAACATTGCCGAAAAATCCGGCTTCTGCTATATCATGAGTTACCAGAACAACTGTTTTACCAAGTGCCTGGAAGATCCTTTTCAAATCAACCTGCAGATCGGCCCGTATCATCGGATCAAGGGCGCCAAGGGGTTCATCTAACAGAAGTACGTCAGGGTCCAACATTAGTGCGCGCATCAAGCTCACCCGTTGCTGTTGGCCACCGGAAAGTTGTACTGGAAAACGATGAAGTCCGTCAGAAGGAAAATGCGTCAGTTCGGTTAGTTCGTTCAATCGTTTTCTTATACGTTCATTATCCCATCCCATGTAGCGTGCCATCAATGCTATATTGTCATACGCAGTAAGGTGCGGAAAAAGGCCTCCCCCCTGGATAACGTAACCCATCTTTCTTCTTAAGGTAATCACAACCTCAGGAATAATTTTAGTTTCCTCAAAATATATAGATCCGCTATCCGCTTGTAAAAGGCCTATGATCAGCCGAAGTATTGTAGATTTTCCACAGCCACTTGGACCAATCAATACAGTTGTTAGGCAGGCCGGAATGGTTAAATCAATGGATTTTAGCGCTCTGGTTTGACCAAAAATTTTTGAAACATTCTGCATTTTAATCATAAATAAATGCTCATGTGATCATTGCTTTGTTAAAAATCAACTGAACTCACAACGAAGTCTTTGTCTTATTGCATGGACTCTCACCTATTTGATCAAACAAAATGCTTGTCTTACGAAAATCCTTGAAACGAAACCTACTATCTTCAACGAAATCAAACAGGCAGCCACTCCTTACTCGAATTTGCCTCTACCAACGCCTTATCAAAGAACGAAAAACTCGCCAATGACTATTTTAAAATTAAATCCAACCGACTTAAAAAGAAATTGATCGTTTAATTTTTAACAAAGTAATGCTATTTATTCATCCAACAAAATACCCTTGTGGATATTTTGTTACGTTAAATTCCTGAACCTAATTTAATATTTATAATTGACTGAATGGCGGTAATCAATGCTGAAGGAAATATTCCGTACCAGATTAACAATACGGTCAGAATTGTTAATGCAATTCCGCCGCTCAATGGAAAAGAAATTTTTATCTTTAAAGACTTATCATATGATTCAACAACTTGTCTGTACATAGCGGTAATTATTCTTAAGTAATAGTATAATCCTACAGCACTGCTGACAACAAGCACGATCACCAAAAACCAGAGCGATGAATTAATTCCCGCCGCCAGTACATAATATTTACTAATAAAACCAATCGTGAGTGGAATTCCCGCTAAAGAAAAAAGCATCACAGTAAAAACTGCAGCAATTACAGGATGCGACCAGAACAATCCTTCATATTCCTTAATGTCTTCTGCTTCATGATCTTTAACAGACAGTACCGTAACAACTCCGAATGCACCCAGGGTAGTAATAAAGTACGCAACCAAATAAAATGTAACAGCCTGAATTCCTAAACTTCCGGTGGCTAAAAACGCAACAAGCACGTAACCAAGATGTGCGATAGATGAATACGCCAAAATTCGTTTTATATTATTTTGCCGGATTGCCAAAAGGTTGCCTATCAACATAGATGCAGCAGCTATTATTGTGAATGTTAAGATCAGAGAAGGATATTGATGTACGTTTATCTCAACGAAAAGACGCAACATCAATGCAAACATACCACCCTTAGAAACAGTTGCAATAAATGCCGTAACAGGTGCGGGTGCACCCTGGTAAACATCCGGCGTCCAGAGATGAAATGGTACTAATGCCAATTTGAAACCGACGCCGATTATGATCATTGAAAAACCGGTGACCGCTAATATCAAATTGGTATCGGGTGAAGAAATTCTACTTGTAAATTGATTGAAAGCCATTGTTCCTAATCCGCTGTAAACAAGCGCCATTCCGAATAGCAAAAATGCTGCAGATGTTGCAGCAAGCACCAGATATTTTATGCCTCCTTCCAATCCATTTTCATTAGTGCGGAAATATGAGATCAGTACATAAAGAGAAACACTTAAAATTTCCAATCCTAAAAAAAATGAAATAAAATCTATGCTTGCGACAAGCAATGAGGAACCCAATGTAGCAATGAAAAGCAAAATATAAAATTCTTCCTTATCACCTTCATATTGTTCAAAGTAACCGAATGATAAAAGAGTAACAAGAAAACTTGCCGACAGGATAAGTCCGATGTAAAAAAAAGAAAATTTATCAAAAATAAATAGTGGTACTATTGTAACCGGAGCCAAATTTGAAACTAAAATTACCGAAATTAAAGCTAATGCGAATGCGACTAAGCTGAATATATTCACAAACAAATGGCTTCGCTTAACTGAAGCAACAAGCATTATTATTATAGGTGCGGCTGCAACTATAATTAAGGGTAATATTGATTGAAACTCAATCGGGGTCACGTTTAGTCTCCATTATGCAGATTCGATTTTTGGCATGAGTCGATAATCCAGAATTCAGGTTATTCATAATAGATTTGTTATAAGCATTTCCATTTTGAAGTTGATCCTTTTTATTCATATCTAAAACTTCAGTGTTTGATGTTTGAGATTTGAAATTCTGAATGATGTTTTCTATCGAATACTTAGTAGTAGTTAAAAAAGTCTGAGGATAAATGCCAAGCCATGCAATAACAATAATCATTGCACCCATCATAATCATTTCACGAATACCAAAATCACTTATCTTCCATTCCTTTTCTCTCTTGCCATAAAAAACTTTTTGCATAATTCTCAAAGCATATATTGTTGAAGCGATCAGTCCAAATGCAGCAAAGATTGTCAAACCAGCATTCGCCTGGTAAGATCCGGCAAGAATTAAAAACTCAGCTATAAAATTTCCCAGCCCCGGTAAACCAAGTGAAGCTAATGAAAACAAAAGACCAACGCCTGCCATCCTGGGAACTAACTGCCAAAGACCTCCCATCTTGTTTATATCTCTTATATGTAAACGTTCCTGCATTGTGCCGGCAAGTACGAATAATGCGCCGGTGGTGATTCCGTGTGCTAATATTTGCATAACTACACCTTGAAACGCGAGCACATTAAACGCAAAAGCACCGATGAGTATAAACCCCATATGACTTACACTTGTGTATGCCACTAATCGTTTAAAATCAGTTTGTGCAAAAGCAAGTTTAGCCCCGTATAAAATTCCGATAGCTCCGAAGAACATTGCATAGGGAGAAATTGCAGCAGCAGATGACGGGAATAACGGAATAACAAATCTTAACAATCCGTATGCACCGGTTTTTAACAGTAAACCTGCAAGTATAACACTTCCGGCTGTCGGAGCCTCCGTGTGAGCATCAGGCAACCATGCGTGAAACGGAACGGCAGGGAGCTTAACTAAAAATGCGATTAAGAACCCACACATTAAAATGAAAGAGACGGTCGGGCTCAAGATCGTTCCAAGCAATTGCATATAATCAAAAGTATAAATGCCCGTAGCTTTTCCATGTATAAAATAAAGGACAAGAATGGCAAGGAACATCAACAAACCACTTGCCTGCGTAAAGAGAAAGAATTTAAAAGCAGCATAAATTCTATTTTCATGCCCCCATATTCCGATAAGGAAGTACATTGGGATTAGCATTACTTCCCAGAAAAAATAAAATAAGAATAAGTCCAGCGCAAGAAATACTCCGGATATTCCAGCCAGAATCCAAAGTATATTGAAGTGAAAGAAACCAATTCGTTCTGTAATTTCTTTCCATGAAGTAATGACTGAGATAATTCCGAGAAAAATAGTAAGTGCAACAAGGATTAAGCTTAAACCATCAAGTGCTAAGTGAAAATTAATCCCAAACTGCGGAATCCACTCCGTATTTAATTCTATCAACCAGACAGGCGCACGTGAGATTGAAATATTGGCAGAGTATGAAATCCATATAGATATAATAATTATAAAATCGATTATTAGCGTAATAAGAGAAATCCATCTGCAGGCATAACTACTCCATTTGCCAACAAGCCAGGCAAGCAGCCCGCCAATCATCAAAATAATTATTAGCCATGCTAAGATCATATTGCCACCACAATCGTGAAAATTATCACGGCACCGATAACGATTGCCATCGCATACCTGCGTAATTGACCATTCTGAGATACTACAAGAATCTTATTCAAAACTATGCTAAGCCATGCTATAAAAGAATAAACTTTATCAATAAAATCATTTTTATCAATCCTTGCAAAGAAGATTGCGGGAGATACGAAAATGCGATCGTACAGCCAATCAAATCCCCAGCCGTTAAATAAAAATTGAGAGATGGCAGTCTCCTTAAAACGTTCAGTGGCTTTAGAGTTTTTCAGATAAAATTGGTAAGCAAGAAAAACCCCGGCAATAGCTAACAAGGCTGTTAATATCTGGAACAATAATTCCATTCCATCGCCTTCCATTTTAAGCGTAACCACTGGAAGTACAGATTTTAACAATGAAGAAAAAGGTGCAAACCCTCCCAAAGTTTCCGGCATTTCAATAAATCCGCCTAAAATAGAAAGTACCGCTAAAACGATCAACGTAATTTTTATTCTGTTTCCCGGCTTATGGCTTACATGAGTTTTTTGTTCGCCGAAGAAAGTAACGAATACCATTCTGAAAGTATAAATGGAAGTAATAAATGCACCGATTATAGCAATAAGCCACAGCCAGGGACTTCCCTTATCGCTTGACCATGTGTACCAGATGATTGCATCCTTACTGTAAAAACCTGCTGTAATTAATGGTAAAGCTGCCAGGGAAGCGGATGCAATTAAGAATGTCCAATAAGTTACCGGAAGTTTCTTGCGCAATCCTCCCATTTTAAACATGTTATGCTCATGATGGAGTGCATTGATGACGACACCGGCAGCAAGGAATAGAAGAGATTTGAAAAACGCATGAATCATAAAATGAAAAATCCCTGCAGCCCAGGCGCCTATACCGAGAGCAAGAAACATATATCCAATTTGACTTATGGTTGAATAAGCCAGGACTCTTTTTATATCAGTTTGAGTTAATGCGCTGAATCCCGCAATGGAAAGAGTTAAAGCCCCGATTATTGCAACTGCGCTTTGAGCAACAGGAGCTAATTCAAAAAGTGTGTGAGTTCGCGCTATCAAATAAACACCGGCAGTCACCATTGTAGCGGCATGAATGAGTGCGGATACCGGCGAAGGTCCCGCCATTGCATCGGGCAGCCAGGTTTGTAATGGAAGCTGAGCCGATTTACCGAGAGCACCGCCAAGGAGCAGAAATGCTATTAACACCGCAAGCGATGATCCGACAGTCCAATTAGCAGATGCTAATTGAAGAATGTCTTGAATATTCAAAGTATTAAAATGTTTAACGAGCAGAAACAGCCCGATTGCCATTGCAGTATCACCGATGCGGGTAACAATAAAAGCTTTATTAGCAGCGTAAACATTTTCAGGTTCTTTGTACCAGAAGCCGATAAGCAGATAACTGCAGAGACCAACACCTTCCCATCCGAGATAAAGTAACAGAAGATTATCCGCTAACACTAATGTTACCATCGAGCCAATAAACAAGTTCATATACGCGAAAAATCTTGAATAGCCTTCATCATCTTTCATGAACTCAGCGGAATAAAGATGAATAAGAAACCCAACAAATGTAATAGCGAAGATAAAAATTAGCGATAGCCCATCAAGATGAAATGCAATACCGGGATTAAAACCGGAAGTACTCATCCAGATCCATAAGGTTTGATCGAAACGGTTATTAGGAGGCGGTGATGAAATAAAATTAATACCAATTAGGATTGATAAAATCGCAGGCAGCGCAACCGAGCCAACACCAATCCATGCAACAGAAGATCTGTTTATTCTTCCGCCGAATATTGCGAGCAGAAGAAACCCTAAAAATGGTATTGCCGGAATTAACCAAAGAAGATTAAGCATATCATCCTTTTAAATTATTCAATGCATCGGTATCAAGCGTTTTAAACCGGCGATGTATTCGCAGAATCAGAGCAAGCCCGACTGATACTTCTGCGGCTGCCATTGTAAGAATAAAAACAAACATTACCTGCCCTTCCGGTTGCATCCAACGCGCACCGGCAGTTATAAATGCAAGTCCTGTAGCGTTAAGCATTATCTCGATCGACATAAGCACAAAAATTATATTCCTTCTTACCAGGACGCCTATCAATCCAAGTAAAAAAAGTACAAAGGCAAGAATTAAGCTTGATTCAAACGGTATAGCTGTCATTCAGATTTTCCTTTAACTCGCAGATCAGGTTCAGTTTCTGCGAGATATCTATGTAAGATTTTCTTTTTCTCTTTTCCCAAATGATAAGCCCCAACAATGCCGGCAAGCAGTAGCATTGCTGCGAGCTCTACTCCAAGTAAGTAAGTGCCAAACAACGAAATCCCGACCTGCTTTGGACTGATTATAACGGAGTTATATTCTTGTCCGTTTATTTTAATTAAGACAATGATAAATTCGATAATCAGAATTAAAGTTAGTATTACAGGTACTATCCACATCTTAGGATTAAGTAATTGATTTTCCATCCTTGCAGCTTCACTTCCGAGGTTCAGCATCATTATCACAAATATGAAAAGCACCATAATTGCACCTGCATATATTATCACTTCGAGCGCAGCCATGAACGGTGCACCAAGAATAAAAAAGATAATTGAAACGGAAAGAAGCGAGACGATAAGATAAAGCAATGCATGTACTGCATTCTTACGCGTAATAACCATCAGCGTTGAAACAACTGCAACAATTGAAGCTATGTAAAAAGTTATGATCATAAGTTCAAATTCCAAATGATTTCATCAAGGCAGCAAGCCTTTAACATCGATAGGCGGTGATTCACTTTCCGATTCACCTTTATCTTTTCCTTTAATTGAAACGCCTGCGACCTTGTAATAATTGTAGCCGTGGTATTTTCCCTCTCCGCTGATTAATAAGTCTTCTTTTTCGTAAACAAGATTCTGCCTGTTGTATTCGCACATTTCAAAATCAGGTACAAGTTGTATTGCGTAAGTAGGACAGGCATCTTCGCAAAAGCCGCAAAAAATGCAGCGTGAAAAATTTATTCTAAAAAATTCCGGGTAACGTCTCCCGTATTCATCTTCGGTCGCTTGCAGCGAAATGCAGTCGACCGGGCAGACAGCCGCACATAAATAACAACCGACGCATCTTTCACCACCATCAGGATCGCGCGAAAGAATGATTCTGCCTCTCCATCGTGCAGGGAGTGGAGCCTTTTCTTCTGGATACTGGTAAGTAACACGCTTTCTGAACATGTGAAGAAAAGCCAACCAGATTGTTTTTAAGTTGCTTAGCATTTATTCCTCATAAATACAAAATTCAATCCTTTTTTTCATCTTGATAGAACGATTGCGCCGGTGACAAGTAAATTTAAGAGCGAAAGCGGCAAAAGTAATTTCCATCCGTAAGACATTAACTGGTCGTACCGTGGTCTTGGAAGCGACGCTCTGAGCAAAATAAATAATGAAATGAAAACAAATGTTTTAATAAAAAACCAGATAACAGGCGGAAGAAATGAGGGACCAAGCCATCCGCCAAAAAACAATGTTACCATAATAGCAGAAATTAATGTAATACCTAAATATTCTCCGAGAAAGAACATCCCGAATTTCATACCGGAATATTCAGAGTGAAAGCCTGCAATCAGTTCGTTTTCTGCTTCGGGAATGTCGAATGGTAATCGGTGTGTTTCAGCTAACCCGGCAATCATAAAAATTATAAAACCGACAAACTGTGGAACAACGAACCAAATATTTTTTTGTGCAATTACAATGTCATTCATGTTAAAAGAACCTGCAAGCATTACAACTCCCATTAAAGAAAGACCCATGAAAACTTCATAAGAGAGCATTTGTGCCGCAGCGCGAAACGAACCGATCAATGCATATTTATTATTGGATGACCATCCGCCTAAAACAACACTATAAGCGCCCAATGAAGACATTGCCAAAAAAAATAGCAGTCCGATATTTAGATCAGAAACGAATATTCCCGGTGCGAAAGGAACAACTGCAAAACTCATAAGAACGGTTATAATAACTATTGCCGGTGCAATTACAAAAACAGCTTTGTCCGCAAACGGCGGAATCCAATCTTCCTTAAAAAATATTTTTATCATGTCGGCAATTACCTGGAGCAAACCGAATGGTCCAACCCGGTTTGGCCCGTAACGATCCTGCCAGAGTGCGAGCAAGCGGCGTTCAAGCCAAATCAATCCGGTAGCAATTGTCATCACAACAATCAGCACACCGAATACTATTAATATGTAAATTAAAGTTTGGTTCATCATTTTACAATGATCTCGTATAAACCAGGATTTAATGTATCAATGACGGCTTACAGGTTAACGCCTTGTGTGCGTTTGGTGACTTCCCTGATGTTGTTCCTTCGGCAGGCTCAGGACAGGCTCTTGAGTTTGTTCAGTGACTTCGTGCTTATTCCCTTGTATGTGCCATTGAAATTATATCCGAGAAATCTGAAGCCCCTTTTGAAGCTTGTGAGTTTGGTTTTATACTCGTCCGGCTTCATTGCCAGTTTTACTCCAATGATTCCTTTAACACAGGAAAGACGTCAGACGCACGAATTCTTTTGCCACCTTCTTACTCCGGGATTCTTTTCGTAGGGAACCGATTATTACAGTTATCTCCTTTTGCATAATTACTACTCTTTACTATTTGTTGACCTACCATGATTTTGCAATATTTGTACCGGATAAACCTAATACTCCAAATGTATATAGTTCAGTAAATTCAATCTAAATCTTTTTTTTCGTTCTCTTAATTCTGTATTTAATTATTACCACCTGAAATTTTACACCAAACCGGCAGATCAAAATATTGCATGCCGTAAAGACTAACCGGAATTCCTAACATACCTTTTGGCAATCCAAGCTTTATTTTTACCGGCAAGCGAAGCCGATAATTATTTATATATAAATTGATTTCATCATCTTTTTTGATTTTTAATTTTTCAGCATTATCAAGGTTTATCGCTACATAAGGTCTTGGCGCAAGTTCTGCAATAGATGGTGAGATACTGCTTAATTCTTCCGAGCCGAAAATATGATAAACCGGAACGACAAAGAATTCACCGTCCTTAATCTTAAATGGTTCGGCTATAGCGTTGAAAAATTCGGCGTTAGTATTTTGTTTTGGCTCGATTAATCTTTTCCCCGGCTCGCCGCCGTGCAATTCACCACCGACTTCTATCTGATATTTATTTATTGCCTGAACCGAGTTCCATCCGGGCGACCAGTAAAATGGTATCAAGGAAGAAGGCGGCTCACCTTTGTATCCTTCCATTGTATAGGACAATGGTGAATCGGGATCTTCAGGCGGCTTGGGCTCACTCACATTTATATTTGCATGCATAGCCGTTCTGCCGCTGTAGCGTTGAGTTTCGCGTGGAATTTTTTGTCCTGCAATTCTAAAATCAGGTGGTGGAGTAATCTTTTGAATCCCTTCGAACTTTGGAAACGATTCAACAAGTTCAATGAGAAAGTCGTTAAAGTTTTTCAATTCGGATTTGCTGCTGGACTTTGCCAATTCAATTCCATCTAACCATCGCCAGCCTTCAAGCAAATTTGGATTTGAAGAATGATAAGCTTGATAATATCGCTGCGCTCTTCCTTCATTATTCACAAACGTTCCATCAGACTCCGCAAAAGTTCCTACCGGAATTATTGTCCCTGCTTTTGAGGTTGTACTATTCTCCAAACTATCAAGAACAACAATATTTTTACACTTATTAAAAAAAGCATCCACCGAGTTTTTATCTGCTCTCCGGTAAAGATCATTTTCCAAAATTATTACTGTTTCCGCATTACCTTTTTCAACAGCGTCAAATGCATCATTAAGACTCTTTCCGCCAAGCATTGCAGTGCCTAAGCTATTCGCTTCCGGAACTACAAAAGAAAGTTCTGCGGCTTTTCCGGAATTGCACAAAGCCCAAGCAACATTAGCCGCAGCATGAAGTATGTTTTCATTAAAACAGCTAATGCCGGAAATAATCAGCGGTCTCTTTGCTTCTTTTAAAGCAAGAGAAATTTCTGTAACAAGTGAATGAATTTGTTTTGAAGGATTATTTATTTTGGGAGCCATGTTATCCAGAAGCGAAGCAACTTCAAATCCAAGCATTGCAATTTCATCAGGAAAACAGCGGATAGTTTTTGTAGCAACGTCATCAAGTTTTGTTTCGTATAATGAAGCGATGAATAACGGACCCTTTTCATTTTGTGAAACGCTCCTAACGACTGCATCCTGCCATTCTGGAATATTTGTGCCTTTAATTTTTTCGAATGACTTTTGCCTTATTGATTGCCGCACTGCCAGAGCAAGCATTGGTGCAGTATTGGTGAGGTCTTCCCCAAGAATAAGAACGGCATCAGCTTTCTCAACTTCCTTAAGTGATGGAGTTCTAGCCGCACCATTCTGTAAAATATCAAGAATAGTGTTTGTTAATTTTAATTCTTTTCCGGAAATCCCCTGAAAGAAATTATTATATCCCACAAATTTTTTTAATGCGAAATTCGATTCGAGTGATGCCCGCGGTGAGCCGATGCCGATCACTTTATCTTTGCCGGAAAAAAGTTTTGCAACGTGCGATTGCATATCCGCTTTATCAACTTTTTCTAAATTTCCGTTTTCCTTTCTTAACGAAGGATCTTTTATCCTTTTAGTGTCGTTTACAAATTCGTAGCCGTATCTTCCCCGGTCACAAATAAAATAGCCGTTTACTTGTCCATTATATCGGGATCTTATTCTGCGAATCATACCGTATCTTTCTCCAGTAATCGTGTTGCAGCCCAGACTGCAGTTAGTGCAGATTGAAGGCGCTGTAGAATAATCCCATTTTCTTGTAAAATGTTTTTTTAAAGACTTGTCGGTAAATACTCCGGTAGGGCAGACTTCAACCAGGTTGCCGCTAAACTCATTTTCTAAAACTCCATCTTCATGCCTGCCGAAGTAAACATGGTTATGTGAAGCCATATTATCAAAGTCTCTTCCACCCGCATAATCTCTGTAAAACCGAACGCAGCGGTAGCATTGAATACAGCGGTTCATCTCGTGGTTAATGAATGGGCCAAGGTGTTGATTCCGGTAAGTTCGTTTTTTGAAAACAAATCGTCTGTAATTATGTCCGGTAATTACCGTCATATCTTGCAGATGACATTCGCCGCCTTCGTCGCAGACCGGACAGTCGTGAGGATGGTTTGTCATCATCCATTCGTTAACACCAGCGCGAAATGCTTTTGCTTCTTCTTCAAATACACCTACACGCATTCCTTCTTTCACGGGTTCCATGCAAGCCATTACGATCTTGCCCTTGGTATCACTTTCATCGCGGTAGGTTTTTACGCCACACTGGCGACAAGCTCCAACAGAGCCCATAGCAGGATGCCAGCAAAAATATGGGAGATCCAATCCAAGCGACAGACAGGACTCAAGAAGACTCTTCTTAGGATCAACCTCGTATTCTTTATTATCAATAATAATTTTTACCAATTTTTACCTCCACGGGCATTTTTTTTCATTTATGTGTCTCACGTAATCTTCACGAAAATATTTTATAGAACTTTGAAGCGGCTCTACAGCACCAGGTGCCAGCGCACAGAAAGTTCTTCCGGGACCCAGATTCACAGCATGAAAAGAAAGTATATCAAGGTCTTCTAATTTACCTTTGCCTTCTTCAATAGAAAGAAGAATTTTTTCAACCCAGGGAAGACCCTCGCGGCAAGGCGTACACCAGCCGCAGGATTCCTGAGCAAAGAAATGTTCAAGATTGTGAACCATTCCAACAGGACAAGTTTTATCATCAAGAATTATTAATGTTCCTGTTCCAAGTCTGCTGCCGGCTTTTTCAACTGAAGAGTAATCCATATTAACATCAAGATGCTCCTCAGTAAGAAAATCCGTTGATGCACCACCAGGAAGGATTCCCTTTAATCTAAATCCTTCTTTCATTCCTCCGGCATGTTCAAAAATTATCTCGCGCATTGAAGTGCCCAGCGGAAGTTCCCATGTACCAGGATTTTTTACTCGCCCGCTGACTCCATAAATCTTCGTTCCGCCGACACCGTTAAGGCTTAAGTTTTTGAACCATTCCGAACCATTATTAACAATGTGTGAAACGCAACAAAGAGTTTCTACATTATTTACGATTGTAGGTTTACCGAACAACCCGCTTACTGCCGAATACGGAGGCTTTGAACGCGGTATTGCGCGCTTGCCTTCCAGTGCTTCCAAATGTGCAGTTTCCTCGCCGCGGATATACCTGCCGATACTTGTATGAAGATATAATTCTAAAGCATAACCAGAACCCAAAATATTTTGCCCTATATAACCAGCTTGTTCAGCTTCTGCAAGAGCTTTAAATATTAATTCCGCTGCTTCCTTGTAAGCCCATCGTAGAACAACATAACTTTTGTTCGCCTGGATTGCGTATGCGGCAATGATCATACCTTCAATCAATTGATGAGGGTTTCCTTCAAGAAGCAAGCGATCTTTAAATGCTCCTGGTTCCATTTCATCGGCATTGCAAATAAGATACTTATCTTTTGGCGCATCGTCTCCTAACGGGACGAAACTCCATTTCATTCCGGTTGGAAAGCCTGCCCCGCCTCGTCCTCGTAAGTTGGAATCCTTAATTATTTTTTGAACGTCTTGAGGCTGCATTTCTTTCAATACTTTGCGTAATGCCTGGTAGCCGCCAGCTTGTTCATATTCTTTTAAATTCATCGGCGGCTTATTTGCCTTAATATGTTGAGTTAAAGGAGTTTCCATCTGCATCAACTATATTTTTCTAAAATCGGATCAAGTAAATCCGTCGTTAAATCTCTGTAAAGATCATTATCAATCATAAGTGCTGGTGCATGATCGCAAGTGCCGAGGCATGATATTGGAAGTAGTGTAAATTTGCCATCGCTTGTTGTTTCGCCAAACTTAATACCAAGTTTTTTATTCAGGTAATCTAAAATTTGATTGTAGCCGAGTATCCAGCAGCTTACACTGTCGCAAACTAAAATAACATGTTTACCTACTTTTCTCCTGAAAATAAGGTTATAAAAAGTGGCAACACTGTCAACTTCATCCGGAGTAATTTCTAAAAATTCTGCGATGTCTTTTACACCATCATCCGAAACCCATCCGCGGTGTTTCTGAACAATTTTTAACGCCTCTATAGTGGCAGCCTTTTTATAAGGTACGATCTTTAATTCTTCTTCAAGGTCTTTTTGTTCTTCAACCGATAACATAAATTATCCGAAAGTTTATCTGTCAATATCTGCTAAAACAAAATCAATGCTTCCTAAAATTGAAAGCAAGTCAGGAACCGTGTAACTGCGGCTTATAAAAGGAACCATCTGCATGTGCGGGAACGACGGCGTGCGAACTCTCGTTCTATAAGATGATGTATTTCCATCACTGATCAGATAGTAGCCGTTGTTTCCTTTGGTTGCTTCGATTCCAAAAAATGCTTCACCGGCAGGAATAACCGGTCCCCACGTTACTCCAAGAAAGTGAGTAATTAAAGTTTCAATGTCATGCATTGTCTTTTCTTTACGCGGCGGCGTTGCCAGAGGATGATCTGATTTATATGGCCCGGACGGCATGTTCTTTACGCATTGCTCTATTATTCTAATGCTCTGCCGCATCTCCTCAATTCTAACTATTGCGCGGTCATAGCAATCTCCATTCTGCGCAGTTGGAATATCAAACTCAAATTGATCGTAACCGGAATAAGGTCGCTTCTTCCTGAAGTCCCATTCAAATCCGGTTGCTCTTAAGCCGGGCCCTGTTACACCCCATTCAATTGCTTCTTCAGTATTATAGATACCGATACCGATGGTTCTCCCTTTGAATATCCGGTTCTGCATAACCATCGTGTCATATTCTTTTAATCTTTTCGGAAAATAGTTGATGAAATCCTTTACTAATCTGTCCCAGCCGTTTGGAAGGTCGTCAGTAACGCCGCCTATCCGAAACCAGTTCGGGTGCATCCTGTCGCCGCAGATCGCTTCGATAATTTCAAATACTTTTTCGCGGTCACTGAACATATAAAACACAGGCGAAAGTTGACCGATATCCTGGGCAAATGTTCCATACCAAACAAGATGACTTGAGAGCCGGAACAATTCGCAAAGCATTATTCTAATTACCTGCGCTCTCTCCGGGATTTTTATTCCTGCAAGTTTTTCTACTGCTAAAAGATAAGCGAGGTTATTCATTACACCGGCAAGATAATCAATCCGGTCTGTGTATGGAATGTATGTATGCCATGACTGCCTTTCACCCATCTTCTCTGCACCGCGATGATGAAACCCAATATCGGGAACAACATTTAAAATCTCTTCGCCGTCAAGCTGAAGAACTAATCTCAACACACCATGCGTACCTGGATGCTGGGGTCCTATATTTAAAAACATGAAATCAGAATCTTCACTTTCTCTTTTCATCCCCCATTCTTCGGGATTAAAATGAAGCGCCTGATTTTCTCTTTCTTCTTTTTCTTTCGGCAATTGAAACGGTCCCATTTCCGTAGCACGGGCAGGATGTTCTTTCCGTAGCGGATGTCCTTCCCAGGTTAAGGGCATTAAGATTCTTTTTAAATGCGGGTGACCATCGAATTTTATTCCGAACATATCGTACACTTCCCGTTCGTACCAGTCTGCATTAGACCATACTTTTGTAATTGTCGGGAGTGATGGATACTCACCTTTAAGCGGAACTTTAATTCTTATATCATCATTTCTTTCGAAAGAAAGAAGATGATAGACAACCGTGAAATCACCTTTGGGTATTTCCACTCTTTTTGCACGGGTTCTTTCGTCTATCGCAGTCAGATCGTACAGCATACGGTATGGCTTTGAAACTTCCGTTTTCAGAAAACTAATCACATCAATCAACTTGTCTTTCGAAACCCAGATGGTTGGAAATTCGTCACTGGTTTTTTGTTCGGTAATTTCAGATCCACCAAACCTGGTTTTTAGTTTCTCAACGATAGCGGAATCAGTCATAAATCATTTATAAAAAAAATAAATTATTCTTTAATTAAATTTCCGAAGGCGGTTTAATTTTTGTCATTTTCATTCGGTTTTCGTGCTTTAATTCTTTCATTGAAACAGGATCCATCCTGGTAATCCCTTGCGGACCGGTAAACCAGCTTAAAGGACGTTTTTCCTTTCCAACTGAATCGCGCAGCATCAAAAGACCTTCCATAAAAGCATCGGGGCGCGGCGGGCAGCCGGGCACGTAAACATCTACTGGCATAAATTTATCCACGCCTTGTACTACACTGTAAATATCATACATGCCGCCTGAATTTGAACAAGAGCCCATAGAAATTATCCATCGCGGTTCCATCATCTGTTCATAAAGTCTTTTAATAATTGGCGCCATTTTAATGAATATGGTGCCGGCAGTGATCATTACATCTGCTTCCCTCGGCGTTCCCCGAATAACTTCAGCGCCAAATCTTGCAATATCATATTTGCTTGTTAGGCTTGTCGCCATTTCAACATAACAACAGGACAGCCCGAAGTTAAAAGGCCATAATGAGTTTTTTCTTCCCCAGGCAATCAAATTCTGCAGATTACAGAGCACAACAGTTTTCTGAACAGCTTCCTCAAATGAACTTGTGCCGCTGACCGTTTTAGTTTGATCGGATGATTTAGTTAACCACCATTTCATAAATGCTTAACCTTTTAATTTTTCAAATGCTGATAATATTTTTTTACCCTGCGGGCCGAAATCAAGTGCGCCGAGTCGCCACACATAAATAAGTACGGCAATAATAATTCCAATAAATATTAATACACCAATGTAGCCGTTCCACCCAACATCGCGAAAAGCAACTGCCCATGCAAAGATAAAAATGGCTTCAAGATCAAAAATTACGAAAAACATTGCGGCGATATAGAAATGTGCAGAAAACCTGATACGGGCGCTGCCGGTGGGCGTAATACCTGATTCGAAAGGAACGTCGGTAGAAGGCTCTTTGTGACGCTCACCAAGAAAATAAGATATAATCAGTATTCCAATTACTAAAGAAACTACTGCTACAGTATATAATAGTAAAGGCCAGAGAGTGATTGGTTCAATAAAATTAGACAATTATTTACTCCCAAAAACAGATTAAGAAATTCTAATGATAATATTTTTTATAGCCCTTATATGGTAAAGTTTATAATGAAACAAAATAAAAATTTTCTCGCATCAATTTACGAAAGAATATACTCACTATCCTGGCTCGAAAATAAGACTACAAAAAATAGTTTAAGTACAGATATTACAACACGATATGGCTATAAAACCATTTTCATCGTTTCTGGGTGTTGCAAATGCAACATGATGACTGTTTTTATAATTTTAATATTCATAAAGGGAATTATTATTTATAAAAATCTTTTTTGATGCTATACATTAGCTATTAAATCGAAGTATTCGTCATCTTCATTTTTGCCGCCGTAGCCTTTACCAATTGTTTTATACGTTTCTACAAATTCAATTCGTTCAATCCATTTTACCATTTTATAACCTAACTGATTTTCTACACGTAGCCTTAAAGGAGCCCCATGTACTTCAGAGAGCAACTCATAATTCATTTCCCACGCCAGTATCGATGCGGGTTTCAGACAATTATCCAGAGTGATTGTATCGTAGTACATGCCGCCATACAACCCTTCTCCAAAAGAATAAAACACAACCGTGGTTACAGAGGGATGTGGTTTAACCAGGTCCACCAGTACCTTTATAGGTAAGCCTCCCCATTCCGCTACGCCCGTCCATCCCTGTACGCAGTGGTGCATAGTAATATTCTGTTCTTTGCCCAGGTTCTTTATATCATCAAGCGACAATTCAACGGGGTTTTCTACTAATCCGCCTACTTTGAGTTTGTAGTCTTTGAATTTATTCTCTGCCAACTTTTTCCACTTTTCGGAAATTGGAAGATTGCCATTGGGCCAAAAGAATGGAGATATATCTTTCTTTTTTAAATATGCTCTGGGTTTCAATTTATTGATTGTGAACTGCCACAAATTGCCATTAATAAATGCATCTGTTCTTTGAACCCATCGCGGCCGTTTCCAGGACACCCAATGAGCATAAACAAAAAAAGCAATTGTAAAAAGAATTATTGCTGAACCTATATAAAGCCCTGTATAATCTGCGGGATTATCTGTTCCAAGCGTTATATGGTTCATGTTTCTAACGAAGCCTGTAATCACCACCATAGTAACGTGTACTATAATAAAAGCCACATATGCCAGCATCACTAAAAAGTGTGCAGACCTTGCTCCTTGCCTGTTGCCAAATAATTTTGGCAGCCAGTAAAATCTATTATCAATAGCAGGTGACATGCACACACCACTAAGCATAGCAAGAGGTCCTAAAATAAATATTACACCAAAATATGAAATCTGCTGTAATGCATTGTAATGATAAAAACCGTCAGGTTCTATTGGCAGATTGAATGTAGCATAATGCACAAAAACTGCCCACGCATCTGGAATAATTTGCCAGGAAGAAGGTGTTATTCTTTGCCATTGATCGCCAGCAAATAATAGCGTAATAAATATTATTCCATTCAATACAAAAAAAAGTACATGGATAAAATGCCAGCCGCGGGCAATACCTACTGTGTGGCGATACCCTGGTAAGCCGATAATCGGACTTATATAACGGGCATCATCTTTTGCGGTCCATAATTTGTCTTTTGGCACAATTAAAGGAGTAAATTTCAACCACTCAGAACCAGGTGTGCAGCCTTTATTCCAATACAGCCGGGGATGGTCCATTAATATTGAAAGTCCACTTTTTATCAGTATCATCAAAAAGAAAAAGTTTACCCAATGGCAAAGAATCAGCCACAAGGGAAAACCTTTCACTTTAACTTCAGTTATAGAAAGCAGTGCTAATGACGGATCCTTTGGTAATCCATATACTAAAAATTGTATCCACGCTGCTCCCATTATTCCTAAGAATACAATGCCAATAATCAGAAAGGCATAAGGATTCAGTCCAATAAATAATTTCCTGTCTTGCGGATAATGAACTGATTTTTCTATTTGGTTAAAATGAGTGAACATAACACCTCCTGATAAATCTTATAATTTATACGATCAGTATTGGTCAGGTTTCTTTTAAAGTGAAGCCCTTTAAACAAGAATTCACTAAAATTCTGCTATCTGGTTACAATGCATAATTACTACACACAGAATAATTAAAATATTAATAATTGATAATGACTTAAGTCACTTGAGAGTACCGAGTTCTCCATGTTGTGAATCTATTTAATCATATCTACAATTCTTATTTTTTACAGTACAATTTTAAACTTATTTCGGTTTATCACGTTTCGCTAAATGGGCCTTCAATCGTGAATGTTCAATAGAAAGATCTATCCATAATTCAATCAATTTTTTAAACTCTTTATATGTTTTTACCAGTTGCCTTGTCTCATCTACAAACGAAGGCCTGACGTATTCCGTCCTGCTTTTCATTTTATGTGTAAAACTGAGTTGATAGTATGCCCCCTTTTTCCCCGCAGGGTCCTTATACTGTTTACTCAGACTACCCGGTCTCATTTCATTAATTGACTGAAGTTTCTTTTTGATTTTTTTAATCTTCTCTTCAATTTGTTGTAGCTTTTTTATTGACATATATGTAGCATACACAGGCTACATCAATATGTCAACAATAATTTGAAGGGGAGGAAGATTTATGAAGCTTTGGATTCTGTGGTGGAGCACGGTCTGGCAACTACGCCCAGCCTGCTCTCGCCTGAGAAACTTTTTATGGTTTGCTACAGTTTTAGCCGGAATTACCGTTCGGCCTGATTTGCTCGGGGTGTCTAGTATTATACGAGGACTCGGCCTTAAGGGGTATTGTTATGACCGCCTTTTGGATTTTTTTCATAGCAACGCACTAAATGTTGAGAAACTAACCAAACTATGGACAAAGCTTATTATAAAAACACATCCGCAGGTAAAGCGTTTTCGCGGGAAATTGCTTTTATGTGGGGATGGCCTTAAGGTGCCAAAAGAAGGCAAAAAGATGCCTGGTGTAAAGTCATTGCATCAGGAATCTGACTCGAATAACAAGGCAGAGTACATTATGGGCCATTCCTGTCAGGTTGTTTCTCTTTTAGCTGAAGCCGGGAAAAGTTGTTTTGCTATTCCACTGGTGAGCAGAATTCATGAAGGCGTTGTCTTTTCAAACAGAGACCAAAGAACCTTACTCGACAAAATGGTTTTATTGATTAATTCTCTGGAGCTGAAAGAATTGTTCTACTTTATTGCAGACGCCTATTACGCATCCCATGCTATTATTAATGGCGTAGTTGCCCGGGGCAGCCACTTGATTAGCAGGGTAAGGAGTAATGCCGTTGCATACTTTCCCGTGGAACCGACTCCTGAAAAGAAAGGACGTGGACGACCCAAAAAATATGGTACGAAAGTAAAATTAAAAACATTGTTGAATGATCGCGCATCAATGAAGGAGGTGGAAAGTCCGGTTTATGGAGAGCAAGGCATAAAAATAAATTAGGCTCGTCCGCAGAATCTGTGGGTAATAAGTAAGGATTAGTAAGAGAAAAGGTGCATTGCCATCCCAAAGGGAGTAAGATGTTTTTTATCAAGAAAGCATCTTAACCCAAAAGGAGAGGCAATGCAGATAAAGACATTATTAAATACGGTAGAGAATTTCAAGTCATTTGTTTACAAAGCAGTCAGTTTCGAGGTCATAAATGGTAGAAAGGCATTAGTAGCAGATATAAAGCCGAGGGTAAATGCCAAGCCTGAATGTTCAGTATGTGGGAAGAGAGTGTCTGGGTATGATACACAGCCGTCCCGGTTATACGAGTATCCGCCATTATGGGGGTTTCAAGTATTTTTCCGATATTCCCCGCGACGCGCCGCCTGTCCAGTGGACGGAATCCATGTAGAGCGAATTCCCTGGTCAGAAGGTAAGGAGCAGATGACCACCACATACAAGGTATTCCTGTCTCGATGGGCTAAACGCCTGAGTTGGAAAGAGACAGCCGAGATATTCAAGTCCAGTTGGGACAGTGTGTATAGGGCAGTGCAGTTTGTAGTTGCCTACGGCCTTGCCCACAGGGACTTGGAGAATATAACGGAAATAGGAATAGACGAGATACAAGTCTGGAGTGGCCACAAGTATTTAACCCTTGTATATCAGCTTGATTCGCATGCCAAAAGGCTTTTATGGAGTGGCCCTGAGCGGAAGGCAAAGACCCTGCGGAAGTTTTTCATGGAGTTAGGTATAGAACGTTGTCTGAGAATCAAATTCGTTTGCAGCGATATGTGGTCGCCGTACCTGAAGGTGATAGCGAAGAAGGCTTCCCAGGCGCTTAATATTCTTGACCGTTTCCACATCATGAAGAAATTCAATGAAGCCATAGACCAGATACGGAGGGAAGAGGTCAAAAAGCTCAAGGATGAAGGCACAGACAATGTTTTGGAAAAGAGCCGTTGGTTACTGTTGAAAAGGCCTGAGAACTTGACAGAAAAGCAAACGGTACGGTTAAGCCAGATAGTTAAGATCAACCTGAGTTCAATAAAGGCATATTTAATGCGTGAAGATTTTCAGCGTTTTTGGGAGTATAAGTATCCGGCGTATGCAGACAGGTTTCTCGAGAACTGGATTACGAGAACCCTAAAAACCAACCTGGAACCTATGAAAAAAGTGGCAAAGATGTTGCGCAATCACAAGCAGCTCATTCTCAACTGGTTCAAGGCTGATGGCAGACTTTCTTCCGGTACGGTTGAGGGGTTTAACCTTAAGGCGAAACTGACTATGAGAAAGGCTTATGGTTATAAATCTCTGGAATGCCTGCAAACAGCCTTGTATCATACTCTTGGTAATTTGCCGGAACCAATACTTACCCACAGATTCTGCGGATGAGGCATAAAATTATAGAACCCTTGATCTGCTTTGGAAACCCGTGGGTATTCTTATTCGATTTGTATTGGTGGATCACCCTCAAAGAGGGAAAATTATTTTAATGAGTACGGATTTAACTATTAATGCAATGGAAATTATCTGCCTGTATGGATTGCGTTTCAAAATCGAAGTGTCTTTCAAACAGGCGCTTAGAACCTTGGGCACATATGCCTACCATTTTTGGATGAGAAATATGCAGCCAATTAAAAGGCGTTCCGGCAATCAACATGTTCACAAAAGAAGCTCTGAATACAGAAATGCAGTTCGCAGAAAACTTGCAGCCTATCACAGACATATACAGGCCGGCGTTATTGCACAGGGGCTTTTGCAATATATTTCTTCAGCATTTCCATCGCTTGTTTGGAATTCCTTCGGGTCATGGTTGCGGACTATGAGACCGGGAATTTGTCCTTCAGAACAAGTGACGGCCATTGCAATGAGAAATTGCCTTCCTGAATTTCTCGTGGATTCATCTCAAAAGTCAATCCTTACAAAATTTATTCTTGAACGAATCGATTTTTCCAGGGCAGAAGGGGCTCGATTGGTCGCATAGTTGCTTTTACTACACTTTTTAACTATTTTATTTTCACTCACAAGGTATTTTTACTCGTGAGAATGGGATTAGTGCCTACTGTAAAATACGGTACTCTTAACCCAACTTCGACAAATTTACCCTGAAAAAGGCAAGAAATTGAGCGTATAATAGTCGTAACCTATTGGTATGGTTGAATGTTGCTTTCGGCGTTTAATGTAGTGCCTGAATATTATTGTTTATGCTTGCGGCGCCATTGCTTACATGGTAAAATACCGGTGTGTTTATCCGTGAAAAGATCAAAAAAGTGAATGGCGGGAAGAGCTACATACAACACCAACTCATCGAATCCATTCGCACCCCTTCAGGGCCAAGACAGCAAATAGTCTTAAACCTTGGGCAGCTTAGTCTGCCCGAGGAGAAGTGGAAGACCCTTGCCAATTGCATTGAAGGATTTTTAGCAAATCAAAAAACGTTGTTTCCTCAAGATCCTGAAATAGAGGCGAAAGCAAGGCATTATGCCAGCCAGATAAGACAGGAGCGGTTGGACAGGGCGCAAGAACGTATTACCGGCGGTGAATCAGCAGGGGAAGAACCTGCTCAATACGAGCACGTGAATATTAATTCCCTGATAACAAATGATGCAAAGACCGTAGGCGCCGAACACGTGGCCATAAGCCAAATGAATGAATACGGGTTTGATAAGATATTGCAAGGGCTTGATTTTACAGATGACCAGATTGCCTATTCCAAGATGCTCATTGTGGGGAGAATGGTTCATCCCGGCAGCGAGCGTGATACCGTGCGATGGCTTTCTGAAACAAGCGGGGCGGGAGAGCTGTTGGACTCAGGGGTTAAACTGTATGATAAAGCGCTGCATCGCGCGGCAGTCTTGCTTTGGGAGAATCATGCCGCCATAGAGCAAGAGTTGTCAAAGCGGGCGCGAGAGATATTTTCCCTTAAAGAGACGGTGATTTTATATGATTTAACAAATACCTATTTTGAGGGTAGCAAAAGAGGGAGTAAGGTGGCCCGGCGCTACAAATCAAAAGAGAGCCGTAATGATTGTCCGTTAATTACGCTATCCCTTACCGTTGATGAAGAGGGATTTCCCAAGCAGAGCAAGGTTTTTGAGGGCAATGTGTCGGAGCCTGGTACCCTAAAAGATATTTTGGAGGGATTAAAAAAAGAAGACGGTATGTTTTCAAATGATAGAACGATAGTTATGGACGCAGGGGTTGCAACGGAAGAGAACATTGCGCTTATCAGGAAGAGTGGCTATAAATATGTGGTCGTCTCGCGCAAGAAATCTTTTGAAGATACTTTTTGGCCTGAAACGGACGAAGAGAAGATTATGTTATCAGACGGGAAAACAACGTTGGGCATGAAATTAGTCCGTACTGAAGAAGAGGCATTCCTTTTATGCCACAGCGAGGCAAAAGAGGCAAAAGAGGCAAAAGAGAAGTCCATCCTTTCCCTGAAAGAACAAAGGTTTGAAGAGGCGCTCTCGGCAATAAAAGAAGGATTAGAGAAGCCAAAAAGACAGAAAAAATATGATACGATCATAGAGAGGATAGGCCGGTTAAAAGAACGCTACAAGGTGGGCAATTTATATACGATCAAAGTGGAACAGACGGATGGCAAAGCGACCGATATCAAATTTAAGAAAAATGCTCAGGCGCAAGCAAAGGAAGAAGCCATAGGCACGTATGTATTACGGACAAACCGACTTGATCTTAGCGGGGAAGAGATATCAAAGCTCCATAGGTCGTTGAGTACTGTTGAGGAAAGTTTTAAAACAATGAAAGGCAACCTTGGTTTACGGCCAAACTTTCACCACACAGATACCCCAACCATTGCCCACGTGCATGTCACTGTATTGGCCTATCACATACTTGCCGGGATATTAAAAAAGCTAAGAACCGCAGGGGTTCATTATAATTGGAATACGATTCGTAATATCCTTGCCACCCATATAAGGGTAACAACGACCATGAACACAAAGGACGGCTGCGTTATTGACGTCAGAACCTGCACAGCGCCCACGGAAAAGCAGCACACGATTTACAATAAACTACAAATTAAACATACACCATTAGGCAGAAAAAATATAAAATCACCCATGAAAACTCAAAGATGTAGTGCCGAAAAATGAAGGACTAAAGTCGTATCACATTGGCAATAAAAGAGATACGATTTCTGCTTGTCGAAGTTGGGTTAAGCAGGTATTTTGCATTCATAGAATATTTACAAAAGTCAAGACCGGCAAAAAGACCGAGGAAATTGTTTACGGTATTACCAGCCTGACACAACAAAAAGCAAGTCCCAAAACCATTCTTAAGTTTTCCCGCGGACACTGGTCAATAGAAAATGGACTTCATTATGTGCGTGATACCGCTTTCCGTGAAGACCATTCTCAAATACGCACACAAAATGCCCCAAGGGCAATGGCTTCTTTGAAGAACCTTGTGGTTGGGCTTTTTCATTTTCTCAATGTACCAAATATTACCGAGTAGAAAACAGGCGCATTGTTAAACGTTTGAAACCTCTTTCATACTGAAGCGGAGGTATTTTACTCAATCTCTTTTTAGTATGTTTCCTGTTCCCTCTCTAAAATTCCGTACGGTGGGTTTTCCCAAGTACGGCTTCAAACAGAATATCCGCTCTCAACCTTCGATAAAGATATTTAGGATTAAGTGCAAGTCCCACATTCACCTGCATTTCTCCATCTTATAGGAGAGTATAGCTACCGCCTTTTAGTTACTGTAGCCTACTAATTTCGGCATTTGATTTCACTATTATTTGGTAGCAAATCCTGTCCAGAGACCCTTTGCTCTTTTGTGGGTTATGTTGTCCCTCAAAGTCAAACGCTACTACGGTCTCATCTGAGCTTCTCGCTATCTCCCATTACCTTATTATACTTCGTCTAACAGGTCTTTGCCGTACGGACTTGTATTGGCTGATAGCAAGATTTTCCCTAATTTACTCTGCACTACTTTGTTTACGTGTCGCCATCCATACCCCGACAGATTTACCGATTGCTTTTGGTTGTTGCTTCATCAGTAATACTAACTTTCACCATCTTTGCAGTGGTTCAGTATCTGTTTCGCCGCCACTTCGCAAGTTCTATCGGATGTTCACCCCTGCCAAAACGCATAAGTGCTTAATAAATAGTTGGTTAAGGCTGTATTTTTAATAAATATGTAGTCACTAATATATTGTTATTATACGACAATATACTTGACGGATAATGGTTGTTATCTGTACAATGGTGGACATGCATATTGTAGAGAACAAGTCAAAATCCGGTAAAAAAATCTATCGATCTACCCTTCTGCGGGAATCGTACCGTGAGGATGGGAAGGTCAAGAAACGCACCATTGCGAATCTGTCGAATTGCACTCCCCTGGAGATTGAAGCGATAAGACTTGCACTCGCACATAAAGACGATCTCTGTGCATTGGGCGCATTGTCAGAATCGGTGAAACTCCATGAGGGTTTGTCTGTGGGAGCAGCGTGGAGCGTGTACCAAGTGGCAAAGGAATTAGGGATAGAAGAGGCATTGGGAAAGGACTTTGAAGGAAAGCTGGCGCTTTGGCAAGTAATGGCAAGGGTAATAGGCCAGGGGTCAAGACTGTCTGCAGTAAGGCTGGCGCAGATACATGCTGCGGGTGACGTCCTGGATATGAAGCGTGGGTTTGACGAGAACAATCTGTACGATAATTTGTCATGGTTGTCAGAGAATCAGGCAAAGATAGAGCGAAAGCTGTTTGAGTTAAGACGAGGAGGCAATAAGCCGAAGTTGTTTTTGTATGACGTGACGAGCAGTTATTTAGAGGGGAAGTCGAATCATTTTGGTGAGTACGGGTATAATCGTGACGGCAAAAAGAGGAAAAAACAGATAGTGATCGGTATGCTTTGTGATGAATCCGGGGAGCCGGTATCAACAGAAGTATTTAGGGGCAACACCCAGGATCCGAAGACCTTTGAATCTCAGGTAAAGAAGGTATTAGAGCGGTTTGGATGCAAAGATGTAACGATTGTAGGAGATCGTGGGATGATCAAGACGGTGCAAATCGAAAGTTTACCGGAAGGGTTTCATTACATAACGGCGATAACCAAGCCGCAGATAGAGTCGTTGATAAATAAAGGGATACTGCAATTAGGATTGTTCGAAGAAAAGCTCTGCGAGATAAAGGATGATGAGGTTCGATATATTCTGAGGCGCAATCCGGTAAGGGCGGAAGAGATGTCAAAGACCCGTGTATCAAAATTACAGAGTATAGAGAAATACATCGCGAAGAAGAACAGTTATCTGAAGGAACATCCTAAGTCGTCAGTATCGAAGGCACTGGAAACAACAAGGGAAAGGCTAACGAGATTGAAACTTGATGGGTGGGTGCAGATAAAAGAAGAGGATAGGACGCTAAAGATAGAGAGAGATGAGGAAGCATTAAAGGAGGCATCATACCTTGATGGTTGTTACGCAATCAAGACTGATCTTGAGGAGAACGAGGCGGATACCAATCTGGTACATGAACGATACAAGGATTTAACGGAAGTGGAGAAGGCGTTTCGGGACTGTAAGACGGTGAATTTGGAGGTTCGTCCGGTGTATGTAAGAAAGGAGGATAGTACACGGGGACATGTGTTTGTGGTAATGCTTGCGTACATGATAATTCGAAGGCTGCGCAGAGCGTGGAAGAATTTTGACTTGACGGTAGAGGAAGGTCTCGCACAATTGACGACCATTTGTTCGATGGAAGTAACAATCAAAGGCCAAAAAGCTAGTTGCCAGAAGATCCCGCGTCCGCGGCAACAATCACATGAATTATTAGAGGCATTACAGATAAAGTTGCCAGAAGTATTGCCAAGCCGGAACATACGGGTAGTCACTAGAAAAAAGCTTGCTGTTCGGCGTAAAAGTCAATAAATATAAGGCTTTTACGGCACTTTTGTTTTTTGACTTGGGGTGAACATCCGTTCTATGGTGGTCTGCGTAACGAGGTTGCAATATTCCCTTTATGGTACGACCCGTAAACTTGTTTGCCCTTCGCTTGCAAGGACTTTTACTTCTGAGCTTTCATATTGCAAGTTACCTTTACAATATGTCAGATATAGCTAATCGGTCAAACAACCAATTTCCGATATGGGACTTTCACCCATTTAGTAATGCAGCATTATAGGCTGCGAACAAAGACGCTCAGAAATTTTGCGGCAAGACCTTTTCTTGCACTTCAAATGCTTCGCTTGTAATGTAGAGAACAAAAAAAAGCCTTTATTTTTTACTCTCTCTTTTTCATTACTACAGGGATACTCCCACTCCATTTTGCTTGTTTTGCTCATTTTTGCCGATTTACATGAGAACCCTATCGTTTTTTACTTTCTTCTCCACTTATTGACGGGAGCTTTTGGCACAAATTCTTGATCCGTGTCTTTCGTAGGGTGACTTTGACGTTGCCGTATCTGCATGAAGGGTTGAAAGTATAGTGAGTAGATGTTAAACTTAGGGCGTAGAATAAGGGAAGCGAGGGTACCAAGGGGTGAAAAGAGACAAACATTCGCCCAAAACATCAGAAAAACAGAGTCATCAAAAGGAGAACTGCCACGCCATGAGAAAAAGATTCGAGCCGCAAAGGAGACTTGGAAGCACACCAATATCAGAGGTAGAAATTCCCGAAAAGAGCAGGGATGAGTTAGCGCCGATTTTGAGGGCATTACAATACATATTTGTTACAGAGGAATTACGAGAGGAAGTATTCAGGGTATTGGAAGCAAAGGTAAAGGGTGGGAAGAAAGAGACAGGGCGTAATGGTATGGAGTTATGGCAGATAATGGTAATAGGAGTGGTGAGATTGGGATTAGATGCGGATTATGACAGGTTGGAAGATATGGTGAATCACCATAGTCTGATTCGTCAGATAATGGGAGTAGATACCGTATTTGGGAGGGGTAAGAAGTATTCGCTGCAAAGCATCAAGGATAACGTAAGATTGCTCGATGAGGAGACGTTGGGGAAGATTAATGATGTGGTGGTAAAGGCAGGCCAGAGGCTGGCAAAGAACGGACGGGAGGAGAAGCTCCGCATAAAGACGGATACGTATGTGGTGGAGACAAACGTACATTTTCCTACGGACATGAATTTGCTGTGGGATGCGGGTAGGAAGTGCCTTGATGGGATAGAGGCATTTATAGAGGGAGGGGTATTGAACGGGAAAGGATGGAGAAAGGTAAAGAATTGGAGGAAAGAGCTAAAGAGTCTGATGAGGAGTAGTTCGAAAGCGGCAAGTGGTGGTGGAAACAAGAAAGAGGAGGCGGTTAAGAAGCAAGTAAAAGAGTATCTTGGATTAGCAAAGAGATTAAGTGAGAAGATAGGTGCGAGCATAATAGCGGTGTACGAAAAAATATTAACAACGGGTGCGGAAGAAATGCAGAAAGAGGCATTGGAGTCGATGGAATATTTTTATCAGATGCTGGAGAAGCACAGAGATTTGGTAGAGAGGAGAATTATCAAGGAAGAGCAAATACCGGTAGGGGAAAAGGTATATTCACTGTTTGAACCACACACAGAATGGTTGAGTAAAGGGAAGGCGAATAAGAGGGTGGAATTAGGCCACAATCTGGTGATAGCAAGTGACCAATGGGGGTTTATCGGATATCACCAAGTAGTGGAAAAAGAAGCAGATGTGGCGTTAATTCTGCCGTTAGCAGACAAGCTATTAAATTTGTTTGGTGAAGAAGAGATAGAAAGTATAAGTGCAGACAAGGGTTTTTACAAGAAGGAATACAAGGAACTGATAAGTCTTTATATACCGAAAGTGATCATACCGAAGAAAGGAAAAAGGGGGAGGGTAAGAAGGACAAAGGCACGGAATCTTCTGGAACGATTGAGGAAGTATGAGGGAGATGTGCTGAGGTTTATGGACAATAAAAATGTCCCATTTACGAACAATTTGGCAGAAAACGATATCAGGATGACGAAGGTTCAGCAGAAGATATCTGGCTGTTTTCGTTCTTTGGAATGAGCGAAAATTTTCTGCCGCATCCGGAGTTATCTCTCGACCTGTCGAAAGCAAGGGGTAAATTTGAGCCGGGCATTACAGATGCTATTCCGTGGCGAATTGCCTGATTTTGCTAGCTCGTAGCGACAGTGGGTGAAAATACGCTGAATAGATACGTTTCTTCATGTATTCTTTGTCTAATGTCTTCACCGTATCCCAGTCCAGCTTGAACTCCTTCGCCACATCCTTTACGGTCATAGTACGGCACTTCCGTCCTACAGAATAGGCAAATCGCTTAGTGTAAAAGGGATTGTCCGCAAGCCATTCCAGTTTTTCCCGCTTCACCTTTTTGCACTTCCGACATAATACTCGCCGCACCTCCACTTCCAGGTAAATCCGTGCATCTCCACAGGATAAATCCCGTACCAGACGCACCTTCTTGTCGTAATGACTCCAATGAATCTTTCCACAACACCCACATACCGTTTTTTTTGTGTCCGCTTAAGTCTAAATAACACGTGCCTTCGAGTCTCCAAATATCCCCTTAATTTCTGCTATCGGACTAAACCCGGGGAACCTGTATTCGTCCAGCAGTCGTCTCTTTTTTTCCATGCAAGTATCATACAGTTTTTTTTGCTCATAAAAAACTTCTTTTTCCCCTTATTTTATGCTATGTTGCAGTCAATTCATGACTCATTTTTACCCACTCACTTGCCTGAAGAGCCATATTAAGATGCGACCCCAAGTCTCCATTAGAGTTTTTACGTCTTTTTCCCTTTTCCGTCATTTCTGCTACGGCAACGTTTCATTAAAACATGGCAGAAATTACAAAAAAATCAGGAATGCATCCGTTGATGATATCAACCGTTCGTGGCGTTCAAAGAATGTTGGGTTTCGCTTTGCTTTCTCTTCGAGTCGTGCCTCATCCAACCTGGCTTAATATTTAAGATACGACCCCAAGTCTACCATTTTACCTGCCTGTGCGATGCATTTGACCCTAAATCACCTATTTTATGCAGATTGCCTCTTGATGTGATATGATAAAATGTGCCTTCAAATTCCAATCTCTGACTCTGTTTGCCTTTTTTACAAGGCATTTACAAGAGCTTCTTTTAATACCACCTTTATTTTAGGCTTTTTGATTTCCAGTATAAGCTCAATAACCTCTTTTATATTATGAATGGCCTCCTCTATTGTTTTTCCCTGAGTAAAACAATTTGAGTGTTCCTTGCACTGTGCAATGTAAAACTTTTCCCCCTTGGCTATGGTAACGGTAAATGTTTGCATTGGTATACCTCTTTTTTAGTTAATATGTCTTTTAAATTCTTCCCATTCAATTTGTATTTCTTTGGCGATAGCCCTTGCCGTATCGCGGTCAATTTCTTTGTGTCTGCCTACAGGGATATTTATTTCCCCATTTGTAAAAATAGTATGATTGCCGCCTTCCCGCAAAAATGTAAAACCATATTCCCTTAAAACTTTTATAATCTTTGACCGTTTATAACTCATAAAAAACAATCGCTGTCCCAATTTAACCTGATACATTTTCTTTTTTCTAATGCCATGCGCTTCAAACCAATGCACCTCAGCAAGACGTATAGTATCATCGGTCAAATGAACATGAACAATCCCTGTCAGGGGTTAACACAACGGCAACATTTCATTAAAACATGGCAGAAATTACAAAAAACCAGAAATGCATCCCTTTACATCAACCGTTCGTGGTATTCAAAGAATGTTGGGTTTCGCTTTGCTTTCTCTTCGAGTCGTACCTCAATCCAACTTGGCTTAATATTTAGGATGCGACCCCAAGTCCTCCCTGATTTCTGGCAATGCACATGATAGATTCATTGCTTTCGTTTGCAAAAAAGTAAATCCTCCTACCATTTATGTACAAGATTGTGTGCATTGATTTTCTTCTCCTAATCCGAAGAAAGCAGGGGAAAATATAGGGACACTTCCAATATTTATCCACCAGATTAAGCAAGAAATATGGGAAGTGTCCCCATAAGCGCTAACTTGTTTTAGGTATGCTCGAAGTATTTTGATATCTGTGTTTTTCGGATTCTTGTATTTTCTGCTAAAGAACAAGCAATGTCATTCCAGCACTTAAGAACTTCCTGTAATGATAACGCTGGTTCTATAGCCCGTTTTACTTGATTAGGCATAAAAGCAAATTCACGCCATTTGCTTTTAGTCTTCTTGCTTGACAATGAAGTATCCCCAGGGGGAAAAAGACGTAGCAAAATCTATTAGTTTTTCTGTCAAAAGAGCAACGAATAGTTTGCCATAAAGCCAAGCTTTTGAGCTATCATCATCGTATTTAGGTAAGTGTCCAAATTGTGCTATTTGTTTAAATCTTTTAAAGACCAGTTCAATTTGCCATCGAACTCGATACCATTCTAAGATATCAAAAGCGGTAAATTGATTTTCAGGAAACGTTGTGAATACTATTACGTACTTGGCATAAATAAGGGTCTCCGGTTTTAGTTCAATGCCCTTTTTGCTTGCATGTCTTTTAAGTTTTTTATGAGCTATTTTAATGGCTTCTTCTGTTTTGCGTATTATACAAAGACGACCTTTGACATATTCAGTATTATCAACGTTTGGAATAAAAACGTTCCATGATTTTATAGCAAGGGGTCTTTTTAAATATTGGATTTCTTTCAATAAAGGAAAGGGTTTCTTTTCTTCGCCGAATATCCGTAGAGATTGCGAATTAACTCTAACGCTAAGATAAGCGCCTTTCCTTGTTGCATGATGAATTCCTTGGCCAGTACAGTAACCTCTGTCAGCTATAATATAATCATCTTTTTTCATCGGAAACTGCCGAAAAGATTCTCCTGTGCCTTCTCCTTCAGTTCCCGTAAGTTTAAAGAAATCGCAAGATAATGAAGGAACCTCAATACTATAATGAATGCGCCAAAGACTTCCTGTTTTCCCAGGTTCCTTTACTGTTGTTGCATCAAATAAGCGAAGATGAAAATTATTCCGTTTATTAATTTGGAGGCCACGCTCACGGAATAAAGATAAACATAATTTATATAGCCATTCTTTGCTCTTTTTTAATCGCTTTAATAAGGCAACATCGGATAAATCTGCTAAGTTAGCACGCTTGGCTCGAACTACTGTTTCACGCAATGAATAGCCACATCCTAAATGAATTAATAATGTTCGAAGAAGCTTTTCTTCAGATTTATCCTTGCGCAAGCCTTTTAAAGCATTTGTATCAACGGCTAAACTTTTCCAATCGTTTGGGAAGAAAGTTCTTAGAAGATCCCAATCTTCTCTCATCATGGCTTTATCCTCCTATAGAGTGATTAGCGGGATAATTAATATAAAAATACCATGATGAATAAAATTTGTCAATAAAACAAGTTAGCGCTTATGGGAAGTGTCCCCTAATTCCCCTTCGGCTAATTAAATGACACAGCTAAGATGTTATTTATCAATGATTTTCGTTCTTATCTGTAACAAATAGCTTTATCAATATAATCATTGTTTTAATCTCCACTTCACACACCGTGGTAATATTTCGCTCAATGCGCTTTTCTGCCTTCTGTAGTAAAAACGCATATCTTCCATAACCTCCGTCTCTTTGTCAAGCTTGGTATAATTGCTCAAAATTTGAACATATTTTTAATGATAGATTTTACGGCATTTAGTTCTGCTTCTGCCAATGTTCCCAATGGTTTGATCACGTATTTTTTTTCGATTGTTGCCTGCTTACTAATTCTTATAAAGGATTCCACAAGAAGACCGCAACTTTTCCATTCAACGATTTTATAATCAGTCCCAGTGGTATATTCCTGTGTTGTTATTCTTGCTATGAGAATATCTTGATCCCCCGAATCGTATAAAATAAGGGCAGGCCTTTTAGAAATGTCCTGCAAGTCAGTATGGGGAAATCTCACAAGAATAATTTCGCCAAAGTTATAGGTTGTCATATATGGCATCCTTTTCCGAGTAACCTTTCAGGAACTGTGACATCGCAAAGTTATTCCACGCTGTTTCCTCATCATCAAGCAAAAGCATGATTCTTACCTTTGAATCAGGTTTCAGTTTATCCTTAAGACCTTTTGGAATAGACAAATGCCCATCAGGCAAAACCTCTGCATAATATTCATAAGCTTTCATGTTTTACACTCCTTAAATTTGATGATTAAAATAACATTTTCCCGCTCCGCAAATTGGCAATTATTCGCTCAATGCGTTTTTCTGCTCTTTGTCGTAAAAGACTAATGCAATCCAATACCTCGTTTTTTAAATGGTTAAGATGTGTGCATGTCAAGAATTGCTCGTGTAGTCGCACGAGGCTGTCAAAGTTTTTCATAAGCACATAATATACAAAGATAAGTATCGTGTCCCCCGGAATTCTAATTATAGTCAAAAGCATTTATTTTTAGAAAAACCTGTTTTTTTCTTGCATTTGAATTGTTTCTAGAGTATTAAATTCTGCATGAATCCATTTCTCAGTGAAAAAACCCGAATAGAATTTAAAAAAGCACATAAGAAAGAGCCTCATAGACGTCATGCCGACCGAATCAAAGCTATACTTCTTCTTGATTCAGGATGGAGTTATGAAGAAGTAGCAGAGGCGCTCTTGTTAGACGATCAAACAATCAGGAATTACGAAAAACTATACAAAGATAAAGGTTTTGACGGGCTTTTATCTGACAATTATGTTGGCTGTGTGCCAAAACTCACCTGCGAACAAGAAGAACAATTAAAAGATTATATCAGGAAAAACAACTATAGCGCGGCAAAAGAAATTGTTGAATAAGTGCCTTAATTGTATACTGAAGATTTTCTTGCCTTTCGTGAACCATCTTTCACCCCCCTGCGTATAAATTAACCACAATCTCTTCTTCCTATGTTATATACCAATATTTACCATCTCCCGAGACCTCTACCTCTTCAAGGGTGAACTTATCGCCTACGGCGGACTTTTAATCTTTTCTTATATACTCCATGGTATAATTATTACAACCAGGACATCCAACTTTCGGCATATAATTCTCATAATATTCATTGTTAAATTTCGCCATTCCAATTCCAGCATCCACTATTGCTTCATTCACCAACAGTTCTTTGTTACATACTGAACAGCGGTATTTGTACTCTTCGGGGAGTGGGCCGAATGGTTCCTCCATCCCCTTCTGGTTTGATAACCTTCTCTTCTTTCGGCTCATACTTACCTCGCATTATCTCTTCTATTTCATTATAGATTATTCCGTATTTCGGATGCCATATCACATTAAGTTCCATCTCTCTTCCGCAATGCTCACAAACAAACGGGTCTTGACCCGTACTTGCACGATATCTCTCCTGATAACTTTTTCGCCCGATTATCTTTACCGCGCCTACTACCTCTCTACCTATCCGTTTCAATGCTTCCCGAACTATTACTTTGATCTGCTCATATATCTTCGCCGCCTGCACTCCATAATATCGTATCCTTTTAAAACCCTTCGGCAATACATGCTGGATCATTCTACCTATAAACCGGTACACACTTACACGCTCCTTTTTCACTCTCTGCATCTCGTGAGACCTATAATGATACGTAACCCTTCTTCCATCATACTCATCTATGCGTCTCAATGATATGGGCGGACTTACTACATATTTCGCTACATATCTCGCTAAACTCTCATATCTCTCTGGTACCTCTCCTTTTTGGACATTCGCTACAAATCCTTCGGGATAACACCTGTAACACGCATCCACTATCTTCTCGATTTCTTCCGTATCCAGCTCTTTTCTCATCATCTCCAATAAATACCATTGCCACTTCTTATGCAGCATCTTATACGGTAAATAACTTAAATGCTCCCACCTCTGCCTTTCCTCATCAAGTCCGCCGCTACTTGCTATTATATGCAGATGGGGATTATACTGACCACTTCTACCGTGGGTCTGCAACACTACTATATACCCTCCCTTGAGTGGCCTTTTGCTCACTTTAGGCACTGTCCAAAAATAATTTGGTATTTTTATTAATTTAGTTAAGTGAAATTGTATAATTCCAATCTGGCAAGACACTGTGTTTGTTTATGTTTATTTCTTTCATTTGGTCATCAGTGATTTTGATTCCTTTTTGGTATTCTTTCTCGTTAAGAATGGTTTGTACGAGAAGACCCGCTGTTGTTGTAGTGCCAGCAATTAAACTTAGCATAACATCATAAGACCTCAAAGGATTCCCCTCCCAATTTTTACTGATAAAACTAAACAGACGATGTTCTACCGGATTCCATTTTGATGCTCCTGAGGGATAGTGGCAAATCCTGATGGAGAGTCCGTAAACTTTACAAATATTTTGATAAAGCGCATATTTCCACAACCGGGGACGAAATCCGTTGCTCCCTCCTGCGTCACAAAGAATAAGGAGTTCTTTTGCGCATGGATACCTCTTCCAACCAAATTCATCCAGCCAAATCTTAATTGACTCGACTGCAAATTCCGGTGTGTCATAGGACGTACCAACAATAACTGTCCCTAAATTAGTCAGCAATTCATAGATACCAAACGGACATCCAACACCAATTGCCTGAGAACGAAAATCATGGGCCAAAACTTCATTTACTATTTTTGTCCACGCCTTGCCCTCATTTCTGAAATTACCTATCAATTCCTTTTTCTTACTGTCAACACTGATTATTGGCTGACCAGAATCTTCAAAATACTTTTTTGTCTCATTAATAATTTCAAACTGTCTATTACGGTCCGGATGACGTGTCTCTGCTATCGTTTTGCGATTTACTCTCAGAGAATAATCCATGTCCTTAAGAAGCTTACTAACTGTTGTTGCACATACGCTTACACCTCTATCACCGCATTCTTTTTTTAGAGTACGTGTGCTTCTTCTCGTCCATATTTTTCCTTTACCCATTGGGTCTCCTGCAGTATCGCCCTCCATCAATTCTTCAAGAAGTTTTACCACATCAGTTTTTTTTTAATCGAAGAACGACCTGAACCAACCTTACGTATCCGTCCCGGTGTAATGTTCTTACTCGAAAGTTCCCGACGCCCCTTGGCAATTGTTTTTACATTTATGCCGGTTAGCTGTGAAAGTCTTAAATCGCCGCCATGTCCCAGTTTCATTGATTCTAAACCAAGATAAAGCCGTTTCTGCCTTTCATCAAGTATGGAAAGAAATGTCTGCAGGCAATCCGTAACCACTTCACTCCCAAAGCCGGGAATTAATACCTTTTCTTCCTTACAAGCACACAACATGATTGACTGTTTACGTCTGGCGAGTTGATCCGTACCTAACACCTTGGAGATATACAAATATTCTCCGGCAATCTGCTCGCGCAAGACCCTTCCAGATACCACTAATTGAGTCAGTGCATTAAAGACTCGCACATGTACCAGCGTTTGAAGCTCCGAGGCAAAATAACCTTCCTGGGATTTATTAATGATGGCCTCGAGAGTATCTACAAGACTTCCTTGTTGAGAAAAATATATTTGATTGAAACTCCAAATGCCATATTTATTATAGCTTGCAAGTTCATCCAGTGTATGATATTTGCCCGCATGGGAATAACTCGCACGATGTCCGAGCGATTTTAGCTTCCTGAAAACCGTTGCTTTTGAAGTCGTTCCCAAAGCTTCTCTGATACTGTCCAGAGTTAAAACGACATCCCTGCTGAATAGTCCCAAGAGCTTGCGATGAGAATACTTAGCTAAACGCATAATGACACCATTAGGATTAATACGCCGGATAAAATACCACTTAATCCTAATGTTATCATTATGGCTGGAGGGTGTCAATGCCTATATTTACTAGTTGTAACGGCTATTACCGTGACATACACAAAGACACTGCAACGATACTATTGGTACTATACAATACCATGTTATTTGTAGTCGCTCCCTTACTATAGTCGAATAAATCTGTTTTTCGAAAAACATTCTGGGTAGGGGCGAAGCATTTGCCTGCATATAAGCTAATCTTTACCCACAAATTTCAAGAGCACCGTAGTTGTACGGCCAATTGAGCTGAAGGCTAAGTGGTGTAAAGTTCGTAAGCAACTTCAATATCAGCCAAACGTGACATGCCTCGCCAAAGTACTTCACTTCCGGGATGGCCATCACCACGGCGACCCAGATGACCGCCAAGTTTACCTAAAAGCCGCACGGCATCATTGAGGCTTGGAGGTAAATCAGGAGGCTCCTTGACCTTGTTCGCAAAAGTTGTCAATGCTTTCCATTCAGAATCGCTGAAGTAGACAGTACAAGGGACATCAGGTGTTTCTTGTCCTAAAGTAGTCAGGTAATGGATACGCCAAGCTATAATCATATCAATGGCCAAAGCGTTGCATAGACGACGAGCACTCTCCAACTGCCGGGCCTCGACACGACAACCGCTCTTGATAATACGATGATAACACTCAATACCCCATCGGCGAGCATACCATTCCAAACGTTCGTAAGCATCTTTTTCTTGCTTAACCGCAACTGTGGTTAACAGCATCCATTCTAACCCATCAATTCCGATAGGCGGATTGACTTCCTGCGCCAGCACCGCCCACACCCTGACCGCAGGCATATTCTTTTTTAGCATAGGTGGGCGTAGCGTAACAGGCATCGCCGGTTGCTGTTCCAGTTTAGTCCACAAAAACTCGCATGATTCTTTATCATCAACAACCTTTCTATTGCGCGAACGTTCTGCACGGATCAGCAACTGAGCGCCATCAGGCGTATTATACTGCTCAGCGAATACCTCGTGAATATCGGCCTCACGATCTGCCACAACCACCAGCAAAGATTTGTTTCGACAGCGTTTCTGTACTTGCGATACTGCATGGTAACTCTCCACCCATTTCCAGCTTTCCTTCTCTTCGATAGGCTTCTTGTGTCGTTCATGTTTGCTGCCTATTCCGTCCCGCGCCCAGCATTGCACATTCAGAAGTCCCAAGGGTGTACCACTTTCAGTAAACGCCATCGTATCATGCACCATCAGTCCACGAACTTTTTCACTCTTAGTACCTATCGGCCCTAACCCCTGCGTATTCGGATGTGTGCTATAATTCAGAGTCGTAGTATCTTGCGCTACCAAAACCAAACTATTCTCCTTCACACGCTCTTCCGTGGCCTCATAATGAGCTTGCAATATCGCCTTCCAATCTACATTCTCATTGTCAAGGAATCGGTATGCAGCCTTAGTCGCACTGACTGAACCGCACGCCTGCGGAATGTTTGCCAAAGGTTTGTCATAAAACATACCTGTCATTTCTAAAAGTCTTGAGGTCAATCGTGCATCGCCCAATTTTGTTCCTCCAAGTTCCGCTTCTATCCAATCCCGAGGCTCTTTTTGTGCCACTCTTTGGCGAACATGTACTTTGCCATCGGCACAACAACACAACACCGCCTGCCATTTCTTTTGCAACGGCATAACATAAACGTCTTTGACCGTTGCACCTGTTCCTTTTCGTCCTCGACCTTCCGTGCCTCCTACATACTTCCAGTTAGCTGCCCGATAACAGCTTCCGGAAAACCGTCCTCGTTCCACATAGGTTTCTAAAAGTACAGGACGATATTTATACACTCTTTCCCAATCATCTACCAAACGTGTTTGGCATTTTGCCAATACATGCGATGCCAAACATTTTACTCTTACCGTAGGCGCTATTAAATACCGACTGTTATTGATAACAAACGTATGATTCCGCTTACGTGCTTCCTCCGTCCATCCTATCCACTCGTCGCGACTTTCCACCCGTCTGGCACAGGCACTATAACTTAGCCCTCCTATCCATCCGTAATATTCACTGCGTACAAGATACCGAAGTTGCGCCCCGCATAGGGGCCCACTTCCAAGATAATGATGCGCTTCTAACATGCTACGCCAAAGTTTCGAATGGAATCTCGTTGTAACCCGTATAATCTCTACGTCACCCAACTCCGCTAGCTCGCATGACACTTCCGCAATCGGAGGCGCCTCCGCAGGTTTATTGACTTTTTGAAATGCATAATGCTTGTTCACCTTTGGAAGATTGATCTCTTTACGACGATCCAATTCCAATAACGCCTTGCGACAACTCATCTCTTGCAAACGGCCCGCTTGATTCCTCCAGTCCATCCATTCGCATACCAGACGCGACAGTTTACGACGCGATAGACAGGGTTCCTTTTGGATAGTTTCTGATAAACGCTTTATTACATCATCTGAAAATATTCGACCTCCTACTCTAAGCATGTACACAGTGTAACATACGGTTAACACGGTGTCCAGCAAAAAATATGGGTCATCCCCAGCATATAAGAGAGAGACGTAAAATGCTGTACATACGCCAACCCCGCTATGTTGAAGGAGTTATACTGTACGCAGGCAAATGCTTCGCCCCCATTTTTCAAAAAGCCAAATTACCGCTAAGTTTATAAAACCAGATTTGTTTGACTATATAAAAATCATCCAGACATCTCTCCCCGCATGCCATGAATGCTCCTAACAATTTCTCTGAATTGTTATAAAATATTCTTCGCAACACCGACGGTACCGTTAATACTATATGCCGGTAGATTACTCCCTCATGTAACATCTTGCTTATTTGACTTATCCAATTATCTACATACACTTTACTACACCTTAAACAAAAACTGCTCTTACAACTCATCGGCACTACTCGTTTACCGCGTCCACAACTAAAACACAAATATTCCGTCAATCCCATCTTCTCTGGATCACCACAATTAAGCATCTTCTCCACTACTTCATCATAATAGGTGGTATCATACCTGGGAAACAACTTCTTAAAATTATCCCAATGATCAAAAAATATCTGCTTGAATATATTCCACCCTTGCCTCTGAATTATTTCCATAATCTGATTAGTATAACAACTGTCATATCTATCTACAATATAATATTTTACAACAATACATCCCCGCAAACCCGCATAATTAAAATGAAAATTCCTATACTATCAAGTTATTCGTTTAATTCGGTGCTGGTCCAAATCCTGCGGATTTCAATGCGGCCATGGCCTTTTTCAATTGTTTCGTGCTGAGGGGGGGAAAAGAACTGAGATTCAGTTCCTAGATGGCTTGTTTTATGGTTTTTTGATTATCTTTCACCGTGAATATATATTCTGCCTTTTTGTCTTCTACCAGATAACGGGCGGTTTCCTTTTGCGCATGTAAGGCATCGAAAGTAACGACACGGTCTTTTATGTCTAAATCATCAAACAATACCGGAACCATCGGTATTTCGTTTGTTTTGCAGTCTACCTGAGTTTGTGCGAGAACTATACCCTGTTTATGAAGAAAAGCGGCAAGCAAATGTACCTGTTTGCCGTCAGGCTGTCTTGCACCGCAAAGGGTTTTCCCGTCAACCGCAATGGGCAGGCTTTTATCACCTACAGATTGAAACCAACGCGAGAGGACTTTATCAACTGCTTCTGCATCCACCTGCTGTAAGAAACGCCTGATGGTAGGTTCACTCGGTGGTTCGTATCGTTTCGTTTTTGTATTATAACGGCAGGAGAGACGTTTTAGCATATTTTGCGGACAACGCTTTGCCCACTCTGCAATGGCGGCAAAGCTCCAGGCATTGCAGATGATAGCACAGATAGAAATTGCCAGGATAGAACGTTTCCTGTGGCGAACGCCTCTGGGCATGCGATGTTCAGGGATTTGCTGCAATAATTCGTCAAGAAATTCCGCATCTTTTAAAGATAATTTCATAGGCTTTGTCTCCTTTCTTAATTGTATGGTAAGATTAAGGTTGTTAAGTTGTTTTTGGACTTGTGCATTCAATGAGCGAACAAAGACCATCTTTGGCTTATTGTGCAGAAGATAGCCTTGTGATGATCTGGCAAAACCGGTTGAATGTCCTAAAAAAATCCATCCTGCGGCCTTATAGCAGACGCCTTTAAAAAAACGAGGATCGACAAAGGTCTCCACAAGCCAGATTGGATGCCCATAGACCTTAGTCCAGTCTTGTGATAAGCGCTTAAGGTTAAGAGAAAGAATACGGGAGGCAAGGTTTGGTACGTGTATCTGAGGAAGGATCAGGAAACGTGAGTTGTTTGCTATGAGTTTCAGTCGTTGCGATTTTAAAAATGGCGGCCATCCAATCCACTTATCGCGAACGGTACATTTTAATGCTGCGGCAGCCCAGCCGATCAAGGCAAGCCATTGTCCCTGTGATTCCGCTACGTAGCGAATTGATTCTCCTACGAGAGAATGAAATCCAAGGTAATGATGCTGGCGCATCAGTGTGTCCCAATTTGCCTGGTCGTTTTGTGAAACAGGACGAACGGTAATTGAATGAAGTAGTTCGTTGTGTGTGTTATCGATTGGTGTTGTATGCTGGTTCATGCCCTATAATATAAAATATTTTAGGGGGAATGTCCACGTTTTTTTACATATCTTTGTATATTATGTGCTTATGGAAAACTTTGACAGCGCCGTGGTCATTTATCCGAGGAGCTTTATAAAAAAGGATATGGAGTTTCTTACGAAACAATTCGAGTCATTCTTAAACAACTTGGGTATAGTCTTCAAGGTAATGATAAATCTTTGGAAGATTCTCATCCTGATCGTGATGCACAATTCAAGTATATCACCATGCAGGTAAAAAAGTTTTTAAAAGACAATCTTCCTGTTATTTCTGTTGACACTAAAAAGAAGGAATTGCTGGGAAACTATGCAAACAAAGGGCAAGAATGGCGGAAAAAAGGTTCTCCCCGAAAAGTTAATGGTCGAGATTTCCCTGATCCCAAAGGAAAAGAAATAGGCATCCCCTATGGCATCTATGATCAGGGTAAAATTTAGGAGTGGTCAATGTCGGATGCGATCATGATACCTCAGATTTTGCAGTACAAAGCATTCATAGGTGGTGGACTTATATGGGAAGAAAGATTTATCCTGATGCAAAAAAGCTGTTGATATGTGCAGATAGTGGTGGCAGTAACGGCTATAGAGTTCGCCTATGGAAAATCAAACTACAAGAATTTGCAAATAAATCAGGCATGGAAATTACAGTATGCCATTTTCCTAAAGGAACAATTAAATGGAACAAAATGGAACATAGACTTTTTTCTCATATTAGCATGAATTGGAAAGGTCATCCGCTGACCAGCCATGATGTTATGGTTAATTTAATTGGCGCAACAAAAACAAAAACCGGATTGAAGGTTGGAGTTAAAATTGACAAAAGGAAATATCCAACAGGGATAAAGGTTTCCGATCAGGAAATGGAAAAGATTAATATTGGAAAGCATAATTTCCATGGAGATTGGAATTATACAATTTCAAAAAATTGAGTCATTCACACCTTGTTATCCCATGCCATAGTTGTAAAAGTTATTATCTGACAACCCCTAATTGTACATTGTAGCACAAGCATCCTGCTTGTGGCATTTTACCCTCAAACTGGATACTTGTGTTACTATTCTTTCTCTCCCCCTTCCTGTTAATGATATTTTTACAAAAAATCGGGAATGCTCCCGTACGAAGGTACGAAGTTACGAAGGTACGAAAGATGCACTTGTTTAGAATTTCAAATCATTTTATCATTAGAATTTGTTTCGGATTTCGGATTTCGGATTTCGTGTTTCACCGTTACCGTAAATTATTTTAACATATATCCTCATAGTCACTTAATCATTGTCTATATTTATATTTTTATTGCTCTGTATGTACGTGTTTGATACAATTGCAAAACTTTTTGTAAATAATGGCAGATGCGTTCTCTTTTTAGTATAGAAAAGGAGTTGTTGAGATGGGACTTTTTTTGGGAAAAATCATAGGTCTCTATGAAATTGTTTTGATTATTAGAATCGTACTTTCCTGGGTACCGCATAATCCCTATAACCAGGCAATACAGTTTTTGTATAAAATCACTGACCCCGTATTGAATCCGGTGCGCAGATACATTCCGACGTTCAGAGGCATTGACTTCTCCCCTATCGTGGTATTCATCGGATTAGGGATTGTTAAAAGAATTATTATGGAGATGTTTTGAGGGGTATGCATTATCCCTGTCCGGGAGACAGAGGTTTTAGGCAAACAAAAAGAGATTGAAACCACAGATTGTACCGGTTCATCGTCCAAAATCTGTGGAATCTGTAGTTTCAGTAATTTCTTCTAAAATCTGACTCCTTTGTTAAAGAGAAATTCTCTGTAAAGATATAAATATCCTCTAATTTCGCTTGGAATCTCACCCTCTTCTAATCAATCCTTCTGGAAAATAAACAAAGAATTTTTTTAAGATGTTACCTGACCTGAACAAACTGAAAGTGAAATACAGGGTAAGGCGTTAGACAGGGAAGATACATTCATCATTCGTTAAATGTCATACTATTTTGTGTTCTGTTTTTCTATGATAACCGCTCCAAAAAATAAAATTATTATTTTTGATGTTGACGGAGTCCTTTTCAGAGGACATTTTCTTCTTCATTTATCAAGACGTCTTGGTCTTTTACTTTCTATCCGCACGTTCTTGTTATGCATATTGTTCAACATCGGCAAATTACCCTTCCATACCTTTATAAAAAGGGTATACCGTTCCTTTCGCAATATTCCGCTTGAACAGGCAAGGAAAGTATACGAAGAGATACCTCTTATCCAGAATGCGAAAGAAACAATTGAAATATTGCGGGGGCATGGTTATTTGGTGTTTTTAATAAGCAGCGGTGTTCCTGATGTATTTGTTAAAGACCTTGCAGCAAGGGTATCTGCAAACAATGGATATGGTATTACCGTTGGCATTGACAACGGCGCATTAACAGGGGAAATATACGGACAGCTTATTATGCCCGAGGGAAAGGTAAACATCATTGAAAGTGAATTGCAACACTATGATCTTTCATGGCATGATGTAATTGTACTGGTAGATGACCGCAATAATTCAGACATTTTGCAAAAATCGAATATAGGCATAGGAGTAAACGCTCAGTATTCAATCCGCAGGCAGGCAGATTATTTAATTGATAACAACAACCTGTCTGAACTGTTGGATATTCTGGATATAGCAGATGCAAACACATACAAGGCCCTCTTTTCAGGGATGCGTAAACAATTTGAGCATTCATGGTACCAGGAAATACGCAGAAAACTTTTACACATCATAATTGCACTTGTACCTGTTTTTTCCCAATATATCTTTATAACCACCCTATCGGTGCTTTTTTCCATAGTAGTTTTCTATTTGATTTCAGAGTTTTTGAGGGTCAACGGGCTTTCTTTTCCCCTGTTAGGCCTTGTTACGAAATCAAGTATACGTAAACGGGAGGAACGCGGCATTGCTTTTGGACCTATCACCTTAATATTGGGCGCAGCTTTTTCCATATTGATTTTCCCAAAAGAAATAGCAAGCGCTGTTATATGGATCGTCGCCTTTTCCGATGCTGCCGCAACTCTGGTGGGGAAAAGTATCGGGAAAATCAGGATACCTTATAACAGGCAAAAAAGTGTAGAAGGGTCTTTGGCGGCGCTGGCTGTTGCCATAATTTGCGGATGCATCTTCCTTCCTATTGCGCCAGCCTTAATTGCCGCCTTTGTTGCATGCTTTATTGAATCATTACCGCTAAGGGCAGCAGATAATTTACTGATGCCTGTTGGCGCCGGATTGATATTATTGTGTTTTTGAAATCCTGAAACATACATCTATGTACATTAGAAAGCCCGAATTGGTTGCCCCTGCAGGCGATATGGAGAAACTTAAAACAGCCATTGAATATGGCGCTGACTCTGTATACATTGGCGCAGAAGGTTTTAATCTTCGGATGGGCGCGGAAAATCTTACTATGCAGGAAATTCGAAATGCCGTTGATTATGTTCATGAAAAAGAGAAAAAAATATACGTTGCGCTCAATATTTATGCACGGAATTATCATATTCGCCGCATTGTCTCTTGCGTGAAAGCACTTGCGGAGATACCGGTAGATGCGGTAATCGTGTCTGATCCGGGAATTTTATTAACGATAAAAGAAATAGCTCCTCACATAAAAATCCATCTTAGCACACAGGCAAACACCACAAACTTTAAATCACTCGAATTTTGGCGTCAACAAGGTATAAAAAGAGCCGTCCTTGCCCGTGAATTAACACTTGGAGAAATTGAAGAAATTATTGCCAATACCGCAGTAGAGACCGAAGTATTTGTACATGGTGCTATGTGTATGGCGTATTCAGGGCGTTGTTTATTAAGCAGCTATATGTCAAACCGGCATGCAAATTTAGGCGATTGTTCGCATTCCTGCCGTTGGAAATATGTGCTGAAGGAAGAAAACCGGCCTGGGGAAACATTTCCTATTATTCAGGATGAAACAGGCACTTACATTTTAAGTTCAAAGGATTTATGCATGCTTGAATATATTCCAGAATTAGTGTCCGCAGGTATTACTGCATGGAAGATTGAAGGACGCATGAAGAGCCAATACTATGTAGCCTCCGTAACAAGAATCTATCGCGAGGCATTGGACCGTTATTTTTCTGACCCTGAAAATTACGTAATTGATGAGCAATGGTTATCTGAACTGGAAAAGACGAGTCATCGTGAATTTGGCACCGGATTCTTTCTGGGATATCGTGAAAATAATCCGCAAGTCAGCCACCAGGACCATGCCTATATTAAAGAATATGAATTCCTGGGGATTATTAATAATGTATCTAATGATAACATCGCAGAAATATTAGTAAAAAATACCATTAAGGAAAATATCCCTATCGAAATAATGGGCAAGAAATTAAAGGACGATTTTGAAGAGCCGTACCTGAAGATGAGGAATGAATTGAATGAACCAATAAAAATAGCGAATGCCGGACAGAAAATATTCGCAAAATTATCGCAGCCCGTTCATAAATATTTTATACTAAGAAAATGTGGTTAATTTAAAATCTAAATCGTTCCCGTGGCGGCTGGAGTTCCCCCCCATGCCGCCTCTGAATTAAATGTAATATGATAGTAATCAACGTTTATTTTCTACATTTTTATTAAAAGAGAAAGAATATTAGAAATGAACCAAAAAATAGCCCTACTCCTTGTTTTATTAATAGTCTTTACTGGATGCAGCAGCAGTTCGAAAGAATATTTAAATAATCTATCGCCCTTTAAAAGCGAGGGGAAAACGCTCGAACCAAAGAAAGGCGCAAAGGTTACTGAGGCAGACAAATATGAACAAATATTTGTCTGTTCCGGAGACATTAACGTTGCCTATCAAAATATGGGGCAGGTGAGCCTTGGTGAGTATGGGTTTTCAGGGCATGATGTCCTGGCAAAAAAAATAAAAGAGAAGGCATTTCTGGTTGGAGTACAGGCGGTAATAAATGTGCAATATGATACAGGATACGCAAAAACCTACCGGTCTTACGGAGAACTTGGCGGCACTGATTATGGTGTAAATAAGACATCGTGGGTGAAGGGGACAGGCATTGTTCTTATAGAAAAACATGATCCCATTGGTTTAATTGTATGCAGCCTGACCAGGGAAAACAAAGAATGGTTTCGGTTTAAACCTAGTCAAAGCGGCGTTCTGGTTGTCAGCGTTCTTGAAGGAAGTGTTGCTGCAAAAGCGGGGATTAAAACGGAGGATCTCATTATGGACTGGAACGGAGAAAAAATTACGACGAAAAAACAATTTGCCATGTTAACGGAAACTTCCGCCAACAAAGAAGCAAAACTTACTATACTGCGTTCAGATGGCATTATTGTTGTTACTTTGCGTATTCCTGAACACGATTCTACCATTAATACTTCGCAGGTATCTGAACCATTGCGTAAGGAGATCGCTTCAACCCCGGTAACTGCCCCGCACAAACCGCCTATAAGAAAATCTGAATTAAAGTCCGCAGAGGTACACAATGAGATTGGCGACCTTTTACTGCGAAAGGGAATGTATCAGGAAGCAATGGAAGAATACAAAAAAGCTGTTGAAGCCGACCCATATAAAGCGCTCTCTCATTTTAATCTGAGCATCGCATATGAAAAGCTGGGTTTAAAAAGGGAAGCGGATGAGGAGTTTGCCCTTTATAAAAAATTAAAGGTGCAAAAAAATTGAATTGATATCATGAAATAAAAAATATGAAGAAATTACTGGTAAGTACTAATAACCATTTTTGTTGTAAAAAATATATGCCTTTCATTTTATTAAAAAGCATTTTTCTCTTTTTTTTAACGATATCCTCTTTTTGCCTGCTAAAAGAATCCTTTGGCGAGAATCTACTCAAAAATGGCGATTTTGAAACCGGCAATACTTCGGGCTGGATATGTTGGGAAACATTTCCATGGGACGGCGATGGCATTCCGGTGAAACATCCAGCAAGAGTAGATATTCATGTTCCGGGGACAATAGGAGTTCCCACACCACCGGCAATAAGCGGTTTATACGCTTTAACACAAGAGGTAACCGCTGAAGGAACAGCCCGCGGCGGTATTTATCAGGAACTGAATATCAATGCACATTCTACCTATGTGCTGACGGGTAGCATGGCATTCTACGGTGATAATATTGGAGATATTACTATTATAGGCTTACTTGACGGGCAGTGGAACCCTGTAAATACTTCAACCACTCCTTTTAAATTTTATATTGGCGGCGACACGGTTTCTTCATGGACTAAATTTTCACTCTCAATTATTCCGTCAAAAAATATTATTACCGTATTTACCGAAACATGCCAGGATTGGGGATATGGGTATGTGGCAGGCTGGTATGACAATCTCTCCTTACAATTTGTCTACGAAAACAGCAAACCTTTCTCATCGGAAAAAACTCCGCCAGAAGTCCAGAAGTAATAATAAAATCCAATCCAATCCAATCAGAAAATTCAATAGCATTTAACATCCTGAAATAAGACAATGAGTAATGATTAGTAACACTTTAGTTCTATGAAAAATAAAAAATGCTTGTTCCCATCACGGCGCTGTCAAAGTTTTCCATAAGCGCATAATATACAAAGATATGTAAAAAAACGTGGACATTCCCCCTAAAATATTTTATATTATAGGGCATGAACCAGCATACAACACCAATCGATAACACACACAATGAACTACTTTGTTCAATTACCGTTCGTCCTGTTTCACAAAACGACCAGGCAAATTGGGACATACTGATGCGCCAGCATCATTACCTTGGATTTCATTCTCTCGTAGGAGAATCAATTCGCTACGTAGCGGAATCACAGGGACAATGGCTTGCCTTGATCGGCTGGGCTGCCGCAGCATTAAAATGTACCGTTCGCGATAAGTGGATTGGATGGCCGCCATTTTTAAAATCGCAACGACTGAAACTCATAGCAAACAACTCACGTTTCCTGATCCTTCCTCAGATACACGTACCAAACCTTGCCTCCCGTATTCTTTCTCTTAACCTTAAGCGCTTATCACAAGACTGGACTAAGGTCTATGGGCATCCAATCTGGCTTGTGGAGACCTTTGTCGATCCTCGTTTTTTTAAAGGCGTCTGCTATAAGGCCGCAGGATGGATTTTTTTAGGACATTCAACCGGTTTTGCCAGATCATCACAAGGCTATCTTCTGCACAATAAGCCAAAGATGGTCTTTGTTCGCTCATTGAATGCACAAGTCCAAAAACAACTTAACAACCTTAATCTTACCATACAATTAAGAAAGGAGACAAAGCCTATGAAATTATCTTTAACACCGATTTTCACACACACATAAACCATCATAATACACCCCTTAAAGTCGTCTGTGTTTGAAGGCTGCAGAGCGATGAATTTATTTTGCCCTTACCTTGTAAACTTATATTACAAAATAGTCTATGCCTTGTATTTCATTACTTGCCTGTTAGTAGTAACAAATTACATTTTTAAATCAGGGCATTTTTGCATTATTCGGGAATTTCAGCAAATTTTGGGATTTTAGGGTGATAATATGATGAACAAAATGCTTGATTGATGATTATAAGTGTGCTACAATTCTGAATATTAACCAATTAGCAAGCGCAAATACCTCTCAAATAGAAGGTATTTGACGGTATTATCAGTATTCAGCAAGAATATTACAAATGCATAATCATCATAATAACACCCTAATACATGGCAAACTTAATCTAGTTTCATATTTCAATAATCCTGTTTCACAAAGACAAAAACAATATGAAGCAGTAAGGGCCATTGTAATTGACAAACAGGCAGTTGAGACTGTAGCAACAAAATTTGGTTACAAGCCAGGCACGGTTTATTCTTTAATGAGAGACGTTAATGCAGGGAAAATAGAACTTTTCCCTATCGTGCGAAAGGGCCCTAAAAAGAAAAGGACTACTTGTGATGTTCAGGATAAAATTATCAAATACAGGAAACAGGGACTATCGACAACCGACATCCATAGCCGCCTTGCGGAAGAGGAGATCAATATATCTGCAATCACAGTAGAACGTATTCTGAAAACCGCAGGGTTCGGCAAACTAAAACGCAGAACGAATAATGAACTTGGAAAAACTCTTAAAAACAAAATCATACCGGAACGTTCGGAACACCTGGATTTTGAGATACTCGAATATCTTAATGTGGATTGCCCCACGGCCGGGGTTTTCTTTTTTATCCCTTATATCATAGAATCCGGTATCCTTGATTTGTTGCAGGAATGTAAGTTGCCTGAATCAAGCGATATTGGATCGACGCAAGCCTGTCTTTCCATGTTACTGCTGAAATTAATAGGCGAGAGGAGGCTGACCCATATTTGTGCTTATGACCAGGAACCTGGCTTTGGAGTTTTTGCCGGATTAAACGTTCTTCCGAAGCCTACATACATGAACACCTATTCATGCCGTTGCTCTGAAACTCAGTTGATGAATTTGCAAAGCAAAGTTGTTTCGCTTTTCAGGAAAAAGTATCCGGACTTTTATAGTAGCGACTATATAAATCTTGATTTTCACTCGATCCCGCATTATGGGGATGAATCCGAAATGGAAAAGATCTGGTGTGGGTCTAAGGGTAAGACCATGAAAGGCGCTAATACCATCATTGCGTCTGATAGTAAAAGCAATGCAGTTTTATATACAAGAGCTGATATACTACGGCGCGAAGAGTCGCAAGAGGTTAAAAAGTTTGTAAGTTACTGGAAAAATATAAAAGGCAATGTTAGCGAAACACTTGTTTTTGATTGCAAGTTTACGGCTTACAATATCCTTGACGATCTTGAAAATGACAAGGTAAAGTTCATAACGCTTCGTAAACGTTATGCCGGCCTTGTGAAGGAAACATTGGTACTTCCAAAGGAGGTATGGAAAAAAGTTTATATTCCGGTTCCAAAGCGAAAGTATAAAAACGTCTCAGTTTATGAAAGCGAAGTCAGGCTTAAAGATTGTAAAAACATTTTCAGGCAAATAGTGGTGAAAGATCACGGACGGGAGAACCCTACATTTATTTTAACCAATAGCAAAGAGCTGTCCTTACAAAGGGTATTGGAAGTTTACGCTAAACGATGGCGGATAGAAAACAAAATAGCCGAACTGGTAATGTTTTTCAATCTGAACTCTCTGTCTTCACCTATTATGATCCGTATTCATTTTGACATTCTATGGACAATGATTGCTGATACCCTGTATCATCGATTCGCATGCGACCTGAGACGTTTTGAAAATAATCTTGCCCCTGCAATATTCAGGAAGTTTATTGATATGCCGGGGAGGGTCGTTTATGACGGTGGTAAGTTTTTTGTGAAAATAAGAAAAAGAGCACATACTCCGGTTTTGATGGAAGTAAAAAAATTACAAACTCCATTCGCTGTTCCATGGCTTGGAGGAAAATCTATTGAAATTGTCTGGACGGCATGATTAGGGTGTTTTTATGATGGTTTTCATGCCTGTGAAAATCGGTGTTAAAGACCTGTCCATAATTCAAATTCGGGACTTTTGTCATAGGGCAATTTCTAATACCTGTGCATCAGGATTATACCTCATATCATCGTCAACAGGTTCAAGATATAATTCAATGGCTTCTCTGATATTTTTTAACGCCTCTTCCTTCGTATTGCCCTCGCTTATATAGTCAAACAAATCAGATTTTCGAAATTTGCTCGCCAATAATTTGAAAATTTTCAGTTAAAAGAGTAGACAATTCATCTGTATACTCGTTAATATTTTTGAAAAAACTTAAACATTTGTTTTTAAACTTCTCATAAGTATCATAATACTTGTTATACAATATTTTTTTGCGAAAGAATTTCCATAATCTTTCAATGAGATTTAAATTGGGTGAATAGGAAGGGAGAAATTTGATCTTTATTCTCGAATTTGCAAGGTATTCTTTGACCAACTTAGACCTGTAATATTTAGCATTATCAGAGATTATGTAAATAGTACCGGCTTGAGCATACCTTGACTCTATTTCATGGAAAAGCTTTATTGTTGATTGAGCATTGATGCTTTCATCTTCCCGGATTGTTACTTCAAAGGTTTCTATGTCAATAGCCCCGTTTAAATTTATTCTTTTCCTGCCGGTATTAGAGGGTATTTCCTTCTTTTTGCCTTTCTCTATCCAGCAATATGCAGACGTAGAATTGTGCTGTGGATGAACTCCATCCATAAAAAGTATCTTATCTCCGGGGGCTTTCTCTTCTTTGAGTTGTTTGTATTTTTCGATAAATTCTTTTTGTTTTTCAGGGTTTGCTTTGCCTGGAACTATTGTAGTTTTCTTGTAAGTAAAGCCTAATCTATCGAGGGTATGTACCATTCCTTCGGGTGTATAGATTTTGCCTCATCCGCAGAATCTGTGGGTAAGTATTGGTTCCGGCAAATTACCAAGAGTATGATACAAGGCTGTTTGCAGGCATTCCAGAGATTTATAACCATAAGCCTTTCTCATAGTCAGTTTCGCCTTAAGGTTAAACCCCTCAACCGTACCGGAAGAAAGTCTGCCATCAGCCTTGAACCAGTTGAGAATGAGCTGCTTGTGATTGCGCAACATCTTTGCCACTTTTTTCATAGGTTCCAGGTTGGTTTTTAGGGTTCTCGTAATCCAGTTCTCGAGAAACCTGTCTGCATACGCCGGATACTTATACTCCCAAAAACGCTGAAAATCTTCACGCATTAAATATGCCTTTATTGAACTCAGGTTGATCTTAACTATCTGGCTTAACCGTACCGTTTGCTTTTCTGTCAAGTTCTCAGGCCTTTTCAACAGTAACCAACGGCTCTTTTCCAAAACATTGTCTGTGCCTTCATCCTTGAGCTTTTTGACCTCTTCCCTCCGTATCTGGTCTATGGCTTCATTGAATTTCTTCATGATGTGGAAACGGTCAAGAATATTAAGCGCCTGGGAAGCCTTCTTCGCTATCACCTTCAGGTACGGCGACCACATATCGCTGCAAACGAATTTGATTCTCAGACAACGTTCTCTACCTAACTCCATGAAAAACTTCAGCAGGGTCTTTGCCTTCCGCTCAGGGCCACTCCATAAAAGCCTTTTGGCATGCGAATCAAGCTGATATACAAGGGTTAAATACTTGTGGCCACTCCAGACTTGTATCTCGTCTATTCCTATTTCCGTTATATTCTCCAAGTCCCTGTGGGCAAGGCCGTAGGCAACTACAAACTGCACTGCCCTATACACACTGTCCCAACTGGACTTGAATATCTCGGCTGTCTCTTTCCAACTCAGGCGTTTAGCCCATCGAGACAGGAATACCTTGTATGTGGTGGTCATCTGCTCCTTACCTTCTGACCAGGGAATTCGCTCTACATGGATTCCGTCCACTGGACAGGCGGCGCGTCGCGGGGAATATCGGAAAAATACTTGAAACCCCCATAATGGCGGATACTCGTATAACCGGGACGGCTGTGTATCATACCCAGACGCTCTCTTCCCACATACTGAACATTCAGGCTTGGCATTTACCCTCGGCTTTATATCTGCTACTAATGCCTTTCTACCATTTATGACCTCGAAACTGACTGCTTTGTAAACAAATGACTTGAAATTCTCTACCGTATTTAATAATGTCTTTATCTGCATTGCCTCTCCTTTTGGGTTAAGATGCTTTCTTGATAAAAAACATCTTACTCCCTTTGGGATGGCAATGCACCTTTTCTCTTACTAATCCTTACTTATTACCCACAGATTCTGCGGACGAGCCTAGATTTTATTGAATGTCTGTTTTACATATTCAGCAATTTCTTTTGCCGCACTATAGTTGTTTTGCCTGATATGATCTTTTAATTGTTCTTCTTGTTCGCATGTGAGTTTTGGCACACAGCCAACATAATTGTCAGATAAAAGCCCGTCAAAACCTTTATCTTTGTATAGTTTTTCGTAATTCCTGATTGTTTGATCGTCTAACAAGAGCGCCTCTGCTACTTTTTCATAACTCCATCCTGAATCAAGAAGAAGTATAGCTTTGATTCGGTCGGCATGACGTCTATGAGGCTCTTTCTTATGTGCTTTTTTAAATTCTATTCGGGTTTTTTCACTGAGAAATGGATTCATGCAGAATTTAATACTCTAGAAACAATTCGAATGCAAGAAAAAAACAGATTTTTATAAAAATAAATGCTTTTTACTATACAACGGATGTTCACCCCAAGTCAAAAAACAAAAGTGCCGTAAAAGCCTTATATTTATTGACTTTTACGCCGAACAGCAAGCTTTTTTCTAGTGACTACCCGTATGTTCCGGCTTGGCAATACTTCTGGCAACTTTATCTGTAATGCCTCTAATAATTCATGTGATTGTTGCCGCGGACGCGGGATCTTCTGGCAACTAGCTTTTTGGCCTTTGATTGTTACTTCCATCGAACAAATGGTCGTCAATTGTGCGAGACCTTCCTCTACCGTCAAGTCAAAATTCTTCCACGCTCTGCGCAGCCTTCGAATTATCATGTACGCAAGCATTACCACAAACACATGTCCCCGTGTACTATCCTCCTTTCTTACATACACCGGACGAACCTCCAAATTCACCGTCTTACAGTCCCGAAACGCCTTCTCCACTTCCGTTAAATCCTTGTATCGTTCATGTACCAGATTGGTATCCGCCTCGTTCTCCTCAAGATCAGTCTTGATTGCGTAACAACCATCAAGGTATGATGCCTCCTTTAATGCTTCCTCAGCTCTCTCTATCTTTAGCGTCCTATCCTCTTCTTTTATCTGCACCCACCCATCAAGTTTCAATCTCGTTAGCCTTTCCCTTGTTGTTTCCAGGGCCTTCGATACTGACGACTTAGGATGTTCCTTCAGATAACTGTTCTTCTTCACGATGTATTTCTCTATACTCTGTAATTTTGATACACGGGTCTTTGACATCTCTTCCGCCCTTACCGGATTGCGCCTCAGAATATATCTAACCTCATCATCCTTTATCTCGCAGAGCTTTTCTTCGAACAATCCTAATTGCAGTATCCCTTTATTTATCAACGACTCTATCTGCGGCTTGGTTATCGCCGTTATGTAATGAAACCCTTCCGGTAAACTTTCGATTTGCACCGTCTTGATCATCCCACGATCTCCTACAATCGTTACATCTTTGCATCCAAACCGCTCTAATACCTTCTTTACCTGAGATTCAAAGGTCTTCGGATCCTGGGTGTTGCCCCTAAATACTTCTGTTGATACCGGCTCCCCGAATTCATCACAAAGCATACCGATCACTATCTGTTTTTTCCTCTTTTTGCCGTCACGATTATACCCGTACTCACCAAAATGATTCGACTTCCCCTCTAAATAACTGCTCGTCACGTCATACAAAAACAACTTCGGCTTATTGCCTCCTCGTCTTAACTCAAACAGCTTTCGCTCTATCTTTGCCTGATTCTCTGACAACCATGACAAATTATCGTACAGATTGTTCTCGTCAAACCCACGCTTCATATCCAGGACGTCACCCGCAGCATGTATCTGCGCCAGCCTTACTGCAGACAGTCTTGACCCCCGGCCTATTACCCTTGCCATTACTTGCCAAAGCGCCAGCTTTCCTTCAAAGTCCTTTCCCAATGCCTCTTCTATCCCTAATTCCTTTGCCACTTGGTACACGCTCCACGCTGCTCCCACAGACAAACCCTCATGGAGTTTCACCGATTCTGACAATGCGCCCAATGCACAGAGATCGTCTTTATGTGCGAGTGCAAGTCTTATCGCTTCAATCTCCAGGGGAGTGCAATTCGACAGATTCGCAATGGTGCGTTTCTTGACCTTCCCATCCTCACGGTACGATTCCCGCAGAAGGGTAGATCGATAGATTTTTTTACCGGATTTTGACTTGTTCTCTACAATATGCATGTCCACCATTGTACAGATAACAACCATTATCAGTCAAGTATATTGTCGGATAATAACAATATATTAGTGACTACATATTTATTAAAAATACAGCCTTAACAAACTATGTATTAAGCACTTATGCGTTTTGGCAGGGGTGAACATCCGATACAACCGGGAAGTGAAGGAACGATTGCCGTAAATCCCCCTTCATCACTTGGTTCTAAAATTACTTGAATTTTCATTTTTTTATCCCCCCCCAAATGTTTTTTAAATTAACCACGCATATTTCGTCCCATTATCACATTTGGATTGGCAAAAATCATCAATTCCTATCTTTTGCTTCGACGATATTAATTTCCTCATATGTCAATCCATACAGTCTGTAAACAATTTCATCTATCAACTTATCTATCGCCTTACTTCTTGTTTTTAACGGATGTTCACCCCTGCCAAAACGCATAAGTGCTTAATATATAGTTTGTTAAGGCTGTATTTTTAATAAATATGTAGTCACTAATATATTGTTATTATACGACAATATACTTGACGGATAATGGTTGTTATCTGTACAATGGTGGACATGCATATTGTAGAGAACAAGTCAAAATCCGGTAAAAAAATCTATCGATCTACCCTTCTGCGGGAATCGTACCGTGAGGATGGGAAGGTCAAGAAACGCACCATTGCGAATCTGTCGAATTGCACTCCCCTGGAGATTGAAGCGATAAGACTTGCACTCGCACATAAAGACGATCTCTGTGCATTGGGCGCATTGTCAGAATCGGTGAAACTCCATGAGGGTTTGTCTGTGGGAGCAGCGTGGAGCGTGTACCAAGTGGCAAAGGAATTAGGGATAGAAGAGGCATTGGGAAAGGACTTTGAAGGAAAGCTGGCGCTTTGGCAAGTAATGGCAAGGGTAATAGGCCGGGGGTCAAGACTGTCTGCAGTAAGGCTGGCGCAGATACATGCTGCGGGTGACGTCCTGGATATGAAGCGTGGGTTTGACGAGAACAATCTGTACGATAATTTGTCATGGTTGTCAGAGAATCAGGCAAAGATAGAGCGAAAGCTGTTTGAGTTAAGACGAGGAGGCAATAAGCCGAAGTTGTTTTTGTATGACGTGACGAGCAGTTATTTAGAGGGGAAGTCGAATCATTTTGGTGAGTACGGGTATAATCGTGACGGCAAAAAGAGGAAAAAACAGATAGTGATCGGTATGCTTTGTGATGAATCCGGGGAGCCGGTATCAACAGAAGTATTTAGGGGCAACACCCAGGATCCGAAGACCTTTGAATCTCAGGTAAAGAAGGTATTAGAGCGGTTTGGATGTAAAGATGTAACGATTGTAGGAGATCGTGGGATGATCAAGACGGTGCAAATCGAAAGTTTACCGGAAGGGTTTCATTACATAACGGCGATAACTAAGCCGCAGATAGAGTCGTTGATAAATAAAGGGATACTGCAATTAGGATTGTTCGAAGAAAAGCTCTGCGAGATAAAGGATGATGAGGTTCGATATATTCTGAGGCGCAATCCGGTAAGGGCGGAAGAGATGTCAAAGACCCGTGTATCAAAATTACAGAGTATAGAGAAATACATCGTGAAGAAGAACAGTTATCTGAAGGAACATCCTAAGTCGTCAGTATCGAAGGCCCTGGAAACAACAAGGGAAAGGCTAACGAGATTGAAACTTGATGGGTGGGTGCAGATAAAAGAAGAGGATAGGACGCTAAAGATAGAGAGAGCTGAGGAAGCATTAAAGGAGGCATCATACCTTGATGGTTGTTACGCAATCAAGACTGATCTTGAGGAGAACGAGGCGGATACCAATCTGGTACATGAACGATACAAGGATTTAACGGAAGTGGAGAAGGCGTTTCGGGACTGTAAGACGGTGAATTTGGAGGTTCGTCCGGTGTATGTAAGAAAGGAGGATAGTACACGGGGACATGTGTTTGTGGTAATGCTTGCGTACATGATAATTCGAAGGCTGCGCAGAGCGTGGAAGAATTTTGACTTGACGGTAGAGGAAGGTCTCGCACAATTGACGACCATTTGTTCGATGGAAGTAACAATCAAAGGCCAAAAAGCTAGTTGCCAGAAGATCCCGCGTCCGCGGCAACAATCACATGAATTATTAGAGGCATTACAGATAAAGTTGCCAGAAGTATTGCCAAGCCGGAACATACGGGTAGTCACTAGAAAAAAGCTTGCTGTTCGGCGTAAAAGTCAATAAATATAAGGCTTTTACGGCACTTTTGTTTTTTGACTTGGGGTGAACATCCGTTTTAATGGTTCGAGGATTGATATGTTTTTTGTGCAATGATTTTTAAGCAGTTCCTGGGTCTTTCGATCTGATGGGCCTGTAGATACCTTGTTTCTATTCTTCTTGAGATGTTCGAGGTGTCAATTAGAGGTTGGGCGAAGCACACCCAACAAAAAAAGGCATTGATGGATTCTATCCGCTTAACCCATCCTTACCACCCGGCTCAGCACGGCGTGCTTGTGTTCGCGTATGAGGTATTCGATGATATATCGTTGGAACTTCTTTCCCGGTCGTTCAAACATGATTGATCAGTTTTCCTGTCTATCCTCATCCTGTTCAACAAATATTTTAACTACGCGTCCGTTTTCGTAATAAACCAGTGGAGTATGCGTCTGTTTGGCTATTTCCCTTGCTCTTTTTGCCGCTCTTAGCAATGCAGCTTCTACATTCTCAAGGTCTTTGTCATGAATCTGTCTCTTTTTTCCATTCATCTCTTTTCTCCTTCTTCAAGCAGTTTTGGCGTTCTGCCTGAGTTGTCGTAAAGAATCCAGGTATCTACCAACTGCTTGTAAATGTGGTAAAAATTAAACCATCCCTTTCCAAACCGTCGTCTGATAATCTCTTCAGGCACATTATGGCCACCCTGCAAAACCCTCCCTTTTACCCGTTCAATGGCAATCTTTACATCATGAAGACTCAGAAATATCAACTTTACCGTGTATCCCCTCTTTTGCCATTCGGGTATCATTTGTGCATATATTTTACCGCTAAGTGTTGTTTCAAAGGCAAAGCCATCATTACGAAGCAGGTGCGTTTTAATTTCTTCATACATCAGCCTGCCCGCACGGAAAGCTGCATGTTCAGGGAAAAAAGGAGAAAGCCCTGCAGCTATCAAATCAGCATTAACAAAGATGGGACAGCCCGCCTCATTCGGCAGAAACTCTTTGGCAAACGTGGTCTTTCCTGCCCCGTTAGGTCCGGCAATGATAACGATATTCTTTTTTTTTACCATGTTGATCCTTTAAACCATTTTCGGTAATCCGTCGCTTTCCCGTTACACATTTGTGGATGATCGATTTACGATATTGTGCAAGTGTAGGGATTTTATTGCGGAAATTCTGGCGGAAATTCTGAGGACACCATACGTAATATTAGGAATCTTCACTTTTCTTTTGTGGTACCAGGCTTCTGCCGGCGTAGTATGCTCCTGGGACTACCACACGAGCGATCCTAGCTAGCGGGGAATCTTAACCGTTTTTCAACACTGAGTCAATAATTAAGTACGGTGTCCCCTGAATTAAATGATTTTCAAGCAGTTCCTGAGTCTTTCGATCTGATGGGTCTGTAGATACCTTGTTTCTATTCTTCTTGAGAAGTTCAGAGTTGATCAAAGATTAAGTAAGGCACTGTCCAAAAATAATTTGGTATTTTTATTAATTTAGTTAAGTGAAATTGTATAATTCCAATCTGGCAAGACACTGTGTTTGTTTATGTTTATTTCTTTCATTTGGTCATCAGTGATTTTGATTCCTTTTTGGTATTCTTTCTCGTTAAGAATGGTTTGTACGAGAAGACCCGCTGTTGTTGTAGTGCCAGCAATTAAACTTAGCATAACATCATAAGACCTCAAAGGATTCCCCTCCCAATTTTTACTGATAAAACTAAACAGACGATGTTCTACCGGATTCCATTTTGATGCTCCTGAGGGATAGTGGCAAATCCTGATGGAGAGTCCGTAAACTTTACAAATATTTTGATAAAGCGCATATTTCCACAACCGGGGACGAAATCCGTTGCTCCCTCCTGCGTCACAAAGAATAAGGAGTTCTTTTGCGCATGGATACCTCTTCCAACCAAATTCATCCAGCCAAATCTTAATTGACTCGACTGCAAATTCCGGTGTGTCATAGGACGTACCAACAATAACTGTCCCTAAATTAGTCAGCAATTCATAGATACCAAACGGACATCCAACACCAATTGCCTGAGAACGAAAATCATGGGCCAAAACTTCATTTACTATTTTTGTCCACGCCTTGCCCTCATTTCTGAAATTACCTATCAATTCCTTTTTCTTACTGTCAACACTGATTATTGGCTGACCAGAATCTTCAAAATACTTTTTTGTCTCATTAATAATTTCAAACTGTCTATTACGGTCCGGATGACGTGTCTCTGCTATCGTTTTGCGATTTACTCTCAGAGAATAATCCATGTCCTTAAGAAGCCTGCTAACTGTTGTTGCACATACGCTTACACCTCTATCACCGCATTCTTTTTTTAGAGTACGTGTGCTTCTTCTCGTCCATATTTTTCCTTTACCCATTGGGTCTCCTGCAGTATCGCCCTCCATCAATTCTTCAAGAAGTTTTACCACATCAGTTTTTTTTTAATCGAAGAACGACCTGCACCGACCTTACGTATCCGTCCCGGTGTAATGTTCTTACTCGAAAGTTCCCGACGCCCCTTGTCAATTGTTTTTACATTTATGCCGGTTAGCTGTGAAAGTCTTAAATCGCCGCCATGTCCCAGTTTCATTGATTCTAAACCAAGATAAAGCCGTTTCTGCCTTTCATCAAGTATGGAAAGAAATGTCTGCAGGCAATCCGTAACCACTTCACTCCCAAAGCCGGGAATTAATACCTTTTCTTCCTTACAAGCACACAACATGATTGACTGTTTACGTCTGGCGAGTTGATCCGTACCTAACACCTTGGAGATATACAAATATTCTCCGGCAATCTGCTCGCGCAAGACCCTTCCAGATACCACTAATTGAGTCAGTGCATTAAAGACTCGCACATGTACCAGCGTTTGAAGCTCCGAGGCAAAATAACCTTCCTGGGATTTATTAATGATGGCCTCGAGAGTATCTACAAGACTTCCTTGTTGAGAAAAATATATTTGATTGAAACTCCAAATGCCATATTTATTATAGCTTGCAAGTGTATCCAGTGTATGGTATTTGCCCGCATGGGAATAACTCGCACGATGTCCGAGCGATTTTAGCTTCCTGAAAACCGTTGCTTTTGAAGTCGTTCCCAAAGCTTCTTTGATACTGTCCAGAGTTAAAACGACATCCCTGCTGAATAGTCCCAAGAGCTTGCGATGAGAATACTTAGCTAAACGCATAATGATATCATTAGGATTAATACGCCGGATAAAATACCACTTAATCCTAATGTTATCATAATGGCTGGAGGGTGTCAATGCCTATATTTACTAGTTGTAACGGCTATTACCGTGACATACACAAAGACACTACAACGATACTATTGGTACTATACAATACCATGTTATTTGTGGTCGCTCCCTAAGTTAGTGAAGCCTGTCCTGAGTTTATCGAGGGGTGAAGCAGACCCATCAATCACATTTTCATTTATTTTGATGGGTTCGCGCCAATTAACCCATCCTTGATTGAGTTAATAATTAAGCATGGTGTCCCTTAATATCCTTATTAATAGATTGCCAATTGAAAAATGAAGGTCCCTGCTGACTCAAGAATTGTGTAGGGTCAAGGAATGGCGAGTTGCATTAGGTATCCCCTTGGCTGTTGCTGCCGTTTCCAGCTTTGTGCCCGTTTAGGTTCTCCATAGCACTTTTCCATCCCCTGCCACATCAAACCGTACGTGAGGCTTCGTCGTGAGCTCAGCCGAACGGTTTTCCCTCATACGGCTTCCCTGCTCCCTTCTCAGCAAGGCATTATACACCTATCGATATGGAGCAGCTTTCGGGTAGATATATCCCCTTACTCCACCGCTTCCAGCCGAAACCACTCAGTGCTTGTCAGTCTTCGCCTTGATGTATATCTTCCTCCTCAGTTCCTGCAGACTTATAGAAGCATTTGTCATTCTTCCCTGCCTCACCGCTAAAGAAAGATTTAGAATACAGCAGATCCCCTTCGCTCCGGCAAGGTTATGCTGTCCTTGCCATCTCCACTACTACGGGCTCATCCGCCACCCTCTTGCCTGTCAGTCTACTTCGCCCTTCGACTTATAAGGCTTACATTCGCTCCTGATATTTCTATCAGGGACAAGGAGGGTTTCCCCAGTTGATACTGCTCCCTTCTATCCGTGTCGCCGCTGATACCCCGCCACCGTTCTTTTACCTATTAGCCAGTTTAGGTGCGTGAATTCCGCCTTCGCCTACTATTGACAGGCTCGGCCAGTGGTTCCTGACTTTCACGAGGCTACCTCTACGTTCACGTACGTTACAACCCGGATATTCGCTCGCCGGCCTTACGCCGACTTTGTAGATGGGCTTCAGAAGGCAACGTTTCCATCACCCCCTGCCATCCAAGCTACATGGCTCCGGCTTTTACCACAACGGGACTTTCACCCGTTAGAAAACAGTACCCTTCCCTGGGCACGCCAATAGATTAGGTTTTACCCCAAATGTCTGATTTCATAACCCCATATATTCACTGCATCGAATTATACATTTTCTAAATTTTTTAATGCATCTTCTATTGAAACTTTTGCACTCTCTGCGTGTTTTTTAATTTCTTCGTAATAGGTATCCGCCTTACCTGTGCCTGAGTTTGAAAGTGCAAATTGTGCCTGACTATTTACCTTGTTTATATTTACATACGCCAGACAAATGGCATCAAACTTAGTTTTATCAATCTTAACTATTTCATATTTAAAACTATCCCACAAACTATTAGATAGTTGAATATAGAAAATACTACGATTGTCACCAGAAGTAATCTTTACTTCCTTTGTATCCTCACAATAAGCATCTAATATGGATTTATTCTCTTTTAATTCTGTTTTTATTGCAGATATACTATTTTGAAATGTTTTTTCTTGTTCAGCTTTACTCTCTAATTTGATGGAATAATAAATAGCTACCAATGTAATGCCACCGCCAATTAAAGCACTAATAATTGGTATTATGATGTTTTTAGACCAGTTCCATAAATCATATTTACCTGAGTATATATATGAAAGATATGATAAAAAACCTAAAATTAAAAGCGCGAAAATGGAAATTATTATGCATACTTTAGGTATATTTTTCATAATATGAACGGCTTGTGCCATGGCCTCCAGAGAGTTTCTTTTATAGTTTTTAAACATTGCGTAGACGACAAGGAGAAACATTGCAAATTGTTTTTTAGTAAAACATGATGCAAAATGTTCAAGAAATTTATTTAATAACGATATGTTTGTTCTGAAAATACTCAAATCCTTTGCTCCGGCAATTGATTGTGTAAGAAATTTACAAGTGCAATTAATACCGGAAGTAAAGGCTAAAATCAAAAGTAAATATTTGTCGCAAAGCATTGATAAGTCATAAGTTGTGGCCGACTCTACTTACAACTCAGAAATATTTTTCCAGACGTATTCTTTAACAAAGTAATGTTATTAACTTTCCTTGCAATCTGGCGGTTTGGATAACGCCTATATTGGCTGTAAAAACTTGAATATACGGCTAGAATGCCAGCTTTCCGGCAATCTGTAGGGGCGTATTGCAATACGCCCCCTGCTTTCAGTCGATTAAAATATACCCTTCCTGATTAAATATTTCAAGCCTTCCCTTATTTTTCTTGACAGCCTATCTCATGAGTGAAATAATCACTTACCCCACCAAACTAAGATAATTATTTATGGAGGATAAAGCACATAATAATGAACTTTTTAACGAAAATCTTTCATGTAATCACAATATTATGACAAATAAGATTATAGGGCAGGTAGAAAATGCCTTTATAAAAATAGGCTATAGCAAAAATCTGATACAGAAGGATTATAAATACGTTGATTTATTTTCCTCATGTACGCCTATTCGTACGGTAAATTATGCGCTATTTGGCCAGGAACCTTTTGATTACCGTTCTGCCTGCTTTGGTATCCAAATAGCAGCACCCAATCGTTCTACAGATGATGTAGCAAATGAATTAAAATCGCTTGGAGCGCCTCAGATTTTTATCATTAACAACGGCAAAACTGAACGATGGGCTATAACGGAAAGTGAACCTCTTCTTAAAGATAAGTATGAAACTGCCTGCCTGCCTAATGTCATTGCACAAAACTTGAGAGACTGGGAACCCCAAGCTATCATACGGGCAAAATCGGGATTTGCCCGACCGGGGCCCCGTCAGTTAGATTTTGTTGATATCGGATTACTTCCTGCCATAGACTACAAAGCTTCTCAAAAAATAGACCACTTGCTTCGGGCTGTACTTAATTATGCTGAAGAAGACTTTCATGAACGAGATTTACTATTTGATGCACCTGCGGTTTTTCAAGTTGTCTTTAGTCTTTTGGCTGCAAAAGTACTCAAAGATCGCAATATCTGCAATGCGAAAGGGATTGATTTTTCTATTCCACAAACGGCATTGCAGGCAATATATGAACATTACGGTTTTTCTTTAACTACACCGGCTTCAAAAATTCCAGAACTAACTCTTGAGTCAATATCACAAAAAATTGGGAAGATTTTCCCGCTGAATAATATATCAGTAGATACTCTTACATACATTTATGAAAATACATTTGTCTCTCAAAAAAGCCGTCAAGAACTTGGAATTCATAGTACCCCATCTTATGTTGCTGATTACATTCTTTCGCAAATTCCGATAGAGGATTTACAAAGAGAACAGTGGCACGTCACAGATCCTATGTGTGGGCATGGTATTTTTCTTATTGCAGCAATGAGAAGAATGAAAAGCCTATTGCCAGGAGATTGGGACAGTAAACAACGGCATACATTTTTCATTAAACATTTACATGGAATAGAGATTGACCCATTTTCCGTTGAAGTAGCCCGTATGTGCCTCATGTTAGCTGATTTTCCCGAATCAAATAGCTGGGATTTACAAAGACAAGATATATTTGCCGATAATATCCTCGAAAATAGTATGGCGAAAACTATGATACTTGTAGGCAACCCACCTTTTGAAAACATCAAGGGCAAAAGACCTGAAACCCCAAAACCAGCTGAGCTTTTACACAGAACGCTTCCGATTTTACCAAACAATGCATTAATTGGTTTGGTTTTACCACGTAGTTTTTTAGATGGTTCTGACTATAAAAACGAACGAACTGCCTTGCTCAGTAACTTTAAAATAATTTCCGTTACGTGTCTTCCTGACCGTGTCTTTTTATATTCTGATATGGAAACTACAGTTATTGTTGCCAGAAAACAGCAGGCACGAAAAAACTGGAATATGTTGTATAGAGAAGTTAGGGACAGCGAACGAGATGACTTTCAGATTCGACATGGTGTTACATGGGAAGACAATGTTCCACAATCTTACCTCAAAGACAAAATGCAAGGGCGTCTTGTTGTGCCATTGTTGCGTGAAATTTGGGAACGATTAGAAGGATATACACGTTTTGGTGAAATAGTTGATATAAGCATAGGCGTTCAATATAAACCAAATTTAGGAAAAGAAAGGTTATGTGAAATAATCCGTGATGTGCCTTTTCCTGGTTCAAAACCAGGCATTTCAAAAGTCACAAAAGGATTCATGCAATTCATTGCTGAAGATACAGTTTATATGTCGACAGACAAACAATATCGAAGATTTGAAACATCTACAGCTTGGGAACTACCGTGGGACAAACCAAAGGTTATAGTTCCTGCTTCGCGCATGTCCAGGGGACCGTGGCGATATGCAGCCGCATTAGACAAAAACGGTTGCATTGTAAGCCGAAGATTTTATAGCATTTGGCCAAAATCTAAAACCTTTGATGTTGCTATGTTAGCGACATTGCTGAATTCTCCAATTGCAGTAGCATTCATTTATGCCCATAGCTTTCAAAAGGATATTCCAAAAAGAGTATACACCGATATACCTATTCCCGAAATATCCATTGATACTAAACAAATTATTGATTATCTCGTGAATCATTATTTAAAAGTGTTAAGGAAAGATGAGACAGAAGCCAAGAAAACATTACTTCAGATAGACGCTGAGATACTAAAACTATATAAACTTCCTCCACGATTGGAACGTCAACTTTTAGATATTTTTTGGGGTCACCAACGCCCTGTACCCTTTGAATTTAAAGGCTACATCTCCCCAGAAATCAATGCATGGATTCCTCTTCATATTTACATATCAGAGCAATTTAATAATGCAACACCTGATAAAATTATGGAAAGAATTCCACTTATCCGTGATACTGAGTTTATAAATTATCTTAAAAAACTGGGAACAGAAGAATAAGTGAAACAGGATTACTATCTTCTTGATACAAATATTCTTGGATATCTTGCTGAATTAAAAGTAGGCGGAAATAGTCCTGAATGCAAAGCCTTAGAAAAACATTGGAATGGATTACCGCAACCACATAATACAAGAATTTTTTTATGTCCCATAACCATTGGCGAGGTCGAATATGGGCTTCGTGTCAGGTCTTATAATAGACCGGAACAGCATGAGCAAGCGCGTCAAATATTATCTTCATTTCCTGCTTTTGACATAAATATCAATATAGCACGTGACTGCTATGCCGACCTGCGTGCAAAACTCTTCGATAAATATGCCCCAAGAGATCGAAAAGGAAAAAGTTGTAAAAAGAGGATAAGAGAATGGCGTGATCCTACTACTGATAAGGAATTGCAAATGGATGAGAATGATCTTTGGATTGCTGCTGTAGCAATGGCGCACAATCTTGTGCTTGTGACCCACGATAAAATGAATGCAATAAAAAGCATAACAAGTTCGGATTTACGATTTGAAGATTGGCTAACGTAACGGTTATTGAAAGATTATCCTCCCTCTCCCAGAAATGCCTTATACAGTAAGGCAGGTGTGAATGCTGCTAATTCTGACTCTGTCTCATCCAGTAATCTTCTGCGTTTTTCTGCTTTTAATTTGCCAATAGCGCTATATACTACTATCCATCAATTTCTTGTTTTTTATGCGTGTTTTTCATGCCGCCATTTCCGTAAGTGCTTTAATATCAAGGGCTGAAGCGGTCATCAGTGAACAAGAGAACTTCTGGCCTTTCTCCGTCAAAACATAGCGGTTGGCCCTCGGAACTTTGCGGATTAGACCGTGTGCCCGCAGCATCTTTATCCGTCGGGTCGTTCGTCCGGAATATTTCTTTTGCTGATCCTTGCCGGATTGTTCGGATTCCCGGTAAAGCCACTTACGCAAATCATGGTTGCGGAATCCATTTATCGCGTTTTCGCCTTTGGACAGGAACATCAGCATCTGGTAATCATCCTGCTGCCAGGGATTCAAACCTCGATACCTCTTGCCCTCTTTGACAACCTTGTTACAAGCGCTGCTCACCACTTCTTTCAGTTTCTCCTCTACCTGAGCCGCCGCCAAAGCATCCCCATAACGATCATTGCATTGTTGGCTCACCTCACACCGTCGATGAAGATCGCTTACGCCCTTACGCATCTTCTGCCATGACGCCGGTTTGCCTTCATCATCATTGGGACTCCGAAAGACCTTAAAGTCCCGCGTATTATTGATCGTTGTCTCAATACGCAAGAGACTACCGCTCTTGTTATACATCTTCACTGAATTATAATTCACACTGTGCTTGACCCGTATACCTTCATAGCGTCTTCGATAGTCGCTGATAACCTCATCAGGGGCAGCGCCTGCAAGGTTACGCCTACCCAAATACTTCATCACCGAAGAACTGTCGCAAACCCGCATCGCATGATGAACAAACGATGGAAACAACTCCTCCAATGCCTCAACCGATTTAAACATGATGTCCGTCGCCCACTCCGTCTCATCCGCAGACCAGTAATACTCCGGTTCCAACGGACGAAGAATCTGCGACAATGCCGGGCAACTGCCCAACGCAAGCCCGTTCAGCAGCTTCGCCCAGTCAGTCTTAAGCTGCTCATGGAGCAGAACCTGCGCAGCCGCAATATCCTCTATACGCACAAAACAGTTGCCGTCCTTAACATAATCAATACCTTGCTTCTGAAGTTGCCGCTCCAGCCAATGACGACCATTGAGACAAATGAAAATATTAAACGGCGCCCAACTCTGGATACGAACATGACCAAAACCAAACACTGGATCGTTAAAATAATGATACACAAAGACACACTTGCGGGGCGCCATTACCAACTCGAGCTTCTTGCTGGCCTTGTTGCCCTTGACCATCGGCGCAATACAAGGCTCTACCACACTCAACAGGCAGATGGAACCTTCCGTAATCCTCTTATCCGCCGCGATCTGGCGAGCCAACTTCTCCTTATCAACACCGCTGCTCATCAAATACCGCACCTCGATACCCAAATCTTTCGCCCGCGATTCACAACTGTCTCGCACCTGTGCCGTAAGCCCATTGACCCAACCGGAAAAATCCTTAAGCAGAATTCTCGCTTGGTTCATGAATGTTCCCATCCCACGCTCACTGGCCAACCACCGCAATGTCCCGCGAAAACGAATCCTGTCCAGACCGCTTATTGCACCCACGATCCTGTCTCGATATAATTCCATCAACTTATTCATAAGTAGTGTCCTCCAAATTGTCTGATTACTATTTACGAGGATACTACTATACTTTATAATAAACTAAAAATCACCTTTTTGGTTGCGGCCAAAGGCTGCGCTAGCGTGAGTTTATCACGAAATAAGGTGTAAGACAAAGACATCAAGTTGCAATCCAATGATTTGTATCGGGTTGCGACTTTTTTTGTCTAAAAAATTATGTATACACTGAATAATACTATATTTATATTGCATTATATGCCTGTATATACTATTATACACGGAGTATTAATCTATTACGTATACACTAACAACTAATAGCCATGGCTACCATTCAATCTAAAAACTCCAGAGGTTATAAATATTGGTATATTGTCGAATCGCGGCGCGTTAACGGCAAGCCCAGGCCCATCGTCCTGGCCTATCTTGGCAAGGCAGACGATTTATTAAAACAACTGCAAGGTCTTACCGAAAAATTACGGCTCAAATCTTATTCACATGGCGCGGTAGCCGCATTGCTAAGTGTGGCCAATGCCCTGGACGTCCCTTCCGTGATTAATAAATATATAAAGTCGCCACGGCAGTATTGTGCTAAAAAACCTGTTCGAAATAATCTGACCGCCGGAAGTACCCTCTTGTTGGGTGCCGTGGGGAGAGTGTGTGTGCCTACCAGCAAAAGAGGATGGTGGGATTGGGCAAAGACGACTACTGCCGAATACTTACTCAGACACAGCTTGAGTAAAATAGACAGTCAGCATTTCTGGGATTTGATGGATGCACTTCCTGAAGAATCCATTGCAGAAATCGAGCGCGAATTAATTGAAAAGACATTTAAAACATACAACCTTCAAAGCGACACACTGTTTTTTGATACAACCAATTTTTTCACGTATATCGACACAACTAATCTGCGATGCACTATTGCCCGGCGGGGGAAAAACAAACAAAAGCGATACGATCTCAGGCAGGTCGGGTTGGCGATGGTCGTTACACGTAACGACATGATACCGTTGTTTCACCATACCTATCAGGGGAACATGGCGGATGCAAAGGTGTTCAGCGCGGTTCTTGAGACGATAAAAGACAGGATGACCGGATTAGGTTTCGACAGCAAAAAGCACACTATTGTTTTTGATCGTGGAAACAATTCCATGGACAATATGGCTATTGTAGAGAGATTGGCATTGCATTACGTTGGAGCGCTTACACCGTATCATCACAAGCAGTTGGTAGGGGATGCCATGTGTAATTTCAGGGAATATGACGTTGACGGCAGTAAGATACAGGTGTACCATGACAAACGGGTTATTTGGGGGCAGGAAAGAACCGTTGTCGTATTTATTTCCGAGAAATTAAAGGTTGGGCAATTAAGGGGAATGTCTCAGTCTCTGGAAAAGGCAGAACATCAGTTAAAGCTCTTACAGCAGCATCTGTGTAATCCAAAGGGAAAGATGCGGGACAAAGAGGGTCTGGAGGATACGATAAGAAGTGTAGTGAAATGTCAATTTGCGAAGGATGTTATCGATTGGTCGTTAAAAGAGGTATCTGAAGGCAAGTTTCAATTGAATTTTTCAATCGACCAGAAAAAGCTCGAAGAAATAGAAGGGGAACTGGGGTTCAGGATTCTTATGACAGACCATCACGATTGGGATACCGCGGACATTATAAAAGCCTACTATGGGCAATCAAAAATTGAACATGCCTTTAGAAATCTCAAGAACCCCTATCACCTTGCTTTAAAACCGCAATTTCACTGGACGGATCAGAAAATCAGGGTGCATTTTTTTATTTGCGTCCTCGGATACCTAATGGCGGCGATTGTGTGGTATCAGGCAAAAGCGCACGCACAATTTAGTGGAACGTTAGATACCCTGTTAGACACCCTTAATAATATAAGGCTTTCTGCTATGCTTGAAGAAACAAAGGCCAGAGGGAGAGTTAAGGCTACCTACAAATTGGAAGAAATGTCCGACAAGGAATCTCTGTTGATGAATGCGTTAGGCATTATGGATTTCCACAAACATCGGCTGAAACTTCAAGGACTCAGTGTATACAATTGATGTTGTGCTTAACGCATTGACTGTATTTATGTTACGTTGCTTCATGCCTTATTTTGTGATAAACTCACGCTAGGCATTTCATGGTTAAATTGCCAATATAAAACACGGGGTTCAAGTTGCAAACTTGAACCCGATTGAAGATCGACAATTAAGTATGATGTCCCCTGAATATAACACTTAAAATCAAGAATCTTCTGAATCTTAGGCAGATTCCCAAAATAATTCATCCTTTCGCAAACGCCTCCCGTAAAACCGACTGCATCAGCATTTCGGACTGTTCTTTGCGTTCGGATACTTGTTTTTCTAATTCACCAATCATGGCCATGAGTTTATCCACACGTTCAACAATGGCTTGTTGTTCAGCAAGTGGCGATAGAGAAACTATCAAATTTGAAAGAGATGTGCCATTAACATTTGGCTGTCCCGCGCCCCATGCCGCATCATACAACTGCTCCCAATATTCAGGACTTTCAAGAAAATACTTTAGATACTCAGGGAAAATATTTTTTGAAGGAATAACCCTAATCAAATACGAAGCAAACAAAGACCTGACAGGGATATCTTTGATAAGAAATGATTTCCCAATTGTGCCGCCTGTTCTCGCGATAACAATATCGTTTTCTGATAATATAGTCAAATAAATCTATTTTTCTAAAAACATTACAGGTAGGGGCGAAGCATTTGCCTGCATATAAGAGAGAGACGTAAAATGTTGTACATGCGCCAACTCCGCTATGTTGAAGGAGTTATACTGTACGCAGGCAAATGCTTCGCCCCCACTTTTCAAAAAGCCAGATTACCGCTAAGTTTCTAAAACCAGATTTGTTTGACTATAGATAACTTTTTATGTCTCTTTCCGAATACGCACAACCCGGTACTCCGTCCCAATCAACTCTGTTGTTTTGAATATCCGTTATCCTTAAAAGCCTCACGTCCTTCTTCTCCGGTCTTGCGGAAGCATTAAATCCATAGTGAACATTTAAGCTTACATCCTTCAGCCGACACCCACACCCACCCCTCAGGCAGGTCAAACGGTTTTTCTTCTTCACTGATGGGCGGCAGTGCTTTTTTCTTCTTCATGCTCTTTGTGAGCTTTGTTAGACGCCCTTTTTCGACCTTAATCTTCTCAAGCAGTTTCGAGGCGTGATTCTCTCCGCTGATAAGATCGGGATGCTGTTTGCGCCATTTAGCCGTCAGCTTGCCTTCGATTGCTTCCTGTAATATTCTTCGGCGGAGTTGTTTGATGAGAGAGATTTGGTGGGCTGATTCTAAGTCTTGATCTGCTGAAAGTTCTGATATTGTTTTCAGTTTTTGGCAAATTCTACTTTGTGTCAGAATACCATATTGTGGAATTTTAAAATTTAAAAAATCCTTTTCTTTAAATCTTTTTCGGCTAACACTCGACATGCCACCACTAAGATTATTTATAGCTGTAATATTTTCGGGCAAAAGTATGCCACTAAGAAGGAATTCAGGAAGCAATTTACTCTCAACACAAGTAAAAAGTGGAAATTCATTTGATACCAGACAGCCATCAAATTCATCTGGAATAACTGCAAAAGAACTTTTCCATGCAAAAAGACGATTGTAGATAAAATCTCTCTGTTTAACTTCATATAGCTTAGTTGCTTTTATTTCATTTCCATATTTTTCCTCTCGCAGAAAAACACCTTTTCCATACCACTTTACTCCAAGAAGCCTGTATTTTGTATTTGGATCCAGTCTTTTCTCTCGTGAGACCTCTTTTAAAACGTCTCCAATCCTTACCATATTCCACTCACCCATCTTCCCGCCTCTTTTTCTTCTGGATGCGTTTAGTTGCTTTCTGCTCAATCGCTTTTGTCGCACGATCAAAATCAGAAATATAGTCTTTGTCTCGGTCTTTTTTGTACTTTTTAAATTCGCTTTCAGCCTTTTCAATTGCCTGCTCAGCGCTCACTTTACCGGCATGGGTAAGGAGTTCGTGTTCACTCAGTTTCAAAAACTGGTCAAGTTTCTCTATCCAGTCATTCATCTTCATCAGCCTGCCGTTGGTTGCCTGCAATTCTGCAAAGTCAAGATACAAAGACACGATAAGATTTAAGCGTTTTAACTCATCTTCATTGAGATAGTTTTTTGCAATCTTTATATCCTGTGCGGTAATGTAATTCCCTTTAAAATTGGTTAGACCCATAAGGGGTTTTGTGCTGTCTGCCCGCCTGTCGATAATCTCCGCCGCGGTGTGGCCATGAACAGCATAGTGCATCTTGTTTTGTACAGTAGCAAAAAATTCCGCAGTCAGTTTGTCATCTTTTCTATAATCAATGCTGGTGGCATAAATATCGGTTACTTTCTGATAAAAGTTTCGCTCGCTGCTACGAATATCGCGAATGCGCTGTAAAAGTTCCTGAAAATATCGCGCCTTTTCACCACCTTGTTTTAATCGTTCATCATCCAGAGCAAAACCTTTAATAATGTATTCTTTCAGCCGCTGTGTGGCCCAAATACGAAATTGTGTTCCTCGTCGCGACTTAACCCGGTATCCAACCGAAATAATGACATCAAGATTATAATGCTTCACAACATATTCTTTACCGTCTGTGCCAGTTCGTCGGAATTCCCGACATACTGATTTTTCATCAAGTTCCCCTTCATTAAAAACATTATGTATATGTTCAGTAATGGTTGACCGGCCTTTAGCAAAGAGTTCTGCCATCTGATCTTGTGTAAGCCAGACTGTTTCATCCTCCATTTTTACCTGAATCTTTGTCTGTCCGTCTTCGGTCTGATAAATAATAAGCTGGGATTTATTTTGTGCGTTATCCATTCTCCAACTCCTTTCTTAATTGTTGAAGAAGCTCGTCGCTTTTACGAAATGATTCATGTAGCATCGTTACCAGTTCCGCACTTGAATACACGTGTTTTTCCTCTAAAATATGCGGATTTTTAATGTCGAGGTTATAGTCATTCGCAGCAATCGTATCTATAGATACCTTCCATGCCTGCTCATTTTCTTTGTGTTTCTTCCACCACTTCTTAAGCCCATCAAACTCGCTTTTCTGAATCGGCTTCGTCTTGCTGTATGTCTTAATACCTTCGGGCAGTTTATGTTCCCAATACCAGATTTCTAGAGACTGAGCCCGCTCGTTTAACACCGAAACATCCACTCCGGCCACATATATTTTCTGCCTGGAGTCGGATACTATTTCACCGCCTTGTATGATTGCCGGTTGTGTGGGATATTCAGCCGTTATTTCTTCTTCAAAATCCACAGGCTGGCCGGTTTCAGGGTCAATGACATCCTGGTCTTCTTCGGGATGAATATCCTGATCCGTTAATTCTTTTTCGCCTTTAACCTCTCTGATCATGACGGGGTAGCCGTCAAAAGCGGGGTCAGCGAAAAGGTCTGTCACATTGCGGAAGTCCATAATGGCAAAATATGTCTTGCCATACTCTTCATTTATTAATAAGGGTTTCTAAAATAGCATCAAGCGTTTGTGCAAGATTCAGGAAACAATAACAATACCCCCCCTGTTTTATACGTTCGGAATAACGAACCATCAGATTTTACGCTTCATCTATGGCATGTGGTGCAGGCAATACCAAAAGCGCTAGGGTGTGGAGCTTCTCCCGCCCGGTTACGCGGATGGCACTCATTACAGTTTCCGGTAAATGGCGGGTGCGGAGAATCTATTGCGGATGGGTGTTCGGGATACGAATGGCATACGGTACATGAAACCATTGATATAGGAAAGTGGCAATTTGTGCAATGCCGGTTTCTTGTGTTTGCTCCACCCCATGATGCCGTATGGTTTAGCGGTTTCGTGTTGGAGTGACACCGTTCACAGAAGTCTTCCAGATGACAAACACTGCATTTCTTTCTCTCCCACGATGCAGCAAATCCATGTGTTTTTCTTCTCCATGCATTATTGTGGTTTTTTGGTTTTTGGTCCCTGTGGCAATCGACACACCAGTTGAGGTCAACATGACAGCGGTTGCAGTAGTCTTTGTTGTAATAGAATTCATTCCCATGCTTTTGTATCCATCGCGCATCTTCATGTTTTACCCATCTTTCTTCATGATACAGCGGCATACGATTCTTTTTTATGTGTTTGTGGCAAACATCACAGGCAATGTTTTCTTCACCTCTTTCCTTATGACAGGGGATACAGTTTTTAAACATGTCCGGAAGTAAATCTACGGTAATTGCATCACTCTTTTCGATACCCTCATGGCATGCCTTGCAGTCCACATTATTTTCCAAATGTGTCTTATGGCTGAATTTCAGGTCTTTATATTTTTTCGGAACATTGTGCTTTACCTTGATTTTCATCCCGGGTTTTGTATGACAGTAAAGACAGGATGCCGGATTAGTGGTGTCAAATTTCTTCATATGGCATGAAAGGCACTTTGCCATTTTTGGCCACTTTGGTTCCAAATCTTCTTTGTAATTGTGGCAGATATTGCAATCGCTGAGTCCTCTTTCAATGTGTTTGGCGTGGCTATAATGAATGCCGGACTCTTTACAGCCGCTCAAGAAGGCGAGCGAAGACAGCGCCACGATTAAAAACAGATAATATGGTTTTCTCATAGTATTTTGTTCTATATTTATTAAAAACTCATGCTGTACGAAAGCAATAACTGATGAAACATTTCAGGATCAGTATCGCTGTTTTCTGTCGTCCATCGGAAACTGACGTCTGATTTTTCCGTTAACAAATATTTGATTCTCAGAAAGTAGGTCCTTATATTGATCTTTTGCTCAATATCCCGTGTATACTCATTATCAAGGATTGTCTGCAGGGTATTGCTTCCGTCAAAATTGTATTTATACAAAGAATAACTAGTGCCGCATCCGAGGTCGAACTTGTTTATTTTTTTGTCAAATTCAATTCCAACATCTGCACTGTGGTCAACGCCCTTCGCATCCCAGTATTCAACCGTGAAAGTAATCCTGGAATCTTCAAGAAGAATATTATTTGCCGTAAGGGCGATAAAACTTCTGTAGTAATCGTGATTAAATGAGTTTTCATCATCGTTGTCGAGTACATTCCGGTAATCAAGCCCCCCGGAAATCCCGAATTTTTCCCCGAGCCCCTTATAGCCGGTGAGACTGAAGAGATCAAATGACTCAAAAGTGCCTAGTATCTGATAGAAAGGGGAAATATCATTGCTCTGTTCCGATAGCGAATGGAGGAACCGGTAATACGACAATTGCAGACTTGTATCCCAGTCTATTTTGTCCCATGACACTTTTGTGAGAATATCCTTGGGGAGATTGTTTAAGAGAACGTACCGACCGTAAAAATGCAGGTCTTCATAGAGCCTTTGCCATACGCTGAATCCTATTTCGTCATCATTGCTATGGTCATCATCAACAATACGAATATAATCTAACGAGGCGTGGGTATCGATAAAAGGCCGGAACGCAACGCCGCCTCCGGCAACCGTATCATCATCCGGGCTGCTGTACTGTGACGCCCTTAACCCGCCGAAAACGTGAGCTTCCACCGGGCCTACCTGCTGTTCGTATTTTGCGCCGTCAAATAAAATATTCTCAACGGAATACTGATATTGGCGGCCTAAGCGCAGTTGCGATTTTTCGAGGACAGGGTTTTTGATGTCGGCGTAAAAGTAATAGATGCGGCCGTTGACGCTTTTATTATATGTGTCAAGGATGTCCCTGAACGTGCCATCCCTTGGTTCATGCCCGTCTAAATCCTCGGATAATCTTCCGGAACCGGAAATAGAAACCTTGTTATTAAAAAAATCTTTCGTTTTAAAGCGCAGGCGCTGGTACATATCGTGGTCGTCGTCTCCGCCTGCCCAACGGCCTTCGTACTGGGAGCTGAAATTACCTGAAATAAAATTATTATAGGTAAAGCCGCTTTTCTCTGTCAGCCCCGTAATTAAATTACTATCGGTTACATTTGTTGTCTGGGCGTTAATTTGGGAAGAGAGCGATACTATCAATGCCAGTGCGGCGCCTGCTGCTTTTAAAAACAAGGGTTTAATCTGCTGATTTTTAAAAGGAGTTTTATTCGTATCTAATATGAAAAATGGATTGCAAGAGAGATGATTAATGAAGCAAAAGAGGCGCAATAAGCATCTCATTTGACTGGCGGTATTTTGTATTTTTATTAAAAACGTGTTTATAACTATTATGGGGAAGCGGATTTTCACTTGGAGTGACCAAATATTTTTTTTTATTTTCGGTAAGAGTTCGGTAAGAGCATGTTCTTTCCAATACGATAAAAATAAATCATGCATAATGCATTCAGCAGATATCAATTGCTATCTTTGCGATGTTTAGTACATTTACAGCAAAAGATACCTTTGTAATAAACGAAACGTTTGCTAAAGTTACATAATGCCGTTTCCGTTTTCAACAAAAATCTTGTTTTTGGTTTGTAGATAGTAAACATCTGTTCCTAAAGGAAATAGTATTGCGTTGGTGTTTTTAATACTATAATATCTTTTTTTAAAAACCTCTTCATTTGGTAATATTTTAGTTTTTTAAAAAAGTAGGGGCGAAGCATTTGCTGTAAATTGTCATAAATACCTTCATATCCAAACGGGCAAATGCTTCGCCCCTACACTGCGATTATTGGAATTTTTCAAAAAACTAAAGTGTTACTTTTTTGTAAGTTTTTCTGTAACTATTCAGCGTAAACATTACAGTTTGATACCAACATCTTCGGGAAACTCCTGTTTCTCAAAATAAAATAAGGCGCTGCAATGAAATTTGGCAAGTTTGAAATCTATCCTGTTTCCGATGGTTGCATTTATTTAGACGGCGGCGCTGTTTTTGGCGTAGTGCCAAAAGTCCTTTGGCAAAGAATTCTTCCACCGGACGAAAAAAACAGGGTGCAGTTGTCTTTGCAATGTCCGTTGGTTGTCGCAAAAAAATATAAAATACTGATCGATACCGGGACGGGTTCAAAACATAACGAAAAATTTTGTCAGATGTACAGGTTAGAAAAAAAGGCACCACTTTTGGAATCGTTGTGCAGGTTTGGTTATCAGCCCAAGGATATAGATATTGTCATCAATACACATCTTCACTTTGATCATGCGGGAGGGAATACTACCATCAATGAAAAGGAGGAAATTGTTCCTACATTCCCAAAAGCAACGTATTTTATTCAGAAAGGAGAGTTAGAGGTGGCCTTAAATCCAAATGAAAGGACAAAGGCTAGTTATGTTGCTGAAGACTTTTTGCCAATAGGCGGCACAAAATATCTCCACCTTGTTGACGAAGATGCCGTAGAAGTGGAAAGGGGTATTTCACTAGTAAAAACAGGCGGGCATACCCGGCATCATCAATGCGTCAAAATTGAATCTGAGGGACAAACAGCGTTCTTTCTGGCTGACCTGATACCCACTGCAGCCCATTTGAATTATCCGTATATTACAAGTTATGATTTGTTCCCGCTGGAAACACTGGAAAGCAAAAAAAAGATAATAAAGCAGGCCTTTGAAGAACATTGGCTTTTGATATTTCAGCACGATCCAAAAATACGAATGGGATATCTTAAAAAAGTGGATGAGAGATTTGAGATTGAAGAGGTCAAGGTCTATTGAATAGACCTTGACCTCTTAATTTTTATAATGGATTCTTTTGTTAAACCGGCTGAGCGCCCTTTATCTGTTTTCCTTTTACAATACCGTATGCCCCGCAAATAATTAAATAAAAGCTTAAAGCGGAAGATAGCGCCAACTCCGGCGTGATGATAAAGTAGACAATAGCGGCGGAAAACTCCAAAATAACTGCCTTAATCCCCTGTCTTTTCCCGATTTTGCAGGTAATGTTAAAAAAGGGGATTTTGCTTATCATTAAAACACCCAATGTGAAAACAATGAACGGTAAAAAATTCACGATAATGTCTGTTCCAAACCGTGTGTAGATAAAGTGATGGAGTATGCAAAGCTGTGCCACCGTTCCTCCTGCAAGCGTTGATGGCAAACCTGTGAAAAAGTGCCTGGGCAGTTGTATCGCCTCTTCTTTTTGTGCGTTAAACCTTGCCAGACGATACGCGGTGCACATCATGAAAAACAATCCAAAACCCCATGAAATAACGATAGGACTGTTATTGCACATTTTCGTCATAAGGACAGCCGGCGCAATACCAAACGCCACTAAATCTGCCATAGAATCTAATTGCGCCCCGGTTTTGCTCGCGGTATTCATCAAACGTGCAAGTTTCCCATCAAAACCGTCGAGAATCATGGCAACGATTATAAGCCATGCCGCTATTTCAAGCCTTTGATTTAAAACACACATTATCGACAGAAAACCGCACATAATATTGCCCATAGTTAATACTGTGGGTAAATATTGTTTTATCTTCAAATCAAATATCTCCTTTATTTACATTGTTTAAATCCGCATCCAGCCCGAAGGCTGGACGCTACTTTTTGAAATAATTTCGTTAAACTGTTACGATCAAATATGAATATTCGTTCGCGGTAATTGAGAAAAGCAGATTAATAATTTTCAGGCATTACCATAAGGTATCGTAACAGTGTAACAAAACTTATTCCATTCAGAACTAAAAACTCTTAATTGAAAACATATTTTATAAATACTTTAAATACAGTTAGTTATAAATTAAATAGAGAACATGTAGTTTGTTGCCGTTACAGGCTTAGATCAAATAAATGCAGTAAATATACTGCATTTACGGTATTTTATTACTGCATATGAGATGAGGGTCGAAAATGTAATTGCTCAATAAATTGTGGTGATGGAGCTATTGGTATCTTATCAGTAATTTCTTTTGAATTATCCTGTCAGGCAATGCCATGCCCTACCCGATTATCACCAACCACAACTTGTTGAGAAGTTACATTTTTTAGTCTATTTTTTCTTGACACCATTCTTTTATTGTGATAATTTGTCTCAAACTCATAACTTTTGAACAGTTAGGTATATTTTATTGACGAGGAAACCGGATACTGTAAAAGATTTATGAAATAATGGGAGAGAATGCCGATTGGTAAATATCCTTGCTAAATCTTGAAAATAACTTACAGGAGATAACTGAATGGATGCATACAAAAAGTATTTAGCCGAATTTGTTGGTACATTTGCATTGGTTTTCATTGCCGCTGGCGCTGTGTGCGCTGATTTTTATTTGAAGCAGTCTGGCGGGCAAGGTTTTGGGCTTCTGGGAATTTCAATTGCTTATGGTGTCGTGGTAATTGCCGTTATTTATGCCATGGGCTATGTGTCTGGTTCCCATATTAACCCTGCAGTAACAATATCTTTTTGGATCACGAAAAGAATGGAGCCTAACACTGCAATTATGTACATAATTTCTCAGATCGGCGGAGCTATTTTAGGCGGGTTTGCATTGCGAACTATTTTTCCTGACGCATTAAGTAGTATTCATCTAGGGACGAGCACACTAGCCGCAGGCGTCTCCATTGAAAGAGGCATACTGATGGAATTTATTATATCGTTCCTCCTGATCTTTACCATCTATGGGACACTCGTAGATAAAAGGGCTTCTGGGGGTTTTGCCGGACTAGCGGTTGGGTTGGTAGTATTGTTTGGCTCGCTGGTTGGCGGGACAATTAGTGGCGGGGCAATGAATCCTGTACGCGTTTTTGGCCCTGCGATTGCTTCTGGCCAATTTACTAATCATTACGTTTGGTGGATAGGCCCAATACTTGGCGGTATTGCGGCAGGCATTGTTTATGACAAGCTTTTCGCCGAACGTAAAAAATAACGTGCAGTTGACGAAAGAGGTTTAAATAAGAAATATATAAATAGGAAGACGGCAATAGGTAGCGCATTTACCTATTGCCGTTTTTTCATTGAATTGAAGGGTTGTGCATTTGTTTGATATCGACATAGTTCTCTCCAAAATAAAGCATAAAAACAAAGAGTTTGCCGAGCCTGCCGTTACAACTATTTCCAGGAAACGAACTCCTTTTCACGTATTGATATCCTGCCTTTTAAGTTTGCGGACAAAAGATCAAACCACCAGAGCAGCCTCAGAACGGCTCTTTGCGATTGCGGATAATCCCGAAGATATGAAAAAGATCCCTTCGCAAAAACTGGAAAAACTAATCTATCCGGTAGGTTTCTACCGGAGAAAAGCGGTCACTATTCAGGAAATTTGTGAAACACTTACAAAAGATTACGAAGGTAAAGTCCCCGATGAAATAGATGAGCTGTTGAAACTAAACGGCGTTGGACGAAAAACAGCAAATTTGGTAGTTTCCCTGGGATACAAAAAACCGGGGATTTGCGTTGACGTCCATGTGCATAGGATTACTAATCGTTGGGGCTACATAAAGACAAAAACTCCGGCAGAAACTGAATGTGCCCTCCGCAAAAAACTCCCCGCAAAATATTGGTTGTGTATCAATGATCTTCTCGTTACTTACGGTCAGAATATTTGTGTCCCAATTTCACCGAAATGCAGTCTTTGCCCGGTAAATAGTTATTGTAAAAAAGCAGGGGTAACACGGCACAGATGAATGCGATTTCATAAATAATGCGAAAAAAGGCGATATACATAAATAAGCATCTGCAATGACATTTTGATAGATTGGGAAACAATATGAGACCTCCTTGGATAAGGGCAAAATTCCCGTCAGGTAAAGGTTTCACGGAAATAAGGGAGATACTGCAGGAATATCGGTTGCAGACCGTGTGCGATGCGGCTTTGTGCCCCAATATCGGCGAATGCTACAATCAAAAAACGGCAACGTTTCTAATACTGGGCGGTGTATGTACCAGAAAATGCGGGTATTGTGCCGTTACAAAAGGAACCGCTGCGACACTGGATGAAGAAGAACCATATCGGGTCGCTACGGCTGTCAGGAAAATGGGATTAAAATATGTCGTTATCACATCAGTAACCAGGGATGATATCACAGACGGCGGTGCGGGCATCTTTGCACAAACGATTCAATGTGTTCGTGATTTTGTTAATGATTGCAAGGTGGAAGTATTGATTCCTGATTTTGGGGGTTCCGTTGATGCGTTATGGACGGTATTGGATGCAAGGCCTGATGTTTTAAATCATAATATAGAAACTGTTCGCCGTTTGTATCCAATAGTAAGACCTGGGGCTGATTATGAAAGATCACTGCAATTATTGCGTATTGCAAGTGAAGAGAGGCTGCTTATGCCAACAAAATCAGGGATCATGCTGGGATTGGGAGAACAATGGGATGAGATAACAGAGGTTCTACACGATATTAAAAATACCGGTTGTGAAATAATAACGTTGGGACAGTATCTTCGTCCAAATAAAAACGCCTTACCTGCTAAACGGTATTATACACCTATGGAGTTTGAAAGATTACAACGGGAAGGAGAAAAAATGGGTTTCCGTTGTGTTGAGTCCGGCCCCCTGGTAAGAAGCTCTTACCATGCAAAGGCACAATCAGAGAGTATTTTAGAAAAAAAACCAGAAATTATACAAAAAACCCATAATTAACTCCGAAGGGGTGATATAATTTTATCTTTCATGAAACACCGGACAGTGGCGATTATGTCATCCCTTCGGGATTAGGCGTGGTTTTACCGTGTTTTTCTATAATCATATTACCCCTTCGGGGTTCTCCTTTTTTCCCGGAATTTTTCAAAAAGCTAAAGTGTTACCTTTTTTTGTAACCGTTTAGCTTTTTGAAAAAACACCATGAAAAATGAATAAACAAGCAATTCCTTTATTTAAAGCGCTTACGATAGCCGGCTCCGATAGTATTGGCGGAGCGGGTATACAGGCGGACATGAAAACCATCGCGGCATTGGGAGGATATGCGGCCACTGCAATCACCGCGTTAACGGCACAAAACACGCTGGGAGTACATGCCGTCTATGAAATTCCTGCTTCCTTTGTTGCGCGGCAAATTGACGCAGTAGTATCCGATACTGGCGCCGACATCGTCAAAACAGGAATGTTGTACAGCAAGGATATCATTGAAACGGTTGCCTCCAGGCTCAAACATTATGCGCTTTCACCTGTTGTCGTCGATCCCGTCATGCTGTCAAAAAATGGAGCGGCACTATTGGCCGAAGATGCCATTCCGGCCTTGATCTCTCAATTGTTTCCCTTGGCTTTCATCGTTACGCCAAATATTCCGGAAGCCGCACATATTTCGGGCATAAAAATTCAAAATATCACAGATGCAGAAAAGGCTGCAAAATACATACACAAACTCGGCCCCGCAAACGTACTAATAAAAGGCGGCCATGCTCTGCATTCAAGTGATATAAAGAGCAGCAATACGGTAATTGATATTTTGTACACTGGAAAATCCTTTGCATATATTGAAGGCGAGTATCTCCCCGCAAAACATGTCCATGGTACCGGATGCGTCTATGCCTCCGCAATCGCAGCGTATCTTGCGAAAGGATGCGGCATCGCGGAAGCTGTTCGGCAGGCAAAAAAATTTGTCGTTCTGTGTATTAAAAAATCATTCTCTCCGGGCAGGGGATATGATGTTATGGAGCCGTTTAGTACCTTAGCGCCTTATCAGTAACTTCTTTGCACACTTCCATTCGTCAGTGCGTGTTTTTTGGCAAAATATTTAATGGTGAAATCCGGAATGCTAAATACTAAATCCGAAACAAATTCTAATGACAAAATAATTTGAACTTCTGAACAAATGCATCTTTCATATCTCGCATTTCATGCTTAATATTGTTGCCTGCCTCTGCGTTGTCGCATGCAGACAGGTATGTTTTGGATTTGTTTCGAATTTTATGTTTTGTCATTACAATTTGTTTCATATTTTGTACTTCGAGTTTAGTATTTTTTATACCTTACTTGTTTGGTTCTGGCTATGCCAGTTTAGGGCATTACAATTCCCTTGAATTAGCTTGTTTAGGCTGTTATACTTTTTAAAAGTGGCAAGCCTCTCCTGATTTACATCGCGATAAATATCTCTTTTAAATTCGTTGTTTGTAGGTAATTGAGGAAGCGATAGTATGCAACAAGCCGTTAGCCTGGAATCAAGCGTGCTCGTATTAAACAAGTTTTTCATGGCGCTCCATGTAATCTCTGCGAAACGGGCATTCACATTGCTATGTAAGCACATTGCTGAGGTTGTTTCCGTGGATGAGGGAAAATATAATTCCTATAATTTTGAAAGCTGGAGGGATGTTTCTTCGTACAAGGTCTCGCTCGGTTTAACAGACGACGACACTACGAGTTGGGTAAAAACTGTTTCCTTTTCCATTGAGGTGCCAAAGATTATCCGGCTCTTAACATACGACAAATTTCCTCAATCTTCTTTGAAATTTAACAGAAGGAATATTTTTGCCAGAGATGAAAATAAATGTCAATACTGCAGCAAACGTTTTCCGGTTTCAGAATTAAGTTTTGATCATGTTATACCAAGGGCGCATGACGGAAAAACCACGTGGGAAAACGTGGTATGTGCATGTACTGAATGCAACAAAAGAAAAGGCGGCAGGACTCCTGAACAGGCGGGAATGAAGTTGACCAGAATACCCGTAAAACCAAAACACAGCCCTGTATTGAGATTGAAACTCCGGTTTGAAAAATATGAATCGTGGAAACAATTTTTGGACGAAGCGTATTGGTCGGTTCCATTAAAATAGTCCCCCCCCTACCAAAGCCTTCATACAATAAACTATCGACACAGTAATTAATCCAGCTTTGCCTTGTCCACATCTTCAATAAAAAAATATTATTTGTGTTTGATAAGGAAAGAGCTTTCCGGCATACTGCCTGAGATTCTCCGGCAAATGCTCTATCTGTTATCGAAAATATACGGGTTTTCCATAAAAACTCGTATTTTTTTTTACAGAAAAGGCATTTTGAAAACATACCGGCTGCCCGTGCCAGTAATCAGCGTCGGAAATATTACTACAGGCGGAACGGGGAAAACCCCTGTTGTTGAATACCTGGCAAAATATGCTGGGAAAAAAGGCAAAAGGGTTATTATCATAAGCCGCGGATACGCGCCAATGATGCAACAGGGAAAAGATGCTGCAAGCAATGAAATGTGCAATGATGAACACCTCTTATTTAAAGAGAATATCCCCGGCATAATGAATATATTGGGAAAAGACCGGGTAAAAAGCGGCTGGGAAGCCATAAATCGCCGTCAGGCAGAGTGCTTGTTGCTGGATGATGGTTTTCAGCACCTACGGCTTTTACGGGATATGGACATTGTTCTTATTGATACACTGGAGCCTTTTGGATACGAATACACTTTGCCCCGTGGATTATTAAGAGAACCATTGGAAGGATTAAGAAGGTCAGATCTGTTTCTATTGACTCATACAGACCAAATTAGCCCTGAAAAAAAACAGACGGTAATCAACCGGCTCCGTGAAATTGCAAGAGATGTTCCCGTAATAGAATCAATCCACAAACCAGTGCGTCTGGTTTTAGCAGCCGATGAAAAATCGTTTGGTACTGAATGGTTGGCCGGAAAGAAGGTTTTTGCTTTCTGCGCAATCGGAAATCCGTTATCGTTCAGGAAAAGCCTTGAGAGTTTAGGAGCGATACTGGTTGGTTTCCATGAATTTCCAGACCATCACGCATATACTCCTTCGGATCTGCATATTTTAAACGGCGAAGCCAGATGCGCCTCTCCCGATGCAGTCGTCATTACGCAAAAAGACCGTGTAAAACTAGGAAAAGACCTTGCCCGCTGGACGTTACCGGTATTAACGCTGAAGATGGAGATTTGTATTACAAAAGGAAGTGAAATTTTGCATAAAAAGTTAGATGAGAAATTAAATTGAAAGGAAAAGAATAAATGGCTCATAGTATTAATGAAGAATGTATAAATTGTGCCGCATGTGAAAGCGAATGTCCGGTAGAGGCTATTTCTGAAGCAGGAGATGTGCGGGTAATTGATGAAAGTACCTGTACTGACTGCGGAAATTGCGTCAGCGTTTGTCCTGTAGACGCAATCATTGCCCCATAATCCAGGGGAACTTAAGGGAACCACAGATTTCACAGACTTCGTCGTGATCTCAGTCGAACGATTGCACAGATTAAAAACAGGGTGGCACGGACAAACAAGTTTGTCCGTACCACCCTGTACCTAAGTGTTACAATATTTCTTGTTTTGTCTCATTAATGCCAGGAACAATAGATGGAAAATCAGCATCATTGCGAAATCAGGAAATATACTCCTTTAGATCTTGGAAAGATTAGTACCTATTCAATAACAGAACGACAGAATCTTTCCAATATTCATCTTTTTGCCAAACCAACAGAACCCACTGACGGAATAAAGGCCTTTTTCGAATCTTTGCCAGAAATACTGGCTTCGGCAAATCTGCGCAAGGTTATTGATGCAATAGTCCTGGCGCGACAGAATAAGCGTCCGGTGGTAATGTCATTTGGGGCGCACGTAATCAAATGCGGTTTGTCACCGCTCATTATTGATTTGATGAAACGGAATATTATAACCGCCCTTGCAATGAATGGGGCTGCCGCTATTCACGATTACGAAATATCACTGATCGGCGCAACCTCGGAAGATGTGGCAGAAAGTCTGAGGGATGGAAGCTTTGGAATGACAAAAGAAACTCCTGAAGCATTTCAAATAGCCTCTTCAAGGGGAGCAACTGAGGGCATCGGATTGGGAAGGGCAATGGGAGAAAAGATTATTGCGGATAACAAAGCCTATACCGATCTGAGTTTATTGGCCTGGAGTGCGAAACTGGATATCCCGTCCACCGTACATGTTGCGTTCGGCACAGACACTATTTACATGCATCCTAACATTTCAGGCAAAGACATGGGCGAATCCAGTCATATTGATTTCAGGATACTTGCTTCAATAGTATCCGATTTGGAGGGTGGCGTCTGGCTCAACGTTGGGTCTGCTGTCATCATGCCGGAGGTGTTTCTTAAAGCGCTTACCATAGCAAGAAACGTGGGGAACAAAGTGGAAAATTTTGTAACGGTAAACATGGACATGATCCAGCACTACCGGCCGCAAACCAATGTATTAAAAAGGCCTACCCGTACCGGATACGCACTCACCGGACACCACGAAATCATGTTCCCCCTGCTCAGAATGGGCATTCTTTCAAGACTTGGCTCTGAAAATGAGTAAAAAAAATACCCTATTGAAAATATACCGCAAAATGTACGATTCTCTGGGACCTCAACAATGGTGGCCTGGAGAAACACCGTTTGAAATTATCATTGGCGCTATATTGACCCAGAATACCAATTGGTCAAATGTTGAAAAGGCTATCAATAATATAAAAAAAGTAAACAAACTTACCCCAAAGGGAATACATTCGCTAAGTTTGCCGGAACTGGCGGAACTGGTCAGGCCTTCAGGGTTTTTTAATGTCAAGGCAAAGCGTGTTAAAACATTTGTCAACTGGCTGTTTTCAAAATATGAGGGCAATCTCACCGCCATGTTTCATCAGGACTGCCGGACGCTTCGTGAAGAATTGCTTAGCATAAACGGCATTGGACCGGAAACGGCGGATTCGATTCTGCTTTACGCAGGCAATATGCCTACTTTTGTCATAGACGCCTATACGCACAGGATATTTTCGCGGCACGGCCTTGTTCCTGAAGAAAGCGCTTACGATGAAATGAAATCTTTTTTTGAAGACAACCTCCCCGAAGACACTAAATTATTCAATGAATACCATGCCCTGATCGTGAACATCGGAAAGTTGTTTTGCAAACCCAAAAGGGTGTGTGAACAGTGCCCTCTGCTTGAGTTTTTGTAACTATTCGGAGTAAACACTACGGTCTAACATGATAGCATCAGGCGCTTATCACATCACATCCTTTGTTGCCCAATGGCGCCCATCAGCCGCAACGCTTTTTGGCGTCGGCTGGATGGGATTGTTAGTCAATAATTCCTCACGCCGCGTGTAGCGGCGCCAACTCTTTATTGCTGATTCTCGACAACCCAAGCTTTACCAATACACAGTTAATATCATCAGCAGTTACATTGGATGGCGCCGTGATCTCAATACCTATAGGATTACCGCTTTCACCAAAATCAATAATTAGTCCCTGACCCGCCTTAGCAGTTTTACGGCTTTTCTCCCCTTGCTGACGTGGTAAATACAGATATGCAGCAAGTGGCTGACCGTGACGAAATGTTACTTCAAGATATGGCTCTTTCATTTCATTCCTCCCAAACTGGATATGCAGTAATGACTACGAGTAAATTCGAAGTACTATCTGGTTCAACAATAACTTCCCAGGGATGTTGCAAGTGATGTGTCGTAATAATCCAACGTCCTTCTATTATGTCCTGGTGATACGATTTCGCATGATGTAACATCTTTCTCAGATCAATCTCATTAAATTGACGATCAATCATACGTTTTAGCACATGTGGGCATAGCTCCAATTCCCAATCCCACCAATTTGGCCATTGATTTTTCTTCAAATTCAATCGTTCTTTAAAAATTTTGCAATTCTTTGAGTTTTCTCTCTTAGGCTAACGACCCAGCTCACTTGCCCGCCGGTCACGACCGATAACATGGCCGAAGTTAATAAAGGTGACTTTGTTCAGAGACCCGCCGATGTTCGCGGGTCAAGTGCAGCCGCTGGTTAGCGATTTTTATATGATTCTGTTCAGTCGTTTCCCATTTGCTTTTCTATGGAAGATAATGTTTTTTTGCTCTCTTCCATATCCGGATTGATTTCAATAGCTTTTTTCAGGTAATCAATTGCTTTACCTATATTTTGTTGGCGTAAAGCTGCAATACCTAAATTATGGAAGGCCCAAGCCTTATCTCTATTTGTCAGTTCAAGTTGAATAGATTTTAAAAGAAAACTTTCCCCTTCGGGCATATTCCCACGTTGAATATCAATTGTTCCCATTAGGAAATATGCCAAGCCGAAGTCAGGGATTTTTTTCATGAGACCCTCTGCTATTGCATAAGCTTCATCATATTTACCATCGTTAAAAAGGTTTCTCACGTTGCCAGCCGCCTCACTATATTCTGATAAATAAGAAACACCTTTACTTGCCGCAATCCTACCATCCGGAAGCAGTTTCGGTGAAGTAAGGCTAAGTTTGCCGACCTCAGCCTTTAACTCTTCAATTTTTTGATCTTTTTCTGTTACAGTCTTTTGATATTGATCAATTTTAACAAGAAGATCGTCATTGCTTTTAACAAGACCGTCGATCCTGGCATTCTTTTTCCCAATACTTTCCTGCAGTTGGGCCACATCAGCCTTAATACTAATATTTTGACCGACATAAGTAAGGATCGTGCCAACAGCTATAAATATGATCCCTATTATTGTTATCAAATGCATGGATTTACCTCGCTAGCGTTTAAATCAGAGGCGCGGCTTTTTGCGTCCCCTGCATTTTTTTGTTGGGCGCTAACTCCACCAAATCAAATCAGATGTTGAGTATTCTGCCCCCATTTCTTTACTTGGTGTATATGCCTGTAGGCACTCAAGTAGAGACTTTGAAACACCATTGCCATATGGGTTTGATATAAAAACTTTGGGAGGATATTCACCGTCCCGTCCATAATCTAAAGGTCTGTCACCTGCAGCCCTCATTAATTGGTGCAAATGTCTAATTAACACAACCCCATCTACATTTGGAAATGTATTTTTATCTGGGTCAAAGGAGTTTGGAGTAAAAAGACCACTCTTCTCGTGGAGTAAAGCAGAAATGGGTTCGTAAATAAAATCATCCCAGACAACGACAAGGACTCCACTGAACTCAGGATTTTCTTCTTTGAAAGGCCTAAACTTACTCTCTGCACTTATAAGAAAATCCTTCAAAGGATTATCGCGAGGGTAAGTAATTCCTTTTTCGGCATCTGGTAACTGCTCAATTTCATCATTTGTGAAATTTCGAGCAGAGAGCTGGGTCGGGTTGCTTTGTAGAATTTTGATATGCGAAAGCAAGGACGGTGCTTTAACTTCAATACCAAATGTTTTGCTTCCTCCTTCAATGTTCAACTCTGGTTTTTTTTTACTTGTTTGGGTTGTTGGTTCCCACTGAAAAATTGCTTCAAACGGCCACTCGTATGTTAATAATTTATGGATAACATGAAGTTCTGAAATTCTTTGTAATAACTGTTCGTAGTGTGACTCATATTTTTCTCGCCCAGAAATGGATGCTATTGCATCAATAAATCCCTTAGCAAAACCGGGTAGTTTTTTATTACAGTCTATACATGCATTGACAATTGATTGTGCAAATGGATGATCAGAACCCCTACGGCGATAATCAAAATGATATGCGTAGTAGTGCCAATTCGAAAAAATTTTTGATTCGAATATGTGTTGATACAAATCATCTTCGGTAAGGGTGTCTTTCATTGTTTGGTCCATTTATTTGTATTTAAAACGCCCAACCATTGATTATCACAATCAATTGCCCTGATAACTTGATAAAAGTACTATTATCAGGTAAAATTATTATGTAAAAAATTACCTTATAATTTTACTTCATAGACAATATAGCTTAGGAGAAAAAGATGTCAATCAAAAAAGAGAAAAGGTTGCTCGATGAAGTGAAAGATATAATGAGGCTTAAGCATTATTCCATCCATACAGAACGATCATACTGTGATTGGATTAAACGATATATTCAAAATACCACCGAATGACCAGTAGAGAGGATTTAAAGGACAGTGAAGAAAAAATAGAGCAATTTTTGATCCACCTTGCCGTGAAATCTGGCGTTGCCCCTTCTACCCAGAACCAGGCTATGAACGCACTTGTATTTTTGTACAAGAAAGTTTTAAAAGTATCATTAAAAGAAGAGATTAATGCTATACGTGCACAGAAGAAGATGAATATTCCAGTAGTCAAACCGATGGAGTCAAACCTTATCTATTGACAAAAGAGTCGATAGCATAATCGCTCCGGATAGCTCTGTGAGGGACGATAGAAGGCAATTCTTGTTGAAAAGGATTCCTGTCTTTTAGGGCTTTCGCGTTATATCCACTTAAACCCTGTTAAGATTACTATGAAAAAGTGTTAAGGAATGTCAAGCCTGACAAAACAGAGCCATCAAAATCTTAAATGTATGATCGTTTTGGTGGAAAACACTTTATTGTCAATAGGTTAGGTTTGACCCCGCGAATTCCTCAGACCACCGCAATGTTCACATTGCAGAAGTGTAAACATGCACCTCTTCATCAAGGCGATTCTTTAATCTATCTTTTTCTATTTCAAGATCATATCTTGCTTGAAGATTTATCCAAAACCTTTCTGAAAGACCAAAAAACCTTGATAGTCTTAAAGCTGTATCTGGAGTTACAGAACGTTTGCCCTGAACAATCTCATTTATTCTGCGTGCAGGTACATTAATATCTTTAGCCAGCCGGTACTGACTAATACCCATGGGTTTGAGAAATTCTTCCATCAGAATTTCACCTGGATGAATTGGATCTAATATCTTTTTTGCCATCGTTACCTCCTAATGATAATCTACTATTTCAACGTTGTAAGCATCTCCTCCACGCCATTCAAAACATATACGCCATTGATCATTAATACGGATACTATATTGCCCATTCCTATCTTTCGATAGTTTTTCAAGATGATTATTCGGTGGTATACGTAAATCCATCAGGATTTCAGCACCTTCAAGTATTTCAAGTTTTCTTCGGGCAGTTTTTTGTATATCCCGTGGAAGTTTGAGTGATATTCGACGATTGAATATTTTCTCTGTTTCTTTGCAAGCAAAGTTTTTTATCATTTATAAGATAGTATTGCATCTCGTTAATAATGTCAAACGTTATTATCACTTCTTTAACATAACGGGAAGTTCGGCGGCGCGGGTCAACGCGTCCGCGGTAACGCTTGGTTATAACTTTAATATCTCATTTTTAAATATTCAGTTACTTGAAATTTCTTCATATATGGTTTTGACCTTATGTCATTCATTAATTCCCAATAACAATGTTTAGCAAAATCACCCTTTATTTCGTCTGGATATGTGTAGTGATACCTTTTAATATCTTTGCTTGGTTCATAAACTATGGGGCGGTGGAATTCTGGTTGAAGATACTCATAGATACCCCACCTTATATTATTGAGAAACTCAGCTATCGCACTGCTATGATAAGAAAAGATATCATCATGAAACCATTGATAAAATTCTTCAATAATAACCAGCGCGTTATCATCGCTTAAAGTAATTCCGTTTCTATTGAATATTGTTTGTAACTCTTTTACTACCCCCGAAAGGCGGCTGAAATTATGTTTTGAGATATTTCCACAAATTTTAATAAACTCGACTCTTTTTATAGATAAATTGGTTTCTAATTCTATTGAAGGGAGCCATATTTTTTCCACAACAACTTCTATTGAAAGCCATTGCCTAAAATCGCTGACACAATTTTTAAGGTTTTCGATTGAGTTGTTTTGTTCAAATTTGGGTGAATCACAAACTGATTGGAGAGCACTAAGATAAGTTGATTGTTCACCTAATACCTTTTTATCAGAACACGAGAGGAAATCGACAAGAATGATATTGAAAAATTTTTTATGGGTCCTTGACGAAAATTGAAATTGAGAATAAGGATCATTTCCTATCACGTTCCCTATTTCAAAATTAACCATTTCATCAATAAGCTCTTTGACAGCCTTAATAATAATCACTTCGCGTTCAGTATCGGTAAATTTCATTTCCATATGTTATAACATGAATTAGCCGTACTAATAGCCGTCTTATAAGACGGCTATTAGTACGGCTAATATTTTCACCGGTGACTTATTATACGGCTATTCGGGCATATAATAACGTTCACGAATATTTTGCCGGTAATATATCTTAAATTATCTAAATACTGCAATATTTTTTTTCAAAGTAAAAATTACCTCTAAGTCTAAACCTACATTACTTGATGAGGTGCATGATGCAAACCGGGTAAAGCGCTATAGCATGGGAACAGAAAAGAGGTGTGTTAACGGGATTAAACGCTTTATCATTTTTCATGGAAAGCGGCATCCGTTACACATAGGAGAACATGGAGTCAGTAGATTTCTTTCTCGTCTTGCAATTAAGAAACAAGTGTCTGCTTTCACACAGAATCAGGCATGAAGCGTCATTGTATTTCTTTATCAGGAAGCGCTTAAACAAGAACGCGGATAAGCTCTATTGTCTTGATACCGCTTCTGCAACATAGAGTTTTCTTGATATGATAACCTAAAAATAAGTCTCTTTTGTAGTACGAGTCAGGGAGAATGACTCCTTTGAGATAATCAAAAGAACATACACTAAGGATCTAAAACATCAACAGTGGTTTATGGAATTATATAACCATTACCCTCTCGGGGGAGAGATACGTTTTCATTTTTCAACACAACTTCACACTATTTATCCCTCCCACTTTTTTCTGATACCACAAAAGGAGGCATTGGAATGTTTTTGATAACATCCGGCGATTCCCAATCATGTAACAAACTATCAAACATACACCTATTCTCGCCTCGAACATAATAAACACCTGGCGGCAAATAGCACCCTTTATCCATACACATCAGGTGCCTCCTTTCCGGAAAAAAGTGGTAAAAAGTAATGTGTTTCAATACCGGGCAAAAAACGCGCAGACGCGGGTACACTGGTACAGAACAAGAAATGTTACGCTGTCTGCGCAAAAAAAGTCGGTAAAAGTTTGCCAGTGTACCTGGGTATCTTCTCTAAGAAACAATTCGATAAAGTAATTTGTTCTAATTCATAAAATTTTTTTAGAATTAACGAAAGCTAAATTTCCATCGCCATTCATTGTGAACAATTATAAGAATTCTCACGCCACCTTCTGTTATCCTATTTTTCTTTTTCTGACAATACTAATTCAAAAACAATGTAATGCAAGATGAATAGTTGTCAAAATTCAAGTTTTTTTAACACGATACCTTTAGAAATTTATTTTGGTTTTGGAAACCAGAATTAAAATGGACATGCCATAAGCGCACAAATTAATGGCCAAGACCAAGGCCATGTAAAGCATTCCTGCCAGCGGGAAAAAAACAAAAACTAAAACACCCATGATCAGAGTAACAATCCCGGCGATCAGCATCCAACCCCAGCGTGGAGAAGGGCGGAATGCAAAGGCCATAACGATTTCAAGCGAACCTTCCAAAAGGAGAAATACACCGATCAGGATACTGAGTCCCATAAGCCCTGCGGCAGGAAAAAGCAGCATTATTCCTCCCGCGATGACAGAGAGGATACCGGATAACAGCAATAGCCAACGCTCACGCCGTTTAAAAAACGCAAAGACCTGAAAACCACCGCTCAACACCAACAAAATACCGACCAGAATATTGATGCCAAGCGCTGTCGCAAAAGGCAAAAACGCCGCTAATAATCCGGAGAGTAAAAAAACAATGCCTTCAAAGATATACCAACCCCGCTGTTTTGAGATTTCTTCCTTACGCCTTTGTTTCAAGGCTCCAAGGTCAATTTCTTCTTGTTTAAATTCGTAGAATACAAACATGTTTATCTCCTTTCTGTATTGATAGAGGTTATCTCCTGAAACGGATTTCTTTTTCCCCTTGGATTTCTTCGCTGTTTTCTTGCCGGGTTTGCTTTTTTTCCATGACAACCTCTTTCTTTTTCTTGTCATAGGAGATAACAACGAAATCACCGGGCTTAAAACTTTGCCCCAGCATCTTTTCCGCCAGACCTGCTTCGACTTCTGAGCAAATGTAGCGCTTCAGCTCACGCGCACCAAATTCAGGTTTAAATCCGATATCAGACAGATAATCGATCAGGCTATCATTAAAGTCCAGCGTGATCTCCTGAGCATGGGCAAGGCGTTTAACCCGTTCCATCTGCAGGGCTATAATATCTCGAATCTGCTCTTTGCAGAGAGAGTGGAAGACAATGATCTCATCAATCCGGTTGAGAAATTCCGGACGGAACCGATGTAGCAGCTCATCCATCAATCTTGATTTCAGATCATCATAGGAAAGCTGCTCCTTTTCTTCTTTTCGGGAATTTTCCTGAATGAGATGAGAACCGATATTACTTGTGGCGATAATAATCGTATTGGAAAAATCAACCATGCGTCCTTTTCCATCCGTTAAACGTCCGTCATCAAAGACCTGCAACAGGATGTTGCAAACATCAGGGTGCGCTTTTTCAATCTCATCCAATAGCACTACAAAATAAGGGCGTCTGCGCACACGCTCGGTGAGTTGTCCCCCCTTCTTCATAACCAACATAGCCTGGAGGGGAACCTATCATACGCGCCACGGCATGTTTTTCCATGTATTCAGACATATCAATACGCACCATGGCATCTTCATCGCCGAATACCATTTCAGCCAATGCCTTGGCAAGCTCAGTCTTACCGACACCCGTCGGACCCAAAAACAAGAAGCTGGCAATTGGTTTACTGACTTCACATAAATCGGCGCGAGACAGGCGCACGGCAAGGCTCACAGCTTTGACAGCCTCTTCCTGGCCGATGACACGCTCATGGAGTTTTTCTTCCATTCTCAGGAGTTTTTCCCGTTCTTCTGCCGTGAGATCACTGACCGGGATACCGGTCAAAGAGGATACGATTTCAGCAATATTCTGCATTGTAACAACCGGCGTTTCGCTGCTGCGGTTTGCTTGACATTCCTTATCCTGTTCATCGACATGCTTTTTTTTGACTTCAATATTGGCATGTATTCTTTGGCCTTCTCATAATCCTTTCGTGTATTTGCGGACTTTTCCTCTCGTTCCAGGGCCTTGACTTCATTTTGCATCTTCAGAATTTCTGATGGGCGAGAAGTTGCGCGAATACGCACACAGGAAGCGGCCTGATCAAAAGGTCTATCGCCTTATCCGGCAGATAGCGATTTGTCACGTAACAATCGGACAATTCAGCCGCCGCTGCAATCGCCTCATCTGAAAGACTGACCTTCTCATGCGCTTTTTCGCGCAGCTTTTTGCAAAATATCCTTGGCATCGTCACTCAGGTAATTGTCCAGGTCTACAGACTCGCGGTCACCAAGATTTTGGTGTGCACGGTGGGAGATATCCGATGGCTCATGACCAATAACACTGTCGAAAGGATCTCGGCCACCAAAAAAAGTATCAAAAAGTGAACCGCCAAACATGGATTCAAGTGGTGAACGGAAACCACAGCCGCTGCGGCCACCCGCTCGATGCAGCAATTTCTGATAATGGTCATCGCAGAGCTCTCTGGTTTTACGAAGGCCGTTTTCAATAACTTTTGCACGATAGGCGGCTGGTGCACTGCAAACATCAAATCTTCCGTTGCCCATAATATTAATCCTTTCTTTGTGTAGTATTAGAATTATCGGTCGAGTAGACGGCTTGAGTACGCCAGCCGTCTACTCGATCGAATTATCACATGTGCCGTTTACTCTTCTAACATATGTGGAATAATTTATTTGTCTTTTTGCCTTCTTTTGAAATATAAATATTTAACAAGCGATCATGTTTTTCAACCTTTATCTTAATCGGGATCGACATGTTCAGGTAATCTCATTGTACTTGTAAAAAACTGTGTAGCATCTTTAAACATACTATCAAGCGAACGCCGGTGCAAGTAAGGCATGTGCCCACCATGATATACTTTGAATTATACCTAAATCCTGCAAACGATTTTCGCAATGCGAAAAAGGGATGTACTGTCTCCATCTGCGGTATACTTACCACTCTCAAAAGACTAAAAAAACGAAATACAACGTCGGTTTTCTACTGAAAAACTACATCCAGTGACATGCGTTCCCACTTTTCCCATTCCTCCTGATGGAGAAATTTCTCCGGCAATTTTAATGTCATCTGCCGGCTTCTCTCCACCAGTTTCCCTGCCACACGGATTAACCACAGTCTCATCGTCTTTACTTCCCACTGTTGTATCACTCCACCACTGAGCAATCCCATCCACTTCAAAAGATTATACGCTAACACCGCACACTGAAATAGCGCAGCATTGGCCAAAAATTCACCCGTACGTATGTGCCCCGCATTCATCTGTCCTTTACTCTCTTCTATCAAAGTCTCGCAGGTAGCCCTCTTTCCATAACAACGATGCGCTTCCATCGGACTTAACCGCTCCGTTGTAACGTAACAAAAATACTCATACACGGACACTTCTACTAATTTCTTTTCTCTTTTGACCAATTGCCGCACTGCCACAAAACGTCTCGCACGATCCCACCCTGCACATCGATACCAAAATTCAGCCTGTTCCCATCCTGGCTCCCCTTTCACCTCATTCCATTTCTGCCCTTCAAGCAATCCTTCCAGATTCTTCAGCTTTACCTTAATCAGATATCCCGCCAATATTGACTCAAGGTATTCAAGTAATTCTCCGGTAAAAAAACCGCTGTCTCCCCGAAATACCACCCTTACCCCCTTATTCATGTACGCCATACATTCCTTCATGAACTCTACTACTCCGTTACTCGTGTAGGCGCTTCCACAGCGGAACCAACTATGTAATACCTCCTTTGTTTCTGCAATAAATGCCATTAAGGGATGATACGCCTTCTGCCCCTTCTTGTGCGGATTATATCCTACCTCTGCACCCTCCTGTTTCCCATATACACCATCTACGGTAGAATCAACATCTATCCATACTTCGCAAAGAGCACTCCTGAGTTTATGGCCTGATCTCACCGCACGCTTCCATATCTTTCCCCTAAACCGGTGGATCACCCCCGTCAGTTCCACTATATCTCCCTGACTCGCCAGCTTCATAATACGTCCTATCGTAGTATCTACAGGTACCTCTTTCCAACCGGACATCTTCTTCAATACCTCATCTGTACACACCTTCATCACCTCTACCATCGATGTCGCCCCTGCTATCAACCCTATCACTACCATTTGTACCGCATCGACAAACTGATACCGGGCATTTGCTCCACGATCCTTATGGACCGCTTCATGGACTCTCTCCCGGAACATCAGCTTACCCATAAATTCAATACCGGTAAAAGCCCTGCATGTACCGTTAAGCCTTTCCCGCTCATCTCTGCCTTGATTTTCGGTTGTCTTTTGCTGTATTTTTTTGCTATATTCTTCATCGAAATGGTGAATCTCCTTTCAGGTGTTTTTTGTTATCAATATACCGCCGAATACCTTGGAAATCCTACCATTTCAATCCTATTCCTGCAACAAGGCTTTGCCTTGTTTGCAGGATTTAGGTTATATATTATCGCTAATCTCAGGATCCAGATCCATTTGCTTAATCGTAATCCAGGTAGCATAATATGGAGTTACCAGATCAAATACACCATGAATGATTAATACCTGCATATGGGGATTTATGCACATTGCCTGCTTTAAGTCCGCTACAGCTTCGGCAAACCCTTGTTGCCCCTGAATACCCGACCACCAGTTCCACGATTTGAACACCTCCTCATTTAAGAGGAGATAGGGTAACTCAGTCTTAAAATCCAAATGGTCACGCACATAGGTATTGAAGGCTGCTGTTACTGGTGCATTGAGCCGGTCGAGATACGGATCGCCACCAGCAAGCATCTGTCTTGCAGGATCAGAATCGACAAGTTTAATCGACCCATCGTATAAACTCACCAAACGTCTCTGGTCTGACAATAAGGCTTTAGCGAAGCGAGCCGGTGGGACGCGTCCTGCCCAACGATGCAGGATGTCCGCATGTAATCCCATCATGTTGCTCGATTGCTCAATCCAATCCGGCAGCAAGTCACCACCGGCTAATCCGGTTAAATATTCTGATAAGGCGAAACGCTCCACTTCACCAAGCGAAACACGGGGGTTATCAGCTTTATACGTTATCATGTCACTGCGTTCATGGAATGCCGCCACTGCAGTGTAGCTCGGCAGCAAGGCCACCCAAGGCCACAGGCTTCGTTCGCTGCCCCAAAGCAACCCAAAATCAATCGCCGGAGAGATGAGTACCAACCCACTTGGCACAATGCCAAAATCTGACTGAAGCAGTTTTGATAAACGTGCGACCCTAAAACCGCCATAGCTTTCTCCGGCAAGAAAAATTGGCGAAAGCCAACGTTCCTCCTTGGTCAGATAAGTGCGAATAAAGCGGGCCAGAGAGTCGGTATCTTCCACCACGCCCCAGGCGTATTTACCTATCGATTTTTCCTTCGAAGGTCTCAACTTCCGCCCTTTATTGTTTTCGGTGTCATCCTTAATCTCACGACTGTAACCCGTTCCAACAGGATCTACAAAGACCAGATCCGTAAACGATAGCCAACTCTTTGAATTATCGAGTAATCGGGCTGGCATATGGAGTACCTTTCCATCGTCACTGAACTCGACGCGTTTTGGACCTAAAGCTCCCATGTGCAGATATGCCGAGGCAGCACCTGGACCACCGTTGAAAACAAAGGTCACCGGCCGTGGGTAATCATGTTGTTCGTCAGCGGTATAACTGATATAAAAAATCCTGCTGACTGGCTTTGCCTCCTTATCCGTTATGGTCAGCGATGCTGCGGTGGCAAAATACTCCAGTGTTTTATCCGCTGTCGTCAGAGTATGTTGGGTAACGGCCCTGTTCGATGCGTCAAGAACACGCTCTTCGGCCTGCTGTTTTTCCACCTCAACCTTCTTGTTGTCTGGCACACCCAATACAATAGACGTATACATAAAGCAAACACAAATCAGCGTAAAGGCTGATATTGTGAATCGATTAGTGCTTCCTAATGTGTTAAACATTTTTAACCTTGTTCTAATGTAATCCATGGAAAAAGGCAGTCAAATCGACCGATCTTTTGAAATGGCATGATTCGGTAAAACTTACCAACTTAACACCACATACTGCTGCGCATTGCCTCTCCGAAGGAGCAGCAGTATACTTTTATCATCGCTGCTCTTCTCGACCGCACGCTTGAACTCGGCAGCATTTTTCACGGGTTCGCGATCCACCTGCATAATCACAGTGCCAGGCTCAATGCCTGCCATTGCAGCAATAGATCCTGGTCTGACTTCCGTGACCACAACACCTTCCCCCATTTTGACTCCAAATTGTTCAGCCAACTGCGGGGTTAGCGTTTGTACCGTCAGACCAAGTTTCTCGGCGCTTTGCGACGAAGTCTGTGCAGCCAGTTTTTCTCTGGTGAGCTTGCCGATTGTCACAGTAAGCGTCATTTGTTTTCCTTCCCTCAGGATAGTCAACTCTTCCGTGCTGCCCGGCTGAGTGAGTGACACTCTGTTACGGAAACTGCCGACATTTGTTACCGGTTCCCCGCGATATGCAATGATTATATCCCCTTGACGCAACCCTGCCATATCAGCCGGTGAATCGTCTGAAACCTGAGAGACAAGTATACCCTTGACCTGTTCAACACCGAACGACTTTGCAAGATCAGCGGTAAGCGGTTGAATCACAATACCAAGGTAACCACGCGTTACTTCTCCTTTATCGATCAACTGATCGGCGATCTCCCTGGCAAGATTGATAGGAATCGCAAATCCCACACCCATATATCCGCCACTGCGGCTGAAGATGGCGGTATTGATGCCTACCACCTCAGCATCCAGATTGACCAGTGGACCACCAGAGTTACCGGGATTAATCGCTGCATCTGTCTGGATGAAATCTTCATAATCGTTAATACCAATACTCGTACGCCCCTTGGCGCTCACCACACCTACGGTGAGGGTATGACTCAGTCCAAATGGGTTGCCAATGGCAACAACCCACTCCCCAACCTCCAGCTTGGAGGAATCACCCAGTTTTGCCGCCGGCATACTGCTAGCCTTGATTTCTATAACCGCCACGTCTGACTGGGGGGTCCCGACCTGTAATTTTAGCGTTATATTCAGAACCATTCTGGAATTGCACCCGGATAGTATCAGCATTTTCCACAACGTGATTATTAGTAAGGATGTATGTTTTGTCAGACAGCAATCCGTCCTTTACCTCGAACACAAATCCGGAACCCTGTCCAATAATACGGTGTTCACTTTGAGGTTTATCAGAAGGCGGTGTCCGAGGAATACCGGGGAATGGTTCACCAAAGAAACGTTTGAAAAACTCATCCCCAAAGGGCCATGAATCGCCAAAGGGTAACCGAAACCGTGTTCTCGCCGAATCAGATACTTTCGATTCAACCTGTATCATTACTTTGTTAAAATAATATGCAAAACAACCTTAATTCCCTCTATTTAAAAGGATTTATGCTTTGAAAAATCCTTGATTAATACCATACAATAAGTAGGATGCCGAACGCAAAGGCATACAAAATATATCACTTTATGAACGGTTTCAGTGGTTTTTAACAAAGTAATGCTGTATGAAAACCACAGATGGCGATACTTCCCGTGCCACAGATGCAAAGGCCTTACCGGTCTGGCGCAGGTCTTTAATACCGTTGTCTTCTAATGCATAGGCTGGCATTACACTAAAACAGAAAAGCGTTACGTGCAGCATCATTAATTTTATCTTCCTCGTATTCTCCTGCATCCTTAATTTCTATTGCTACCGTTGCCGATCTTAATCAGTTTAAAAACTAATCTTGCAAACCTCTCTTTACATAAATTGTCTCCTCTTGCCCATAAATTTCGCCTATCATGGAGGCGCTGTCATTACATAAAAATGCTCCAATAAGCGCCTCCATAATAACCAACAACAACATCATTCTCCCTTTATTTCAATCTTACGCACATTTTCCTGCGCTTTTCCACTCTTAGGCAGATTGATTTTCAACACCCCTTTTTTGAACGAAGCCTTCACTTTTTCCTGGTCAACTTCACAGGGAAGTTGCAGAGAACGGTAAAAGGATCCGTAACTTCGCTCTACATGATAGTACTCTTTGTCCTTTTCTTCCTTTTCCTGTTTCTTCTCCCCTTTAATAGTGAGCACATCGTCTCTTAAAGTAATTTCAACATCATTTTGATCCATTCCCGGCACTTCTGCGATAATCTCAATTTCTTTGTCATTTTCACTTACATCTATCTTCGGTGAAAACTCGGCGAATCGCTCTTCCTTTAATGGGAGGGACGGGAATCTGTCAAACCCTCTGAAGAAATCGTCAAATAATCGGTCCACTTCTCTCTGAAGGGTCGCTACAGGGTGTTGCAGTCCTGATAGTGCAGGCTGCTGTTTTCTTCTATTCCAGGTTATTAAATCTTTCAAGGCCATGGTCGACCTCCTTTCTTATCAATTAAATGTTACATGAATGTACAAAACTTTTTTCTGCATGGTACAATAAAAATCTGAAACAGTCGGGGGAAACAGGACCTTGCAGTTCCTCACATATCAACCATTATTTCTTTCTCTCCTGAGTTTGCTCAGTCTTCTCTTCAGTGTGAGCTTGACCGGTTTCTTTGCTAAACAAATTGACTGCCCGCTCCCAGAACTTGCGAATCTTAGATGCCGCTCCTTTTTCTTCAATCTTTGTCGTCAGCTTGGTGATATCATCCTCAAGCTGTTTCACAATTTTCTTAGCCTCCTCGTCTTCCAGCAGTGCTCGGTATGTTCCCAACTGGATTTGAGCCAGTCTCAAGTTGTCCTGTGCAGCTTCGTGCTTACCCTCTTCAACCATGCGCTCAGCCAGCCTTAACGCATGCTGTACTTCTACAAGCGGATTGTCTACCTCATGGAAAACGAGCTTTACACCTTTCGTCTGCGCAAGGGCCAACTGGACCAGTGCTTCGTCCGGCTTTCCCTTGTCCAATAAAGACTCTGTATGGTTCAATTTTCGCTCAATATAGCTGAGGTCTACAAGCACAGATGTATAAATGACATCAACATCTGCAAGTCGCAGTCCTTTAAGTGCCGCCTCCTTCTCCTTGGCGTCAATGATCGGTTCTACAATTTCCATAGCGATAGTGCCCTCATATAAGGCAATCTTGTCGTCCTGGACCTTGTCAACCTCCCGATAAACCACTTTACCGCTGACATCTTTCACCGATGTCGTCACCGTAGTAACGGGGAGTAATTCCCTCACAACCTGCGTCAGCCTCTGAGCATTCTTGATCTCCGGTTTTGCAGCTTCGGGGTTCTGATCGATGAGACTTTTTGCTGCATTGTTCAGATGATTGACGATACGCGAAGTCAAGAGAGATGCTTGGTGCTTATCCTGCGCAGACAAAGCGCCTTCAGTGTACCGTTCTACGGTTGTCTGATAGCGTTTACCACTGCCAAACGTGATGTATGATTGATCCCGCTGCTCTCCGCCACCCAATGCCTTTTCTGAGGCGATGACAGTCGCGCACATAAACAGAGAGAGAGCAATTAATGCAACCACACCAGAAATTACTGTACCTTTTCGATCATGAAAAAACTTACGAATTACGTTCATTTCTTTCCGTTTCTCCTTTCTCATACTAAAAAGTAATATATTATATTACGACATTACGACATAATATTACGACAAAAAATCCTTCCGTATTCGTTAATACTCACAGGCTGTTTCTCATCTCACCTGGCGTTAACCGCTTCAATCAACCGTACGTCACGCCACTCTCTGTTATCCTATCTGAATCTTCTTTGGTTGTGCTTCCGGCGCCTTTGGCAGTGTCAGGGTCAATACACCGTCTGCCAGTTTTGCATCAATTTTTCCCGTATCAATGATATTTGATACGGTAAATTTCCTGGTATAATGACCTACATTGTACTCGGTATACACCGGATTAAGATGTTCATACGGCGTAAAGTCTATTTTTGCATCAACCTCCAGGACATTATTTTCCAGCACGACATTTACATTTTCCTTTTTCACACCCGGGACATCCATGGTGACGACCAGACTTTTATCGGTTTCAACGATATCCGTCATGGGAATATAATATTTGCCTTGCACCGTTTTCTCTCCCTTATATTCTGTTTTTTCCGGTTTCTGACTTTCAACCGTTGCTACTTCCTTTGTTTCATTACTCATACCATCCTCCTTTCAGGGTTATTATTGAATTGCAATACGTTTTGGTTTCTCTGACTCCGCACGGGGCAGAGAGATTACCAGAAGGCCATCTATATACTCTGCTCTGACCTGATCAGATTCTACGTTAACCGGTAGTCTCAATGTCCTGTCAAATTTGGATGCAGTACGCTCAATACGGTGGTAACTGACATTTTCGCCGTAGTCGATCCTGCGTTCTCCGGATAGCCGTAATATGTTGTTTTTTACCTCTATGTTCAGATCCTCCTTCTTTACCCCTGCTAATTCTGAAACGAGCACCAAATCGCCATCTTTTTCAAAAATATTCATCGGCGGATACACCCCTCTACTGGTCGTAGTATTCTCAAAAAAACCCGTGTCGCGCGCCAGGTCCATTGCCTCCTGAAGCCCTAATAATGTTTCCAATGTCCTTGATAATGGTAACATGACAAATCCTCCTTTCAGTTTCAGAAAAAATCAAATTACTTGACACATCAAAAATAACTCAATACATTTATACAAGAAAACCGGTTTTTCCCTTTCTGACAATGCTTATCGCAACAAATGTGCCAAATTATATAAGTTATTGCTATTTCTAATGTTAGTATATTCTGTCTGTAGAAAAAACATAATATTCCGGGAAAATGGGAACGGTTATTCCCTTTTGTGTGGATTTATATTCCCAAATCAGTTATCATTGTGCGTAAAGACGATGTACTCTTGTGTCAAATGATGGGTAATATCAAAATTATGTGTTCTGTGCTAATGCAGGATGCATTTAAATCGATATACAAGAAACAACACACAATATTATGTTATGACTGTTTGGGAAATACTTGTCTCACTCACCTAAAATCTCATCAATGCAGGTATGAATAAAAAAAAGAATTCTGTTCAAAAATGGCTCGTTCCGTATAACGGCGATAAGACCGATGTTCCGCCTTATTTCTTTACCGATGATGGAAGCATTGACAAATCTATAATAGATAACCTTGATTCAGATGTTATTCTTTTGGACAGAGATCTCAACATTGTACTGATGAATAAGGCAGCGGAAAAGACATGTGGTGTGAGTTTTCACGAAGTAAAAGGTACCAACTATATGGCGTTACGACTGAAATCCTTAGAACAAGAGCTGTCAAAGAACTTGAATAATGTCCTTCAAACGAAGAAAACCTTTAATATTGATGTAAGGACGACCATGATATACACCCATACGATCAAAATCCAGACCATCAAAGAGGTAAAAAGTCCGCTCGATTTCTGAGGAATTCTATGTAGACCAATTAAGGTGCATATCAACCGTTTCAGAACCTACTCTGATAGAAAGGGTATGATCACTGGATGGATAGAAAATAAGAACCTTTACTATTTCAGATTACACAAAATGAATGCATTATTAATAAAAGGCGGTTATGTAGTAGACCCTGCTTCCGACTTTGAAGGATACGCTGACGTTCTTGTAAAAAATGGGAAAATAGAGGCGGTGTCACCCAATATTACCACCAACCCCTCTGTCAGGATTATTGATGCAACGAATAAACACGTCATCCCAGGTCTGATAGAGTGCCATGTTCATTTTCGTGAACCAGGGCTTGAATACAAAGAAGATATCAGAACAGGCTCACGCGCCGCTGCAAAGGGCGGATATACGACAGTGATTTGCGAGCCCAATACAAACCCGCCTATCGATTCCCCCGCCATAGTGGATTTACTCACGGAAAGAATTTTAGAAAAGAGCATAATAAAAGTGTTTGCCAAGGCATGCATTACAAAAGGTTCATTAAGTGAAGAGTTGACGGACATTGCCGCCCTTGCTAAGAATACCCGTATAAAAGCATTATCGGACGACGGCAATCCGGTATTCAACGATGCTTTAATGTGCAAGGCTTGCGAGCTTTCAGTACAACATGCTATTATTATTAGCCCACATTGCGAAGACTCTCCATTTTATTTGAATAAGATAAAAGACATTCCCGGCGCAACCCGTTTCCCAGGCGAACCTTATTCACACGAAACCGATTTTGCCAGGCGTGACATCCGCTTTACGGAACAAGCAAAAGGCCGTCTGCATATTTCCCACATAAGCCTGAAGGATACCTTGGCAGCGATACAACAAGCCAAAGAAAGAGGCATAGGAAAATTCACTTGTGAAGTGACCCCCCATCACTTATTATTGGACAACAGCTTCCGGGATAAAGACGGAAATATGCCCAGGACAAATCCTCCCTTACGGTCCCGTATGGACGTGGAAGCCATGCAAAACGGCTTGGCAAGCGGTATTATTGACGTCATCGCAACAGACCATGCCCCGCACACCGACGATGATTTAAAAAAAGGCGCTACGGGCTTTGTGGGACTCGAAACCGCCCTTGGCGTATTGCTTACTAAACTGGTACATACCGGTATCATTACTTTTAAGGAACTTATCATAAAAATGTCCGTCAATCCTGCACGCATCTTTCAAATAAACGGCGGCAGTCTTGCTGCCGGCATGCCGGCAGATATTACCATAATAGATAAAAACAAGGAATGGACGGTGGACGTTAACGTTTTTGAATCAAAGGGCAGAAACTGCCCCTTTCACGGATGGAAACTAAAAGGACAGGTTTTGACTACTATTGTTAATGGAAAGGTCGTTGTTGATAACTACAAAATAGAATGCTAATCATTATTGACGGCTATAATCTTATCTTTTCCGTGCCGGAATTGGAAAAACATGTGGAAAGGAATTTTATTGAAGCGGTGCGCGATTATGTAATATCCTTCCTCTCACAATACCGGCAGGAAAAGCACTACGATATAATCGTTGTATTTGATGGCACCTATTCAGAAACAAGCTTACCGAGAAGACTGGTTTCCGGGGGGATAAAAATAATTTATTCCAAAACGGGCGTCAAAGCGGACACCGAAATCATGAACATTGCCAGCCATGTGAAAAATCCGAAAGACGTATGTATTGTAACCTACGATAATGAAATAAAAAGACATGTTAAAAAATGCGGCTGCCGGATTTTGGACCCAAAATCACTGTACAGAGAAATCTACGATGTACTCTTTAAAGAGAATAACCAAAAACCCTCAGAACCTGAAAGTAAATGGAAAGGACCTACAGAAGGTGACGCTAAATCGTGGGAAGGCGTTTTTAAGGAAGTCACCCGTGAAGAGGTCGATTTCCACATAAAAAAAACCGGTTTGGCAAACATAAAGAAAAAACAGGTGCAAGTAACATTTGAAAACACCTGTAAAAATGAACATCAGGAAGACTCTCTCCCTGACAATAATACACAATACTGGATTCGCCTCTTTGAAGGATTAGAAAACAATGACCAAAAAAATTAAGATTCACTGGGGTATAAAATGTGCACTGGCATTTGGGTATGCATACGGCATTTATGTAGCATCATCCACAGATACCTCTTCAGTCTCCTTGCCAAACCATATCGACAAACTTATCCATTTTGTTGAATATGGGATATTATGTTTGTTCGTCTGCTGGGTTGTTTCTTCCTTTCAAATCAAATCCGCGAAGATGTTTTATCTGTTAGCCTTCGGTATAACCTCATTGTATGGTATGTTCGATGAATTCCACCAGTCATTCATCCCCCATCGTTCCGCGGATGTACTCGACTGGCTGGCGGACACTGCCGGTGCGGCTACGGCATGTTTTCTATGGCATGTTTTTATCCGTAAAAATAAGGCCAGCAACCGCTTATTGACAGACAGATAATAGCCTTTAGTACCTTATCAGTAATTTCTTTGCACACTTCCATTCGTCAGTGCGTGCTTTTTGGCAAAATATTTAATGGTGAAATACGAATATTTAATTTTTTTATCTGTGCAATTTATGTAATCTGTTGTTCCGCCTTTCGTAATTTTTTCCAGGATTTCGCGAGTTTTTTCAATGAACGCCAGGTATTTAAAGTTTGTTTCTCCTGCCATCCTCATTTTTCTATCGGGATTTTTGTATCTCAACTCATTGCATAACGATTTTGTTTATGACGACGCATACATCATCAAGGAAAACCACTTCATTACCTCACTAAAAAATTTCCCTAAATTATTCCATAAAGATTATTTTTATGTTTCCGGAGAACTCAGTTACCGCCCTATCGTCACCATAACTTATTTTATTGACCATGCATTGTGGAATCTTAAACCCTTTGGCTATCATTTAACCAATACGGTACTCCACACCATCAACGTATTCCTATTTTTCCTCTTTACTAAATGTATTTTCAAGAACCTTCGGCAGGCTTTCATCGCTACGCTGTTCTATCTATCGCATCCTCTGTTAACGGAGACGGTTAATGCAATTTGTTACCGGGAAGATATACTTGTTTCAATTTTTTTCCTTTTAGCGTTTATTTTATTCCTGAAAACAAAAAACCACAGGCAAAGCCACACAAATAGCCACTTTACCCTTTGTTATTTTCTCTCTTGTCTCGCATACCTCATCGCCCTTTTTTCAAAAGAAATGGCGATTACATTCCCAATCCTTATTGTAATCTTCGATCTTTTGTTTTTATCTCAAAACGAAAAAAAATCTGATTCCTTAGCCCCTCTTGCAAAAAAAGTTGCTCGTTTCATGCTCTTTTACAGCGGATATATTTTTGTTACAGGTGTCTATATCTTTCTGAGATTTTTTGCCCTCAGTAATAACTTAAAAACGATAGAAATCTATCCAACAAATATTGCCACCATGACAAAGGTAGTGGCATATTATCTAAAACTTATTTTTTTACCTGTCCCCCTTAACGCGGATTATTACGTACCAGGGCATTTATCTTTTACGTTATCGTTATTTGTGGCTGCCTTGCTGATTACGTGTTTCGTTGTTATTTTTGTACGTTTCTTACGAAGGAATAGATATGTCATTTTTTTTATTTTATGGTTCTTTATCACACTTTTGCCGGTGCTTGGCATTATCCCCATCGGCAACATTATGGCGGAAAGGTATTTGTATGTGCCGATAATCGGCCTTTGTTGCACAATAAGCTATTCCTTTTTGAATAGAAAATTGTCTTATCCTATTGTTGTTGTTTTTGGCGTTATTCTGCTCTGTTTTCAAATTGGAGTGATACACAGAAACCGTATCTGGCGTAACGACGCTACACTATGGTTTAACACATTTCAAAGAGAACCGAAAAGCGCCAGGGCATGCGGCAACCTGGGCAATGCATACTTTAATAACCTGCGGTATGAGGAAGCAATCAAAATGTACCGGCAGGCGCTTGCCCTGGAACACAGCTATCCATTTATCCATTTTAATCTGGGGGCGGCTTATGAGAAAATTAGCCTTGTTGACAAGGCAATAGAAGAATATAAAGCGTCCATCTCAAATCTTAACGATAATACGCTTGCATACAACAATATTGCTATGATCTATGATAAACGAGGACGCCATGATTTGGCTGTCGAAACCTATCTCCTTGCATTAAAAGATAATCCCTATGTACCTTTCGTACACAACAATCTTGGGAATACCTATGAATACACCGGCAACAAGGAAAAGGCACTCGCTGAATACAGGGAAGCGGTAAAACTCGATAACAATTATGCGGACGCCCATAATAATATGGGCGCTGTTTATCTGAAAAGCGGAAACGTTGATATGGCCATTCGTGAATTTGAAAAAGCCATTTATTCAAAACAAGGGCATGTTGATGCGCATTACAATCTGGGAATTGCGTATGCGTCAAAAGGCCTTTTTAAAGAGGCGTCGGAAGAACTAAAACTTTCCCTTCAATATAATCCAAACGACTATTCCGTATACAGGGACCTGGGCGTATTATATTATCAGCACTTTAAAGATATCGATACGTCCCTTTATTATTTAAATGAATCAATCCGCCTGGCGCCGAATCTCGCAGAAAAAGAAAAGGTCGGCAATATAATAAAATCAATTATGACAGCAACTATTGACGCCCCTTAAATCAAAACCAGGTTGTCCCGATGAATAACCTCATCATAGGATTTATAGCCCAGAATCTTGTGAATCGAAGAGGCGCGGCATCCCTTGATTTTTTCTATCTCCTCAGAAGAATAATTGGTTAATCCTCTCGCAAAAACGCCATCATTTTCACCTTTACAAATCGAAACAATATCTCCTTTCTCAAAACCGCCTTCAATCGAAACAATGCCGGATGCAAGAAGGCTCTTCCCCTTCTTCGACAGGGCAGAACAGGCGCCTTCATCAACGAATACAACGCCTTTCGATTTCTTTGAATACCCTATCCATCGCTTTCGGCTTGTCAGTTTTTCATTTTTTGGAAGAAACAACGTCCCGATATCCTCATACTGAAAAATCTTTAGCAACACATTTTCATGTCGCCCGTTGGCAATAATCACTTTTTCACCGGCATTCGTCACAATTGATGCAGCTTCCAACTTGGTACGCATCCCCCCCACCCCTCTCAACGTCTTGGAATTGTAAGCCATTTGTTTGGTTTTATGAGTAATGTGTTCCACTACAGGGATAACATGCGCCCGGCTTTCTCCTTCGGGTTGTTTGTCATACAACCCATCAACTGAAGAGAGAATAACCAGCAGGTCTGCGTCAATAAGATTAGTTACTAATGCGGACAATTCGTCATTATCGCCAAAGGCAATTTCATCGGTCGAAATAGTATCATTCTCGTTTACTACAGGAATCGCATTCATTCGGAATAATGTATGGATGGTATTGCATGTATTTAAATATCTTTTCCTGTTTTCAAAATCTTCCCGTGTAAATAAGATTTGTGCCGCATGATATCCATGCGATTTAAAAAAACTATCATACGTGCTTATTAATTTGCTTTGGCCAATGGACGCAACCGCCTGCAGCTCAGGAAGCGTACCGGGTCTCTTTTGCAACCCCAACTCGCCCATACCGCATCCGATTGCGCCGGAACTTACCACCGTTACATTAAAATTTCTTCTTTTTAACTCTATGACCTGTTCGGCTAACCCTTTTATCTGTTTATTGTCCAAATATCCCGCATTGTCAGTTATCACGCCGGTGCCTATTTTAATAACAATCTTTTTTGTGTCTTTTATGTATTCGTACCGTATGTCTGATATTTCTTTCACAATATTTCCCGTGACGATTTAGATTTTTCGAAAGTTTTTCACCGGATCTTCACTTTTTTGCCTTTTTAATTTTTTCCATAAGTATATCGAGGAACGATTTAAACTGGTCATCTTTTTTCAATTCTTCGTTTATTTTTTTTATCGCAAATATCACTGTCGTATGTTTCTTGTTGCCAAAATAATTCCCTATTTGCTGATACGACCAATCCAACTGATTTTTTATTAAATACATGCATATCTGACGCGGAAACGATACCGTCTTCGCCTTCCGGCTCGAATGAAGGTCACTGCGGCTTATGTTAAAATGCCGCAACACCGCACCCTCTATCTCCTCCACCTTCACTACCTTGTCGTCGCCGTAAAAGAACTCCTTCAACACATCTTTGACAAACGCAATGTCTATCTTCCTGTCATTAAACCTGGCATGTGCCGTCAACGTCACCAAGGCGCTCTCCACCTCTCTTACACTATCATCAAACTTCTCCGCAATATACTCCAGCGCCTCCTCCGGAAAATACACATCGTACTTCGACGCCTTCGTCCTTAATATCAACAACCTCGTCGCATACTCCGGCCTCTCTATACGCGCCACCATCCCTGACATAAACCGGCTCGCCAAATTCTCCTTCAACTGGCTTATCTGCTTCGGATGGGCATCGCTCGCAAATATTATCCGCTTTGACGAATCATACAACGCATTAAACGTATGCAAAAACTCCTCCTGCACTCCCTGCTTGTTGGATAAAAAATGAACGTCATCTATCAGAAATACGTCCACATTCCTGTATCTCTGCCTAAATGACTCCATCTTCCCTTTCTGCAATGCATAGATAAACTCATTCGTCCACTTCTCCGCAGACATATACACCGCATTCACCGTCTGCTCTTTCCTGACCCGATTCCATATCCCCACAAGCAGATGTGTCTTCCCCACCCCTACATTCCCATGAATAAAAAGGGGATTAAAGGGCGGATACTCCTCCTTTATCATTTCAAGGGCCGCCGTATATGCAAGCCGGTTATTGGGGCCTATCACAAAATCCTCCAGCAACAAACCCTTGTTTAACCCCAGTGCTTTCCTCCCCGTATACGCACCCTTCTCATCAACAACATCAGGCTTTTCCGGCAATACGATCTCTTTCTCCTGCTTGTTGTCCAGTATAAACCGTACATCAAGGTCGCTCCTCTTCAGAAACCGCCCTATGTCCTCTTTCAACAAACCGGAAAAATTCTCCTGCAGCCACATCTGGGTAAATACGTTAGGAACGGCAATGCTTGCGTAAGCATCACCTATTGACTCAAGACGGGTATTTTTGAACCACAGATTGAATCGTAATGGGCCTAATTTCTCTCTGACATTCTCAAGAATATCATCCCATATTTTTGAACAAGGTTCCAT